>CAJQRK010000077.1 GCA_905612305.1 uncultured Flavobacteriales bacterium | reverse complement strand
AATTCTGAAGGAATATCATAAGAAGGAATAACTGCTACATCATGTGTTGAGGAGTATCCACTTTCAGAAACATCTCCTCCAATTGAGATTGAATAGCCATTTTCAATAGCATTTTTTATAGCAAACATAAATTCATCTAAAGGAACATTGTGGTAAGCGTCACTTCTCCACCAGTTATCTGGCACTTTGTATTCTTCTTGGCTCCAATACGGTTTTTGCAGTAAGCTCATAAAGTCAACATAGTTGTTTGTCTCAAGTTTTGTAACATTTTTCAAAAATGTTTGTGGCGTATAGGTTTTCCCATTGTATTTAAATGAAGCAGGAGGGACACCCATATAATGATTTAAGATAGATTTTATATTAGAAAGAATTGCATCTTCATCCCAGAAATTAGTTTGCTTACAGCTTTTAAGGTATGTTTCAAATTCACCAAACATAGCTTCATGATTATAAAATGGCTGGTCAGTTGGCTTTCCTTCATAGGCTTCAAAAGGAACAATTCCATGCATTTCCATCATTCTTTGAACTGCATTTGTTTCCGACCCTTCTCCTAAGTGGGTTTTGCCTCTTGTATTTATATAGCCTCTTGCTTTTTCAATGTATTCAAAATATACTGGGTATAGTTCAGATAAATTGATGGTTTTACCTGTTAGTCTATATATTTCACTTTCGTAAAAAGAAGTAGTCGAAAAACACCAGCAAGTACCTGTGTTACCTTGCGAGATTGGGTTTTCGGCAGCAACAATAGTGAATTCATCCAAGCTTTGCGGGATTTGTTTCCCGTCAAAATTCATTTTAAAAGACTTATTTTCTTCCTTTTCTGCTTTATCGTATGTGTTTGATTTGTTTACTATTGTTCCGTAAAAAGGGTTGGAATAGGATTCAAATTCTCCTTTGTCCTGAGCGTTTGCTCCTGTAGCTATTAAAAGTAGGATTACTAATCTTTTTATCATGCGTATATGGTTTTATTTTGAAAGCCCAAATTTAAAGTATTTTTGTAATTTACAGTTCTATAACCAAAAGAAATGGATCTTAAATAGAAATTAAAAAAAACGAGCCTCTCTTATTATGTCTCTGATGATGGAACAGTTGAAAAACGAATAAGAATAGAATAAGTTTACAACTTAATTTTCAATCCTGCATTAAAGAAATAACCGTCTAATGGCGCCCAAACTTCTGTAAATTGAGGGCTAAAATAATCCCATCCACTTCCAGTATTAGATTGTCTAACATCTGTGAAATTCTCAGCATTAAGGAATATCACAAAATTATCAATTGTACGTTCTACAATAATACCTGTTGTAAATAAACTTTCAGTTTTTACACCGTTATTTAAGAATTGCCCCGATTTATAATCGTAATCCCAACCAATCCTCCACTTATCTTCTTCTACAAATAGTAAATCTCCTTTTATACTGTGCTTAGGTGTGAGTGTAAGAGGGTATTCATTTGTTTGATATTCCAAATATGCATCTGTATAAGTATACCCAAAAAACCAGGTGAATTTCCCAACCGTTAGTTTTATTTGCGACTCAAATCCTTTGGAGAATAAAGAGTCTGATAATTGAGTGTAATATAATTCGTCTGCTCCTGTTTCATCCAAAGTAATAGGATTGTCAATTACATTGTAAAAGAACATTTGGTTTAAGGAAAGTAGTACATTATCCAAACCAAAAGTAGATTGGTATTTGAAGTCAATGTTTGTTCCGTAAGATTCTTCTGCTACTAAGTTGCTGAAATCAATTTTTTGTACATTTTTGTATCCATATGGCTCTGCTTCCTCATTAAAAATGGTTGGCATTCTGTATCCCATCCCTCCTCCTAAACGGATAGAAAGTTCTGGTGTTAGTTTATATAAACCAGAGATTTTAGGCAGTATAAAGGACTGTCCTCCGTTTTCTGTATTTAAGGTTGAGGCATCTACTTTATCGGTTCTCAATCCACTTTCCAAAGCGAATTTATCCGTTACATCCCAAAGATGGTTTACATATAATCCAAGAGTTTGATATTCTTGATTTCTTAGCGGTTGAGGGATAAAGTTATCTTCCTTAAATTTATCTTCTAGTGCATTTATACCAATATTGATATTCTGTTTTTCTTTATTAATATTAAGGTTTAACTCTGTGAAACTATTGAGTTGATTTCCTCCAAATGTAGTTGAAGTTCCTAAAATATCCTCCTCAATATTGATGTATCTGTCAAAAGAACTAATGCTATTCCTTAAGGTTAATGTGTTGTTGTCATTCAATTTATATTTTGCAGAAAATTGGGTAGTTAATCTGCTACTTTCTTGCTGATCTAAAAAGTAAAGAGCGGAAGAGGGCTCATTATTTATTTTACTCATACTTCCTCCTTTTCTGTTTTCTTTTGAGATAGTCGCCCCAAAATACAAATCTGTTTTTTTATTTGGATTGTAGAAGAGTTTTGGGTTAAAGTTAAATTTTGATACCTGTGCAATATCAGAAAAACCATCTTCATCTGCATCATATGGGTTGTGAATGTGCATGGAAGCTAAATTGGTAAACCCCCATTTTCCAAATCGTTTGGAAGTAAAAGTATTAAAATCTCTTGCGCCAATATGAGATAGATTTATATGTAATAGGGTTTCGTCTTTATCAGCTTTTTTAGTGAGTAAATTAATTACTCCGGAAATAGCTCCTCCACCGTAAAATGTAGATGCAGGGCCTTTGATATACTCAACTTGTCTTAAATCCAAAGGTGGAATTTGTAAAATATCCAAACTTCCAGAAAATCCTCCATAAAGTGGAAATCCATCTTTTAACATTTGGGTGTATCTTCCGTTCAAGCCCTGAATTCTGACTACTGCACCATTCGATCCAGCTGCAGTAGTTTGCACCTGTATTCCTGTAGAATGTGTGATTAAATGGGAAATTTTACTTGGCTCCATACTTGCCGCTTCATCAATTTCATCTGTCAGTACTTCTGTTCGGGTAGGTAAGTTGGCAACCGTTCTATTTCCTCTTGTTGCTTCAATAATAATTTCACCAATTTCAGTATCGGAAGGATTTAATAAAATGCTATGCACTTTTACACTTTCAATTGGGAATTTCAGGCGTAAATATTCCTCTTCATATCCAATAAACGAAATGCTGATAATTTGTTCTTCATTAGGGATATCTTTCAGGATTGCCAATCCGTTTACATCTGTGCTTACACCATTTGTTGTCCCCTTCAAGATTAGTGAGGCTCCAATTAATGCTTCCTGATTTTCACTGTCCAACACTTTTGCAGTAAAGGTATTTTGTGCATTTGTAATTGTTGCAATTGCAACTATTAAGAGTGTGATTATTTTATCTTTCATCATTTGTTTTTATTATCTTTTAAAAATTATTACACATTTCATTGGCCAACCTCAATTAAACAGTTGTTATTTCACCCAACGAACAAAATTTTCACAGCTTCTATTAATTTCAAATATCTTTTGATCTTATATGCAAGTCCATTTGTGGAAAAGGAATAGTAATTTTATGTTCATTAAATTTTCTGTAAATAATTTTCCTTATATCACTTTTCACTTTTTCAATTGTGAAAATATTTTTACTGTAAAAAAATAGTTGAAAATCCATTGATGAATTGCCAAAATTTACAAAGCGAACTTCTTTAAATTCACATTCTGAAAACTCTAAATGTTCTACAGCACTTTCTTCAAGTGTTTGAATAACCAAATCAACATCACTTCCATAAGCTACTCCAATATCAATATTGAATAGTGTTTTTTGTGTTTGATGACTCCAGTTAATTACTTTGTTGGTAGTGATTAATGAATTAGGGATAATCACGACTATTTGTCTTACATTCATTCCCTTTGATGTTCGTAAACCAATTTCTTGTATAATTACCCTATCTCCATCTATTTCTAAGATATCACCCACTTTTACTGAATGTTCAAAAAGTAATATTATGCCTGATAACATATCATTAAAAGTTTGTTGAAGACCAAGCCCAACCCCAACAAGTAATGCGGCAGATCCCGCCAAAAGAATGGTTACTTTAATTCCTAACGCCTCTAACATAAGGGTAATTGCTATTATCCATATCAAATATTTTATAATTTGAAATAATGCAAAAGCACTTCCTTCATCAAGTTTGTGAAGTTTCTTTTTGTTAAATAATGCTTTACTAATTAACCATAAAACTAGTTTTGTAATTATGAAAATTACAGCCACACTAAATATTTCAAAAATAGACAGTGAATGATTGTTGAAATGAAATATTTCAAAATTAAAAAAATTAGTTATTGTGTCCATTAGTTCTTTTTAGTATTTAAATTTACATATTTCTTCTGTACTGACCACCTACTTCAAATAGGGCATTAGTTATTTCACCTAGAGAACACACTTTTCCTGCTTCCATCAAAAGTCCAAATATATTTTTATTTTTTATGGCTGCCTCTTTCAATTGAGTCAGTAATGCAACTGATTTATTTTTACTTCCTTTATGCAATTCTGCTAGCATACTTATCTGATATTTTTTTTCCTGTTCAGTGGCACGGATAACTTCTTTAGGAATAATTGTTGGAGAGCCGTTTTTATTAAGGAAAGTATTTACTCCAATAATTGGGTATTCTCCACTGTGCTTCAAAGTTTCATAATACAAACTTTCTTCTTGTATTTTACTTCTTTGATACATGGTTTCCATAGCTCCTAAAACGCCACCTCTTTCTGTAATTCTGTCGAATTCCTGCAAGACTGCATCTTCCACTAAATCGGTTAATTCCTCAATAATAAAAGCACCTTGTATTGGATTCTCATTTCTTGCTAATCCCAACTCTTTATTGATGATTAACTGAATTGCCATTGCTCTTCTTACCGATTCTTCAGTAGGGGTGGTGATGGCCTCATCATAAGCATTGGTGTGTAAAGAATTACAATTGTCGTAAATTGCATAAAGAGCCTGTAAAGTAGTGCGGATATCGTTAAAATCAATTTCTTGAGCATGTAAAGATCTTCCAGATGTTTGGATGTGGTATTTTAACATCTGAGCTCTTTTGTTAGCTCCATATTTGTTCTTCATGGCTTTTGCCCATAACCTTCTAGCAACACGTCCAATTACTGCATATTCAGGATCAACACCATTACTAAAGAAAAAGGATAAATTTGGTCCGAATTCATTGATGTTCATTCCTCTGCTTAGGTAATATTCTACATAAGTAAATCCGTTAGCCAGTGTAAATGCTAGTTGTGAGATAGGATTTGCACCTGCCTCTGCAATATGATAACCTGAAATAGATACAGAGTAAAAGTTTCTCACCCCATTTTCAATAAAATATTCCTGTACATCTCCCATCATTCTTAGTGCAAACTCTGTAGAAAAAATACAAGTATTTTGGGCCTGATCTTCCTTTAAAATATCTGCCTGTACAGTTCCTCTAACTTTAGTTAAAGTTTCTTTCTTTATTTTTTGATAGATGTTATCTACCAAGACCTCATCTCCTGTAACTCCTAATAAAAAGAGTCCTAAGCCATCATTTCCTTCTGGTAATTCTCCTTGATATTCTGGTCGTTTAACTCCTTTGTTTTTATAGATGGAGTCAATCTTTTTCTGAACTTCTTTTTCAAGACTATTTTCCTTTATGTATTTTTCACATTCTTGATCAATAGCAGCATTCATAAAGTAAGCCAACAGCATTGGTGCTGGTCCGTTTATGGTCATACTCACAGATGTCATTTGATTGGCTAATTCAAAACCAGAATATAATTTTTTCAAATCATCCAAACAACAAATAGAAACTCCTGCATTACCAATTTTTCCATAAATATCTGGTCTTTTTCCTGGATTGTTTCCGTAAAGGGTTACCGAATCAAATGCAGTAGAAAGTCGTTTTGCTGGCATGCCTATACTTACCAAGTGGAATCTTTTATTTGTCCTCTCTGGCCCTCCTTCTCCTGCAAACATTCTAGTCGGGTCTTCTTCTTCTCTTTTGAAAGGAAATAGCCCTGCAGTATATGGGAATTCTCCCGGAACATTTTCTTGTAATTGCCATTTTAAAAGGTCTCCCCAACCTTCATATTTCGGTAAAGATATTTTTGGAATATCTGATTTGGATAAGGATTTTGAATGAGTTTCTATAGAAAGTTCTCTATCCCTTACTTTAAATTTGAAAATTTTGGCTTTGTATTTTTTCTGAACTGCTTTCCAAGAGTCAATTAGTATTTTGTTTTTTGGATCTAAATCCAATAGCAATGTTTCATATTCACTTTTTATTTTTTCAATTACTTCTTTCGATACATTTGAGAGTATCTCTAGTGATTTTTGAAGAGCGTATAGTTTTTGCGCCACATCTTTTTGCTCATCTCCCCATTTATCATAAGCTCTATTATTTTCAGAAATTTCTGATAAGTAACGCACTCTGTTTGGAGGAATTATAAATATCTTCTCACTCATTTCATCGGTGATTTCAAAAGAAGAATTGAAGCTCCCTAATTCTTCTTCTGAAAATTTATCCATTATTGCTTTGTAAAGGCAGTTGACTCCAGGGTCGTTAAACTGAGAGGCAATAGTGCCAAAAACAGGCATAGAGTTTACATTTTCTTCAAAAAGATTATTGTTTCTTTGGTATTGTTTTTTCACATCTCTAACAGCATCCAAGCTTCCGTTCTTATCAAATTTATTAATACAGATAAGGTCTGCAAAGTCAAGCATGTCAATCTTTTCCAACTGAGTTGCTGCACCATATTCTGGTGTCATTACATATAACGAAACATCTGAATGTTCCAAAATTTCCGTGTCTGATTGTCCAATTCCAGAAGTTTCCAAAATGATTAAATCATAATTAGCAACTTTTAAAATATCAAGCGCATCATTTACATGTGCTGATAGCGCCAAATTTGCTTGGCGAGTTGCTAAAGAACGCATATATACTTGCTTAGATTTTATAGAATTCATTCTTATTCTATCACCCAACAAAGCTCCTCCAGTCTTTCGTTTAGATGGATCAACTGATACAATAGCTATATTCTTATCAGGAAGATCACTAATAAATCTTCTGACCAATTCATCTACTAATGAGGATTTTCCAGCTCCCCCGGTTCCGGTAACTCCTAGTATTGGAGTTTCTGATTTTGTAGCTAGTTCTTTTATTTCTGTTAAAATGGACTTATGTTTTTCAGGACAATTCTCTGCTGCCGAAATAATACGAGCAATCGCATTTACATTTTTGTTTTTTATTTCAGAGATACCGCCTACTAAATTCTCTCCAACTAAAAAATCTGATTGATCAATAAGATCATTTATCATTCCTTGTAAACCCATTTTTCTACCATCATCAGGGTGATAGATCCTTGTGATTCCGTACGCTTCTAATTCTTTTATTTCTTCTGGTAGAATTGTTCCGCCACCTCCTGCAAATATTTTAATATGAGATGCTTTGTTTTCTTGCAACAAATCGTACATATATTTTAGGTATTCAGTGTGTCCTCCTTGGTATGAGGTTATAGCAATAGCATTTGCATCTTCTTCAATCGCACAATTTACTACTTCTTCTACTGATCTGTCGTGCCCTAAATGAATTACTTCACAACCAGTTGCTTGAATAATTCGCCTCATGATATTGATGGCTGCATCATGACCATCAAATAGACTTGCTGCGGTTACAATTCTGACTTTATTTTTAGGTGTAAATTTCTTCACTTTATCCATTAAGTTTTCATTCTTTAATTTGCAAATTTACACTTTTACTATTGATTAGCGAATTGACAATTAATTTGATATTTTTACAACAATAAAATACTTTTAAAAAAATGAATAAAATTTTACTTTTCGTATTAGGATTAACTATTTTTTCTTCTTGTACTCAGACAAAAAACAAATCAGTTATGTATGCTTCTGATAATCCTGCAGAAAGAGTAGTTTGGGAAAGAATGAGGCTTGTTGACCCTGCAACAGGTGAGGTTCCAAAAAACATAAGACAAAAAGAAATGATTTTTGCAAAAACTTTACTAAAGTCATCTGCTATGTCAAAAGCAAACTGGAAACATAGAGGGCCTTATAATGTTGGAGGGCGTACTAGAGCATTAGCTTTTGACGTGTTAAATGAAAATACTATATTAGCAGGAGGTGCAACGGGAGGGATGTTTCGTTCTGTGAATGGAGGAGCTTCTTGGGATATGACAACTAATCTAAATCAGGAACATAGGATTTCGTGTTTAACACAAGATAAAAGATTAGGAAAAGAAAATATATGGTATTTTGGTACTGGTGAAAATAGGGGTTCTTATTTAAGTGATGTATCAGTTTATGGTAATGGTATTTGGAAATCTATTGATGGTGGTTTAAGTTGGGATTCTTTACCTATTACAACCTCAAACACTCCAACCGTTTTGGATGGTGATTTTGATTTTACTTTTAGTATAAAAACGGATGTGAGTAATGATAGTTTGGATGTTGTGTATGTTGCGACAAGAGGAGATATTTACAAGTCAGAAGATGGTGGCTTAAATTGGATAAAACAATTAGGGGGGGCTAATCAATATTACTATCAATATACTGATGTTGATATTACAACTCAAGGAACGGTATATGCTACTATTAGCAGCAATTGTAGCGACAAAGGAATATGGCGCTCAGCTGATGGGCAGAATTGGATTAATATAACAGATTCATTATTTTCCCCAGTGTATAGTAGAGTAGTTATTGGTATTAATCCTGCAAATGAAAATGAAATCTATTTTTTAGCAGCTGAAACTACAGGTCATGGTCAGCATACTGACGTTTTTTTTGGTGGTGAAACTTGGACTTCCCTTTGGAAATATGAATATATTACAGGAGATGGTAGTGGTAATGGTGGGCAGTGGACTGATTTATCAGCTAACATACCAACAAATCAAAATTCTTCCTTTGATAATTTTAACGCACAAGGTTCATACGATTTAGTGGTAAGCGTTCATCCTTCTGATAATAATTTAGTAATAATAGGAGGTACTAATTTATGGCGTTCAACAGATGGTTTCACTACTTCAAATAATACTTCAATTATTGGAGGATATAGAGCGGGTTCTTCTGAGGGTGATGGGAATTGGGGGTCTTATCCTAATCATCATCCTGACCAACATGTTATTTTGTACTTACCTTCTAATGATGACATTATGGTAAACGGAAATGATGGCGGTATTTTTAAAACACAAGATATATATAAAGATACAGTTGAATGGGAATCGTTAAATAATGGCTACAATACTACTCAATTGTACTCTGTTGCAGTCAGTAAAAATGCAAACTCTGAAGTCTTGCAAGGTGGCTTGCAGGATAATGGCAATAGGGTGACTTTTACAGATGAAACAGATGCTACTTGGAATATGCCTTTTAATGGGGATGGATCGCATGCTGGAATTGCTGACAATGAAGAAGATTTTTATTTAACAATTCAAAGAGGGGTGATGTATAAAATGAAGTTAGATACCAATGCTACCAGACTAGCTTTTCAAAGACTAGACCCCGCATCATGTGATAGTAATAAATACATGTGGATGAATCCAATGAAAATGGATGCAAATGATGATAATGTTATCTATTGGGCTGAAGGAAATAAATTATGGAGAAATAATGATTTAAGCAATATTTTATACAATAGTTCACATCAAAAATCAGATTTAGGTTGGGAAATGTTTTCAGATACTTTATCTCCTCCAGGTATGAAAATTTCTACACTTACCTCTTCAGTTAGTCCAGCTAATGTGCTGTATGTTGGAACTCAAAATAAGCGTATATACAGAGTTGATAATGCCGATGTTGGCGATCCTGCTGTTGTTCAGCTACCTAATATCCCTACAGGAAGTAATTCGTATTGTACTGATATTGCTATTAACCCTACAAATGCTGATGAAATTTTGGTTGTATTTTCTAATTATAGTGTTTATTCTTTGTTTCATAGTATGGATGCTGGGCAGAATTGGCATAAAGTTGCAGGAAATCTAGAACAAAATGCAAGCGGATCAGGTAATGGCCCATCCTGTAGAACTGCTGCTATTATTCCATTAGGGAATGACACCTTGTATTTAGTAGGGACTACGGTGGGCTTATTTGGGACTTCTGATTTAGATGGAGAGAATACAGTTTGGGAACAAATTGGGCACACTACTTTTGGGGCAACTATTGTAGAATACATAACTTACAGGCAATCGGATGGATTATTAGTGGTTGGGACTTTTGGTAATGGCATTTATCAAACTAATCTTACTTCTGTTGATGATGTATTGGGTGTCAATACTGTCAACACTCCATCTTTTGAATCTAATATTTACCCTAATCCCGTAACTAATAAAGCAACCCTTGAGTTTACTTTAAATAAATCATCAATTACAGGGGTCTTAATTTATGATGAGTTAGGAAGAATAGTGAAAAAAATGAAAAATATTGAATTTAAACAAGGAAGTAATAGCATTCAATTAGATGTTGAAGATTTGAAAAGCGGGATTTATTTTGTAAGTTTGAATATTGGTGGTGAGGTGATTAGTAAACAAATGATTAAAGAATAATTAAAAAGTATAAGCATGCTATTGATGAGTTGGCAATCTATTTCCGGAATACCCTCAGTTGAAAACTATCGTAATTAAAGGTGTGATTAAGGTTAAAAAAATAATTATTAAATAAATTACCACCAGAACTCATAAGAGATTTTATTTATTCCCACATAGTTTATCTCAGGAATACCAGTTGCTGGATAACTGGTGTATTTTAGTTCATTCTCTATTTTGATACTCCAATAGATATTTATTTTTATTTCAAAATCTAATTCTGTGTCAAATGCAAAATCTCCAAATTTTTCAATATTTGGACGATAATCATTTTTGCTATTTATTATTATTCTCTTTCCAATATTAGTAGTATAATTCAGTTTCCCACTTATTCTATTTATATTTTTTTGGAAATTTTCTAGACTTGTTTCGTCTTCATTGAGAAAACCTACCCCGCTCTCGAAATTCTTTTTTAATATAAAATTAATTCCAAATTCATTTGTAAATCTTTTCTTAATTGATTGTTTAATGTCATATAGATGTGCAGAAGAAATGAATAAATCTAAATTTTTTTTTTTAAGATTCCACTTTATTTTTTGTTCGCCATGATTAATCATTTCTTCCTCTCCTAGTTTACTTAATAAAGCTAGCTTGTTAGTAAATCTTATCTCGTATTTTCCTGCTTTATATCTTAGAGACCCCTCATTAGTTAACAGAAAAGTTGTTTCAATATTTTTATAATAACTAAGCCCAAGATCAAAATCTCCTTTGAAAGGATGTTCTTTGTTTTCTTGAGAAAGCAGCAGAAAAGGGATAACAGAAAATAAGAGCGTAATTCGCATTAGCTAAGGGTGATTATTTTTCCTTTTAGGATTTCAATTTTCGCTTTGGCATCTGCCATTTTATTTTTTTCATTAGCCACCACTTCTTTAGGAGCATTATTTACAAAGCGTTCATTGCTCAATTTTCCTGAAACAGATTTCAAAAATCCTTTAGTGTAATCCAATTCTTTTTGTAGTTTCTCAATTTCAGCCTCTACATCAATATTGTTGCCTAAGGGAATAAAATATTCATTTGCTTTTACCATAAAACTAAATGCCCCATTTGGTTTTTCAACTACTGTGTTTATATCAGATAAATTTCCTAATTTGATAATAATTGCATTTAAATTATTTCTTTTCTGTTGGTTATCTATTACTAATAATTCCAATACTTCCTTATGTGCAATATTCTGCTCTTTCCTTATGGTTCTGATACCTGCTACTACTTCAGTTGAGTTTTCGAAATCAGCCAATAAACTTTCATCAACAGCTTCTGCTTTTGGCCAATCAGAAACAATAATATCATCTTCTCTTTCTTTTATTAAGTGCCATATTTCTTCTGAAAGGAAAGGCATAAAAGGATGTAATAATTTTAAGAGTTTCTCTAGTTGTTCAATTGTCTTGTTATAGGTGGTTAAATCAATTGGACTTCCGTAATTGGGTTTTATCATTTCCAAATACCACGAACAGAAATCATCCCAAACTAATTTATAGGTTACCATTAAAGCTTCCGAAATTCGGTATTTACTATATGATTTATCTATTTCAGTAATGGTTCTACTGATTTTGTTTTCGAACCAATTTATGGCTTGTTTTGCGCTTTCTGGCTGTTTTATATTTGCTACTTTCCATCCTTTGATTAATCGGAAAGCATTCCATATTTTATTTGAAAAATTTCGCCCTTGCTCACATAAACCTTCATCAAAAGGTAAATCGTTTCCAGCAGGTGCACATAATAACATTCCTATTCTTACACCATCAGCACCATATTTTTCAATAAGGGTGATTGGGTCAGGGGAATTACCAAGAGATTTACTCATTTTTCTTCCTTGTTTATCTCTAACTAAACCTGTTAGATAAACATTTTTAAATGGCAACTCTTTTCTGTATTCATAACCTGATATGATCATTCTGGCTACCCAAAAAAAGAGAATATCTGGGCCAGTAATTAAGTCATTTGTTGGATAATAGTAATTTATCTCTTTATTTTCTGGGTTTCTAATTCCATCAAAGACAGATATAGGCCATAACCATGAGGAGAACCATGTGTCTAAGACGTCTTCATCTTGGCGTAGATCTACCATATTTACGCTTGGCTTTTCAGCTTGCGCTAATGCAAGGGCTTCCTCTTTACTTTCAGCTACAACATATTTATTGCCATCATAAAAATAAGCTGGGATTTGCTGTCCCCACCATAATTGGCGTGATACACACCAATCTTTGATATTTTCCATCCAATAGCGGTAAGTATTCTTAAACTTTGAAGGATGAAATTGAATATCATCATTCATCACATGCTCTAATGCAGGTTTTGAAAATTCTTCCATTTTGCAGAACCATTGCATGGAAAGTTTAGGTTCAATTACAGCATCTGTTCTTTCTGAAAGACCAACCTTATTCTGGTATTCTTCCGTTTTAACTAAATAATCTTTGCTTTTTAGTTCAACAGCTATTTCCTCTCTTACTACAAATCTATCTTTTCCAATATATAGGCAAGCAGCCTCACTCAAAGTTCCGTCATCATTCAAAATGTCAATAATTTCCAATCCGTGCTTGTCACCAATCTGATAATCGTTAATATCGTGTGCAGGAGTTATTTTTAAGGCTCCTGTACCAAATTCCATATCTACATACTCATCAAATATGATAGGAATAATCCTATCTACTAAAGGTACAATTGCTTTTTTCCCTTTTAGGTGAGTGTAGCGCTCATCATTTGGATTTACACAAATGGCAGTATCTCCCAAAATAGTCTCTGGCCTAGTGGTAGCAATGGTTAGTTTTTCATCACTACCTTCAATATTGTATGCAATATGGTATAATTTGGAAGTTACTTCTTTATGGATTACTTCTTCATCTGAAAGAGCTGTTTGGGCAGACGGATCCCAATTTACCATACGAACTCCTCTGTAAATCAATCCTTTCTTATGCAAATCCACAAAAACTTTTATAACAGACTCACTCAAGTCATCATTCATAGTAAATTTAGTACGTCCCCAATCGCAAGAAGCTCCTAATTTTTTTAATTGTTCTAGGATGATTCCTCCATGTTCTTCTTTCCACTGCCAAGCATGAACTAAAAATTCTTCTCTAGTTAAATCATTTTTTTCTATTCCTTCATTTTTAAGTTTTTGTATGATTTTAGCTTCGGTTGCAATAGACGCATGATCAGTTCCTGGAACCCAACAAGCATTATATCCCATCATTCTAGCACGCCTTACCATCACATCTTGCAAGGTATTGTTGAGCATATGCCCCATGTGCAATACTCCTGTAATATTTGGTGGTGGAATAACAATAGTGTAAGCCTCTCTTTCATCTGGTGTAGAGTGGAAATATCCTTTTTCCATCCAATGCGCATACCATTTGTCTTCAGTAATTAGGGGGTTGTATGTTTTTGGGATGCTCATTTTTATAGTGTCTTTATATAGTTTACAAATTTATAAAATCTATTGTTCTGAGGAATTTATATAATATCTTATTTGTGTAAAGAGAATATTTTATTAAATTTGCCGTTCATGACAAATAACAAAAAATAAACAAGAAAATGAAGAAATCAATTTTATCCTTAGTGCTTATTGTTGGGTTTTCTGTAGTTAATGCACAAACTAAGTTTCCTAATAAAGACATTACTCAACCACAAAAGATAGAGGAAGAGAAGAATAAAAAAGTTGACGTACCAGTTCAAGGAAATAAAGTAAATTCAACTATTGATTTTGAATCGAAATTAGTAGATTACGGAACAATTGATCATAATGCCGATGGTGTTAGAAAATTTGTATTTACAAATAATGGAACGGAGCCATTAATCATTAAAAATGCAAAAGGAAGTTGTGGATGCACAGTACCAACATGGTCAAGGGAGCCTATTGCTCCTGGTGCTACTTCTGAAATTGGTGTTAAATATGCCACCAACAGAGTTGGTAAATTCACTAAAACTATAACTCTTACAACTAATGCTGACAAGAAACCAGTTATCTTAACTATTAAAGGAGAGGTTAATCCTCCTCCAAAAGATACTGGTGTTCCTGAGAAAAAAACAGAAGGCTCTCCTTTGGAAAAAAATTAATGTAATTGTTGCATGCATTATGTAAAATATTATTTAATTAGCATCCCTATTTTTTAGGGGTGTTTTTTTTATAAAGAATTTACAACTATGCCAAAAATTTCAAATAAAGGAATAAGTATGCCAGCATCACCAATGAGGAAGTTGGTTTCATTTGCTGAAGCTGCTGTAAAAGCAGGAAAACATATATATCATTTAAATATTGGTCAACCCGATATTGAAACGCCAGAGTTAGCTCTAGAAGCTATACATGCCTTTAATGATAAAGTAGTAGAATATTCTCATTCTGCAGGATTTGAGAGTTACAGAAAAGGCTTGGCAAATTATTATCAAAATATTGGTATTGCTATTACTTATGATGATTTAATAGTTACAACTGGAGGTTCAGAAGCTCTTTTATTTGCCTTGAATTCGTGTTTGGACAATGGTGATGAAATCATAATTCCTGAACCTTTTTATGCAAATTATAATGGATTCTCCGCTTCAGCAGGAGTAATAGTAAAGTCAATTTCTACATCAGTAGATGATGGTTTTGCTTTGCCTGAGATTTCAGAATTTGAAAAGTTAATTACACCACAAACTAAGGCAATCCTTATTTGTAACCCTGGAAATCCAACAGGTTATTTATATTCCAAAAAGGAGCTTGAAACTTTGAGTGAAATTGTTGTTAAACATGATTTATTTTTGATTGCTGATGAGGTGTATCGTGAGTTTACTTATGATGGACATACTCATCATTCAGTTTTGACATTAGAAGGATTAGAGCAACACGCTATTGTGATTGATTCTACTTCTAAAAGATACAGTATGTGTGGAGTTAGAGTAGGTTGTATTGTGTCAAATAACAAAGAACTAATGGCTACTGTTATGAAATTTGCCCAAGCAAGATTATCCCCCCCTACACTTGGACAGATTGCAGGTGAAGCAGCCTTAAAAACTGACGCATCTTATTTTGAAGAAGTAAGTGCTGAATATGTTAGCAGAAGAAATGTATTAATAGAGGGTCTCAATAAAATTGAAGGTGTATTTTGTCCAAAACCTAATGGGGCTTTTTATGCTATTGCCCAGTTACCAGTTGATGATGCTGATAAATTTGCCCAGTGGTTGTTGGAGGGCTTTGATTGGAATGGAGAAACGGTAATGTTAGCTCCTGCAGCAGGTTTTTATTCAACACCAAATAAAGGGACAAACCAAGTAAGGATTGCTTATGTTTTAAATAAGGAATCTTTACAAAAAGCCATTGTTTGTTTAGATGAGGCATTAAAGGTTTATCCTGGCCGTATTATCCAATAGAATTATGAAGTAAAATTCAATAAATAAGATACTTTTCGCTGATTTTCTTAAAAACGGTTAGGTCTTTTTCCCAAGTTTCTTTAATTTCCTTTTCAGTTTTTCCGTCAATAATTAGTAATCTTAGTTTGTCAGTTCCCGCTAATTTATCAAAAAAAGTATTGAAAAATTGATCTTTCTTATCACATTCATTATAAGTAGCAATTAGCCAATTTAAGTTAATAGAAGTTAAATAGTTTTCCTGAAACCTAAGATCAGTCCCAAAGCAAAGCAAGTTTTCATGTTTCGGCTGTTTACTGCCAGCCCCACTTTTAGGCGTAAAAGAGTAATTGTTTGCCAAATAAGGAGCACCAAAATGCTGAAAAGGATATTCCGTGCCTCTACCTACACTTATGTTGGTTCCTTCAAACAAACACAAACTAGGGTACAAATTTACAGCCCTAGTATTAGGTAGGTTAGGGGAGGGTTTTATAGGTAAATCGTAACTCATATTATGCGTGTAATTTTCCATTTCTATTACATTTAAGTCACAATTTTTAGCAATCCACTTTTCGCCCTTTATCATTTTTGCATATTCACCCATAGTCATTCCATGCGCAATAGGAATAGGATGCATCCCTACAAAGGATTTGAATTTTTCTTCTCTTATAGGTCCATCTACATAATGCCCATTTGGGTTAGGTCTGTCCAAAACGATTAAAGGAATTCCCGATTCTGCTGCCGCTTCCATTACATAATGTAGTGTGGATATATAGGTGTAAAACCTAACTCCAACATCCTGTATGTCAAATAGTAAGACATCAATTCCCTCTAATTGTTTTTTTTGAGGTTTTCTGTTATTCCCATAAAGCGAAATGATAGGAAGACCCGTTTTACTATCTATTACATTTTTTACTTTTTCACCTGCATCTGCATCTCCTCTAAAGCCATGTTCAGGAGAAAACACTTTTACGATATCAATTCCTAAGTTTAGTAAACTATCTACTAAGTGGGTATCTTTAATCATAGAAGTTTGATTCCCTACAATTCCTATTTTCTTATTTTTTAAGTAAGTCAAGTAACTGTCAGTGCGTTCAGCCCCTACAACAATTTTTTGTGCTTGTGCATCAAAAAAAAGAAGAACTAAACTTATGCAGATTATTTGTTTTATTTTCGCGATCAAGATGAATGTAGAATATTTTATAGCCAAACGATTATTTACTGCAAAGGAAAAAAATAATACCCATACTCAGCCTATTTTGCGCATTGCAATTTTGGCAATTGCTCTTTCAGTAGCAGTTATGCTGCTTTCTCTTATTATTCTTTCAGGTTTCAAAAACGAGATTACGAGTAAAATTATTGGCTTTGGATCACACATTACTATTTCAAAGCTTACCGATAATCAGTCCTATGAAAGTGATTCGATAAGTATTCAGCAGGATTTTTATCCTAGCATTATTAACCAAGATGGAATAAAACACATTAGTGTTTTCGCAAGTAAAGCTGGGATTGTAAAAACTAAGGATGAAATATTAGGAGTAGTGCTTAAGGGGGTAGCTCCTGATTATGACTGGAATTTCTTTCAGAAAAATTTAATAGCTGGAAACGTGTTTAGTTTGAATTATAGTGCTAAAAGCAATTCTGTTTTAATTTCTGAGAGCATTTCCAAAACCTTAAAGTTAGGTGTGGATGATGATATGGTAATGTATTTTGCACAAGACCCGCCAAGAGTAAGAAAATTTAAAATTACCGGAATTTACAATACCGCATTAGTAGAATTTGATAAATTGTTTGTATTGGGAGATATTCAGCATATTCAAGCCTTAAATTCTTGGGAAAATAATGAAGTTGGTGGTTTTGAAATTACAATTGATAATTTTGATGAATTGGACAAAATTACGGCTAATATATATGAAAAAATCCCGTATAATTTGAATGCCCAAAGTATCAGGGAGAAAACACCACAACTATTTGATTGGTTAGATTTGCAGGATATGAATGTGCGCGTAATTTTAATCTTAATGCTTATTGTTGGTGTGATTAATATGATTACAGCCTTACTGATTCTTATTTTGGAACGCACTCGATTGATAGGAATACTCAAAGCCTTGGGCGCTAAAAATTGGAGTATAAGAAGAGTATTTTTGTACAGTGCTGTACACTTGATAATAAAAGGGTTATTGTTAGGAAATGCAATTGGTTTAGGTTTTGCCTTTTTACAGCAAAAATTCTCACTTATTAGTTTGGATCCTGAAACTTATTACATGCAGACTGTTCCGATTTTTTTTAATTTTTCACATATCTTGTTGCTGAATATCGGCACCATTATAGTTTGTTATCTTATTTTGATTATTCCTTCTATTATTATTACAAAAATCACACCTATTAAATCAATACGCTTTGAGTAAAAATTATAATTTTGCATAATAAAATTAAACAATGGATTACTGCAATAATATATTAGAGACTATAGGTAATACGCCTCTAATAAAACTAAATAAAGTAGTTGAAACTGACGCTTTAGTTTTGGCAAAAGTTGAGACTTTTAATCCTGGAAATTCTATTAAAGATAGAATGGCTTTGAAGATGGTTGAAGATGCTGAAAAAGATGGGAGATTACAACCAGGAGGAACAATCATTGAAGGGACTTCAGGTAATACTGGAATGGGTTTAGCGCTTGTGGCTATCCAAAAGGGCTACAAATGTATTTTTGTAATGGCGGATAAGCAATCCAAGGAAAAAATGGATGTTTTACGTGCTGTTGGAGCTGAGGTAGTAGTTTGCCCAACTGATGTACCGCCAGAAAGTAAATTATCCTATTATTCAGTTGCCAAACGATTAACTAAGGAAACGCCTAATTCATGGTATGTAAATCAGTATGATAATCCGTCTAATGCTAAGGCGCATTACGAAAGCACTGGTCCTGAAATTTGGAAACAGACTGAAGGAAAAATCACGCATTTAGTGGTAGGTGTAGGTACTGGAGGTACTATTTCTGGAACCGCAAAATATCTTAAAGAACAGAATTCAAATATTAAAATTTGGGGTGTTGATACGTATGGTTCTGTATTTAAAAAATATCATGAAACAGGGGAGTTTGATAAAAATGAAATTTACAACTATATTACTGAAGGTATTGGTGAGGATATTTTACCTGAAAATGTCGATTTTAAGATTATTGATCATTTTGAAAAAGTAACAGATAAGGATGGTGCTCTTTATGCCAGAAGATTAGCCCGTGAAGAAGGGATTATGACCGGATATTCGGCAGGAAGTGTGGTGGCTGGTATTAATCAAATGAAAACAAATTTAACTAAGGATGATGTGGTTGTTGTGATTTTCCATGACCATGGCACACGTTATGTTGGAAAGCTATTTAATGATGAATGGATGAGAAAGATGAAGTTCCTTTAACTTATTTTATTTCATCTTTTCATATCGACCAGTTAATTTTTTTATATTTGAAGAAATTATAGGGCAGTCAAAATCCATTTAAAATTATTTAAGAAATGAAAAAGAATATATTATTAATGATGTTTGCAGCAATTGCCGCTATTGGATATTCGCAAAACTTTGGGCTTGGAATCCAATCAAGTTTTTATACTCATGGTATTTCTGCAAAATTAAAGATGAATGATTACAATGCAGTACAAGGAGTGGTTGCTTTATTAGGCCCGTATTCTTCTTATACTGCTAGGTATATGAAGAGCTTTGAAGAGCATGATTTAGGTAGCTCAGTAGAATTGCAGCCGTATGTTGTCGGAATGGGTAGTTTACATACAATTACTGTGCCAAATTATCTTGGTCAGAATTCTACAGTGAGTTCCAGTTTTGGTTATGGTATTGGCGGAGGGGTTAGTTGGAATTTTTCTTCTTTTGAGAATTTTGAGATTAGCAATGAAATTGCTTGGACAACTATAGCTACTCCCTTCTATACAGGCTATAATTGGTCTGCTATACACTTTGGTTTTGGTTTGCATTATTATTTTGGAAATTAGTAGTTTAAAGAAATAAGTAATTATAACATCATCTGTTTTCTAAATTTAGTATAATTCTAAAAGTTATTAACTTCTTAAAAATTCAGCCAAAATCTAAAGGGTTGATTTTTTTTGTTTTTCTAAATTTACAACTTGTATTTTTCAGCAGAAAAACTTATCTATGTACCTCATATTTGACACAGAAACTACTGGCTTGCCTCAAAATTGGAAAGCACCTCTAACTGATTTTAACAATTGGCCAAGGTGCGTACAGCTGGCATGGCAGGTGCATGATATTACAGGTAAAATGATAGAAGTAAAAAACTATATCATTAAGCCTGAGGGGTATGATATTCCCTTCAATGCAGAAAAGATACATGGTATTTCCACTGAGCGCGCTAAAAAGCAAGGAATTCCCTTGACTGAGGTATTGACCGAATTTGTAAAGGATGTAGAAAAATCAAAATTTGTAATTGGACATAATGTAAGTTTTGATAATAATATTATTGGTTGTGAATTATTAAGAACAGAAAGACCTAATTTATTGGCGAATCTTCCTGCCATTGACACTAAGGATGATGCAACAGAATATTGTACTATTCCTGGGGGTAGAGGGGGTAAGTTCAAATGGCCAAAACTAACGGAATTACATATTAAACTTTTTGGAGAAGATTTTGGAGAGGCGCATAATGCTTCTGCTGATGTGGAGGCAACTGCAAGATGTTTTTTGGAACTTGTTAGGTTAGGAGTTATATCTGCAGAGAAAGCAGGCATGTCAACTGAAGAGCTGAATACCTATAGGGATATAAATCCTAATCCCTTTGAGCTGATTGGTTTAAACATTGAACCATATAGCTCAATTGATACTATTGAGATGGCTGAAGAAATTATTATTCCTGATGAAAAGGAAAGTGCTGTATCGTCTATTGCTACTAGTGAATTTTCCCACTTACATGTGCATTCTCAATTTTCAGTATTGCAAGCTACTGCTGATGTAAAAGCTTTGGTGAATAAGGCAGCAGAATTAAAAATGCCTGCTATTGGCCTTACTGATCACACTAATATGTTTGGTGCTTATAAATTTATTGATGCGGTACTAAAACATCCTGTAAATGCTGATTTGAAAGAGGGGCAAACGCCTGTCTTAAAAGCAGTATTGGGTTGTGAATTGAATGTGTGTAAAAACCATACAGATAAATCTGTAAAAGATTATGGTACTCAAATTCCTTTCTTGTGTAAAAATAAGCAAGGATTTCATAATCTAGCAAAGCTTTCTTCTTTAGGAAATATTGAAGGGTTTTATTATGTTCCTAGGATCGATAAGGATTTAATTGAGCAGTATAAGGAAGGTTTGATTGCTCTAACCGGTAGTACTTATGGAGCTATTCCTAATTTAATCCTGAATGTTGGAGAAGCTCAAGCAGAGGAGGAGTTTAAATGGTGGGTAGATGTTTTTGGAGATGATTTTTATGTTGAAATCAATCGCCATAATTTGGATGAACAGCAACATGTAAATCGTATTTTATTAGCATTTGCACGTAAGTATGCAGTAAAAATTATTGCTTCTAATAATGTGTATTATTTGGAGAAAGAGGATGCAAATTCACATGATATTTTGCTTTGTGTAAAAGATGGTGAGCAGCAAGCTACGCCAAAAGGAAGCGGAAGGGGTTATCGTTATGGTTTCTCTAATGAGGAGTTTTATTTTAAGTCTTCAGTAGAGATGCAGAAGTTATTTGCTGATTTGCCTGAAGCTATTGATAATATCTCTCACATAATTGATAAAATAGAAACCTACACTTTAGCGCGTGAGGTATTATTACCTAAGTTTGATATTCCAGAGGAATTTATAGCTGTTAAGGATAAGGAAGATGGTGGAAAAAGAGGGGAGAACGCCTACTTACGCCATTTGACTTATGAAGGAGCAAAAGAGCGGTATGTAGAAATTACGGATAATATTAAAGAGAGGATTGACTTTGAGTTGCAAGTTATTGAGAACTCTGGTTATCCTGGATATTTTTTGATTGTTCAGGATTTTATAAAACAGGCAAGAAAGATGGATGTATCAGTAGGGCCTGGGAGGGGGTCTGCGGCAGGCTCAGTAGTAGCATATTGTACTACTATCACCAATGTTGATCCTATTAAATACGACTTGCTTTTTGAGCGTTTCTTGAATCCTGAGCGTGTGTCATTGCCTGATATTGATATTGACTTTGATGATGAGGGTAGGGGGCGAATTATTGATTGGGTAGTGAATAAATATGGAAAGGAAAATGTAGCTCAAATTATCACCTACGGTTCTATGGCGGCAAAATCCTCTATTCGTGATACAGCTAGAGTGTTGGATTTACCTCTTTTTGCAGCTGATAGAGTTGCAAAATTAGTACCTGATTTAACCTCCTTAGACAAAATTTTTTCTTGGGATGAAAAAACCTTAAAGGAAAAACTAAAAGGAGATCAGGTAGCTAATGCAAAATCCTTAATTGCACTTTCTGAAGGAGCTGATTTAACTGCAGAAACTATTAATCTGGCACGAAAACTAGAAGGTAATGTAAGAAATACAGGAACACATGCTTGTGGAGTAATTATTACTCCTGTGCCTTTAATGGGCTTAATTCCTATGACTAGAGCAAAAGATTCTGAGCTGATGGTTACTCAGTTTGACAATAGTGTGGTGGAAGATGCGGGGCTTTTAAAAATGGATTTTTTGGGTTTGCGAAATCTTACTATTATAAAAGATTGTTTAAAGATTATTAAAAAGCTCCATGGTACAGAAATTGATATTGATACCATTCCTTTAGATGATTTGGAAACCTTTGAAATTTTTCAAAAAGGAGAAACTTCTGGTATTTTTCAGTTTTCTTCTGATGGAATGAAAGCACACTTAAAGCATCTAAAACCTGATAAATTTGATGATTTGATTGCTATGAATGCTTTGTATCGTCCTGGGCCTATGGAATACATTCCTAATTACATTAAGCGTAAGCATGGAATGGAGGAGATTGAGTATGATTTAGCTGAAATGGAAGAGTTTTTGTCTGGCACTTATGGTATTACTGTTTATCAGGAGCAAGTAATGTTACTTTCTCAAAAATTAGCAGGTTTTTCTAAGGGGGATGCGGATATGCTAAGAAAAGGAATGGGGAAAAAAATCAAAGCAGTACTAGATAAGTTAAAGCCTAAATTCTTTGATGGTTGTGCTGAAAATGGTTTTGATATAAATATAGTAGATAAAATCTGGACGGATTGGGAGGCATTTGCTTCTTATGCTTTTAATAAATCTCATTCCACTTGTTATGCTTTAATTGCTTATCAAACTGCTTATTTAAAGGCGCATTATCCTTCTGAATTAATGGCGTCACTACTTACTAATCATATGCGTGATATTAAAGACATTACTTACTATATGGAAGAATGTAAGCGTATGGGTGTTTCTGTTTTAGGTCCTGATGTGAATGAGAGTTTTTACAAGTTTGCAGTAAATAATAAAGGAGAGATTCGTTTTGGTTTAGGAGCCGTAAAAGGAATTGGAGAAGGTGCTGTTGAAGCAATCGTTGAAAGTAGAAAAGAAGGTGGAAATTACTTAGGATTTGATGATTTTGTAAAGCGTGTTGATTCACGATCAACCAATAAACGGACCTTGGAAAGCATGGTGTGTGCAGGTGGTTTTGATACTTTTGATTTAAAGCGTTTTCAATATTTTGCTAAAGAAGAAAGTGGGCAGACCTATCTGGAAAAGATGATTAAGTTTGGTAATAAGTTAAAGGAGATTGCAAATTCTCCTCAGGTTCCCATGTTTGGAGAAAGCACAGAGGCTACTATTAAGGCGCCATTACCTACTGAAACTCCCGAATGGACAACAATGGAGCTTCTTTCTAAGGAAAAAGATGTAGTTGGTATTTATATTTCAGGACATCCCTTGGATGATTATAAAATTGAGATAGCTAATTTCTGTAATGGAAACTTTGCTATGCTAAATGATATGAATAAAATTAAGGGGAAAGAGTTGCGTTTTTCTGGTGTAGTTACCAATGTGGAGCACAAGGAAACAAAAACAGGAAAGCCTTTTGGGGTTTTGCATATTGAGGACTATCAAGGGTCTTTTAGCTTTTATTTATTTGGTGATGATTATATTGATTTCAAAGCTTATTTTACAATAGGTTGGCTGTTGCATATTAGTGGAAAAGTTAAAAAGAAGTTCTATAATGAGGAGTTAGAATTTAAAATTTCAACTATTAATTTGTTATCCGAACTGATTGATAATGAAGTTAGAGATGTGGTAGTTAGAGTTGATGTGAGTGATATAAATAAGCAATTAGTAAATGATGTAGTGCATATTATTGTTGATAACAAAGGAAAACACTCTTTGGTATTGAATGTAGTAGATCATTTAAATAAGTATGAGGTGGATTTGCTTTCTCGTAAAATGAAAGTAAATTTGAATAGGCAGTTTTTTGAGAAAATTGGTGAATTAAATCACTTAAAATTGAGGATTAAATAATAAAATAATTTATAAGTTTGTAACCAAATTAAAAATCAAAAAAAATGGCAGTAGAATTCACAGACGCAAATTTTAAAGAATTAGTATTAGACTCAGACAAACCAGTATTAGTTGACTTTTGGGCAACTTGGTGTGGCCCATGCAGAGCAATAGCCCCTTTAATTGATGAATTACATGCTGAATTAGATGGAAAAGCAGTAATTGGCAAAGTAAATATTGATGAAAATTCAGATACTCCTACGAATTATGGAGTTAGAAATATCCCAACTTTGTTAATCTTTAAAAATGGAGAGGTAGTTGACAAAGTAGTTGGTAATCAACCAAAATCAAAATTACTAGAGCTGTTAGAAGCTCATATGTAATTATAAGCTTGCAATTTTTAAGGGGCTTCTATGGCCCTTTTTTATTTTCATGGAAAACCTAGAATACATAAATCTTCCTATTAACCTTGACTTATTTGCCAAACAAGTAGTTGAAGGGTTTATTACGGGTCTACACAAAAGCCCTTATCATGGTTTTTCGGTAGAATTTGCTGAACATAGATTGTACAATAGTGGAGAAAGTACAAGGCATATTGACTGGAAATTGTACGGAAGGACAGATAAACTGTTTAATAAAAGATATGAGGAAGAAACGAATTTAAGGTGCCAAATTGTATTGGATACATCTTCTTCAATGTATTATCCAAATTATGAGAATCCATCTTTGGAGAGTCCAAATAAAATTTTATTTTCTGTTTATGCTACAGCTGTTTTAATGAATCTTTTAAAGCGTCAAAGAGATGCGATAGGGCTTAGTGCCTTTACTCATAAATTGGATTTTCATTCTCCCAATAGAACTACCCAAAGACATTATAGGTTATTGTATAATGAGTTAGATAAATTGTTGAAGGTAAATGCTATTGATCAGAAAAGAGAAACAGCATCTTCTGAGGCATTGCATCAAATTTCGGAAATGTTACACAGGCGTTCAATGGTAATGGTATTTACAGATATGATTGCTGATGATAAAGATTTGGAACAGCAGTTTGAAGCTTTCAAACATCTAAAATACAATAAGCATGAAGTTGTTTTATTTTATCTTACTGAACCAAAAACAGAAATTGATTTAGAGTTTGAAAACAAACCGCATAAATTTATTGATGTAGAAAGTGGTCAAGATATAAAATTAAACCCAAATCAACTCAAGGAATTGTATAGAGAACAAGCTCAAAATCATATTGCCGAATTGAAATTAAAATGCTTACAATATAAAATTGATCTGGTAGAGGTGGATATTAATAAGGGCTTTGAGCAGATTTTAATTTCCTACTTGCTTAAAAGAAAAAAAATGCTTTGAGGTTTGTAAAAACAAATTATATTTGCAGCACTTTTTGAAAAAGTACGGTCTGGTAGTTCAGCTGGTTAGAATACATGCCTGTCACGCATGGGGTCGCGGGTTCGAGTCCCGTCCAGACCGCAACTAAAAAGTTTAAACCCTTGTAATTGAATAGATTACAGGGGTTTTTTAATTCTAAGGGGAAGGATTAGGGGAAGGATATTTAACTTAGAAATATTTTCTAGAGACTTCTCAAACCAACAAGATTAATCATATAGATTCTACTCTGTTTACCTGTTAATAACTTGTCTTTCAACATCTTGTTGAAAAAAATGTTAAGAACCCAAGCTTTATTTTGTTGCATTAACTTGAGTCCTAGTTATATTTGTTGTAGATTAATAAAATAAAGAAAAAATGGCTGAATCTGAGAACATATTTTTAACTGAAAAACAAGTAGCGGAGAAGTATCAAGTTTCAACAAGAACTTTACACAACTTAAGAAAGAATGGGAAGTTAGAAAATGGAATCCAGTATTTCTATTTAGGTAAACAGATTAGATATAAATCTAATGAATTGCAAGAGTATTTTGAGACCTCAACATTAACTTATTAATTTTATTAAAACGTATTTAAAAAACTTATTTGAGGGGTTTTCCCCTTTAATACTTACTATATCTAAAGCTTAAATAAAATAATTATAAACTATTAATAATCAATATATTATGTATACACAACAACAAAGTCAAACAGTAAGAGCAATGGGTAATTGGTTAGGTGGTATGCCTTGGGATATATTCTCTACTATAACCTATAGACATAACATTAAAGCTAAGCAGAACTATAAGATAATGACTGGCTTGGAAGAGTATCTAAACTCCTTAAACAAACCTTTTAATATGTTTTGGGTAACTGAGTATACTAACTACAACTATAACACTCATAACCATCTCTTATTAAAGGGAGACATTGTAGGAGATATTAACTCTCATTTAAAGAGTAAGAGTCTTATAGGAGACCACGTTAAACATCTGCCTTATGAAAAGATTGCAAGTATGTATGTCTCTAAGTTTATCTGTGATGATAAGACTAATTACAATATGATTAAAAATGCTTAAGTTTGAAGACTTTAAAACAATAGATTAACAATGAAGTATTGGAAAAATATAAAAAGAGGGTGGAAAAGAATTCACTATGCAGTGTCATTCATATTTAGTATTATTTTATCATCTCTCTTTTTAGGAGGTGAAGAAGAAATGCCATTAGCATTCATATTATTTTTGTTATTTTATTTTTTAATTGTAATAATTATTGAGTGGATAAAAGAAGGGTTTAAGAAAAACGAATAACTATAGAATGAAAAAACTACTACTTATATTACTTTGCTTGCCTTTAATGACTTTGGCACAACAAACATACGTGCCAGATGATGCTTTTGAAGGCTTCTTAGAAGCAAATGGAATGGGAAATGGTATTAGTAACGATGATTATGTAACTACATCTAATATAGATACGGTCACGATATTAAATATAATGTATTTTTTATATCCTTCTGATTTATCAGGTATTGAGGATTTCACTCTTTTAGAACAATTAAATTGTTCTGATCTTCAACTTACAAATCTTGATTTAAGTCAAAATACTGCTTTAACTTATTTGAATTGTTCTTATAATCAACTCACCTTTTTAGATGTAAGTAATAACACTGCTTTAACTGAATTATATTGTCCTTCTAATCAAATTACTAGTCTTAATGTTAGTGTTAATACTGCTTTAACTAAATTGCATTGCAATGGCAATCCTACTTCAAATCTTGATGTAAGTTCTAATACTGCATTAACTGAATTGGATTGTAGTAGTATGAGTCTATCAAGTCTTGATGTAAGTCAGAATACTGCTTTAACTGAATTGAATTGTTATGAAAATGATATAACAACTCTTGATTTAAGTCAGAATACTACTTTAACTTATTTGAATTGTGAAAGAAATTGGGTGCTTACAGATCTTGATGTAAGTGCTAATTCAGATTTAGAATATTTGAATTGTCACGATAATCTGCTTAATAGCCTTGATGTAAGTAATAAGCTGTCTTTAATTTATTTATATTGTCAGGATAATAAAATTACAAGCATTGATCTAAGTCAGAATAGTAATTTAATTGAATTGAGCTGTGGTGATAATCAATTAACAAGTCTTAATATTCGTAATGGAAACAACAATAATCTTACTTATTTTTCTTGTGACGATAATTTTAGTCTTAACTGTATTAATGTTGATGATGTTGCTTGGGCAACAACTAATTTGACAGATATAGACCCGCAACACTATTTTAGTACAAACTGTCCTCCATCAGCAATACAAGAATACACTACAAACAAAGAACTT
>CAJQRK010000076.1 GCA_905612305.1 uncultured Flavobacteriales bacterium | reverse complement strand
TTCGTTTTGGAATCATAAACTGCTGACACTTTTTTATTGACTGCGTCAATATCTTCCATTGGTGCTTCTGAAAAAAAAGTAATTACCCCTTCTTTTGCTAAAAATTGCTGAGCATTTGTCGTGAAGCTAAATAATAGAAAAAATATGCTAATTATTTTTCGCACCATTTTCTTTCCATTTAATTAATATCTGAATGTCTGATTTATTCAATTTTTCTCCTCCATATGGCATAAAACCGGCATCATTTTCATTCATTTGGATTCTCTCAATTAAATCTCCATCAACAATTGACCACTTTAATTCTTCATAAGTTAACAGCTCTCCAAAAGCGCTTCCATTCGAATGACAATCCAAACAATTTGCAGCAATTATCGGTTTCACGCAATCAGAATAAGTAGGTTCATCTGTATCGCAAAGAGAAACCTCATGATAAGTACATGAAGTAAGTGTTACCAAGCCAAATAAAAAGATAATTCTTTTCATAAAGCAAAACTACAAAAACTATTTATCATTTATTGCACTATCATCTGGCCTATTAAACAACACAAAACCAATTATAAGCAAAATAATAACGACCCAAAGTGCTAATTGTTGACTATACAATTTTGTAATTATTCCGAAAGATAAAGGGCCTAAAAAAGAAGTTGCTTTTCCTGTAAGCGCAAAAAAACCAAAGAATTCATTTTGTTTTTCTTTTGGTGTTAAGCGTGACATCAAGGATCGGCTACAAGATTGATTTGGCCCAACCATCAAACCTAATAAAACGCCAGCTACCCAAAATAATTCTTTAGGATGATTTGTTTCCGGAGCATAATAAGCCATAAAAGTTGCAATTATCAATACAATTAAGGAAATATTAATCACTTTGTTTGCGCCTATTTTATCCTCAATATAACCAAACAAAAATGATCCGGCAGCCGCACAAATATTCAGGACAATACCAAGCATCATCACTTCTTCAAAAGAAAAGGATAAAGTCCCAACAGCATAGACTCCGCCCAAAGCAAAAATGGTAATGAGACCATCATTAAAAAACAATCTAGCAATCAAGAATCGATAAATCTTCCGATAATGAGCAATACTTCTAAATGTTTCAGCTATTGATTCAAAAGAAGATGAAATATGTTGTTTATTCAACCTCTCTCTTTTCCTGTCTTTAACAAATAAGAAAGTTGGAATACTAAAAAGCAAAAACCAAACGCCAACAAGAATATTTATTTTTCTTATTTCATCTGGATTATTAATATCAAACAGAAAAAAAGAAAGGAATAAAGCTAGCAAACCACCTACGAATCCCACTCCCCAAGCATAACCCGAGATCCTTCCTACATTATCAGATGAAGATAAATCAGGTAAATAGGAATTGCAAAAAACACCACCCATTTCAAAAGCAATATTAGCAATTATAAAAAAGGATAAGGCATAATAAACATCACCTACATTCGGAAAATACAATAAGATTGAAAATATGGCGCAAATCCAAGTAGAAGTAATAAGAAAGAATTTTCTATAACCTCCTCTATCAGCCAAAGCACCAAGTATTGGCGAGAGTAAGGAAACCACAATGGCAGTAATAGCAATTGCCATACTCCATAAAAAAGTGCCTTCTTGTTCATTTTCAGCAATTACTTTTACAAAGAAAGCACTGTAAATAAAAGTAACAATTATTGTAGTAAATGGCTGATTGGCAAAATCATATAGCGACCATGAAAAAACCTCCTTTCTATTTCTTAATTTAAATATGCTCATATAATTTGCAAAGCCCAATATTAAACAATTTATTTAAGAAAACTAATTTAGCATATCGCCTTAAAAATTATACATTTGTACTCCTAAAATTAAACAAATGAACTTAGAAGGAATTATTAATGTTGCTGGGAAACCAGGACTTTACAAAGTGGTTTCGCAAGGTAATAATACTGTAATTGCGGAATCTTTAGCGGATGGAAAAAAAACACCTCTTTTTTCTCATAATCAATCCAATATGCTAGAGGAAATTGGCATCTACACTTATGATGACACTAAGCCTATATCTGAAATTTTTGATACTATTGCAATAAAAGAAAATGAAGGACAGGCTCTAAGTCATAAATCTTCCACTAATCAACTTACTGATTATTTCAGAGAAATTCTTGCTGATTATGATGAAGAAAGAGTTTATATTTCTGATATCAAAAAAGTGATTCAATGGTATAATGCTATGCAAAAATATGGCTTAATTAAATTACCAAAACCTGAAAAAAAGAAAAAGCCAGCTAAAAAATCTGCTTCACAAAAAAAATAATTATGCAAGATATGATTACAATACCTACACGTCCAAAAAGGAAATTTATTCCTGAAAATTTAATTATTGATTCTTGGAATAAAATTAAATTTTTGTTTGATAATTTAGAAGAAAGAGAAATCTCCTCTGCGGCAGAATTAGAGCAGTGGATGTTAGATCAATCTGAACTTGCAGCAGTTTTGGAAGAAGATATGGCTTGGAGATACATCAAAATGAATATCGATACTACCGACAAAGAATTGGCAGAACGATTTTCATTTTGGATTAAAGAGATCTCACCAAATACAGCTCCTTACTCACATAAACTAAATGTAAAATTGGTTGAAAGCCCTTATTTGAAGGAGTTAAATCAGGAAAAATACCGCATCTATTTAAGAAGTGTAAAAAAACAGATTGAGATATTCCGTGAAGAGAACATTCCTTTGTTTACTACTATGGAAGAAAAACAACAAGAGTATGGAACTATTTCCGCAAAGATGTCAATTGAAGTTGATGGTAAAAAAATAACTATGCCGAAAGCTGCTCAGTTATTAAAAAATACTGATCGAACTAAAAGAGAAGAAATCTATAATAAGGTTTGGAGTAGAAGCTTACAAGACGAAACTGCTTTAGATAATTTATTTGATGAATTAATTGCTTTACGACAAAAAATCGCCAAAAATGCTGGCTTTGATAATTATCGTGATTATATGTTTGCGGCCTTGGGGCGTTTTGATTACACCCCTAAAGATTGTTTCAATTTTCATGATGCAATAGCAAAAGAGATTGTACCTATAATTAATTCTTTTGAACAAAAAAGAAAAGATAAATTAGAAAATAAGTCCTATAAACCTTGGGACACAGCTGTTGATGTTGATGGGCTTGCGCCTTTAAAACCATTTGAAGGAGGTGAAGAATTAACTGATTTATCAGTAGAATGCTTTAATAGATTAAGACCTTATTTTGGAGAATGTCTTTCAACAATGAAGGAAATGAAACATCTTGATTTAGAATCAAAAGATGGAAAAGCTCCAGGAGGATTTATGTATCCATTACACGAAGTTGGTGTGCCATTTATTTATATGAATGCTGTTGGCTCTCAAAGAGATCTCGTTACTATGGTTCATGAAGGAGGGCATGCTGTTCATTCTTTCTTAAGTAGAGATTTATCCTTAACAGAATTCAAATCTACTCCTTCTGAAGTTGCTGAACTTGCATCCATGTCAATGGAGTTATTTTCTATGGATCATTGGGATGTTTTCTATAAAGATAAAGCTGAATTAAAAAGAGCCAAACTTGAACAATTAGAAAAAGTTTTAGAGGGATTGCCTTGGATTGCTTCTATTGATAAATTCCAACATTGGATATATACCAATAAACACACTGCGCAACAAAGAAAAGAAAAATGGTTAGAAATTTCAGCGGAATTAGGAAATCAAATTATTGATTGGGAAGGAAATGAAAATGCACATGCTAATCTTTGGCAAAAACAATTACACTTATATGAAGTTCCTTTCTATTATATTGAATACGGAATGGCTCAATTAGGGGCAATTGCTATGTGGCGTTCATATAAACAATTAGGAGAGCAAGGGCTTGATAATTATATGGATGCGCTTAAATTGGGATACACCAAAACAATTGGAGAGATTTATGAAACAGCAGGAATAAAATTTGATTTTTCAGCAAGCTATGTAAAAGAACTAGCTAACTTTATTAAAAATGAATTAGAAAAATTAAGTTAAATTTAAGTAAAAAATAATCTCAGTTCGAATACCGTAAGGTCCACCAAAAAGAACCCCACTCAAATGAGTGGGGTTCTATTTACTAAAGGATTAGTAATTGATTTGCTAATTTAATAAGCGGATGTTGCGGAAAAAGTTACAGAATTAGAATGTCCATCAAATTCATAACTACAATCAAACTCAAGAGTAATACTATTAACACTACTATTATACTGAATTATCCTTCCTGTACCTTGATATAAAACAACTGAATTAACAGATGGATCATAAATTGAATCACTTATAATAAAGTTGCCAGAATTTGGACTGATAAATTCTAAATCTAACCTGTTTAATTCATTATCTAAATTAACGCCATTTGCATTGTAAAAAGCAAAATATTCTAAAGGATAATCTAATAACATATATTTAGGATACTCTGAATCTAATTCATTATCATGTGATGGAGTAGCACAAATTGTCACTAGATCTGTCAATTTAGTTGTTGTTGAATTACCTAAATAATCCTCTATAGTTTCATTTCCTGTCCAGCGTCCATTATATTTCTTTAATACTGAACGACATCCCCACTTATTAGAAAACGCCTCTCCTACCATAGTACATTCTTCCCATTCTGGACATTCTTCGCAATCCTTTACTCCACATGCAGTAAATAAAATAATTAATAATAAAAGATATAAAATTTTCATATAACAAAAATAAAGAAAGATAAATAAAGTATTATGCATAGCATAGTACTTTAAAATAGTTAGAAATAAGGACCGAGAGGCCCACCAAAAAAGAAACCCACTCATATGAGTGGGTTTTTTTATTTCAGAATCTTTAAAAAAAAATTCTATTTCTTTAGTTTATTTATTATTCGACTATTATCAAGTTTTGGTTTTACAAACCAGCTATGATTATTTTCTCTAATCCTTTGACTTACATTAGTATTTACAACTGAATTTCTAGAAAAATTTATTGTTTGTCCAAAATAACTAGAAATAGTAATATCTCCGTTTGCATATCCTAACATTATAAGCGAGGGTTCGTTAAATGCTGTATCCATACTCTCTTCAAAAGTTAAAGAAAGACTTGTTGATGTAACTGAACAAGCAAATGTCATCTCTTCATCTTCATCTATAATTGTTAATACGTTATTTAAATAAGTATAAGAAGATGTATCCTCTAAAGTTATTGCTTCTCCATAAGCAGTAAACTCTATACCTCCTTCAAAGCCAGCTTCTTCTGCTGTCATTGTTTGACTGCCCGAGTAAGTCATTAATTCACCATCTAACTCCTGTACTACTTCTCCAGCTATAGTCGTTGTCATTGACGAATCTACATCTACGGAAGTAGGTGTCCATAAGCCTACAATTCCATAAATACAAGAACCATCATCTACTGTAGCAATTTCATTGTAGTTAGTAGCAGTTGTATCCATGCAACCATCTACATCTTCTTTTTTACAAGCAGCAAAAATAATGGATACTATTGATAATACATAAAGTACTTTTTTCATTTTCTTTTTTTTAATTAATTAATTTTTTATAAATTATTTTACAAAAATAGGCAATAAAGCTAGAGCCCACAATACGCTATAAAGCGTAATTATTATTGTAATTTATTGAAAAAGTTCGAACTTAGGACCGAGAGGCCCACCAAAAAGAAACCCACTCAATGAGTGGGTTTTTATTTAGGAGACTAACTATTTCTTATCTTTATAATCAAAGACAGAAAAATCATTAGTTCCGCTTGGATAATCAGGGAAAACATCAACATCCCAAGTCTTAGTTGCCCACTCATCACATGTGCCATCACCAAAATCAATAGAAGCAACCCAATTATCATCAGCATCATAATAGTCAAAAAGGCCAGAAACAGGAGTCATAACATCTTTTTCCCAATTTGAAAAATAGCAAGTTATCTTAACAATTGGATTTACTTCAACTTCAGTATATCCTTTGTCAGTATATGCTAATCTTGCTTGCACACCATCATTACTAGTAATATTATCAATAACAGCTTCTTTTTCACAAGAAATAAAGAAAAATACAGACCCAATAAGTAAAAATGACCCAAACCATCTATTTAATTTAAACATAATATCTAATTTTAATTATTATGCAATTATACTAAATAATTTCTTTAAAAAAGTTCGAACTTAGGACCGTAAGGCCCACTAAAATAAACCTCACAAATTTGTGAGGTTTTATTATCTTAGCACCTATGGAAAAAAGATGGAAAAGAATCTTGCTATTTTTAGTTATTGCAATAACTATATCTAATATTTTCAGGTTTGATATTTTTGAATTCAGATCAGAATTGAAAAAATTACCAACTTGGATTTTTATATTGACTACTTTTCTTCTTGCAGGTAGTGGAGTCATAATCGGTGCATTAATAGCTATTCTATTTTTGAAAAAACAGAGAAAAACAGAGATGTCACTTTTCGGAACCTCAAAATCAAAAAGTCTTATAATGGCAGTCATTCCCATCATTATTTTAACAATAATTGGAGTGAAAAATGAATTTGAAATGGACTCGCACATTTATGGATTTATTGCTATAACGGGTACTTTACTCTATTGTATAATGGAAGAATATGGTTGGAGAGGTTACTTACAAGAAGAGTTAAAAACTATCAAACCATGGAAAAAATACCTCACTATTGGATTTTTATGGTACTTCTGGCACTTGACATTTTTAACAGAAGCTACAATAGGAGATAATCTATTCTTTTTAGCAATGATGATCTTTGGCAGCTGGGGTATTGGACAAGTAGCTGAATCGACAAAGTCTGTTATTGCTAGTGCTTGTTTTCATTTGATTATCCAAATTATGATGTTCAATGCGTTAATCAAAAATGGAATTGATATGACGGAAAAACTTATAATCTTAGCTGTTTCCGTTGTTCTTTGGTTTATGATTATTAAAAAATGGGAGAAAGAAGAACTTGTTAAAAAAGTTCGAACTTAGGACCGTAAGGTCCACCAAATAAAAACCCACTCAATGAGTGGGTTTTTAGTATGTTTGCTTTTATTATCAATATGAAAAATAAAATCTTAATAATAGTTTTATGTATTTTGAATTACACAGCATCCTATTCTCAGGCTCCAAATATTTTATTAATAATTGCAGATGACCTTGGAGTAGATGCGTTGAATGGATATAATATAGGTAGCCTCAAACCTACAACACCACATCTAGATAGTATTAGAAATAATGGTCTTACCTTTTCTAATGCATGGTCATCTACCATTTGTACTCCAACTCGGGCTGGAATAATGAGCGGCATGTACGGAAGCAATAATGGTGTTAAAACTACACCTGGCAATTTAGACACTACATATATATCATTATTAGATGCCTTAAAGGATTCAAACCCAATATACACCGCAGCAGTAATTGGGAAATGGCATATTTCTAATCCTACCAATGGACTGCATCCAATATGGCATGGAGTAGATCATTATATGGGAATTTTAGAGGGATCTGTTATGTCTTATGATAGTTGGAATAAAACAGAAAATAATGTTACTACTAATTCTACTAACTATATAACAAGCCATCTTACTGATGATGCTATAAACTGGATTGATAATCAAAATAATTCTTGGTTCTTATGGTTAGCACATGTATCTCCACACATTCCTCTTCACATTCCTCCTGCCAACATGTATACACAACCATCTACCAATTCACCAATCAAAAAGTATATGGCTATGATTGAATCTTTAGATTATGAGGTTGGTAGATTATTGAATTCTTTAACACCTTCTGAAAAGATTAACACAACAATAATATTTATTGGTGACAACGGGACTCCTAACAATCTTCTTCAAGACTATCCTGCAAGTCATGGTAAGAAAACGTTATATCAAGGAGGAATTCATGTTCCTATGTTTGTTTCAGGTTATGGAGTTACAAGAATTGGAGAGACTGAAAATGCTTTAGTTAATGTAATTGATATCTATGCTTCCATAGTAGAGATTTCTGGGACTAACCTACCTGGAGGGATTTACAATAGCTTAAGCTTTAAACATCTCTTATCAAGTTCTATTTTACCCAAAAGACAATTCAATTTCTCTGAGATTGACACAAATCAAGGATCTATTTATACTCAAGGATACACGATAAGAGACTCGACTTACAAGCTCATAGAATATTATACTGGACAACAAGAAATGTTCAATATTATTACCGATCCATTAGAAACAACTGATTTATTACAAGGAACTCTAAGTCCTAATGAACAAAACTTGAAAATGGAACTTGAAAATGAAGCGAACCAAAGAATAACGGCCTGGTCTTGTAAAGATGATATTCAAAATGGTAATGAGCAAGGGGTTGATTGTGGAGGAGCATATTGTTTGCCTTGTTCTACAACATCAATAAATAAATCTATCATTAGTAACAGTATCTCAGTATACCCAAACCCTGCAAAAAATATTCTACATATTAAAGGAAATAAAAATATTAATCACGTAAGAATAATAGATAAACTTGGAAAGGTTATAAAAGCTGAAATGATCTCAGAAAATACTATTAATATAGAATCATTAAAAAAAGGAATCTATCTTATTGAGATATTATATGAAGATAAGATCATTACGAAGAAATTAATTAAGTAATAAATATCTTCGAACAAGTAAGAAAAAAAGTCGGGGCAGCAGGATTACAACCAACACTCATTTCACTAGATTACAGTAATCTTTAAAACTAAAATTTGCACCACTTTTTGCACCACTAATCACTCTACTAATACAAACTTAAAAGATTAATCATATTTTTGGATTATTAAAAAGATATAGAATTTTTTTCAGATGTAAGCATATAAGAACTTTTGAAGCTTCCAATATTTAAAATAATTCTATTTCGGTAGTCCTCATAAAACTCATAGAAGCAATCATTTCTAATATTTATACTCTTCACATTTTCATCCTTGAATTTTCCTGTAAAAAAAAGCACTAAATGACCATCTTCTGTATATGAATCTCCTAACTCAAACAGGAGTGGTTTGTTATTTATTTCTACTGTTATCTTCTTTAAAATATAATTAGACACACAAAGTGCAGTAGTTTTTTTAACATCACAATCCGACTTAGAATCTAAATTTAGTATTTCATCTTTTTCCAGAACCATCTTCATGGTTATAATGTTTCCTTCTTGAAAAATATAATATTCTGCTAACTCTCCGACATGAAAAATGGGAGCTAATGTTAACATTATTGAAGATATTAATGTTGTCATTGAATAATGATTTTTTTAGTCACTTGATTTCCCTCTACATTAATCTGCACATAGTATGAGCCAACTGATAAATTTTCAATTTGGATATTTTCGGTATAAGAGTTTTTAGAGAAAACAATTAGGCCAGAAGAATTATAAATAATTATACCTGATATTTTATTGATTATATTATTATCAATTTTTAGGTTTAGCAGTTTACTTGTTGGATTGGGATATATATTTAAATCAATTCCGTACATAGCATCTGCAATACTCATTGTAGATGATGTGGAACAATCTGCTACTGAGGATGAAGAAGGACAATTAGGACCAATTCTAAAGGTATTATCAATGAATTTACCATTTAAACATCTTGGAATATAAGGCCAGTTATCTGTAAGCACATAATAATATGTTCCATTTGGATACTCTGGAGTAACCCCAAATCTTCCTCCACAATGATCTAACTCTGATTGTGCTGGAAATTGCTCATAATCCTGAATGTAAGTTCCATCATAAACGCCATTTGGAGCTGTAATTCCATTTCCTGGTCTAACTCCAGTTTTTAGTTGATAATCACTTTGAAATACAGATATACCACTCATTGAATCCATAGGATTGGCATATAAATATTTGTAATAAATAGGAAATCCATCAGCAGCATAACCCAAAAGAGGGGAGTGAGATGTGCTAGATATACCAAGGTCATTTATAAGATAATCTATCGGGACATTGTGATAATGATAACGACTTAAATTATTTACATGTCCTCCGTTTAGGTCCATATTTAAAGTAAATTCGGCTTCAATTTCAAAATTTATATTTTCTTGTTGTGTATTCGGGTTTACCCAATATAGCCGAGCAAAGGGAGAGTAAAGAACTCCTTGATGTGATATGCCAAATACAATACCACCCCCACAGCCTTGTGAAGTTGAGTCTTCTGTTAATGGAGTTGTAACCGTATTTAGTGTAGGAAATAAGCACATACTATATTCAAAGTCTTGTCCTTGAATATTATTTTGTCCTCCAAACGGACCATAAATATGGTCAGGAATATTATTCGTAAAAATATTTCTAGTATTTGCTATTATTTCAAAACAGACTGCATTAGTACTATCATTAGCAAAAATAGTAGCCGAATTGCATTGTGCATATATGCTATAATCTAAGGCAATAAATAGTAAACTAAGGTAAAATATTTTCATAAGGCAAACCTATGTAAAATATTTATAAAAAAGTTCGAACTAAGGACCGAGAGGCCCACCAAAAAGAAACCCACTCAAATGAGTGGGTTTTTATTTATTCAAGAATTATTTTTTTTCTCAACTGTTACATCTTGTGATTAATAAAAAAATAGTTTTATTTTTGCATTTTTAAAAAATTATAAGTATGACTCAATCAAGAGAGTTTGATATTATTATTTGGGGTGCTTCAGGATTTACTGGAAGGTTAGTTGCATTATATTTATTTAATAAATATGGAGCTAATAGAGGTCTAAAATGGGCAATGGGAGGTAGGAATTTAACTAAACTAGAAAAAGTAAGGAATGAAGTAGCTAATAAGAATGTTTCTTTAGTCATTGCAGATAGCAATGATAAAGTTAGTTTACTTAATATGGTTAATCGAACTAAAGTTATTTGTACTACAGTAGGACCATATGCAAAATATGGTTCTAATTTAGTAGAAGCTTGTATTGAATCTAATATTCATTATTGTGATCTAGCAGGAGAGGTTCAGTGGATGTATAAAATGATTAATCTCCATCATGAATCAGCAAAAATCAATGGATCTAAAATTGTACATGCCTGTGGATTTGATTCTATTCCTTCAGATATGGGTGTTTATTTTATACAAAGACAAGCTAAAGCTAAAAGGGGGATTATAGCACAGAAAATTAAAATGAGAGTAGCTGCTATTAGTGGTGGAATTAGTGGAGGTACTTATGCGAGCTTAAGCCAAGTTCTAGAAGAAGCTCAAAAAGATAAGATAGTTTATAAAGTCTTAACTAATCCATATGGATTAAACCCAATAAACGAACAGTTTGGTGAAGATAAATCAGATTTAAAAAGTGTTGTTTTCGACAAAGCATCTCAAAGTTGGATAGGCCCATTTATTATGGCGAGTATTAATACAAAAGTAGTTAGACGTAGTAATTTTTTAAGTAGTTATTCTTATGGGAAAAGTTTTAGATATGATGAAGGTACAATTTTTGGGAAAGGGTTTTTTGGTAGAATTAAAGGAATGCTTAGTACTATTCCAATTGGACTAATCATGTCTGCTAAACATGGGTCTTTATTAAAAAAAGGTTTAGATCTGCTTTTTCCTATTCCTGGGGAAGGTCCAACAAATAATAAAATGGAAAAGGGATTTTATAATTTAAGATTTTATATTACTTTAGAGGATGGGGCAAATGCTTTCGCAAAAGTCACTGGAGATATGGATCCGGGATATGGTTCTAGTTCTAAAATGTTAGCTGAATCTGCTGTATGTCTAGCGAAAGATAAATTGCCAAGTACAGGTGGTATTTTAACACCTTCTGTAGCTATGGGAGATTCTCTTTTAATAAGACTTAAAAAAAACGCTGGCTTAACATTTAGTTTTAAATATTAGTAAGATTATAATCTGAGATTCAATAATTTTCTAAAAAAGTTCGAAATAAGGACC
>CAJQRK010000075.1 GCA_905612305.1 uncultured Flavobacteriales bacterium | reverse complement strand
ATAAAAAGCTCGGCTTAAAGAACTAAATTTTAGCTTGAATTATTCAATAATTATTACCTTCTCCACTGTTCCATCATCATAAAGATAGAATAAAGGCATATTATTTTTTAGCTCAGAATTTCTTCCTAAAACATCTGTAATCTTTTTAATTTTATGGGGTGTGGAATACACTTCATCAACTGCAGAAACAAAAACAAAAACAGAAAAAAAGATGGTATCTCCAATACACCCATCACTATTAGTCTCCAGTACATACATGTCATGATTACCGAAAGAAGAAGATCCGTACTCTATTTGTATTTCAAATGTTCCTGTTCCTGCCAATATTGTCCCGCCACTTACATTCCAATTATATGTAGATCCATTGGTTGATACAACAGAATATATTTCCGCCTGATACTGAGTGGGAGTTGTTGAGCCAGAAATTGAAGAAGTATTAACTGCATTAAAAACTTCAAATCCTGTAGTAGAAACGCCTTGGCATCCTGAAGAATCCACAACATCTACAGTATACACTCCTAAATCAGTAACTGTTATTTGCTGCGTAGTAGCTCCTGTATTCCAAATAAATGACGTGTAATTACCTGCATCTAATATAAGCTGCCCATTCGGCCCGCACAAAGAATCATTTCCAATAGTAGAAATAGCAACATTAAAAGCTCCTGTGCCAGACACAATTGTCATAGAATTAGATATTGCTGAACATCCTGTAGGATAAATAAGCTCACAATGATATACGCCTGCCTGAGTAATAGTTAGGCTTTGTAAAGTTCCTCCAAAATATGGAAGTCCATTGTTAAACCATTGATACGAAGAGAAAGATGATCCTGCATTTAAAGTTACAGAACCATTACAAAGAGAATAACCTGTAGTAGTTGCTGTTATTGTTTGGGGAGAGATATCTATTGTGGTTGTGTTGGAAATACCCATACATCCATTACCATCAGTTACTGTTAAACTATAATTACCAGTTGTAGTTGTGGTAATTGAAGAGGTGGTCTCTCCCGTACTCCAATTGTATTGACTAAACCCAAGAGGTCCATTAATTATCACGGTATCCCCTTGACAAACAAAAAAAGAGTCAGGAGTTGATAAAGCAACGGAAATTGTATCCTGATATATTGTTACAGCAGGAGATTGGCAGGTTTGGTTGTTAACTGTAGTACAAATAACAAAATAACTCCCAGGAGTATTTACAGTTAAAACTTGTGATGTTGAAGATCCGTTCCAAAAATAAGAAGAAAAACCACTCTGAGCTGTTAATACTAAGGGGCCATTACACAAAGAAAATCCTGTAGTAGAAACAGAGGTGTTTAAAACCTCTAAATGCATAGTATCAGACCATAGTTGCCCCAAAGTATCTGTAATTTGACCTACTACATAAGTAGATTGAGTTGGAGTATAAAATATTGTATCTCCATTTCCTATCATTTGTCCTGCAGTTATATCATACCAGGTAGCCCCCCCTCCTGCAAAAGGTAGATTTAAATTATTATTTGTTATACCAGAAGTAGTGTTTGTAATAGTAAAATCTGATGCATCATCATTATCATCACTACCAATTCTTGAGAAACTTTGTAATGATGCTCCTATTGATGTTTGATCTACTCCATCTCCATTCCAATGCCCTGAAAGTGAAATCGTACCAACCGTTGTGATAATAGCTGAGCTTGCTATTTCAGCAGCCAACCAATTACCAACAAAAACATCCATAACATTATTATTGTCATCAAGAACCATAATCCATATAGTAAAAGTAGGGTAAGCTCCTGGATTCCATAACATATTATTTCCCCAATAATTAGTAGCTGCATTGTCAGTCCAGAATATAATCTCTCCAGGATTCATAACGCCTGTTAAAACTTGTTCAATAGAATTTGCCATATTAATGTCGGTATAACTGTTGCTGATAACAACTCTCCATCCTGTTACGTCAACAGGTGATGTTGTAACATTTTGAATCTCAAGAACATCTGGAGATCCTGGATCGCATTCTGTAATTAAAATAGGAGAGCCCGACCAAGAAACAGATACCCAGGGAGGAAATGTCGCTATAATCTGAGTAGTATCTCCCAAACAGACTGTTTGGTCTACTCCTACATTAATCTGTCCAAATCCAATCATTGGTAAGAAAAATAATATAAGTAATAA
>CAJQRK010000074.1 GCA_905612305.1 uncultured Flavobacteriales bacterium | reverse complement strand
TTGTAGATGATAGAGGGCATTTCTTTGAAAGTTGGAGCAAAGAATCCTTTGCTGAAAATGGTTTGGATTTGGATTTCGTTCAGGATAATCAGTCTCTTTCAAGTAGCGGGGTGTTAAGAGGTTTGCATTTTCAGAGCCCTCCTTTTGCGCAAGGTAAATTAGTGAGAGTCATAAAAGGTGCTGTAATAGATGTTGTGGTAGATATAAGAAAAGACTCACCTACTTATGGCCAACACTTTTCAGTAGAGTTATCAGAAACAAACAAGAATATTTTTTGGATTCCACCTGGCTTTGCTCATGGATTTGTAACTCTTGAAGATAACACGATTTTTACTTATAAATGTACAGGAGTGTATAATAAGGAGTCTGAAGGAGTCTTGCTTTGGAATGACATTGATTTGAATATTGATTGGGGAATTGATAATCCTTTAGTTTCGGATAAAGATTTAGGTGCAGATAGTTTTAATAATTTTGAAAGTAAATTTTAATATGAAAAAAAAATATTTTTATTTTTTAGGCTTTTCAGTACTTGTTTTTGTTTTAGTTCAGCTTTTTATTTTTTCAAGTGAATTAAGGAGTGATGATGAGTTGCATCAGCAACAGTTTAATATTAAATACGGAATTTTTGCGATTTTACAGCCTCAAAGTTTGAGTTTTGCAGGAGAAGAAATTCCAATAAATTCTCCTGAAATTTGGGAAAGAATTGATAAAGAACTACTTAAAAATACCTATTGGCAGTCAAATACTATGCTATTTTTTAAAAAAGCAAATAAGTATTTTCCAATTATTGAACCTATCTTGAAAAAGAATAACATCCCTAATGATTTTAAATACTTAGCTTTAATTGAAAGTGGATTGGATAATGTGGTTTCTCCTGCCGGAGCAGCAGGCTTTTGGCAAATTTTAAAAGGCACAGCTCGCGAGCATGGTTTAGAAGTAAATTCAGATATTGATGAACGCTATAATTTAGAGAAATCTACTCAGGTGGCGTGTGAATATTTGAATGATGCTTATGCTAAGTTTGGGAGTTGGACTATGGCGGCAGCTTCCTATAATATGGGAAAAAATGGTGCTCGCAGAAGAATAGCGGAACAAGGAACAAATAATTATTATAACTTACATCTAAATTCAGAAACAAGTCGATATCTATTTAGAATTATTGCAGTTAAAGATATTATGAAAAACCCTAAGAAATATGGGTTTATGTTTCGTGCAAAAGATTTGTATACAATGCCTGACTATAAAACTATAGAGGTGGATTTTACTATTGCTAATTTAAGTGATTTTGCAATATCACATGCAATAAATTATAAACTGTTAAAGCAGTTTAATCCTTGGTTGAGAACTTCTTCTTTGCCGGATAAATCAAAAAAAAAGTATTTTTTAAAGATTCCCACTAATACTGATTTATTAGTATTTGATGATTTGGAAACTCAATCATATTCAGAAGAGTAGCATGGCAAGTCAGAAAGATAAAATATCAATTTATGGTGCACGGGTTCATAATTTAAAAAATATAAATCTTCAAATACCTAGAAATAAATTAGTTGTGTTTACAGGTAAAAGCGGGAGCGGTAAATCATCATTAGCTTTTGATACTATTCATGCAGAAGGACAAAGACGATACTTAGAAACCTTTAACGCCTATGCTCGCCAATTTTTAGGAAATATGGAGCGTCCTGAAGTAGATAAGATTACAGGATTGAGTCCTGTTGTGGCTATTGAACAAAAGACTACTTCCAAAAACCCAAGATCTACAGTAGGAACAATTACTGAAATTTATGATTATTTGCGTTTGCTTTATTCTAGGGTAGGAACAGCTTATTCGCATAAGTCAGGAAAAAAAATGGTGCGGTTTACTGATGATCAGATTCTAGATTTAATAAAAATAGATTTTAAAGATAAAGCCATAAATATTTTAGCGCCTATTGTACGTTCGCGAAAAGGTCATTATTCCGATCTTTTTCATCAATTAGCTAAGAAAGGATATTTAAAAGTAAGGGTAGATGGGGAGATTATTGATATTGCACCAACACTAAAACTGGATAGATATACAACGCATGATATTGAGGTAGTAATTGATCGTTTAAAAGTAACTGATTCAAACCAAAAACGCTTGATATCCTCTTTGAAACTAGCAATGGAAGATGGAGATGGTGTGTTGATGGTAATTGAAAAATTAGCTACAACACCAAGGTATTTTTCACGAGCTTTAATGTGTCCTGACACAGGAATTGCTTATAGAAATCCTGAACCTAATTCCTTTTCATTTAACTCCCCAAAAGGAGCTTGTAAAGCATGTAATGGTTTAGGGAAATATAAGATAGTAGATGTAGAAAAAATATTACCAAATAAGGAATTAAGTATTAATAAAGGTGGAATAGCTCCTATTGCCAATCGTAAATCAGATTGGATATTAGGACAGATTGAATTGATAGGGAAAAAGTATGATTTTAACTTAAATACTCCAATCGATAAAATTCCAAAAGATGGTATGGATGCGATATTGTATGGCCTTATAGAAAATTTAAAAGTAAAATTAAAGTCAGCAGGAATCTCAAAAACCTATAAATTGCATTTTGAAGGGATTGTTGATTTTATTGAAGAACAATCCAAATTACTGCATGTGAAGTCTATTGAAAAATGGGCAGGAAAATACATGTCTTCACACGATTGTAAAAGCTGTAATGGGAGCAGGCTAAATATTGAGTCCTCCCACTTTAAGATAGCTGGCAAGAGTATAAATGAAGTATCTAATTTGGATATTTCTTCATTTGCTGACTGGGTGCTTACCATTGAAAAATCATTAACAGCAAATGAACTAAAAATTGCAAAACAAATTATAAAAGAATTGACTAAGCGTTTGCAATTTATTATTGATGTAGGCTTATCCTATCTTTCGCTGAATAGAAGCTCAAAAACACTAAGTGGCGGTGAGGCGCAAAGGATTCGTTTGGCAACTCAGATCGGCACACAACTCACCAATGTATTGTATATTTTGGATGAACCTAGTATTGGTTTGCATCAAAGAGATAATTTAAAATTGATAGAATCCTTAAAAAAATTGCGTGATATTGGGAATTCTGTTATTGTTGTAGAGCATGATAAAGGTATGATTGAATCAGCTGATTTTATAATTGACTTAGGTCCTGGAGCTGGTGCTCATGGGGGTGAGGTGGTTTCACAAGGTGATTATCAAACCATTCTAAACGATAATCATATTACAGCTGATTATTTGAATGGAACTCAGCAAATTGAAGTGCCAAAAAAAAGAAGAAAAGGTAATGGAAAGACCTTAAGACTTAAAGGAGCAAGAGGGCATAACTTAAAAAATATAGATATTGAGATTCCTTTGGGATTAATGTGTTGTGTGACGGGGGTTTCAGGTAGTGGAAAATCAACTTTGATTAATGAAACACTTTACCCAATCTTAAATAAGCATTTTTATAGAGGGGAACAAGAACCTTTACCTTACAAAAGTATTTACGGATTGGAATATTTAGATAAAGTAATTGAGGTAGATCAGTCGGCAATTGGTCGTACGCCAAGGTCTAATCCAGCAACTTATACAGGTGTTTTTTCTGATATCAGAAGTTTGTTTGCTAATCTTCCGGAAGCAAAAATTAGAGGGTATAAAGTTGGGCGTTTTTCATTTAATGTAATAGGAGGTAGGTGTGAAGGCTGTAAAGGAGGTGGAATGAAAACCATTGAAATGAATTTTTTACCTGATGTTGAGGTGCACTGTGAGGACTGTAATGGAAGACGCTACAATCGAGAAACACTAGAAGTTCGTTTTAAGGGAAAATCAATTTCTGATGTATTGGATTTAACTATCAATCAGGCAGTTAAATTTTTTAAGGCTATCCCTAATATTTATTGTAAAATAAAAACGTTACAAGATGTTGGTCTAGGCTATATTACCTTAGGACAGTCGGCCACCACATTAAGTGGAGGTGAAGCACAAAGAATCAAATTAGCTTCCGAGCTTTCAAAAAAAAGTACAGGAAACACCTTCTATATTTTAGACGAACCTACTACAGGGCTGCATTTTGAGGATATAAAAGTATTTTTAAAAGTGATTGATGCTATAGTTGATAAAGGAAATTCAGTCTTGATAATTGAACATAATATGGATGTAATAAAAGTAGCAGATTACATTATTGATATTGGCAGGGAAGGAGGAGGAAAAGGAGGGCAGCTTATTTGTAACGGAACACCTGAAAAAATCGTAAGATGCAAGGATAGTTATACGGCTAAACACCTAAAAAGCGAATTGAAAGAGATTTGTTATAATTAGTAATTTAAAAGAGATTGAGAATGAATGCAGATGAGAAAAAAATTAAGAGGGCTTTTAAAGAAAAAAATTGGAATGCTATAAAAACCTCCGATTCATGGCAAATTTTTAAAATCATGTCAGAGTTTGTTGAGGGGTTTGAAACCATGTCAAAAATCGGGCCTTGTGTTTCAGTATTTGGTTCAGCACGTACAAAATCAGATAATAAATTTTACAAACAAGCAGAAGAAATCGGCTACTTGCTTACCCAAAGTGGTTATGGCGTTATCTCTGGTGGTGGCCCCGGTATCATGGAGGCCGCCAATAAAGGAGCTACTAGGGGAGGCGGAAAATCAGTAGGCTTAAACATTGAGCTTCCTTTTGAGCAATCAGCCAACCCTTATATAGATAATGACAAGCTCATTAATTTTGATTATTTCTTTGTTAGAAAAGTGATGTTTGTAAAATATGCACAAGGTTTTATTGTACTCCCTGGGGGAGTGGGGACTCTTGATGAGCTATTTGAAGCCATTACATTAATACAGACTCAGAAGATTGGAAAGTTTCCAATTGTACTGGTGGGGAAATCTTATTGGGGAGGTTTATTGGATTGGATAAAAGAAACTATGCTAGAAAATGAAAAAAATATTAGTATAGAGGATTTGGATCTTATTAATATAGTAGACTCTCCTGAAGGGGCTGTTGGAATAATTGATGAATTCTACAATAAATACACTTTAAAGCCTAATTTTTAGAATGTTTTATTAACATGTGAATGTGTCTATTTAATGTTTGATATTATTTTATTTATAAATTATTGCTTATTTTAGCGCGAATTTTAAATGTATAAAATAATGAAACAATTAATACAGATAATTAGTATATTGTTATTCGTATCTTTTTCTGCTTCTGCTCAAAGAGGGTATTATGATCAAGAATTAGAAATGCCATTTCAACCAAGGTTTACACTAGGATCAGGGTACTATAGTTCTCAGGGGAATATAGTAGGTTCAAAAGCAAATGGTTTATTAGGTAATATTGGGTTTAAAGCAGGAATGCGTTTCAATATTAGTAAGAATACAGATATTTCATTATTGTTTACTGATTTTAAGCTTTCCGAGACATCAATAAATAAGTTCAGTTCAGAATTACGTGCGGTTGGATTACATCTAGATTATACTTTTAATGGTATTTTTAAACAATCAAGAATTAGTCCTTTTCTTACTCTAGGAGCTCAAAGCTTTAGTTACAAAACAGTATATTGGGACCAAAATCATATTAAAAATATATTTCCCAAGAAAAGCTCCTTTTCCTTTCCAGTAGGGATAGGGCTTGCTTTAGATGTTTCTGAAAGAATAAGAATAGATATTGCTTTAAGTCACGTTTTAACATTTGCAGATATTGATAAGGAGGAATCAAATGCTTCTGATAATTTTGTTTTGGCTGATTTTATAATACATTATGATTTTTTCACTCTTATTCCATCTAAAAAGATTATTGATGATAGTTATTATTTAGATGTTAATTTTAAAGCATTTGATATTGAGGATGAGGATGGTGATTTAATAGCTGATATTAATGATGATTGTCCCAAAACCCCGCAAGGAGTTGAGGTTGATGCAAAAGGATGTCCATTAGATGGCGATAATGATGGAATACCAGATTACATTGATAAAGACCAAAGCACTATAGGTGGAGCTGTAGTTGATGAGAATGGGGTGGAATTAACAGAAGAAAAATATCAGAGTATGTACGATTATGAGGCCGCATCAAGAAAATATGCTGATGCATATAATGCATCAGAGATTAATAAAGGCGATTATCAAACTATTAATGACTATTTAATAGCAAAGGCAAATACATTTAATAAAGCATTTAATGAAGAAAGTAATTTTGATAATTCTGTTGAAGGTTTAAAATATAAGGTTCAGATAGCAAAATATAATGAAGATATTCCAGAAGATATTCAGATTAAATTATTGAGTATTAATGATTTAG
>CAJQRK010000073.1 GCA_905612305.1 uncultured Flavobacteriales bacterium | reverse complement strand
ACAAGAGGAGAAGATTATGTAGATTTTGCTCCAGATAGAGTAGCTATGCAAGATGCAACTGCACAAATGGCTTTATTGCAATTTATGCAAGCAGGTAAAAACAAAGTTGCTGTACCTTCAACAACTCATGCTGATCATCTAATTTTAGCCAAATTAGGAGCTGATAAAGATTTACAAGAGAGCTTAAATACTAACAATGAAGTATTTAATTTTCTAAGTTCTGTATGTGATAAATATGGAATTGGATTCTGGAAACCGGGGGCTGGAATCATCCATCAAGTAGTATTAGAAAACTATGCTTTCCCAGGAGGAATGATGATTGGGACTGACTCTCACACTGTAAATGCAGGTGGACTTGGAATGGTAGCTATTGGCGTAGGTGGTGCTGATGCTGTAGATGTGATGGCGGGAATGCCCTGGGAATTGAAGTTCCCTAAATTAATTGGAATAAAGCTAACAGGAAAACTAAGCGGTTGGGCAGCAGCTAAGGATGTAATATTAAAAGTTGCTGGGATTCTTACTGTAAAAGGTGGAACTGATGCAATTGTAGAATATTTTGGAGAAGGGGCTCAATCTCTTTCAGCTACAGGAAAAGGAACTATTTGTAATATGGGGGCTGAAATAGGTGCAACTACTTCAACTTTTGGTTATGATGCAAGTATTGAAAGATACCTTAGGGCAACTGATAGAGATGATGTTGCAGATGCTGCAAATGAAATAAAAGAATATCTTACTGGAGATGCAGAAGTATATACAAACCCAGAAACTTATTTCGATCAAGTTATTGAAATTAATTTATCAGAATTAACGCCTCATTTGAACGGACCATTTACTCCAGATTTAGCAACTCCAGTTGCTGAAATGAAAGAAAAGGCAGTAAAAAATGATTGGCCTTTAGATGTTGAATGGGCGTTAATTGGTTCTTGCACCAATTCTTCTTATGAAGATTTAACAAGAGCAGCATCAATAGTAGAAGATGCAGTCCATAAAGACCTAAAACCTAAAGCCACTTTAGGAATTAATCCTGGTTCAGAGCAAGTGCGCTTTACTGCTGAAAGAGATGGATTGATAGATTCATTCAAAAAGTTTAAATCAACTAAAATATTTACTAATGCATGCGGCCCATGTATCGGGCAGTGGGATAGAGAAGGAGCTGATAAACAAGAGAAAAATACAATTGTACATTCTTTTAATAGAAATTTTGCTAAACGTGCTGACGGAAATCCAAATACCCATGCCTTTGTTGGCTCACCTGAGATGGTAGCAGCCATTGCAATTTCTGGAAGATTAGATTTTAACCCAATTACTGATTCGCTAACAAACGAAAATGGCAAACAGGTGAAATTAGCCGAGCCAAATGGTATTGAATTGCCAAAAAATGGGTTTGCAGTAGAAGACAACGGCTATCAATCTCCAGCTGAAGATGGAAAGAATATTGAAGTGGTGGTAAACCCAGAATCAAACAGATTACAACTTTTAACTCCCTTCACCCCTTGGAATGGAGAAAATATTATAGGAGCTAAACTTCTTATAAAAGCAGCAGGAAAATGTACTACCGACCATATCTCAATGGCAGGACCATGGCTGAGATACAGAGGACATCTCGATAATATCTCTAATAACTGTTTGATTGGGGCTGTAAATGCATTCGGAGGAAAGACCAATGCAGTTGTGAGTCAAATAGATGGCAATACAGACAAAGTCCCAAATATAGCAAGAGAATACAAGGCTGCAGGAATTACTTCTATTGTAGTAGGGGATCATAATTATGGGGAAGGCTCTTCAAGAGAACATGCAGCTATGGAACCAAGACACCTTGGAGTAATAGCTGTAATTGTAAAATCATTTGCCAGAATACATGAAACAAACCTTAAAAAGCAAGGAATGTTAGGGCTGTCTTTTACTAATGAAGCGGATTACGATAAAATAAAAGAAGATGACACTTTCAACTTCACAGATTTAAATGTATTTACAGAAGGTAAAAAATTGACTTTAGAAGCAGTACATAATAATGGCACTACTGATATTATCATGTTGAATCACACTTACAATCAAGCCCAAATTGATTGGTTTAAAGCAGGATCTGCCCTTAACTTAATTAGAAAACAAAAATCTTAAAAAAATAAATTGATAGTAAATGTAAAACCTTCCTGTTGCTCTAGGATTTTTAATTTACATTTTTTCGAGTGCTTGTCTATAATTATCAATCGCAACAAAGTAATCAGGATCTTCTAACACATTAACATCACAGATTTTTTCAGCTCTCTTTATAAGCCTTACGCAATCGGCTGACAAATGGCGTAAGTGAATTCTTTTCTTATTCTTATGATAACGCTCTGACAATTTATTCAATGCCTCAATAGCCGATTGATCTACTATTCTAGACTCTGCAAAATCAACTACTACTTCCTTAGGATCGTTCTTTACATCAAACTTTGAATTGAATAATTCAATAGAACCAAAGAATAAAGGTCCATATATTTCATAATGTTTAATACCGTGTTTGTCCGTATGTTTTCTGGCTCTAATCATCAAAGCATTTTCCCAGGCAAAAACTAAAGCTGAAACGATAACACCTGAAATAACAGCAATAGCTAAGTCAAACACAACAGTAAGGATAGTTACTAAAGCAATTACTAAGACATCCGAAAGAGGAACTTTATTCCAAATTTTAAAAGTATTCCAAGCAAAAGTCCCAATTACCACCATAAACATTACTCCCACTAAAGCGGAAATAGGAATCATTTCAATATACGCAGAAGCATACAAGATAAAGATCAATAATGCTAATGCAGCAGTTATGCCTGATAGCCTGCCTCTACCTCCTGATTTTATATTAATAATAGACTGACCAATCATAGCGCAACCACCCATTCCTCCAAAAAACCCATTAAGGATATTGCCAGCTCCTTGCGCAATACATTCCTTATTTCCGTTACCATGAGTTTCCGTAAGCTCATCAATCAGATTCAATGTCATTAAGGATTCAATCAAACCAATTGCCGCCAAGATTAATGCATAAGGGGCGATAAAGCCTAAAGTTTCCAAATTCAAGGCAATCACAGGAATATTAAAAGTAGGCAAACCTGCGCTTATACCATCACCTCCTCCTGCTACAATAAAGGATTTCACCGTTTGCGTATCTATATCTCCAAAGATAACAATAAGTGAAACCACAATAATAGCCGCCAATGCATCCGGAATCTTTTTAGTGATTTTTGGCAAGAAAAACATAATCCCCATAGTTAATGTGACTAAAGCCAGCATACTATACATAGCCGAACCAGAGAGCCATTCTCCTTCTGACTTAAACATTCCTAATTGAGAAGTAAAGATCACAATTGCCAAACCATTAACAAAACCCATCATTACTGAATGTGGTATCATTCTTACAAATTTTCCCATTTTTAGTATACCAGCAAAGGCTTGTAAAATTCCTGTTAAAATTAAGGTTGCAAAAAGGAATTGCAAACCCATCATTGCTCCATCAGGGCCTAATGCATTTCCTTCTTTTATCAAATGTACCATTACTACTGCCAATGCTCCTGTTGCTCCTGAAATCATACCTGGTCTGCCACCAAAAATTGCAGTAACCAATCCCATCATAAATGCTCCATACAAACCAATAATTGGATCTATTCCCGCTACAAATGCAAAAGCTACTGCCTCAGGAACCAATGCTAAAGCTACTGTTAGTCCGGATAGCATATCGTCTTTTACAGTTCCCTGACTTGATCGAACAAACTTAAAGGTTGATTTCATTTTATTTTAATT
>CAJQRK010000072.1 GCA_905612305.1 uncultured Flavobacteriales bacterium | reverse complement strand
CTACAATAATGGAATCATACTTTTTCTTAGCATCAAACGGATTACTAATAAAATTAGTGCCTAAATTCACAGAAATATAAGGATCAAAGATAGAGACTTCACATGAAAAACTCTCTAGCCTTTCAACAATATCTTTTACCTTTGTGTTACGCGTATCGGCACAGTCTTCTTTAAAAGTATAGCCCATTATTAATACTGAAGCAGATTGAATTGTTTTATCAGTATTGGTCATCAATTTAATTGTTTTATCAACAATAAAACTAGCCACACTATTATTTATTTTCCTTGAAGAATGTAATAAAGTTGGAATATAACCGCTTTTTTCAGACTTATAAGTCAGATAATAAGGATCAACCCCTATACAATGTCCCCCAACTAAGCCTGGTTTAAAATTCAAAAAATTCCATTTTGTTTTGGCAGCATCTAATACCTGAGAAGTATCAATATCCATCTTATCGAACATCATAGCCAGCTCATTCATTAAGGCAATATTAACATCTCGTTGCGTATTTTCAATCACTTTTGCTGCTTCAGCAACCTTAATTGAAGGAGCTTTGTAAGTTCCCGCTACAATAATCTTCCTGTATAAATTATCTACTAATTCAGCTATACTGGGGGTTGAGCCGCTAGTAACTTTCACGACACTCTCTAACGTATATTTATCTGATCCAGGACTTATTCTTTCAGGACTATATCCGCAATAAAAATTAGTATTATAACGTAATCCTGAAATTTCTGAGAGAATTGGTACACAAAAATCTTCAGTAACTCCTGGATAAACAGTGGATTCATAGATAATAATATCCTCTTGTTTTAAATATTTCGCTACAAGCTGGGAAGCTGATTTTAAGAAAGATAGATCTGGTATATTTTCTGAATTAACTGGAGTAGGTACGGTAATAATATAAATATTAGCTTCTTTTATAACATTTTCATTACTGCTAAAAACCAAATTAGAATTAAGTGAAACTACTACGTCTAAATTACTGTCTATTTTTTTTTGTAGTGAAAAAACTCGCTTTTTATTAACATCATAACCTACAACTTTATAATGTTTTGAAAAGGCTAAGGCTAAAGGCAATCCCACATAACCTAAACCAATAACTGCTATTTTATGTTCTTTTTTCAAATTAAAAAAGCCCCAAGAGGGGCTTTTATTTTTATATTATTTAATGCTATTAGTACTCCCAAAGATCATGTTCCATATTAAATATTTCTTCTCTAATTCGTTCAGATTCTAATAATGCATCAAGGCCTACCATAAATTCATTCACTTTTCTATCCATAACAGTTGACTCTTTTGTAATAGTTGAACTAAACATTCTTTTCCAAAATATATCATCATATGTTCTTCTTTCAGCATCATTCTTAACTAAATTATACGCCTCTGCATTAATAAGAACATCACGTGCTTCAGGAAAATACACCCAAAATAAGGGTGAAAAAGTACCTTTCAACTGACCATTAACCTCATCTCTATCCTCCTGTAAAGGAGCTAAACCAAGAATACGAACATCCATTACTGATCTTTGTTTATCAAAGAACCATTCTTCTTTCAATCTCCATTTTTTAATCGTATTTCTGTTAAAAGGAATTTTACTCAATTTTATAATTTTAGCATCTTCCGGATCTGCTCCTTCCGCAATAGCATCCCAATCAACTACCTCAACCTTCTCTTCTTTGGCCCCACCAATTTTTTTAATATCCTCTGCTGACATTGGGTCTCTGAATTCATCATCCCTAACAGCATTACCATAAGCTGTAATAGTTCCTTCTTGAATTGCTGAATATATAACATCAATCAAACTTCTTCTGTCATCAATTGTATGCCCAGTTCCATCATTTTCAGGGTAATAAAAAGGATGATTAATTTTCTGACGTAAATCTATTTCTCTCCATATTTTACGCGACCACATAACATCTGCTTGACGTAATGGTGCGTAGTCTTGTGTTGTTTTATTGTGATGTTTCTCTTTTTTAAATACTGAATTCATTTCTTCTGTACTAAGTACATCTTGCGCACTTACTGTCACTAAACACAAAGTAGTAGCTACAAATAGTAATATTATTTTTTTCATAATTTTTTATTTAATGGTTAGTACTAAAGGGTCTAAATCTCGCTCAGCAGTGCCTTTTGTATCTGTCCTCCTAGCTTTAATAGAAGAAATTGTTATTGTGTTTCCGGCCTTAGTATTTCTAATAATACCAAGCATTTGTTTTGAGAATTCAGGCCCTTTTACATCTTGGTGCTGTTGTTCACCTTTATACATGCCTGACAAATGGTAAGAAGTAATCATATAGTTTATACCTTTAAAATCAAAATCTTTTAATTCTGCTTCTAGACCCCCAGCATTTACCATCCTCATTTTTTCAATTACCATGGTGCCATTAACATTTAATGCAAATCGAACTTTTGCTTTTGGTGGCGGGACTTGCTTTACTCTAAAGGGCATGTCCCCCATTTTGGTTCGCCTCCCATCAACATTTGCATAAAGAGAAACAAGAGCTTTTCCTTTTTTTGAGGGACGAGCAGAGTATTCCCCCAATGTTTTTTTAACTGGTGAAATTTTTCCATTATTAATTACTGCTGAAATCTCCCCAGCAGTATAGCCTGGAACAGAAATTTTTAACGGGTTGTCAACTTCCAAATATAAAATATTCATTTTGGTAGGAGAGACAACAGCAGTTTTAGCCGCTACTAAATATTCTCCACTAAACGGATACATCTTAGTGCCATTTTCAGTTTTCATTGCTATTAATCCACCCCATTTTTTCAGACCTTCTGAGGTTGTTCTTGTTGTAAAAATTCCTTTTCCATTAACAACTTTTATAGTATCTACGGTACCTCTCATTTCATATTTTCCTCCTCCTAGGCTATCATACTCCCCTACATATATATCCGGATTTTGATTCTCATTTTTTGCTGTAATAAATATTTCAGCTCTAAAAGAATCTCCTCTTAAAACAAAATTGGTTTTTGGAATTTGTATTCCTTCTGCAGAGGAAAATTTCAATGATTTTGAATCAATATCTCGTTTTAAGTAATTAATTACATCCGCCTCAATATTTCTTAAATCTGATTGTATTTTTGATAGAATTGTTAACGCACCAACAGATGGCATATCAACAAAATTATATTCTTCCCAAGTTTGCAGTTTTTTTCCTGAACCTTTATTAGAGACATCACACACTAAATTAATATTAGCTATTAACGATGTCTCATCATTAGCATTTTGAATTAATAAAGCTTTATATTCTTCAATCTTACTCTTTAATACCGAAGCTCGCCTCTCTCCTAACTTTGGGAAAAATAAATCGCCTGATGCATCTCTATCAGATTTATTTTTTAACCATCCAATGGGTAAAAATTTATGAGGGGCTGGTAATTCTTTAAATTTCTTATCAATGTAAGCTTTTTCCTCAATTGGCTTTCCATCCTTATCTAAAATATCTATAGCTAATCCTAGATAAACTTCTCCGCCATCAGAACTTGAAACAAGATCATATTTCATTTCTTGAATATACATAGTCACCTCACCTGCTATTTTCCTTACCGCATATGCTTTAGCTTTAACTTCTTGATATTTTGCAGGATTATTCTCTGCTGCATTATCAAAAGCAGAATAAGTCTCTTCATTTTTTAAATTAAAATTAGTAGTTGTTCTCTCTATACCCTTATTTACCTCGAAAAAAGACTGCAACACCTCTTTTGAAACATTCAATGCAAGTAGCGCAGTAAGCACTAAGTACATCATGTTAATCATCCTCTGCCTTGGTGACAATTTCTTTTCAGCCATCTTCTAATTTATTATTTTAAATTAATGAACTATTAATTATTAGGATTCATTGCAGTAAGCATATTTCCATATACTTTATTCAATTGCTCTAAATTATCAGCCAAAGAACTTACTTGTTCTTGGAATTTCTTGGAATCCTCTACTGAGGCTTGTAAATTCTGCAAGAACATTGTAGTAGCCTCCATTTGCTGATTAGAAGTTTGCAATTGTAATTCATATAAAGAATTCAAAGCATTCATATTTTTAACCCCTTCTTGAATTTGATTATTATATTCAGAAATACCTGAAGCAGCTGTTACTGTTTCATTCAATTGCCTAGCTGATTCACCAAAAGATCTTAATCCTTCATTTAAACTTTCAATTAATTCGTTATCAATCTTTGCTTTTGCTAAAGCCTCATCTAATTGTTGAGCTGGTCTTTTATGATCAGGATCCTCCATATGAGCAAGTTCTGGATAAACTAACGACCAATCTGGCTCAACAGGTGTCTTTTCAAACGCAGAGAAAAAGAAGATAATCGCCTCAGTACCTAAACCAACGGCAAGCATAATTGATGCTCCAGGGTAGTGTTCTATTTTAAATAAAGCTCCTAGAATTACAAGTGCTGCTCCCCAACCATATAATTTTGGCATCATTACTTTGTACCATTTTGCTTCTGTTATTTTTGCTAAATTATCTATAAAACTCATTTTATTTAATTGTTGTTTAATTATTAACTTATTTAATTTACACGATTCTTAAATTAAATTCCTTCTTTATTATTCAAAATCTTTTTTATCTCTACCCAAAAAGTCAACTGCACATCTAAATCCTACATAACTTTTAGCTGTATCTTGGTATTCAAAAGTTCGCGTACTTGTTTGTATGAAATACGCAATATCTTTCCAAGAACCACCTCTAATTACTTTTCTTTTTAAAACCTCATGATCTACTTCTTCAGCATCATAGGTATTGCTCATATTCATGTCATGTGAATATGAAAATGCTGATTCATCATAAGTATTGGAAGTCCACTCGGCAACATTTCCAGACATATCATAAAGTCCATATCCATTAGGATTATAAGATGCTGTCTTAATTGTCTTTTCTCCTCCATCAGCAGTATAATTACCCCTTAATGGTTTAAAGTTTGCCAAAAAGCATCCTTTCATGTTTCGCGTATAAGGTCCTCCCCATGGATAAGGAGATTGCTCTAACCCTCCCCTTGATGCGTATTCCCATTCTGATTCGGTTGGCAATCTGAATTCTGGTAATGTAGGCTCTTTTATACTTCTTAAAAAACCATTCATTATTTGAGTTCTCCATTTTGTAAATGCAACTGCTTGCTTCCAATTAACCCCAACTACAGGATAATCATCAAATGCAGGGTGGTAAAAGTAGTTTTGTGTATATGGATCATTAAATGAATATGTATAATCATGTATCCATGTTAGTGTGTCTGGAAAAATAGGCGTGCTTTCTACAAATAAAAATTCAGATCTATTTGTTTTTCCAGATGCATCATTTTCTCTTTTCTCCTTAATGGAAGCTAAATTTACATCTAAGAATTGATAGTTAAAGATAAATTTCCGTGTATCAAATTCTCTTCTTCCCTCCAACCTCTCAGCTACAGGAAGATACATTTCTTCTTCAAGAATTTCTCGAACCTCTTCATCATCCCACCTTATCCTAGTTCCCCAATCTATCCTTGCGGGTTCAAGAAACATTCCGTATTTGTCCTCCTCAATTAAATGTCCTTCAATACCATTCTCTCCCAATATAGTATGAGCAATTGAATCTCTAACCCATTTTGTAAATTGGCGATATTCATTATTTGTAATTTCAGTGTCATCCATATAAAATGCGCCAATAGTCACTCTTTTGGATTGAGACACATTTGCAAAAGGCACATCTTGATCGGAAGGTCCCATAATAAAACTCCCCTGAGGGATAAACACCATTCCGTAAGGGTCTGTTGGATTCCAAATTGGTCTAATTTGAACGCCTATTAACTCTCCGTTACCAGAACCGCCACAAGCACTTAGCAGGGCAATAATTGAACTTAATAATAATATTTTTTTCATATTCATGTTTTTATATATATACTAATAAAAAATTTGTTTTATAAGAATCTTGGATTCTTATGTTTTGATATCGCTTTATCTTGTTTTATTTTAAAGTCATAGCCTAACATAAATTCGATACTATTACTACCTATACCGCTAAAAACAATATCGTATGCTAAACCAATCTTTAAATCTTCTGTTATATGCATTCCTGTCAATATTACTAATTCTGGACGGAATACCGGCTCAGCATGTCTATAGCTAACGCCACCCCATATCTTATTATTATATATTAGATTTGAATTAATATCTAATTGAGAAGTTGCACCATCTGATTTTAAGTAGATAGAAGGGTTTAAAGATAAATTAGGGTTTAAAAAATAATAATATCCAGCAATTAAGAAATAATGTCTTTCCATCTCCAATTGCAGTCCATCTGAATATTCAATAGTAGGCTCTGCAATATGAGCAGTAGAAAGCCCAACATATACATTCTCTGTATTGTAATACATTCCAGCGCCTAAATCTATTGCTGACCCCTTAACATCACCTTCCGGAATTACTGGGTCATTTGCATCACCAGAACGAAATCCAGATCCATTTGCTCCAGATTGGAACATCCCAATAGAAACACCTAAACCTAGTTGACCAACACCTAAATCTGTACCATACGCATAAGAAGCCTGTAATCCTAGATTACTATACTGAGCAATATCATCTTTAACTATATTTAATCCAACTCCACCATGCAACACTCTCACTGGAGCATCTACACTAAGATTTAAAGTTTTGATTGCTGCGCCAGACTCGCCAAATCCTATATATTGAGATCTGTGCAAAATGGTAGTTGAAATCGACTCTCTGCTTCCAGCAAAACCAGGATTGTTCGCCAATTTATTAAACATGTTTTGGCTAAATTGCGGGTCTTGTTGTGCTGACACTAGTACCACAGACAAAACACTCAGGATTAAAATTAATATTTTTTTCATATTCTAACTATTGAGAATTTTGGGGCTAAAATAAACAATTTTTAATTAAGCACAATAAAACTAGTTAGCTATCTTATTTAATTTAGCGTCATTTTCAAATAATCTGATACGTAAAAGTCTAGTTTTCAAATCTTTTGACTAAGCAAGCTTATTATACGTTTTTATCCATCTTTCAGGCACTTCTCCTTGAGTTGCCGTCTCATAATCACGGTACGAGCAAGCTACAAAGTAATTTTGAAGCTGTCTTTCGCCTTCTTTTTTGAAAGGAACACCTATCCACCATCTACCACTACTTTGACTTTTGTAAAATATGATTTCATTTTTCCCATCTTCAAAAGCAACCGTATATTGAGTACAGTCTTTCATGTTAGGATTTAATTCTTGCTTGCGCAATTTATACCCATCAATAAAATACCAAAGCATCTGAGATAACAGCAGAGCTGTTTGATTATTTGCATCTAACTCCTGATTGTATTCAAATAAGCCCACAGCCGACAATTTATCACTTACACCTGCATAACGCATTATTTTACAAGCCTCCTCTCCGACTAGTCCATTTGGAGAACTGTAAGTATTTGCCTGTGCATAAGCATACTGAATTGCAGATATATCAAAACTTAAAAAATCAGTATTTCTCATAATAGGTTCTGATTCCTGAAAATTTGCTTTTAAATCGCCCAATCTTAGCAAATCAAAATTCATTTCTTTTAACATTTCAGTTGCCATATTTGAAACAAAATAAGATTGATATCCTAAGCTAACATAATGAAATAAATGGCTTGGCTTATGGCTTATCATTTTTCCCAAGTGAGAATAGGATGCTAGTTTGTCGTCCTCTAAACCAATGTCAAAACTTTTGTCAACTGCCGTAAGAGTAATAAATTTTCCCAAAGCAGCATACGCCTTATAAATCGCATAACTAATATCATGCCCCCCGCCTATAATAATTGGAATAATTCCATTATGAATCAATGCTTCACAGACAACCTGAATAGAATGAAACGACTCTTTACGAGTTGGCATAAGCTGTAAGGTTCCTAAATCAACTATTCTAGGTAATTTTTCTTTATGCAATTCATAGAATTCAGCTCTAATTTTGCAATCCTGACTAGCGGAATTATTTTTTGAACCTTCATATTCTGGCACATTAAAAATCGCCATCTCAGCAAACTTTACTTCAGGAAAGTGGTCGGAAGTATGAGAATCAATTAAACGCCCTATCTGTGTGGCTCCCCATCTATCCTTTACGGCATATATCCTTGAATTTAAGGGTTTAAAATAGGAGTGTAATTCAGTCATTATTTCTTTCTGCCTCTTGATTTTTTATCTGGCTGATTTTCCCATAAAGTCACACAATCTTCTCTTGTTAGATCTTTAGGCTCAGTACCTTTTGGTATTTTTACATTTATCTTTTTTCCTTTTGGTGGCGTCACCTGAATAAAAGGACCATACTGACCATTTAAAACCTGAATTAAAGGATCGCCTTCAAAATTAGCAATTAATCTATCTTTATCCGCTTGAATCTTAATTTTTATTAACTCTATTGATCTGTCCAAAGATATGGTTAAAGGGTCTTCTTCATCCGTTTTCTTAATAGATGTAAACTTACCATCATAGCGTAAATACGGCCCAAACCTGCCTACTGAAGCAACAATTTCTTTTTCTTCCCACGCTCCAACAGTTCTAGGTAATTTAAATAAATCCATAGCATCAACTAAAGTTATAGCCTGAATTGTCTGCCCGTTCAACAAGGAGGCAAACTTAGGTTTTGGAGCGTCTTCACCTTCCTGTTTTTCGCCTAATTGAACCATTGCACCAAAAGGGCCAATACGAGCAAATACTTTGTTTCCGCTAACGGGATCAATTCCTAATTCTCTTTCTCCTGTCGCTTTTTCAACATTTCCAATTACATCCTCTACTTTTGCATGAAAACCTCCATAAAAAGAAGCTATCATTTCATTCCAAACTTTTTTTCCTTCAGCAATCTCATCAAACTCTGTCTCCACTGAAGCTGTAAAGCTATATTCCATTACATCAGCAAAATGTTCTACTAAAAAGTCGGTTACTACAATTCCAACATCAGTTGGAAATAGTTTTTTATTTTCAGCGCCAGTAATTGCAATTTTCTCAAATTTTATAAGATTCTCATCCTTTAACTCAATCATTTGTGAAATACGCTCAATCCCATCACGGTTTTCTTTTTCTATATATCCTCTTTTTTGAATAGTAGTAATGGTAGCGGCATAAGTTGACGGTCTTCCAATTCCTAATTCCTCCATCTTTTTTACCAAACTTGCCTCAGCATAGCGTGCTGGCGGTCGAGAGAATTGTTCAGAAGCAACAGCCTCAGAAAGCCCTAAAACCTCTCCAGCTTCTAGTTTTGGTAACATTCCTTTTTGCTCCTCATTATCATCATCCTTTCCTTCCAAATATACTTTCATAAATCCTTCAAAAGTAATCACCTCTCCTTTTGCAACAAATTGCTCTGTTGTATTAGAAATACTAATTTTTACAGTAGTTCTGTCAAATTGAGCATCTGCCATTTGAGATGAGATTGTTCTTTTCCAAATTAAATCATATAATCTTTGGTGTGAACTATCTCCATCAACCGTTTTATTATTCATATAAGACGGACGAATAGCCTCATGCGCCTCTTGCGCTCCTTTTGCTTTTTTAGTATAAACCCTTTTCTCGAAATACTCATTCCCATATTGTGATGAAATTTCTTTTTCAGCAGCATCTAGCGCGTCATTAGATAAATTTACACTATCAGTTCTCATATACGTTATCTTCCCTGCCTCATACAGTTTTTGTGCTACCATCATAGTTTGCAAAACTGAAAAACCTAATTTACGAGCAGCCTCTTGCTGCAAAGTAGAGGTAGTAAAAGGAGCTGTTGGGGACTTTTTGGCTGGTTTTTGCTCCAAAGATTCCACTGAGAAGGTAGCTCCTTTACATTTTTCCATAAATGCATATGCATCATCATTATTAGTAAACCTTTGAGGCAATTCTGCTTTCACTACTTTTCCATCACTATTGATAAAAAATGCCTCTACCCTATAAGAAGATACAGGAGTAAAGTTTATAATTTCATTTTCACGCTCTACAATTAAACGCACAGCAACTGATTGTACTCGCCCTGCAGACAAACCTTGTTTTACCTTTCTCCAAAGAACTGGAGATAATTCAAAACCAACTAACCTATCTAATACACGCCTAGCTTGTTGTGCATTTACTAAATTAGTATCCAAAACTCTAGGATTTTCTACCGCCTTAGTAATTGCTTTTTTTGTAATCTCATGAAAAACAATTCTTTTAGTGGTTTTTGGATCTAGTTTTAATGCCTCTGTTAGATGCCAAGCAATCGCCTCCCCTTCACGATCCTCATCAGTTGCCAACCATACCGTTTCCGCTTTTTTAGCTACACTTTTAAGATGACTAACTACT
>CAJQRK010000071.1:0-2500 GCA_905612305.1 uncultured Flavobacteriales bacterium | reverse complement strand
CAGTCACCATAAAAATGGCTCCTACCGCTTGTAAGCGTATGGTTTCAGGATCTATTTCACTCTCCTGTTCGGAGTACTTTTCACCTTTCCCTCACGGTACTTGTTCACTATCGGTCTCTCATTAGTATTTAGCCTTACCGGATGGTCCCGGTGGATTCAGACAGAATTTCACGTGTTCCGTCCTACTCAGGATACTACTAGCTAATAAATCTATTTCAAATACGGGACTATCACCCTCTATGGTTGTTCTTTCCAAAACATTCTTTTATAAATTTATATTGCACGATGTAGTCCTACAACCCCAAAATTACCGAAATAATCTTGGTTTGGGCTGTTCCCTTTTCGTTCGCCACTACTCAGGGAATCACTATTGTTTTCTCTTCCTCTGGTTACTTAGATGTTTCAGTTCACCAGGTTAGCTTCCTATAAATAGGATAATTATTCTTCAAATAATTGGGTTGCCCCATTCGGAAATTTTCGACTCAAAGGTTATTTGCACCTTATCGAAACTTATCGCAGCTTGTCACGTCCTTCTTCGCCTATGAGAGCCTAGGCATCCGCCATACGCCCTTAATAACTTTTAAAAATTAAGTATATATATTCATTACAATATGTCAAAGAACTTAATCTAATTATAAATAAATTATAATAGATTTAAGTGGAGAATATCGGAGTCGAACCGATGACCTCTTGCGTGCAAGGCAAGCGCTCTAGCCAACTGAGCTAATCCCCCTTTTTAAATGTAGTCTCGGGCAGACTCGAACTGCCGGCCTCTACATTATCAGTGTAGCGCTCTAACCAGCTGAGCTACGAGACTTTAAAAAGGAAAAAAGAAGATAGAATTAAACACAAACAATACTCAAAAAAAGAGATATTCCAGCCACACCTTCCGGTACGGCTACCTTGTTACGACTTAGCCCTAGTTATCTGTTTTACCCTAGGCAGATCCTTACGGTTACTGACTTCAGGCACCACAAACTTCCATGGCTTGACGGGCGGTGTGTACAAGGCCCGGGAACGTATTCACCGTATCATTGCTGATATACGATTACTAGCGAATCCAACTTCACAGAGTCGAGTTGCAGACTCCGATCCGAACTGGGATTACCTTTATGGATTTGCGCTCTGTTGCCAGATGGCAGCCCACTGTAGTAACCATTGTAGCACGTGTGTAGCCCAAGACATAAGGGCCGTGATGATTTGACGTCATCCCCACCTTCCTCACTGTTTACACAGGCAGTCTTTTTAGAGTTCCCGACATTACTCGCTGGTAACTAAAAATAGGGGTTGCGCTCGTTATGGGACTTAACCCGACACCTCACGGCACGAGCTGACGACAACCATGCAGCACCTTGTAAATTGTCCGAAGAAAAACTGTTTTCACAATCTGTCAATCTACATTTAAGCCTTGGTAAGGTTCCTCGCGTATCATCGAATTAAACCACATGCTCCTCCGCTTGTGCGGGCCCCCGTCAATTCCTTTGAGTTTCATTCTTGCGAACGTACTCCCCAGGTGGATCACTTAACGATTTCTCTAAAACACTGACATTATATCGCCAACATCTAGTGATCATAGTTTACGGCGTGGACTACCAGGGTATCTAATCCTGTTCGCTCCCCACGCTTTCGTTCATGAGCGTCAGTAATAGTTTAGTGAGCTGCCTTCGCAATTGGTGTTCCATGTCATATCTATGCATTTCACCGCTACATGACATATTCCGCCCACTTCATCTATACTCAAGAATATCAGTTTCAATGGCAGTTCTACAGTTGAGCTGTAGGCTTTCACCACTGACTTAAAATTCCGCCTGCGAACCCTTTAAACCTAATAAATCCGGATAACGCTTGCACCCTCCGTATTACCGCGGCTGCTGGCACGGAGTTAGCCGGTGCTTATTCTTACAATACCGTCAAGTTGGTACACGTACCAAGGTTTCTTCTTGTAAAAAAGCAGTTTACAACCCGTAGGGCCGTCATCCTGCACGCGGCATGGCTGCATCAGAGTTTCCTCCATTGTGCAATATTCCTCACTGCTGCCTCCCGTAGGAGTCTGGTCCGTGTCTCAGTACCAGTGTGGGGGATCACCCTTTCAGGCCCCCTATCTATCGTAGTCTTGGTGAGCTTTTACCTCACCAACAAACTAATAGAACGCATGCTCATCTATAACCACCGAAGTTTTAAATATTTAATGATGCCAAAAAATATTATTATGAGGTATTAATCCAAATTTCTCTGGGCTATCCCTCAGTTATAGGTAGATTGCATACGCGTTACTCACCCGTGCGCCACTCGTCATCAAGAGCAAGCTCTCATGTTACCGTTCGACTTGCATGTGTTAGGCCTGCCGCTAGCGTTCATCCTGAGCCAGGATCAAACTCTTCGTTGTAAAAAAAATTTGTAATTGACTGTAATTGGATGTAATTTAATTCTATCTTCAATAATTCAATGAACTGTTTTTCAAAAAGGACTGCTAATATACAATGTTTTGTAACGCCAACAA
>CAJQRK010000070.1 GCA_905612305.1 uncultured Flavobacteriales bacterium | reverse complement strand
AATGGAATTCCTCTGCCAAAATCACACACAGAAACTTTATTTTGATTTACAGAAACTTCAATAGTCTTTCCATTTCCCATCACAAACTCATCAATGGAGTTGTCAATTACCTCTTTTAGTAAAACGTAAACTCCATCATCAGGAGACGAGCCATTTCCTGTTTTTCCAATATACATTCCTGGCCGTAATCGGATATGTTCTTTCCAATCTAACGATCGTATACTGTCCTCATTATAATTTTCTTCTGCCATTATTTTTCATTTTCCTCTACAAAATTCAATAGAACGCAAATATAAAACACTCCTGATTTTATTTATTAAAACTACTGATGCGTTATCAACAGGGTTTTCAACGGAGAAAATAAACGGGTGATTCTATGAATTTAATTTCCTAAAAGATTAGGGGTAAATGTAATTTACACATTAAAACGGAAATGCATTATATCACCATCTTGCACCACATAACCCTTCCCTTCTACTGATAGTTTTCCATTATCCCTACATGATTGTTCAGAACCCAATGTTACATAGTCATTATACGCCATTACTTCTGCACGTATAAATCCTTTTTCAAAATCAGTATGAATTACAGCAGCTGCCTGTGGCGCTTTAGTACCTTTAGTTATAGTCCAAGCTCGTACTTCTTTTACCCCAGCAGTAAAATAGGTTTGTAATTTTAATAATTTATAGGTAGATTGTATCAAATAATGTACTCCTGGCTTTTCAAGGCCTAATTCATCAAGAAACATTGACTGTTCTTCCGTATCATCCAATTCAGCAATTTCAGCTTCAATAGAAGAAGCAATTAATATCACCTCAGCATCTTCATCATTCACGACTTCTTTTACTGCATCAACATACTTATTTCCTGCTTTTACTGATGCCTCATCAATATTACACACGTACAATACTGGCTTAGCTGTAATCAAATCTAAAGTATTAATAATTTCTAATTCTTCGTCAGTAGCAGCTACACTTCTTGCTGAATTTCCAGCTTCAAGATGCAATATATATTTTTCAGTAGTTTTAATGATTTTTTGGGCTAATTTATCGCCTGATTTTGCAGTACGCACATTTTTATCACGCAATTTTTCCAATACCTCTAAATCTTTTAATTGTAATTCCATATCAATGATCTCCTTATCCCTAACCGGATCAACAGAACCATCAACATGAATAATGTTATCATCATCAAAACAGCGCAAGACATGAATAATAGCATTTGTTTCTCTAATGTTACCTAAAAATTTATTTCCAAGCCCCTCTCCTTTACTTGCTCCTTTTACCAAACCGGCAATATCCACTATTTCCACTGTGGTTGGCATCACTCTTTCAGGATTTACTATGGCTGACAAAGCTTCTAACCTCTCATCTGGCACGGATATAATCCCAATATTGGGTTCAATAGTACAAAATGGGAAATTTGCTGATTGTGCCTTTGCTTTGGATAAACAATTAAAAAGAGTTGATTTTCCAACATTTGGTAAGCCTACAATTCCACACTTCAGTGCCATAATCTTATTTTTTTTAGATCGGCAAATATATGATTTAGATTTCAGACACCAAACTAAAGATAGGATGTAAAAAACGAATACTATAAAGGTGAAATTACATTTTTAAATAGAAATCTTTTACTAACTCTATATAGTCTTTTGTGTAAATATGACGAGAATTTTCAATGACTAATTCCTTTTTTAGTATTTCACTTTTAACAAATGAGAACTGCAATAAACTACGTTTTATTGGAGATTCATTATTTCCTTTTACGTGCATAATTCTAGAGGGAAATAAGCCCTGTTTTTCAGCCAGTAAAATGAAATTATCCTGCTCACTAAAAGGAATTACAAAAGCACAACTTCCTTTATTATTCAATAATTTAGCAACTCCTTGTAATAACTCTATAAAAGGCAAGTTATCTGAGTGACGAGCCATATCCCTATCTTCCAGAACGGTTTTTTGTGTTGAAATATAAAATGGTGGGTTGGAAACAATCAAATCATAGTTACCTTCCATTTCATTAGAGAATTCCTGAAATGAAGAATGGTGACAAGACAGCCTGACTGACCAATCACTTTCCTTAAAGTTTTCTGATGCTTGCTGATAAGCTGATTTATTTAGTTCTACAGCATCAACAACTTTAGCTGAACTTCTTTGTGCCATCATTAAAGAAACTAAACCCGTACCCGTACCAATATCCAAAATACGCTCTGCTTTTGCACTAATTTTCGCCCATGAGCCTAATAAAACACCATCAGTACCTACTTTCATAGCCGTTTTATTTTGCTGAATGATAAATTGCTTAAATTGAAAATGTTTATCCAAAATATTCTATCTTTTTTAAAGTATCTAAATTTTATAATTGATCAATTAGATCTGTAAAATATGATGCTTAACGCATATTTAGTTTAATTCAAAAATAGAAAAAACCCATAATATCATGATTGATTATAGCTAATATTTTGAGACTTGTCGAAAATTATATAATCATATACATTCTTCATGTAATTAATCTTGTCAATAAACCGTTAATAAAAGTGCCCAAATTCTGAATTTAACAAATATCAAATCACTTACTATTTATATTTTTACAAAAAATACTTTTAAACGCAACAATGCAAAACATTACAGACTTAAACAACATTATCTCACAGGTAAGAAGGGATATTGTAAGAATGGTACATGCCAATAATTCTGGTCATCCTGGAGGTTCATTAGGCTGCACTGAGTTTTTAACAGCTCTTTATTTTCAGGTAATGAACCATAATCCCGAATTTAAAATGGATGGAATTGGTGAAGATCTATTTTTCCTTTCCAATGGACACATCTCTCCTGTTTTTTATTCAGTATTAGCTAGATCTGGCTATTTCAATGTAGCAGAATTAGCTACTTTCCGTAAATTGAATAGTCGTTTGCAAGGCCACCCTACTACTCATGAAGGGATTGAAGGGGTTCGCATTGCATCTGGTTCTTTAGGGCAAGGGCTTTCTGTAGCTATTGGTGCTGCTGCTACCAAAAAACTGAACAATGACGATAGTATTGTTTACACTTTACATGGAGATGGGGAGTTGCAGGAAGGACAAAACTGGGAAGCAATCATGTATGCCTCCGGCAACAAAGTAGATAACCTTATTGCTACTATTGATTACAACCAGAAACAAATTGATGGCTCCATTGATGAAGTATTACCTATGGGTGACTTAAGAGCTAAGTTAGAGGCTTTTGACTGGCTAGTATTAGAAGAAAAAGAAGGAAATAATATTGAAGCTATTATTAATATATTATCCACTGCAAAGATTGCAACTGGAAAAGGAAAACCTGTAGCTATCATCTTACATACCGAAATGGGTAATGGTGTTGACTATATGATGGGGACTCATAAATGGCATGGTTCTGCCCCTAATGATGAGCAATTAGCTGATGCTCTTTCACAAAACCCTGAAACCTTAGGTGATTACTAAAAACTATAAAATATTTGCTTTGACTACTCTCCTATTGCTAGTGAGTTTTACTGCTTTTCCTCAGAAAAAGAAAGAACCTGTCAATCGTATATTATTTATTTTTGACGCTTCACAATCTATGCTAGCAAGATGGCAGAGCGGAAGAAAAATTGATATTGCTAAAAATCTTTTAAGTAATATGGTTGACTCATTAAAAGATGTTGAAAACTTAGAGGTTGGTTTAAGAGTATATGGACATACAAGTGGCTACCCTCCTCAGGATTGTGATGACACCAAACTAGAAATCAACTTTATTCCTTCAAATTTGGCTACTGATAGGATAAAAGCCAAACTTAACATGATTCGCGCAAGAGGGACTACTCCTATTGCCCATTCGCTTGAAGAAGGAGCAAAAGATTTTCCTAGTGGAGATGCGCGTAATATTGTGATTTTGATAACGGATGGAAAAGAAGAGTGTAATATGGACCCTTGTGCAGTTTCTCGTTTGTATCAAAGACAAGGAATTATCCTCAAGCCCTTTGTTATTGGGGTTGGTTTGGATGAAAGTTGGAAAAAATCATTTGATTGTATAGGTCGCTTTTTTGATGCGAGTAAGGAAAGTGACTTTACTAATATCCTTAATATAGTTATCTCCCATGTTATTGATAATACAACTGCTCAAGTAAATCTCTTGGATAAAAATGGAGACCCTACAGAAACTAATGTGCCGCTTACTTTTTATAATGATTTTACAGGAGCGGCTAAGTATAATTACATCCACACTATGAATGCTTATGGCAACCCTGATACCATGGTTATTGACCCTGTACTTTCTTATAAAGTTGTTGCACATACTATCCCTCCTGTCAGTACGGATAGCATTATTTTAACTCCTGGAAAACATACAATTATACCTTTAGAAACTCCACAGGGAAAATTAATGATCAATATGAATTCTAAAATCAAATATCAATGTATTGTAAGATCAGCTGGTGTTGATACTACTTTGAATGTTCAGAAGATTAATGAAAAAATTAAATATCTTATAGGAAAATATGATGTGGAAATCTTAACCTTACCAAGAACTAAATTTAAAGATGTTGAAGTTACACAGAATGGAAATACAAAGTATTCTATTCCTCCTCCAGGCATAGCTAATATTATGTTGCCATCAAAAGGATATGGCGGTTTGTATGTTCAGAATGGTGATGAGTTAGAGCAGATTTATCATTTTAAAGGAGAGCAAACGCAACATAAACTAACCCTCTTGCCAGGAAACTATACTGTGGTTTTTAGGGCAAAGTCAGCAAAATCATACATTTACACTAACGAAAAAAGTTTCAAACTTAAATCAGGAAAATCAGAACTAATAAAAATCTATTAATATGGAAATGAAAGATACGCGTTCAGGATTTGGAGCAGGATTAACTCAACTAGGCCGCACCAACCCAAATGTAGTTGCCCTTTG
>CAJQRK010000069.1 GCA_905612305.1 uncultured Flavobacteriales bacterium | reverse complement strand
AGTATAGGACGTAACACAGCCATCAGGGGCTGTTAGCTGTAACATATACAAGCCTGCCTCCAATGCTGAAATATCTTCAGTGTTGGCAGTGAATCCATTAGGGCCTGACCAATCAAATATAGGAACTCCTGAGATTCCTACTACAGAGATATTTATAGCTCCATCAAATAAACCAGTACAACTAACATCTGTAGTATTATCTTGAACAGAAAAACCAGATGAGGAAGTTAAATTAATAGTATAAGTAAAGGAAAAAGAATTATTAATAGGACACGCATCATCTGTTACAGAAACAGTAAATAAAAATGGACTATTCTGAACATCTATATAATCAGGCACCCATGAGAAAGTCCCTGTTGGATTATTTGAGTTATTAGAAGTAATTGTAAATGTAGCTGGATTAAATGTAGCTGGATTAACACTTGACCAACTCATAACCTTATTAGTTGAAGCTCCAAGAGTAGCACTAATTGTCCTAATAATAGGATCAATACCATTAGTACAATGATCTACAACAATATCAGATGTTGCAGCTAATGTAACATCTAAAGGCGCACCATTCAAACCTGTTAAAACAGGTGGAATTGTAGAACAATTATTCAATACAATAACTTGAATATCTCTAATCACACTGCCTATAAATACACCATTTCTATATTCAGAGACTTTCATTGCTAATACCGTCACATCAATTTGTGTAGCTAAAATACATAAATCTCCAGTTAAAGGATTAAAAGTTGTAGTGCCTACTACTGGGTTAGAAGCAGAAAACGCTCCTATATAATTTACTGTTCCTCCAATTGTCAAAGGGGTTATTAAACTATAAACTAAAGAATCCCCATCAGGATCGACAGCACCATTATTATAACAAAACTGTTGATTGACACAAATATAGGGTGTTGGAAATTCAGTGAATACTGGTGAATTATTATTATAATTATTAGTATTATTCAGCTGTGCTTCCACACATAATTCTTCAGTAGCGCCAATACCACCCCACCCACCAGAAATTGTTGAGATAGCATCATTTCTACAACATATACATACAGATAAAATCCAATCAGGACAATTATTAGGTAATGTTATGATTGTTTGATAAATATATTCCTCTATACCAACCACCCCTGGTGCATTGCAAGGGTCTGAGATTGATGTGCAAGCAGGAGTTATATTTTGCAATGATACTAGATTCATAGTAGATAAATTATTACTTCCACAAACATTAGAACTATAATCTAATAAAAAAGATGATGGCGAAAAAAGATTCCCGAGACCACAATCTCTATAAAATTTTAAAGTAACTCTGTATGTATTTGCCGGATAAGTAGTAATAGTATAAGTACAAGAACTACCAGGAGATGTAAAAGTAGAGGAACCAGAACTACCAGTTGGTGGTGAACCTGAGGTTAGCACAGTTCCTGTATTAGTAGTAACAGTATAACTTCCTCCATTCCAGCCATCTCCAAATGAATCAAACCAATTGAAAGTATAATTTCCGGAAGGTATACATACGTTAATAGTATAGTTACTATTATTATTATAACCATTACCTGAAGCTACATCAGCGCCAGTGTTATCATCTATAATCATCCATGAACATTCATTCCCCCATGCTGCAGTAGATATATTAACTTGATAATCACCTGTCCAAACCGTATCAGTAGTTAAACACTCATAAGTAAGATCCATTCCAGCAGCATGAGTTGCAAAAACTATATTTGAAGAAGATACAAATAAAATGACAAGAAGAAAATGCTTAATTTTCATGATTATATAAATTTGTACAAATTTACAAAAAAAACAATAAGTAAACTAAAATAATATATCAGATAGAAACATACTATTTATCCCAATTTATATTGGATTACCCACCTTCCGCTATCTAACAACTTACTAGATGATATCCCAAAGAATACTGATATCTTATTCATTCTTGTTATTTATGATTAATGTATAATCTATTTGACAACATAAATTATCTACTCCTTTTCAAAAACAGACCTCTCTTCAAAAAGAAAAACTAATTCTATAATTAATTATATAAGCTATCTTTAAT
>CAJQRK010000068.1 GCA_905612305.1 uncultured Flavobacteriales bacterium | reverse complement strand
TAATGGGCGGAGAAATTACATGGAAATGTATTAAAATTGGGCCAGATGCTGGAAAATATATTTTTAATGTTAAGATATATAGAGATTGTCAAGGTGTTGCTTTACAAGATATTTATAATAAATCTCTTGTAGTACATAATGCGCCAGGCTTAACTACAATAAATCTGAATTATATTGGGGCAAATGATATTTCTCCTTCTTGTGATACAGTAAATGGACCTAATTTGCAATTCTCTTGTGGGGGTTCAAATACGGCTTATTCCGGTAATGGAAATGGCGCAGTTGAGGAGCATATATATCAGTCAGATGCAATTGAAATATCAGGAAATCCAGATGCCAATGGTTGGCATTTTACATATACAGATATTGCACGAAACCTTGCAATTATAAATCTAGCAAATAATACAGGGCAGTATGGGTTTACTTTAAGAGCTGTAATATACTCTTACACAGATTCTCTTGGGGTAGTATATCCAAATAATGGATGTTATGATTCTTCTCCTAAATTTTATGAAAAGCCAAGAACAATTCTTGAGGTAGGAAATGGACCTGCTCCTTTTGCTTTCTCTAATGGATTCACGTATAGTCATAATGCATTTGATGAGGAACAGGATTCTATTAGCTATACATGGGGTCAACCACTAGATGGATATTCTTCAGCATCTGTTCCTCCTTACGATTATTTAGCTCCAGATGTAACTAATGCTATATCGTTTGCTGCTGGATTTTCAGTCAGCACGCCTATTCAGGGTATATTTATGAACCCTCTCACAGGAAGAACTCAATACCCTGCAAGCCAGCAAGGGAATTTTGTTACCTGTACAAAGGTATCTGCATACAAATGTGGCCAAAGAATTTCTGAGATATATAGAGAGATTCAGGTAGTTCTAGTTCCTCCTACTTGCAATTTAGGAGACACTACTAACGGAAATATTGGTGCAGATACGCTTTGTAATACAAGGCCCTTGGTACAACCTCCATTCTTTTATCCAGCAACTCCAGCTCCATATCAGTGGGATACTTTAGTGCATTGTGGAGATACAGTAACTTTTGATTTTATAGCAAATGATAATGATGTGTATCCTAATGGTTCGCAACAAGATTTATTATTTGAAGTTTCTGGTGGACAGTTTTACGATTATAATAATAATAATACCTGTCAAAATCCTCCCTGTGCTACCTTCAGTGAAATAGGAACAGGCGCTCCCCCTCCTTTTATTACTACTGGAGGAACTGGTAGTGGTCAGTTTGAATGGATTACTTCATGTAACCATCTTGCAAATACTTGCATTGCATTGCGCCCTAGTGTTTATACTTTTGTTATTAAAGTTTCTGATGATTTCTGTCCTGCTCCAGCAATTGAAAATACATCACAGATTATTTCAATAACTGTTTATCCTCCATGTGGAAGTAGCTTAAAAGCTAATGAACTAGTTACTCCCGAATCTTCTTGTGGGGTTGGGGATGGTTCTATATCAGTTAATCCTAATGGAGGTTTTGCCCCTTATGTAAGTTATTTCTTTGATATGAATGGAATGCCTGTCAATCCAAATGCGTTATCTGCTGGTGATTATCAAATAAGAATTACAGATATAAGTTTGTGTGAGGTAATAGATACGGTAACTGTTACAGGACCCGTGTCAGTTTCTTTTAATAATAATCAAACTATTTGTAATGGGGATAGTATTATTGTTGGTGTAAATATTTATTTTACATCAGGAGTATACACCGATATTCTAACTACTATTAATGGATGTGATTCTATTATCAATACGTCATTAATGGTTAATATGAATAGCACATCATCTGTCTCTTTTATTACTTGTGACACATCTTATCTGTGGAATGGAATAAACTATATTTCAAGTGGTACATATAATAACATTTCTCCAAATGTTTCAGGTTGTGATTCTATAGCGACATTGGTACTTGTCATTAATAATATTAGTTTGACTACTTCTTCTGTTACGGAATGTGATAGTTATATTTGGGATGGATTTGTTTATACAATAAGCGGTGCTTATACTAATACATATGCCAATACAGTAGGCTGTGATAGTATTCATAATTTAAACTTAATAATTAATAATTCTAGTACCATCACAAATAATCAAACTTTATGTTTTGGTAGTTCTTATAATATAAATGGTAATACCTATTCTACATCAGGAATATATACCGATATATTTACTAGCTCTAATGGTTGTGATTCTACTGTGATCACAAGCCTTGCTATTGGTAATGCTATCACTATTATGAGTAATATTTCTCAAGTCTCTTGCAATGGATATACTGATGGAAGTATAAATGTAACTACTAATGGAGGTAGTTTTCCTTATGCGTATTTATGGTCAAATGGAGACACTACACAGTCTATAGCAAATGTTGCAGCAGGCACTTATATTTTAAGTGTATATGATGTAAATAATTGTATTGTTATCGACTCAATAATAGTTACAGAGCCATTAGTTCTTCAGGCTTCTATTGCTAATAGTAATGGAGTGTTGACAGGAACTTCTTTTGGAGGAACCACTCCATATACTTATGAGTTTTTTGGACCGAATGGACTCATTGCTTCTAGTTTTAATAATTCTGGAAATATTTTTTCTATTATACCGATTAATTCAGGAAATTATAGTTTTATAGCTGTAGATGCAAATGGCTGTTCTGATTCAGTAAGTATATATTTTTCGTTAAATTTTTCTCCAACAGTTATTGTTAGTTTGTCAAATACTTATTGTGATAGCTTGGCAGATCTTACAATTGAAGTAAGTCAAGATTCAGGAGAAGTAGATATGTCTACTGCTATTTTTCAATCTACTGCTGGCGCGTTTAATATTGCAGCTATGAGTGTTGGGGATACTATTGGAACAGCCTATTTAATGGCCGGAGGAGGTTCTATTATCGTTAATTCATATTTGATGGTCAGCTCTATAATAAATGTAAATCAAGCTATTATATGCGCTAGTGACTCTATTTTAGGCTGTCTAGGTAGTTTTACAATTAATAATAATCCTGGATCTGGGGTTTATATTTTAACAAACTCTATTCCTGATGGTAATAATTATACTTTAGGTAATATGAGTTCTGTTACTTTTGTTAATTGTTTTATTAATCCTTGTGGATCTTTTAGTTTTAATAGTACTATTAATTCTGAATTAGGTGATGTTTATTATCAATCCACTTCCTTTGGGACGACTTACGTGGATTATTTTTC
>CAJQRK010000067.1 GCA_905612305.1 uncultured Flavobacteriales bacterium | reverse complement strand
AATTTAGAAATCCATTGAATTGGGATATCATTTAGAGTAATACTTGTACGGTGTTTAATTGATTTAAGCATAGGTAGGACAAAGTTATAAATTTTTTACAACTAATTTTCTGCACCAAAAACTGCACCGTTTCACATTTTTTTGGTGCCATTACCTGATAAAAGGGGGTAAAAAGTTTAACTCCTAAGTCTTATGTTTAGGCTTGGCAATCAGTGTGTTACTCCTTAAAATCGTCGATTTTGGTGGAGAAAAGTGTCTGGGTAGCAGGATTATAACCTCTACCCTTTTCACTAGATTACAGTAAGCTTTAAAACTAAAATTTGCACCACTTTTGTAGTAATTCCAAGCGAATGATTGATTTAAGAAAGGGTCTAGCAAAGCAAACTGAATGAATGGATTAATGATAAAAAAAAGAGGCTATCTAAAAAGGTAGCCTCTTTATAAATTGATTATCTTTTAATTACTGCTTTATCAGTTTAACAACTTCTTGTTGGTTGTTGCTTTGTATTTTAATAAAGTAAATTCCTTTACTATAATCCGATAATGAAACCTCTACTTGTGATTCATTTATTTGATTAATGTTATATAATTCTTCACCTGTTATATTCAATATTGTTATCGTAGCCTCTTTAATTGTTCCTAAATTAATAGTTGCAACTCCACTTGTTGGGTTTGGATAAATACTAATAGTTTCTCCCAATATATTTTCATTAATTCCAACTATCGAAATATTTTCACAGGCTGATGTATCAACACAAGATCCTAAAGAAACTTCTACTGCATAGTTTCCATTTGTTGTAGCTGTGTATGATTGACTAGTTTCAGAAGGGATAGCAACATTACCATTATCACAATCTAACCATTGGTATGTTGCACCAGTTTGATTTGCGGTTAATGTTAGAGAGGTGTTAGTTATTGTAATATTTATTGGGTTAATGGTTAAATCTAAGGTAACCAAACTATCACAGCTATTTGCTGCACCACCAATAAGATTAAAGGTAGCTGTTGTATTATTAGCAGTATATATATTCCCATCTATCCATACATAAGGAGAACATTCTGTTCTAGTATCTGTTCCCGTTGTAGAATTAGTAATGGTTAAATCTAAGGTAACCAAACTGTCACAGCTATTTGCTGCACCACCAACAAGATTAAAGGTAGCTGTTGTATTATTAGCAGTATATATATTCCCATCTATCCATGCATAAGGAGAACATTCTGTTCTAGTATCTGTTCCCGTTGAAGAATTAATAATGGTTAAGTTTAAAGTAACTATCGAATCACCGTTTGCAAAGTTTGTTAATGTATCTGTTGCTGTTGTGTTGTTTGCTGTGTATAAGATGTTATCTATCCATCTTAAAGAATCACAAGCTACTTGAGTATCAGTACCGCTGTTGTTAATATTACTAAGCTGGTACCTATACATGGATGAACTATAAGTGCCAAGAATAGAAGTCCCTGTTACCCCTGTTGTTCCCGTATAAATATAAACATAATTATTTATAACAAATGAAGCTGGTGCCCACAAAGAATTTCCTGGATGGGGATTTAATATATTCCAGCTATCACTTAAAGGGTCGTACTCATGAAATTCACCAGTAGCAAAAAATGTATGGCCAGTAGTAACCCCACTCAAAGCATAGCCTTTTCCATTATAATTAAATTGAGTTCCTGCTACTCTAGTGTCTAATGAAGCAACTGCCGTCCAAGTATCATTTAAAGGGTCATATTTATACCAAGAACTCTGATGTCCTGAGCCAACATATATATTACCATTTAGAATAAACTGATAGGGATGATGTCTTCCTATAGGAATACTTGTTTTCTGTGTCCAGACTTGAGTAGTAATATCGTATTCCCACCAATCAGATAAGTTAGTGGTACCAGAGCCCATTCCAGTATAAATTTTCCCATTTAAAATAACAAGGGCAGGGTGTGTTCTAACTACACCAGGACATGAGGGTAACTGTGTAAAAGTGTTACTTATTGGATCAAATTCCCACAAATCATTCAATTTAGCACCACTTGGTTCTGACCCAAAACCAAAATAACCCTTACCATCCCAAGTTTGACCAATTCCCTGGGCTCTTGCCGGACCGGGATAATTACCCAAATCTGTCCATGAATCACTCACAGGGTCATATTCCTGTACATTGCTTGTTCTACCTTGGGGGGTAGTTCCAGCTATGGAATACCCCATATTATTAATACTGAAACTAATTGTATGATGCCTCAGAAAGTTAGTGTTATTAAGTGTTTGCCAAGTTTGAGCTTGTAATGACAACAAACAGGTTGTAATAAAAATACTGCATATAATAATCTTCTTCATAATATTAATTTTTGTTTTCTCAAACCATAATAATTTTTTTAGTATTTTTTTTATCATAAACGTATTGTTAATTTATACAACAAAATTAGGTGATATAGTTGGGTACCACAATACGCTATAAAGCGTAATTTAAGTCAAGCGGTTTAATTGAAAAAACATTTATATTTTAAGCAATTACTAAA
>CAJQRK010000066.1 GCA_905612305.1 uncultured Flavobacteriales bacterium | reverse complement strand
AACTCATTAGGATTACAAGCAAAAAGAACGAAAACATTTATAAATCAGGAGTTAGAAGATTGGGCAACTTTTGGAGTAGAAGGTCATTTCCATGCTAAAAATCCTTGGATGCCTTATCACGAATTTTTAGCTGAAAGTTACTCCAAAATTGTTGGAGCAAAAAAATTGGAAGTTGTTGCAATGAACACTTTAACTGTTAATCTGCACTTGATGATGGTCTCTTTTTACAGACCTACTAAAGAAAGATACAAGATTATTATTGAAGCAGATGCGTTCCCATCTGATATTTATGCTGTAGAATCACAAATAAAACATCATAGATGTTCAATTGAGGACTCTTTAATAAAGCTTACTTCAAGAGACGGAGAGTCGGCAATACGAACAGAAGATATTGAAGCAATAATTGAAAGAGAAGGAGATGAGATCGCACTTATTATGTTGGGGGGCGTAAACTACTATACCGGTCAGGTTTTTGATTTTGAAAAAATTACAAAATTAGGGAAAGACAAAGGTATTGTTGTAGGTTTTGATTTAGCACATGCAGCTGGAAATGTAAAATTAGAGCTCCATAATTGGGGAGTTGATTTTGCTATTTGGTGTTCTTATAAATACCTAAATTCAGGACCTGGATCGGTAGCAGCAGCATTTGTTCATGAGAAACATCATAACTCAAATCTTCCAAGATTTGCAGGTTGGTGGGGGCATAATAAAGAAGATCGTTTTGAAATGCCAGATGAATTCAATGCAATAAAATCAGCAGAAGGTTGGCAATTAAGCAATCCACCAATTCTATCTTTAGCAGCAATCCGTGCTTCCCTTTCAATTTTTGATGAGGTGGGTATGGATAAGTTGGTTGCAAAATCAAAAAAACTAACAGATTATCTATTGTTCTTATTAAATACAATTGAAACAGATAGAGTAGAAATTATTACACCAGAAGAAAGAGGTTGTCAAATTTCTATTAGAGTGAAAAATGGAAACAAAGAATTGTTTGATAAAATCACTGAGAAAGGAGTAGTTGCAGATTGGAGGGAGCCGGATGTAATTCGTATAGCTCCTGTTCCGCTTTACAATAGTTTTTCAGATGTATTTAAGTTTTATAGTATTATTAAATCAGTCGTTTAGATGAAAAAAGATATTACTATAGTTGGGTCAGGATTAGTTGGATCTCTTTGTGCGCTTTACATGACCAAAAGAGGGGCTAGTGTTAATGTCTTTGAAAGAAGAAAGGATTTGCGATCTGAGATTATTACTGCAGGAAAATCAATAAATTTAGCTCTTTCTAAGAGAGGTTGGACAGCACTAGAAAAAGTTGGGGCAGATAAAGAGGTTATGAAAATTTCCATACCAATGTATAAGCGCATAATGCATGATATTAAAGGAAGTTTAAGCGAACAAGCATATGGTAAAGAAGGAGAGGCTATTTATTCTGTATCAAGAGCGCAGCTAAATGTTCTTTTAATGAAAATGGCAGATAAAAATGGAGCAAAACTTTATTTTAATGAAAGATGTATGGATGCTAATTTAGAAGAGGCTACAGCTTCATTTGAGAATTCTATAACTAATAAAAAACAAACAATTTCCGCTGATTTACTAATTGGTGCAGATGGAGCATTTTCAGCTGTACGAAAGCAAATGGTTGAGAAGCATAATCATGAATATGTTTATAATGAGATTGAGCATGATTATAAAGAATTAATGATCCCAGCAGGTGAGAATGGGGAATATTTATTAGATAAAAATGCTTTACATATCTGGCCTAGAGGTGAGTTTATGGTTATTGCGCTTGCTAATTTAGATGGAAGCTTTACTTGTACTTTATTTGCACCAAAGAAAGGTGATAACTCTTTTGAGGAGTTAAGTACAAAAGAGGAGGTACTGCAATATTTTACATCTATTTTCCCAGATTTTATTGAAATTGTACCTGACTTATATGAGCAATGGGAATCTAATCCAACCTCATCATTGGGTATAATAAGAACCTTCCCTTGGCATGTAAAAGAATCTTCTTTGCTTATTGGAGATTCGGCTCACGCAACTGTTCCTTTCTACGGACAAGGGATGAACGCTGGTTTTGAAGATTGCAGAATTTTAGATGAACTGCTAGATAAGCATGAAGATAATTTTGAAACATGCTTTGATGAATATTCTAAAATCAGAAAACCAAATGGTGATGGTGTGCAGGATTTATCCATGCATAATTTTATTGTAATGCGAGATAAAACCGCTGATTCTAAATTTTTAATACAGAAAGAAATAGAAAAGAAATTTACCAATTTATATCCTGATAAATGGACTCCGCTTTATTCCATGGTTAGTTTTACAAACACACCTTATTCTGAGGCTTGGGAAATTGGAATGAAACAAGAAAAACTCATGCAGAGCATTATGG
>CAJQRK010000065.1 GCA_905612305.1 uncultured Flavobacteriales bacterium | reverse complement strand
GCGATTATTTTCTTTATGTCTAAAATTAGGTTCAGGAATTTCTATTTTAATAATTCTGATATCTTGAAAGAGAGATGACATTCCTTGTATTTTTAAATCAACTTTCCAATCTTTTATATCATCAATCTTATATAAAGCCTTTATGTATGTGTTAAAATGAGGAATCTTATTATGATCTTTAGAAGAGATTATTGTAAATTTTTCGTGTATCAACGCTTCAATTTCATCAAAATAATTAGCTACAGTTGGCCAAAGAACAATTTCAAAATAAATATGATTATCATTAAAAACGGTTAATCTCTTATTTTCAATTAATTGCAATTCATCAGTAGTGAAATTATTAGATTCAAACCAATCTAACCCATAAGAAGAGAAATGAAGTTTCTTGTTAATCCGAACAGCAACAAAAGGTTCGTTAAAAAATAAAGCACAAGCCAATCTATGCGCACCATCAACTATATGCAGGTTATTATTCACTAATATAGGATGGCTGGAATCAAACCCTTTATTTTTAACCCTTAATATAAGCGCCTGAAATACTTTCCAGGGATTTTTATAAGCCGAACCTCCCCTTTCAGTTTGCATCTTATTATACAAATTAACTCCAAAATCTTCATTCTTTAAGCAAGATTCAATAGCCATAAACCTAACTATTAAATCAAATCTATTAAATTTATTATTTACAATTTGTTTTGATAAAAGAAGATTAGTTGAAATCATCTGGACACAATCATTATGCAAATAATTCACGCTACTAAAATGTTTTCTGATTTTCTGATTATACAAATTGTATCTATTCTTAATTTTTTGCAGAAAAACTCTAATGAATGAAGGTTTGGGTAAAAATTTTAATATTAGCTCCCAATTCCATTCCTTATGCATAATAGCATACTCGTTAAGCTCAATAATGTCAGATTTATCTTTTAATCGGTTATGCCATACCTTTTTATGATAAACAAGTTCAGGAATCACAAATTTAAATCCATTTAAAAGAATGTGTAGATCTGAGTTTTCTATCAGTTCATCATCAGGAAATAATGAACTCCAAGGAGAATTTACCCTTTCAATAAACTGATGTGATGATAGGTTTATATTTGTTTTTTTGGAATGAATAATAATATCTATATCGTTATGCTTTCTAATACCAACTAAAGATAGAGTTGTACTCCCAACAAGACAAACCTCCTCTTTTGAAATATGATTTAATTTCAAATACTCTTCTAACGATTTTAAGTCATTAGCATCAAAATTCATTAGCTTAAAATTAGCTCAACAAATTCTCTTACTACTCCTTCTCCCCCATTTTTTTCTAATTGAATAATGTTTGGGATCAACTTTACTTTTTCCACAGCATTACTAGGACAAGCTGCAATACCAACATGTGATAATAGTTCAAAACAATTTACATCATCTCCAATGTAAGCTACTTCATTCAAACTAACATCTACTTTTTCACATAAATTCTTTACAATTTGCAACTTATCTTTTGCTGCATGAAAATCAAAATCCAAACCAAGCTTTTTTGCCCTTCTTCTATTTAATTGCCTGTCTTCAGTTGTCAAAATTCCAACCTTTACTCCTGTTTTCTGCAAGAGTTGAAAACCCATTCCATCATAAGTGCAAAACTTTTTCATTTCATCACCACTCTCAGTATAATACATTCCCGCATCTGTAAGCACACCATCAACATCCGATAAAAATATTTTAATCTTTGAAAAATCTATTTTAGCTTTTCGCAAAACAAAACGTGTCATCAATGATTCTCCTACTATCCAATCTTCCATCTCATCAATTTCGGTATAAGTATATTCTGGCATTTGGTAAATACCAATATCTCCTGAAATTCTATTTTTAGTTTCTTTTATAGCTGAAACTGAACTGATATAAAACGCGCCATTTTCAATTAATGTTCCTTGAAAATCTTGTCTTCTTGGTCTATTATTAATATCATAATTTAATGCCTTGCCATTTTTCCAAGAAAATCTTTTGGACTGGCAGCAAGACAATACAGAATCATATTTATCAAATAAATCTAAACCCTGATTGAAATGTTCAATTTGTGTAAAAGGAGAGGTTGCTTGAACCAACATAAAAGTATCTTCATCTGAAAGATTAGCGCTATTTATGTACTCCAAAATCACAGACTCAGTAGAAGAAGTGTCTTGAGAATTTTCAGTACTTCTCTCGTATACTTTTACTTTTGAAAAGTTAAAAGAATTTACAACTTCTTTAATTTTCAAACTATCAGTTGCAACTATTATCTCATCAATATTTGACTCCTGCAAAGCTAATAAATTCCAAAAAACAAGAGGTTTTCCACAAAATATTTTAATATTCTTTTCAGGAATAGATTTACTTCCAACTCTTGCTGGCATAAAAGCAATTACACTCATCTTGTTCTATATTTTAATTTATCTCTTTGCACTTGTTCAATAGGTAAAATATCAGATTTTTTAACGTTAAGTGCTTTATGAGTTGCCTTTAAATCTCTCGCTAATTTTCTGAGTCCTGTTGGCTCTAAAGATGCAGAATGATCAGTTCCCTTCCAAGTTCTGTCCAAAGTAAAATGACGTTCCACCCAAGTAGCACCTAAAGTATAAGCAGCAATATCAACTGCTATTCCTAAATGATGCCCAGAAAAACCAATTGCATTTACTCTGTCTTCAAATTTTTCTTTGATCCTAACAATTTCTAATAAACAAATATCTTCAAAAGGAACGGGATAGCCTGAAGTACAAGAATATAAAACCAATCTATTTGCTTGATTAGTTTCTTCAAAAAGAGCAACAATTTCTTCTTCTTCATCCTGTGTTGTCATTCCAAATGAAATATGAACTTCACCTTGATATTCATCTCTTAATACTTTTAACATTTCAAAATGATTATTACAAGCTGAAGGAACTTTTATCAAATCTGGATTGATTGCTGTAATCTCCTTTGCTGAAGTTGTATCCCAAACTGAAGTTGAATAAATTAACCCTAAGCTTTCAGCATACTCTTTTAATTCTTTGTGCTGATTGAGGTTAAATTCCAAAAACTGCCTATGTTCACCATAAGTATCGCCATAAGAATTTATAGGATTAGGATGAGGAGTATTGTACTGTTCCTTTGTTAATAATTCTTTATTATTTCTTTTTTGGAATTTTGCAACTTCAACCCCACTATCAGCTGCTACTTTTAGTAATTGCTTTGCAATCTCCATTTCTCCTTTATGATTACAGCCAATTTCTGCAATCACTCTAGGATTTAGATGTTCATTTTTCATTTATCTGTTTCTCCTGTTAGATGATCATCAAAATACTCAGAACCTTGAGAATAGCCATAATTATCTGCATAGCCGTCAGCAGATCCGTAGCCATAGCCATAGCCATAGCCATAGCCATAAGCGCCACTACCCTCTTTTACATCATTAAACACAATATGCAAATCTCCTAACCTATCTCTAGCATGCATATCATCAGCATAAGAAAGTAGCCTTTTTTTAGTATAGTCTTGCCTAACGACATAGATATTTACATCAGAATAATTTATGAGAGTTAAGGCATCAGCAACAAGCCCCAAAGGAGGTGTGTCTAAAATAATTACATCATATATTTTCTTCAATTCAAGCATCATAATTGAAAATTTCTCTTTCACTAAAGCGTCAGATGGATTATTTGGAAGAGGGCCAGAAACTAAAATATCTAAATTTTCAATTTCTGAAGGCAGAATAATTTCATTTAGTGTTTTATCACCCAATATATGATTGGAAATCCCAATAGTATTATCTAAATCAAATTCAGAATAAAGTTTTGGTCTTCTTAAATCAGCTCCAATAACCAAAGTTTTCTTTCCTGAACGCGCAAAAACAATTGACATATTCATTGCTATATAAGTCTTTCCTTCTCCACTAATAGATGAGGTAACCAAATATACTTTTTTATCAGCATTTGGGTTGAAAAAATTCAGATTAGAACGTAATGCTCTAAACCCCTCATAAACAGGTGATTTAGGACTCTGTTTAGAAAGCAAACTATATCCACTATAATTTTTTCCTATCATTCCTAATATCGGAATCTTTGTAGATTTTTCTAAATCAATTCGTGTGATTATTTTATCATTTAAGATTTCTTTTAATAATAAAAACAATAAAGGAAAGACGCAACCTAACAAAATAGAAATGAAGTAATTCTTAGATTTATTAGGTGTAATCGGTAATTTTGAAAAATACATTGCAGGCTCTAATACTTTAGTATCCGAAATATTAGCGGATGAGGTGATTTTTGCCTCTGCACGTTTTTGTAACAAGAAAATATAAATATTCTCAGAAATAGATTGCAACCGCTCTATATTCAATAACTCACGCTCTACCTCAGGAATATCGTTAAGGGAACTTTCCATCTTATTAATCCTGTTTTCAAAGTCTTTTATGACTAAGTTATTAGCTGATTTTGTCGTACTAATAGCCTCTTTTAAGTTGAGTGTCAATTGTTTTGTTTTCCTATTGTATTGTGCAATTGCAGGGTTATTAATCTGACCTCCATCAACTAAAATATTTTTCTTAATTTGTATTTCAACCAATTGGTCAATAAGTCCATTTAATGATACATCATTAATACCAAAAGAGGCAGGCACACTTATACCCTCTAACTCACCCCCTCTTTGCAGATAATTTACTAAATAATTGCAATAATTCCTAAGGCTTTTACTTTTTGCTAATTCTGTTTCAACACCAACTATATTAGTATAGATAGTTTGTGCCTTCAAACTTAAATCAGTAATTTGATTTTTGTTTTTATATTCTTGGATTTGTTGTTCAAGTAAAGACAATGAATCTCTCATTTCCTCTAATTGTTTATTGATAAAACTTACCGTATTCTTAGAGCTTAAATTCTTATCGTTAAGTGCATTAATAATATAGTTATCTATTAATTTATTTAAAAACACAACACCTTTAAGCTGATCTTCTTCCAATATCGAAATATTAATCACAGTTGATGCCTTATCTTTTTGAGTAACTAATATTTTATTTTGATAAACATGAGTTAAACGAGAAAGGTCTTTAAATCTAATGATTGCTTTTGGATATTTCGTGATAACTGAGGGATATCTGGCGTCTAAATCAATTCTTATGTTTACGTCATAAAAGTTAATATCTTCCCCGAAATTATAAATCTTATCTTTTTCTAATTCGTCAGTTAATCTAAATTTTTCTGTATTAATATATTCTATAGTAAAATATTTTCCTGCTAATAAAGAAGTATTATCACATTCAACTTTAAAAGGAGAAAGATATGTTTCTGTAACCTTTATGGAACCCTGAATCTCATAAGAAATATCAAAATTTAATTCCGCTAATGTTGAGTAAATCAGAGGATATGACTTTAATATCAATTCCCTGTTTTCCAAATTTATATATTGAGATTGCATTGTCTTTTCATACAATAACTCACTAGGATTTGTGCTTTTATTATCCTCATTAATCAGAATAGTAGTGTCTATGTTGTATAATTCCTGAGCATATCGATTGTAAGTAAAAGCAATTGCAAAAGCAATAATCAAACTAATCGCAAAAAAGTACCAGTTCTTTACTATCTTAAAAAAAAACTGCTTGAAATCTACTATCTCATCCAATTGATTATTTATACTCATTCTTAATTTTTATTAATTAACAAATATAGAGTAATGGTTGAAAGTACCATTGATACGACATTTGTAATATTATTAAATGCATAGAACTTCTTTCTCAGTGGTGCAACATAAATTATATCATGTGATTGCAATATAAAGTCAGTATTATTTAACACTCCATTTGTTGTTAAATCAACATAAAAAACTCTATTAATTGCATTTTCATTTCTGATAACTTTAACCCTTTTCCTGTTACCAAACTGCGTCATGTCTCCTGCCAAACTTAAAGCATATAATATATTTGTTTCTGGATCCACTATTTTATAGGTTCCTGGAGCATTTACCTCTCCTAAGATACTTACTTCAAAATTAATAATATTCAACTTTACTACTGGCTGCTCAAAGTAAGAAACAGCAATCTGTTTAATTATATTCTGTAATTCACTAAGCGTAAATCCTTCTGCCTTTACTTGTCCAAAAGATGGTAAATTCAAAAACCCATCATCCTTTATCAAATAACCATACAAATAAGGGTTCTGTACCATTAGTTGAGAGTTAGAGGTTTGTTCTTTATTAAAGAAATCATGTAGCTGTTCGGTTACCGTACTAATTTGCACAGACAATAAATCTCCTGCTTGCAAACGATAATCTTGCTTGTTAGCTTTTACTTTTTTTATTTCTTGATTTGATCTGATATATTCCAAATCACGATTGGTAATACAAGAAGATAAAACACAGACAGAAAGCAATAATAGAACTGTAAATTTTAATTTTACAAAATAATATATATACATGAAATTGTAGTTTTTTTTCTTGAATTATAGAAAACAAATATCGGAAAATTATTTCAGATAAACAAAGAGAAAACAAAATCCATATTTTCAGTAAGCTAAAAGGTCTTTCAATTGCATTTCAAAGCGTGCCTTTGCTAAAAAATTATCTTCCAGTTCATAAGCAAAAGGAACAGGCGTGTCCATTGATGCTGATCGCTTTACAGGAGCATCTAAATACTCAAAATATTCGTCAGCAAGTATTGCTGCGATATCAGCTCCAAAACCACCAATCATACAATCTTCATGCAATACAATGGCTTTACCCGTCTTTTTTACGGATGCTGAAATGCATTCCTTATCCAAAGGAATAAGCGTTCTCAAATCTATTAAATCCGCAGAAATTTCAGGATTATTTCTTAACACTTCCAAAGCCCAATGCACTCCCATTCCGTAAGTAATAATACTCACTTGGTTTCCTTCTTTAATTACATTGGCTCTTCCTATCTCAGTAGTAAAATAATCATCAGAAACAGGTTCATTTAGACTTCTATAAAGCGCTTTATGCTCAAAATACATTACTGGATTAGGATCGTTTATTGATGCATTTAGCAATCCCTTTGCATCTTCAGGAAACGCAGGATAAACTACTTTTAATCCTGGGGTATGAGTAAACCAAGCCTCATTGGATTGCGAATGAAAAGGCCCAGCTCCTACCCCAGCACCTGTAGGCATACGCACTACTACATCAGCATTTTCTCCCCATCTGTAATGCGTTTTTGCCAAATTATTAATAATTGGATTAAAGCCTGAAGTTACAAAATCAGCAAACTGCATTTCCACAACAGATTTATAGCCATTAATAGATAACCCTAATGCAGCACTAATAATAGCCGATTCACAAATAGGCGTATTTCTGACTCTTTCTCTTCCAAATTCCTCTAAAAATCCATCTGTAATTTTAAACACACCTCCGTAGTCAGCAATATCTTGTCCCATGATAATCAAATTATCATACTTTTGCATACTTTGTCGCAATCCGTCAGATATAGCGTCAATCAAACGCTTTTCTGATTTGTTAGTTGAAGGTGCAATTAACTCAGCATTATAAGACTGATAAATATCAGCTAATTCTTTTTCAGGAGTCGATTCAATTTTAGGTTCATTATCTGCAATCTCCCAAGCTGAATCTATTTCAGCTTTAATTTCTTTTTTCAATACCGCAATAGTAGCTTCATCAATCAACCCATCTTTAATTAAAAAAAATTCATAATTCTCAACAGGATCTTTTTTCGCCCACATTTCCATTAATTCTTCAGGCACATACTTTGTTCCTGAAGCCTCTTCATGCCCTCTCATTCTGAAACTCATACATTCCAAAATTACTGGCTTAGGATTTTCAGACATTTGCTTTTTCAAATCTTTAACTGCTGAATATACTTCCAAAATATTATTTCCATCAATAGTATAAGCATCCATTCCGTATCCAATACCTTTATCGGCAAATTGCTTGCACCTGAACTGTTCAGAGCTAGGAGTAGATAAACCATATCCATTATTTTCAATCACAAAAATAACCGGCAAATCCCAAACAGCCGCAACATTTAGCGCCTCATGAAAATCACCCTCACTTGCTCCTCCGTCACCAGTAAATACTGCAGTTATTTTTTTATTATCTTTCAATTTATTAGCCAAGGCAATTCCGTCTGCCACCCCCAACTGAGGACCTAAATGCGAAATCATTCCTACAATATGGTGTTCTTGTGTGCCAAAGTGAAAGGAACGATCACGCCCCTTTGTAAAACCATTCGATTTTCCTTGAAACTGAGCAAATAAACGATTCAAAGGCAAATTTTTACTCGTAAAAACACCTAGGTTTCTGTGCATAGGTAGAATGTATTCATCTTGATCCAATCCTTCGCCCACTCCTACTGAAATAGCTTCCTGACCAATGCCTGAAAACCATTTTGAAATTTTACCTTGACGCAATAAAATCAGCATTTTTTCCTCTACCAATCTTGGTGTAATAATAGATTTATACAAAGCTATTAATTCATCATCCGATATTCCCTTTCTGTTAAATTGCATCTTTGATTTTATTTGGTGCCAAAACTACTTAATATTTTCTTTACTTTGTTGAAAATTTAAAAGATGGATTGGCAAGATATTTCTGTAGCAATAATTTTAGGACTAGCACTAATATACTTAATTAAAAAAAATACAAAAAAAGATAACAACTGCAATAACGGAAACTGTTGTGATCATTAATGAAATACCTATTCACTTACTGTAATCGATTACTTACTCTACTATTGATGTACACTGCTAGTAGAATTTATTTCTACCTGAATAATAGCGAAACAATAGACCTACACTATTTTTTAGAATTTCTGGAAGGTTTGCGCTTTGATATTTCCGCCTTAGTTTATATTAACATTCCTCTATTTATTATGTTGTTTTTACCGCATAATTTACGAATTCATAATTACTATCACAAACTCACAAATTTGCTATTTTACGCAGTAAATATTCCATTTCTACTTCTAAATAATGTAGATATTGAATATTTTAAATTTACACAGAAACGCTCAACTACTGACTTTTTTCAACTAATAAGCTTAGGAAGTGACGCAAAAAATATTATTCCTCAATACTTGACAAATTATTGGCCAATTACGCTTTTTTCAATTCTTCAGGCTTATTTGCTTTTAAAAATAAAGCAACTCCCTAAGCAAAAATTTGTATTAAAAATAAAACCCATTAGCAAACAACTTTTTATTTTAGTTTTTGCCAGTGGTATTTTTATTGTTTCAGCCAGAGGAGGGCTACAACTAAAGCCTATTAAACCCATAAATGCAGGAGAGCTAAGTGGCTCCCAAAACACCTCCTTAATTTTAAACACGCCTTTCTGTATTTTACATTCGCTTAATGAAAAGCTTTTAGTAGAATATAATTATTTTAAAAAGGAAGATTTAACAACTATTTATTCTCCTATTCATCTTCCTAAAAGCAAGCAAATCAATAAGCAAAATATCGTCATTCTTATTCTTGAAAGTTTTTCAAAAGAATTTGTTGGCTATTACAATGAAGGGGAAAGTCACACACCCTTTTTGGATAGCCTAATGCAGCAAGGATTAGTATTTAATAATGCTTATTCCAATGGGTTAAAATCCATAGAGGCACTACCAGCAATTACAGCTTCTATCCCAACCTTAATGAATAATCCTTTTATCACTTCCGATTATGCCCAAAACAAAATTGAAAGTTTAGCCTCTATACTTAATAAGGAGGGTTATAATACTTCTTTTTTTCATGGAGGGCTAAGAGGAACTCAGGGTTTTTATAGCTTTAGCAAAAAGGCAGGATTTCAGGAATATCATGGCATGGAAGAATATAATAACAATGCTAATTTTGATGGTAGTTGGGGAATTTTTGACGTCCCATTTATGCAGTATTTTGCCAAAGAATTAAACCAAAAAGAAGAACCTTTCTTTACTGCTTTTTTTTCTTTAAGTTCTCACCCTCCTTATGTATTGCCTAAGGATTATAAGCATAACCATAATAAAATAGACATATTGGAAACCATTCAATATTCAGATTATGCTTTGCGGCAATTTTTCAAAAGTATTGAAAATGAAGATTGGTATAAAAACACCCTTTTTATCGTTACAGCTGACCATACCTCAGGGGAAAGTTATAACAAAAAATACAAAAATAGAATAGGAAGATATGCTATTCCTCTTCTGCTTTTTAAAGGAGATGGAGTCCTTAAAGGGGTAAAAAATAATATTGTACAACAGATTGATATTATGCCCACATTACTAGGGGAAATACATTACAACAAGCCCTATTTGGCCTTTGGAAAATCTATGTTGTCAAAAGAAAGTTGGGCTATAAGTAAGCTTAATAATAATTATTGCTTTATCACTAATAAAGGAATTATTAATAATAAATTGGAGGAGTATCCTACTTTTAGCAATTGGGGTTTGAAGGAAAAAACTAGCACCAATGAGAAGAATATTGAACTGCTAAAAGCCATAAAACAGGAATATAATTTTAGAATGAAAAACAATAGTTTGACTTATGAAAATTAGATTTATCATCAACCCTATATCAGGTACTGATAAACAAAAAGGCATTGAGCAATATATTGTCAAACACTTTGATGATTATGAAATTTTTTATACTAAAAAAGCTGGAGATGCAACAAGATTGAGCTCAGAAGCAACAAGAGATAATATTGATGCTGTTATAGCTGTAGGCGGTGATGGCACGGTAAATGAATGTTTAATCGGATTGGTAAATACAAAAACTGCTTTAGGTATAATCCCGTGTGGTTCTGGCAATGGCTTTGCTTATCATATTGGTATGGGGAGTACAGTTGAAAAGGCAATTATACAACTTAAAAATGCCAAAATTGAAACCATAGATTCGTGCACTGCAAATGGCGCTCCTTTTGTCAATGTTTCAGGGATTGGTTTTGATGCTCATATTGCTAATTTATTTACTACTTTAAAAATGCGGGGAATAATTAGTTATGTGAAAATTATCTTAAAGGAACTTAGCTATAGGCCGCAAGAATACACGATTAAATACAAGGGTATAGAAAGAAAAGTGACTGCTTATCTAATTTCCTGTTTCAATGCTAGCCAATACGGTAATAATGCCGTAATCTCACCAATGGCTGACATAAAAGATGGGCTTATTGATTTTGTCATTGTGAACAGTTTCCCTAGATGGAAAATCCCTCTCTTCTTACTAAAAGTTGCTACTGGAAAAGTACACCTATCAAAATATGTAGAAATAATAAAAAGCCCGCAGATGGAAATATGGACAAGCAACACTCTACTACACTTAGATGGAGAGCCTTACAAAGCAAAAAACCCTGTTAAAATCCAATTATTGCCAAAATCTTTAAAAATATTAATGCCGAATGGTAAAAAATAAAAATAACAAAAAAGGAGTCATGTATTCCACTAACCCTAATTTTGAATTTGAATACGAAAATAAGGAAATGAAAACCTTACCTAACAACGAGCAACACCTAAAAGTATGTATTGATAAGCATAGAGCAGGAAAAATTGCAGTCATCATAAAAGACTTTGTAGGCAAGACTGAAGACTTAAAAGCATTAGGTAAACTGTTAAAAACTAAATGTGGTGTAGGTGGTAGTACTAAAAATGGAGAAATAATTATACAAGGAGATGTTAGAGGTAAAGTAATGGAAATTCTAGAGAAAGAAGAGTATAATTACAAAAGAGTTGGTGGATAAATAACATCTGGATATTTAAAAACTGTAGTTAGTGTCAAATTTTTATTAAACTATATATATCTTTGTATTATAAAAACTAAACAGTAGAATTATGAAAAAAATATTACTAGTGTTATTAGTCCTGCTTGGGCAACAAACACAAGCACAAATCAATTTATGTGATTCACTATCATACACAGCAGTAGATTTAGGACAAGGCATGACTGTAACAGGAGAATCATCAGGTTTAGATAATATGGCAGATTCTATTGAATGGATTTGGACAGCATGTAATTCAACAACTTGTTTCACAGGAACAGGTGATACGTATAATTTCTGGAATATACTAACAACAGATACAGTTAAATTATGCTATGATGCATATGTATATTCTTTTGACACAATAGTATGTACTCATTGTGATTCATTAGTATATGATTTCATGACTGATAACTGGATGTTAATGAATATAAGTAATCCAACAACGATTAAAGAACTAATATCTTATAATGCAGTAGGCAACAAGACATATGATGTGTTAGGTAGAAAATGGACGTGTTCCTTTGCTAATTTACCTAAAGGGCTCTATATTATTAATAATAAGAAAGTTCTAAAAACTGAGTAAAAGTGCCCAGAGCGGGAGTCGAACCCGCACGTCCGTAGGACACATGACCCTCAATCATGCCTGTCTACCAATTTCAGCACCTGGGCGATATAACACTTGCAAAAATACATAAAAAAGAATCCCGCTAATGCGGGATTCTTTCTATTTTAGTGACCTGGCTGGGGCTCGAACCCAGGACCCTCTCCTTAAAAGGGAGATGCTCTACCACCTGAGCTACCAGGTCATTAAAAATCGGCTGCAAATATATTACTTTTCTTTAATCAGAAACAGTTTTGTAAAATAATTTTAATAAGAATATCTATCCTAGATAATAAGCCAAAACTACAATAAAATTTGTTTATTTGAAGGTTAGCATTATTCCTTATTTATGTTCTATATTATTGGTTATATGGGTGTAGGAAAAACTACCCTTTCTAAGCTATTGGCTAAGCAGTTGAAACTGCCTTATTTGGACACTGACCTTAAGATTGAGCAACAAGAAAAGAAAAGCATTGCTGAAATTTTCAAGAAAGAGAATGAATTGTATTTTAGAATGTTGGAAACTAACCTTTTAAAGCAATACAATAGGAAGGGAATTGTAGCTTGTGGAGGCGGTTTAGCTATTCATAACAATAATATGGGACTTATAAATAGAAAAGGAATTAGTATTTATTTAAAAGCGTCTTCTAGCCACCTATACAATCAGCTAAAAGATGACAAAAAAAATCGACCATTAATTGCTAATCTTACTAATGAAGAATTAGAATTATCTATAAAAGAAGAAGTTAAAAATAGAAGTCCTTTTTATGAATTAGCCCAGCATACTATACTAGTAGATGGTAAAAATATAGATGAAATTTTAAGAGAGATAAACTCCCTTATTAGCTCCCTTTAGTTCAATATTAATGTATTCCTTGAGGGTAGTGGCTAATGACAAGCCAACATAATCTGCTTTTATAGGGTACCGGTTATGGTTACGGTCCACCAAAACTAAGGTTGATAATTTAGTTAAAGGAGTTGTTAAAAAATGCTTAGCGGCATACATTAAGGTTTTTCCTGAATTAAGCACATCGTCACATAAAATAACCACTTTACCCAAGTACTCATCAGGTGATAAATCAACACTTACTTCTTTATTATAAGGATTGACTTTATCTAGCTCAAGGTATCCTATAGTAGTTTCTATATCAGATATTTCCTCAATAGTCTTTACTAATTGCTTAGCCAAAATTAAGCCTCTACTTGCAATACCAACTACAATAATTTTTTTTTCAGCTGAATTTTGCTCATAAACCTGCCAAGCTAATCTATTTAGTTTCTGATTAACTCTTTTTATATCTAGTATTTTTATTTTATTACTCATTAAAATGAAATATTTGAAAAAGTGCCTACAGTTACATTTACTGTACCAAATTCATTAGGAGCAACATTCTGTGCTTCAAAAAAGAAAGTTCCTGATATTTTTCCTCCACTTAAATCTAAAGTGGTAATGGCTATTTCTCCTTTTGAAGGATCAAAATAAGTATTTGAATAAGTTGTACTCCCAATAGTAACATTTCCAAAATTAGAAGCAGAAAAAGGGATTACATCACCAACACTTCTTGCTGTAATGCTTTCTATACTTATACTCACAATATATGTAGCATTAGAAGCAATAATTTTCATATTATCTGATAAGCTTTCTATATTAATGGCGGTTGTACTAAACTCTACTCCATCTATTTTACAACTAAAAGGATCAGCACTATTAAGGGCCTCTTCTTCTTTCTTACATGAAGAGAACATGACAGCTATAGCTAAAGTAATTAATACAAAATCTTTCATCTATTTTTCTTAGTAAAATTAGAATGCAATTATACTAATTTAATTAAGTAGCACACTTCCTTTTAGAGTATGAAATACACCTAAGTCATCAACAATTTTCATAATATAAGAATATTCCCCAACAACTATTTTATCGTTATTTTCTATTTGACCATTCCAACCCATATTAATGTCATCAGTATAATAAACTTGTTCTCCCCATCTGCTATATACATACATTTCAAATTCGGATATTGATTTACCTTTTGGAATAAAAACATCATTTAATCCATCATTATTAGGAGTAAAAATATCAGGAACATACAAAGTGTAGACAGGGTCGATAATTAATTGATGCTGAATGGTATCGCTACAAATCCCATTCATAACCACTAAAGTCACGTGATAAATACCAGCTCGAGAATAAGAATGAATAGCATTATAGTCTGAAATATTTGAAAACCCATCTCCAAAATCCCAATACCAAGTCTCTACAAAAATAGAATTATTAGTAAATGATATCTCTGGGTGTAATTCATCAGCTGGTTGAGGAAATAAATCAAAACTTACTATTGGTGTATTTAGCACATCCAACAATAAAGATCCGCTACCAATATTACTGCAACCATTTGCATCAGTAATTATTGGAACAGTATACTCTCCAGCAATATCAGATAAAATTATTATTGGATTTGAAGTAGATGTAATGGGTAGTTGAAAAGCACTATTTACAGCATAAGACAAATTCCATTCTGGAGAACCAGTAACATTGATAATAATAGCTGCATTATCTCCACTACATATTAATAATGAGTCTTGTAAAAAACTTGCTGTTGGCTTAGGGTTTACACTAATAGTAGTACTTACGCTATCTAAACAACCGATAGCATCTGTTCCAATTAAAGTATAAGTAGTAGTAGTAAGTGGATTAGCATTTACCATCACTCCTATAGCGGTACTTAATCCAATAGATGGCTTCCAAACATATTGGTTAGCGCCATCAGCTAATAAAGCAACACTTTCTCCCTCACAAATAATAGGATTGTTAGGTATAATTGAAACTGTAGGATTTATTCCCACATTAAGTTGGAAATTAGCAATATTTGTACAATAATTAATATCTGTTCCTGTTACAATATAAGATGTTGATGTAGCAGGGTTAGCAATCACAGATTGACCAATAGTTGAGTTTAATCCAAATGAAGGGGTCCAAGAATAAGAAAGTGCTCCAAAAGCATTAATATTTATATTAGCTCCTTCACAAATATCATGAGTATTAGGAATAGATGATAAAGTAATTATAGGTTGTGGGTTAACATTTACTGAAGCTGATATTACATCTGAACAACCATTTATATCAGTACCCAAAATAGAATAGGATGTAGTTGTTATTGGATTTGCAATTACAGATGAGGCTTGTGTAGTATTTAAACCTAAAGCAGGTGACCAAATATAGCTTTGCGCGCCAGTTGAATTAATACTTATATTTTCTCCTTCACAAATTGTAGTGACATTAGGGCTGACAGATAAAATAGGTAAAGGATTAACAAGTACAGTAGTCGTAGCTGTATTGCTGCAACTATTTACATCTGTACCATTTACAGAATAAATAGTAGTTGTATTGGGCATAGCCGATACACTATTCCCTATACTAGTATTTAATGCTCCTGCAGGCTGCCAATTATAAGTAATTGCTCCACTTGCATTTAGTACTGATATATCACCCGTACAGATAGAAATAGGAGAAGAACTAATACTTATATTAGGTAATGGATTCACATTTGCTAATAATAAAATTGAGGAACTACATCCTAAATTATCTATTCCTAATATGGTGTAATTTGTAGTACTTATTGGAGACAAAGAAACTGTATTAGAACTAGGAATATTCACTCCTAACGAAGGCGACCACAAATAAGTAACTGCACCGCTTACATAAGCCGGAATACTGTCCCCTTCACAGATAGTCGCCAAAGAAGGAAAGATAGATAAATTTGGATTTGGATTTACACTCACTACTGTAGAAACAGTGTCTGAGCAACCATTATTTAAAGTACCAATTACTGAATAAGAAGTTGAACTAACTGGTGAAGCAGTTACTGTATTTCCAGTAACTGAATTTAATCCAGTTGATGGATACCAATTATAATTATTTGCTCCATTTGCAATAAGTGAGATAGATTCTCCTTCACAAATAGATGGGCTATTTGTAACTCCAATATTTGGTATTGGGAGCACATCAACAGTTACATATATTGTATCAGAACATCCAAAATTATCCGTTCCAATCACCATATAATTTGTTGTATTTTGTGGAGATGCAATAACATTTGATACATTTGGATTGTTTAAACCATTTGCAGGAAACCAAGAGTATGTAGAAGCTCCGGTTAAATTTATAATTACACTTTCTCCCTCACAAAATTCTGGTGATGTAGGAGAATTTGTCATCATTAAGGATTGGACAACAAAAATGGAGATTGTATCAGTATTAAAGCAACCATTGATGTCTGTGCCTGTTAGTATATAATTTATTGAAGTATTTGGAGTAGAAGTAACATTTGTATTTGTAATAGAACTTATCCAAACTGGAGGGCTCCAATTATATGTTAATGCTCCATTTGCTTGCATATTTAAACTTCCTCCACTACAAACTGTTGTAGTTGCTGAAGAAATTGAAACAGGCACAGCTGCCGGCTCTAAAATAGTTTCTAGAGTAGTTTGCATACAATTATTATTATCTGTAACGCTTACCATATAAGTGCCTGCTGAAAGAAAAACTGCAGAAGCATTATTTTGAGGTGGGGCTGAATTCCAACTGTAAGTATAATTTGGAGTTCCTCCAGAAGCCAAAACACTTACTCCCCCATCAGAATAACCAAAACAAGAAGCTGGAGTTGTAGCTGTAGTAAGGGAAATTGCTAAAGGTTCATTTACAGTAATTGTATCCGTAAGGATGCAATTATTATTATCTATAATTTGTACAATATAATTAGATGATATTAAATTCTGTAGAGAATCTTGTAAATTTGCAGTAGATAATGTAGAATTAATTAGAGTCATACTATAATCATACCAATTATAAGAATAAGGAATAAACCCTCCAGAAACAATAGTATTTATTTGTCCGTCATTTCCAGCATTACAACTAACATTTGTTATTGTATTTGAAGATGTAAAAGCAGAAGCAGGATCTTCTGTTATTGTAAGTGTAAATGTACCTAACTCGGTCGTAGAATTTGCGTCTACAACTACATAATAAATTCCTGCTTCACAAAGAGCAGTTACCAATTCAGATTGATTGGCACAATAATTATCATTTTCAGAAATTGCGATAACTGTAGTATCTTTAACCAAATACAAATAACTATCATATTGAGCACCATTCACTCCACAAAGGGAAATATTTACACCAGTAGGATTTGTAACATTAAAGGAATAAATTACATCATTCCCTGTGCTTGCTGGATAATAATCGGTATAACATTCATTACTATTATAATGACTCAATACTCCTGTAGTAAGCGGCCCTAAATCAATAGCATTAGCAAATGAAGTTCCTTTGGTGTATTGCCAAAAAGTTTCGATATGAGGCTTGTAATATCCATTTGTATTGGGTGCTCCAGATTGGGAGCTTGGATTTATACAGCCGCTTCCATTTATATATCCATGAGAATACCATTGACATGGTGGCCCACTTCTATATGTCAACCCTTGATAAAATGGATTTGCATCACATCTGTAATCATCACCCGTTTCAATGCCAATACAAAATCCAAAAAGATAAATCCCACAACATTCCATATTATTCCAATCACATACCTGTCCATTATTGCAATAATTTCCAAATGCACCTAAATTAAGAGCATCAGAAGGTATGTCATCCTCCCAAGCATCTATTTTAAAATCCAGATACTGTGGAACTATCGTGCCAGGAAAAGAAAAGTTTGCGAAAGTAGTATTAAAATCAATGGAATTAGCTCCTCCAATAGTGGGAGTGAAATTATTATCTTGAAGGCAAGTTCCTCCCGTCCAAGGATAAGTTAGTAAATTGTCTTGAGTCCAGATTTTAAAAACAAGTTCATCTGGAGCAAAACCAACACCAAGTAAAGCTTCATCAGTTGCTGCAAAATTACCTTGCACTTCTCTTAGTTTTACTTGCAAATCGATTGGCCCATCATTATAACTCTGAGCATAAATAGAACTTATACAAATACTAAAA
>CAJQRK010000064.1 GCA_905612305.1 uncultured Flavobacteriales bacterium | reverse complement strand
ATCCAGAGGCACTCCATGAAAATTAGAGGGAAAGAATATTGTAAATGGATTGATGACAACTATCTTTTGGTTGGAAAAGCATATTTTTATAAAGGAGAGTTTGATGAGGCTATTAAAACATTTAGTTTTATTAAAAACGAATACAATAAGAATGAGATTCGGTTTAACGCATCATTATGGCTAGTAAGAAGCTATGTTCAAAAACAAGATTTTATAGCAGCAGAAATGGAATTGGATGAGATTGAGAATGAAAGAAGATTTCCAGAGAAAATCGAGAAAAAACTTGCCAAAGTTAGTGCGGATTATTACTTACAACAAAACAACTTTTCTTTAGCTCTTGAGCAATTAAAAAAACTAGATAAGCTAATTAAAAGAAAAAGAAAAAAAGTTCGCTATAATTATATTATGGCGCAAATTTACCAACAACATAATAATCACAAACAAGCTAAAAAACAGTATAAAACAGTTATAAAATCAAATCCAGAATACGAAATGGCATTTAATGCTAAAATGAATTTAGCTAAATCTTTAGAGTCTGGCAGCAAAGATCTTGAAAAAACACGTCAGAAGTTATTAAAAATGACAAAAGATGATAAAAATAAAGAATACTTAGATCAGATTTTCTACACCTTAGCCGAAATAGATATTAATAATAAAGATACTCTTTCGGCAATTGATAATTACTTGCTGTCAGCTGTAAATAGTGTTCAGAATGACCCGCAAAAAGCATTATCATTTTTATCGCTTGGAGAAATAGAATATAATAGATCAAAATATTCAGATTCAAAAGTATATTATGATAGCACTATTTTTTATATGCATGAAGATTTTCGGCTTTACGCGCAAGTTAAAGAAAAACACGATATTCTGGTTGATCTTGTTAGCTGTTTAGATATTATAACCATGCAAGACAGTTTACAAATGTTGTCAAAATTACCGGAAGTGGAGTTAAATAGAGTGATTAATCAAATTATTCAAGAGGAGGAAGAGAAAGAAAGAGAACAATTAGAAAACGAAAGAGAAAAACAACAAATGACGTATGAAAACAACAGAAACGGAGTTAGGGGCGAGCAATTTGGAAATAATACTTCTGGAGGGAAATGGTATTTTTATAATCCAGCCACTTTAAGTTTTGGAATGTCAGAATTCAGAAAAAGATGGGGAAAAAGAAAATTAGAAGATGACTGGAGAAGAAAAGATAAAAAAAACATAACTAATTTCGATACCGATTCAACCTCAACAGATTCCACCGCATCTCCTTATAAAAATAAAAGAAGTCTTGAGTATTATGTAGAAAAACTACCAAAAACAAAAGAAGATTTTGAAGCATCAGACAAACAAATAAAAGAAGCCTTATATCAGGCTGGAATAATCTATAAAGAAAACTTAAAAGAACACAAAAAAAGCATATCTATGTTTCGTGGAATAATTTCTCGCTTTCCAACAAACGAACAATACACACCGCTGTCATACTACAATATATACCTGAACCAAACAAAACAAAATAAATCGGCTGAAGCCGAAAATACAAAATCAATCCTATTAACACATCACCCTAAAAGCATCTATGCTAAAATATTAACCAACCCAGAGCTTCAAAAAAAACTATTAGATACAGAAAATGAAGAAGAAAAAAAATATCAATTCATATATCAAACATATATAGAAAGGAATTTCAGCAGCGTAATTGCACTAACAGAAAGCCTTCAAAAAAACGAATATAAACCAAAATACATGTTTTTAAGAGCGCTTTCTTTTGCGGAAATTAAAGATACAGTAAAACTAAAAAAGGAATTAGAACTTATTACCAATATTACCTTAGAATCAAAAATTGGTCAAGAAGCCCAATATCTTTTAAGATCACTTAACGACCCGTCAAACAGGATAAAAGCTAATGAGATTGCCCTGTCAGGATCTCCTTATCTTTTTAGAACTAATACTCCCCATATGTCAATTATTATAATGCCAAAACAAGGGGTTGACGTTAACTATCTTAAAACACTTATTTCTGACTATCACTCTTTAGATTTCCCAAATGAAATATTTGAAATTAACGCAATGATGATGGGTTTAGACAGACACATCCTTATGATAAAAACATTTGACAATGCACCAAATGTAGTTGCGTATAATCAATTATTAATCACACAACAACAAATTAATAAAGAACTGAATAAATCAAACTTCAGAATTATGGCAATTTCTTTAGAAAACTTTAAAGAGTTTTATAAAAATAAAGATATGAAGGGGTATTATACCTTCTTTAAAAAGAATTATTTAGATAACAATTAAGTCTAAAAATATTTTAGTAATTTCGCATTAATAAATACCTTGAATAAGATGTTTGCAAATACAAATGAATCAATGAAAAAAGAAGAAGCTACAGCTGTAGTAAATATGATTGGAGCCGGAACAGTAATTACAGGAGACATATATTCAAAAGGAGACATAAGGGTTGACGGAATGTTAAAAGGATCTGTAATAACAGAGGGTAAAGTTGTGATTGGAAGAGAGGGGGTTATTGAAGGTGATGTTGAGTGTAGCACTGCGGATATTTCTGGTACGATAAAAGCTAAAATCACAGTTTCACAATTATTGTCATTAAAAACCTCAGCAAAGTTAAATGGTGATATTATCACTAATAAATTATCTATTGAGCCTGGGGCTGAATTTACAGGATCATGCAGTATGGGTGCGGTTATAAAAGACATCAAGCGTGCAGAAAAGCAAGAAAAAACAGCTTAATCCTTACATCAAATACTCTTCATTAATCACCCAAATGGCAGTAATCATAGCTGCTGGTACTTTTTTTGGAGAGTATCTAGATAAAAAAAACCCTTCAGATATACCTATTTACACCATCATTCTTTCTCTACTTTCAATTTTTTTAGCACTGTACTATGTGTTAAAAAAAATAATA
>CAJQRK010000063.1 GCA_905612305.1 uncultured Flavobacteriales bacterium | reverse complement strand
TTATTTATATTGTAAGGGCTATCATTTTATTTGTTTTTAACGGAAAAGATATTATTTCTCAGTTGTTTTTAGCCCCTAGAGGATTAATTACAATACTATTGTTTTTCGCCATTCCTGAAAAATTAAGTATTGGGGCGGAATTTCAGGGAGTTTTATTGTTTGTGATTTTAGGAAGCTGCCTTATTATGACACAAGCCTTAATTGCTCACAAAAACAAACTTTTGAAAATTAAAGAAGATGAGGATGCTGCACTTTTAGAAAACAAGGAGAAGGGGGTAGGGGTAATGCTTGGGGAAAAAAATGCAGAAAATCACTAGGGATTAGTATTTTATTTTCAGTGTTGTATCAAATCTTTTCCTAGTTTTGCATCTAAATTTATTAAAACCTATTACAATGATTGATATTAAAAAAACATTATCCATATTAGGCGTTAAAACGTCTAACAATGGAACCTCAACCGGATCTATTTCTTTTGGGGCAGGAGAGAAAATTGAATCTTATTCTCCGGTAGATGGAACTTTGATTGGAAAAGTAACCACAACCACGCCTGAAGAATATGAAAAAGTAATACAATCAGCTACTACTGCTTTTAAAGATTGGCGGTTAAAACCAGCTCCATTACGAGGAGAGATTGTTCGACAATATGGAGAAAGATTAAGGGTTTATAAACAGTCTTTGGGAGAATTAGTGTCTTATGAAATGGGTAAAAGCTTACAAGAAGGTTTAGGGGAAGTACAGGAGATGATTGATATCTGTGATTTTGCCGTTGGGTTATCTCGTCAGCTTCATGGACTTACTATGCACTCTGAGCGTCCAGGCCATAGAATGTATGAACAATATCATCCTTTAGGAGTTGTTGGTATTATTTCTGCATTCAACTTCCCGGTTGCTGTTTGGAACTGGAATACCGCTTTGGCTTGGATCTCTGGAGACACATGTGTTTGGAAGGCATCAGAAAAATCACCTTTGTGCGGAATTGCTTGTCAAAATATTTGGAATGAAGTAGCAAAAGAAAATAATTTACCTGAAGGGATTTCTTGTATCATAAATGGTGATTATAAAGTAGGGGAAATGATGACAACTGATGATAGGTTACCTTTAGTTTCAGCAACAGGATCAACTAGAATGGGTCGTATTGTTGGAGCTACAGTTGCTGAACGATTCGGAAAATCATTATTAGAGTTAGGGGGAAACAATGCAATAATCATTACTCCAAATGCTGACTTAGAGATTACAATTATTGGTGCGTTATTTGGAGCTGTAGGAACTTGTGGTCAAAGATGTACCTCTACCAGAAGATTAATTATACACGAGTCAGTTTATGATGAGGTTAAAAACAAATTAGCAAAAGCATATACTCAAATAGTTATTGGAAATCCTTTGGATGAAAGTAATCATGTTGGTCCGTTAATTGATAAAGATGCTGTAAACATGTACTTAAGTGCTATTGAAAAAGCAAAAGAAGAAGGAGGTAATGTATTGGTGGAAGGTGGTGTGTTAGAGGGAAAGGGTTATGAAAGTGGATGTTATGTAAGGCCTGTAATTATTGAGGCTGAAAACCATTTTGAAATAGTTCAACACGAAACATTTGCTCCAATACTTTATATTATGAAGTATTCTACTTTAGATGAGGCTATTGAAATGCAAAATGGAGTGAAGCAAGGTTTGTCGTCTGCTATTATGACAACTAATTTGCGTGAAGCTGAAAAATTCCTTTCTACTGCTGGTAGTGATTGTGGTATTTCAAATGTAAATATTGGAACCTCAGGTGCTGAAATTGGTGGTGCTTTTGGTGGCGAAAAAGAAACGGGTGGGGGAAGAGAGAGTGGCTCTGACGCTTGGAAGATTTACATGAGAAGGCAAACAAACACAATTAACTATACTGCTGAGTTACCTTTAGCGCAAGGTATTAAGTTTGATTTGTAATTTATAGCTTTCTTTTTTGGGGTAGGTTTTTATTCTTCTTTTTTATCTACAATAATTCTCTCATCTCTATTTGCAAGTTCCCAGGCAGTTAAAAAGACAAGGCGTGCAATAGTTTCTATTTTTTTAAAATTAATTTTTTCTACAGTATCTGTTACTTTATGGTAATCCTCATGCAATCCATTAAAATAGAAAATTACGGGTATATTATTCTTTGCGAAATTATAATGGTCTGATCTGTAGTAATATCTATTTGGGTCATCTTCCTTATTAAAGGTATAATCTAATTCTAAACCAATATGTTTTTTATTTACATCTTCACTTATATTATGCAGATCGGTACTTAACATATCTGATCCTATTAAATACACATAGTTAGGATTATCTTTAAAGTCTCCTATTCTTCCAATCATGTCTATATTTAAATTAGCTACAGTATTTTCTAGTGGATAAATAGGATGGTCGGCATAATACTTGCTTCCCAAAAGACCTTTTTCCTCTCCAGAAACAGGCATAATAAGAACTGATCTTCTTGGACCATTTCCTGCTTTTTTAGCTAACATAAACGCCTCTGCAATTTCTAAGGCTGCTACTGTTCCTGAACCATCATCATCAGCTCCATTAAAAATTAAACTATCGTGTTTTCCTAAATGATCGTAGTGGGCTGTTATGATTATTAGTTCTTCTTTAAGGTCTGATCCTTCAATATAACCCAATACATTTTCTCCTTTTATTTTCTTTTTATTTTTAAATATTCTTTTTACTAAACTAACATCACAATCATCACATTTACAAAGGTGTCTTCCTGACTTTACTTTAAATTTTTGATAGTAGGTGTTTTTTTTGTAGGGTGGTATACCTATATCTTTAAAGTGGTTCATTATATAATCAGCAGCCATTTTTTGTCCTGGCTTACCGGTTTCTCTACCCTCTAAAGAGTCGGAAGCTAAAATGTTAAGGTGTCTTTGTAAGTCTTCTATAATAATAGTTTCTGAAAACTTTATATTTTCTTGGCTAAAAATTAAAAAAGGAGCTAGTAATAGTATGGTTGTAATTTTCCACATTTTTTATTGTATTTTTTGGTTTTGTATACTATTATATCAAAATTAAATTCGATTGCTTACGCAATGATGTTAAATGGATAAATTGTTAAATGGTTAAAAACCCCTAACAGCCCTAACATTGAAGTAGTCGTTGCGCTTACTGAAGTAGTCCTGGGCCCCATTGGCGAAATTCTGACTCCACGCAAAGTCGCTATCAGCCTCAGTAGAACTCCAATAGTAGTTATTAGCAAAACCGCCAAGCCCTTGTTGATGTAGATTTAAATACATTTGATATAACTCATCTTTATTTGGTAACCACCAATCACTGTATTCTGCAAGATTTAGTTCAATACAAATCTGTGCATTCAGGAACAGGACAATTCTTTGAACAAGAACTCAAAAAGATGCTTGTTACTACAAAGAGGTAAATTAGTTTTTTCATAATTTTATTTTTTAATTTTTATTTTATTTACTCTAGTTTCATGTCTTCCTCCTTCAAATTGGGTACTAAGAAAAACATCTACAATTTTTTCTACTTCTTGCCATTCTAAGTGGCGAGCTGGCATAGTTAACACATTTGCATTATTATGGAGCCTTGCTTGTTCTGCAATGTGTGTATTCCAGCAAAGTGCTGCTCTAATTCCTTGGTGTTTATTGGCACTCATATTTATTCCATTGCCCGTTCCGCAAAACTGAATACCAAATTCGTTTTCATTATTTTCAATACTTTCTGCTAATTTATGTGCAAAATCCGGGTAATCCACACTTTCTAAAGAATAGCATCCGTAATCATTTATTTCATTACCTTTACTAGATAAATATGTTTTTGTTTGTTCTTTAAATTCGTGTCCTGCGTGATCGCAT
>CAJQRK010000062.1 GCA_905612305.1 uncultured Flavobacteriales bacterium | reverse complement strand
GTTGGTGATGTTGGTATGGCAGGAGTAGCAATTGATAGTGTTGAGGATATGAAAATTCTTTTCAACCAAATTCCTTTGGAAAAGATCTCAGTTTCTATGACTATGAATGGTGCTGTGCTTCCAATCTTAGCTTTTTACATAGTGGCTGCAGAAGAGCAAGGCATAAGCTTAGAAAAGCTTACTGGTACTATTCAAAATGACATTCTTAAAGAATTTATGGTGCGTAATACTTACATCTACCCACCAAAACAATCTATGAAAATCATTGCGGACATTTTTGAATTTACGGCTCATAAAATGCCTAAATTCAATTGCATTTCAGTTTCAGGCTATCATATGCAAGAAGCAGGAGCAACTGCAGATATTGAATTGGCTTATACCTTAGCAGATGGATTAGAATATATAAAAACTGGGGTTGCAGCAGGATTAGATATTGATGACTTTGCTCCAAGAGTTTCATTTTTCTGGGGAATTGGGATGAATCATTTTATGGAGATCGCAAAAATGCGTGCCGCTCGTATGCTTTGGGCAAAATTAGTCACGCAATTTAATCCTAAAAACCCAAAATCATTAGCCTTGCGTACACACTGCCAAACAAGTGGCTGGAGCTTAACAGAGCAAGATCCTTTTAATAATATTACTCGCACCTGCGTGGAGGCTATGGCGGCAGTAATGGGAGGGACACAAAGTTTACACACTAATGCTCTTGATGAAGCCATTGCATTACCCACTGATTTTTCAGCTAAAATTGCAAGGGATACTCAAATTTACCTACAGAAAGAGAGTGGAATCTGTGATACTGTTGATCCTTGGGGAGGAAGTTATTATGTAGAAAAACTAACACATGACATTACTGAGAAAGCTTGGGAACACATTAAAGAAATTGAAGCGTTGGGGGGTATGGCAAAGGCCATTGAAACAGGAATTCCTAAGATGAGGATTGAACAAGCAGCCGCAAGAAAACAAGCTAGAATTGATAGCGGAAAGGATATAATAGTTGGTGTAAATTCTAATCAATTAGAAAAAGAAGACAAAGAATTAGAAATACTTGAAGTAGACAATACTGCAGTAAGGAAATTACAAATTGAACGCATAAATAAGATAAAGAAAATCAGAAATAGCCAAAAAGTAGAAGCTTGTTTAGCTGCACTTACTTCTGCTTGTAAAAATAAAAAAGAAAACCTTTTGGAACTAGCTATTAATGCTGCTAGAGAAAGAGCCACTCTTGGTGAAATTTCTGATGCATTAGAAAAAGAATTTGGCAGGTTTACTGCTAAGAATCAAACAATTTCAGGCGTATATAAAATGGAAATACAAAACAATGAAACCTTTAAAAAAGCACTAGCATTATCAGATGAATTTGCAATAAAAAAAGGAAGACGCCCAAGAATAATGATTGCAAAAATGGGCCAAGATGGACACGATAGAGGAGCAAAAGTAGTTGCGACATCATTTGCTGATCTAGGATTTGATGTAGATGTAGGTCCGCTTTTTCAAACCCCAGCAGAAGCTGCAAAACAAGCAGTAGAAAATGATGTGCATATCTTAGGAATTTCATCTTTAGCAGCAGGACATAAAACCCTAGTACCACAAGTAATTGCTGCACTAAAAGAATATGGACGAGAGGATATATTAGTAATTGCAGGAGGAGTTATTCCTCAACAAGATTATGATTTATTATATAAAGCAGGAGTTAGTGGTGTTTTCGGGCCAGGGAGTGTAATTGCAGAATCAGCAATTAATATTCTAGAAAAATTAATGAAGTAACTTATTTAGTTAAGGGATGGAAGAGGATCTGCACATTCTTTAGTAAGGAATCGATAATTAACCCCAACTGTGAATTGGAGTTGTGATCCTACTTGTGTTCCATTAAGGTACTGGTATAATGGAATCTCAGATGTTGCAAATACAGTTAAGCCATTTTGAGAATAACTCAATTGTGGTATAAAAAACCATTTCTTGCTTCCTGTGGATTCTGGGCTAATATTATAAAAACCTTCTAAATCAATATTATTTGCAGATTGTATTTGGTCAATCTTCTCAGCCTTTATTTGACTAGTTACCCCCCATCTATAAAAGAATGTTTTGGATGCAAAGAATCCAATACTGGTATAATCACCATACTTTATTCCCGAAGGATTAAAGCCCTTTTTTACATGTAAAGCTGCCATAAAGAATCTTAATTTTCTTTTCTGATACTCTCTGAAAAAGAAGGAATAAAACATAAAATCGTTTGAGCCACTAGTAGTTTGGACAGTAGGAGGATTCGTCTGATAAATATCACCTATCCATTCATCTGAATAAGTTAATGTAGAATCATTATGTGCACCTAAAGGTATTTTTAAGCCTAAGCCTATTGCTATTTCTGTCCGTTTAAAATTAGTAGTTTTATTATAAATACTATATCTAGGGAAAACAATTAAATCACCTAACCCACTGGAAGAGGTAGTATCTGCATTATCAGTCTCAATTAAAAATTTATTTAAAAAATAACCACTTGCAACAGATAAAGTCAATTTCTTGCTTACGCCATAGTCAGCTCTAAAAAATAAATAATTACTAGTGAGATTATTAAATAGTGGGTCTGCTTCAGCATCTTCAGTAAAAAAAGCATTAGATTGATTAAATTGGTAATTTAGTGAAATTTCTATTTGCTTCTCTTGCAAAACGCCAGTTGCAGCACCACCAGCAATTGGGCTTCCTGCCCCACCTGAACAACAGCCTTGAGAAAAAGTATTACTATTGATTATTAGAAGCAATATAACAGTAAAAAAGAATAATCGCATAAATTTAATGAGACACCACAAATGGCATGCTTTCTACAATTATTTCAGAAGAAATTTTTAGAAAATAATTTCCATTATCTAATGTGCTAACATTGATAGATTTGATTAGTTTTTCTGTTGAAGAAGATGAATTATCTTCAACTCTTAAAACTACTTTTCCAAGAACATCTACTATAGTAAAATTAATAATAGTTGACTGAGTTCTTGCATACGATACATTAAGCACATTATTAACTGGGTTCGGGTAAGATAAAATCTCAAACTCATTACCTACAGACTGTCCAATTCCTAATGAAGTTGAAAGAGCGTCACTTATAGCTGTTTGCACACCTAGGAAGTTAATCTTATTATCATTTTCATTATAATAAATATGATGATCACTACCTGCTAAAACAACTACCTTAGGCATTCCAGTTCCAAGGTCTGAATAATCCGTCATAATTACATCCGTTGAAGAAAATATAGTACTGATAGGCATATTACTCGCAAAATTATTTAAAGTTCCACAAGCAGTAGTTCCATAATCGTCAGCTATATAAAAATGAACTCTACCTGCATGGCTAGTTGCAAATGATTGTACAGCAGAATAAGCAGGCAATGAATATGTCTCACAGGGACCACACGGCATAACAAAAGCAATAACAATGACATTTCCAGCATCAAGTTCGCTAAACAAATTATGAGAAACCCCATTACAATCATCTGTAGTAAAATCTGTAGCAGTAGTTTGGGCAAAGATAATACCTATACTAAAACAAACTAAGGCATTAATAAGTAGTATTTTTTTCATATTTAATTTATTATTTGTTATTCTTCTTCTTTAAAATCTAGATGCTGACAACATGAAGGCAACTTATCATGTGCTTTCTTATTTGCTTTAACATCATCAGCATTATATCCTATTGAGGAGATTACTTGTCGTAGCTTATCTGCATCTGTCTTCTTGGTTTTGAAAGTTACTGTAAGTATACTACTCTCAATCTCTAAATCTACTTTTGTCACTCCTCTTGTAAATTGCATCTCTTGTTCTATTCTATCCTTACAACACATCCCGACACATGGTGCAGAGGTCAGAATTTTTACTATTTCTTTCTGCGCCCAAGCATTAACTGTTAGAAAGCAAAGAAAAACTATTATTAATTTCTTCATTTTTATTTTATTTTATATCTAAATCCAACATATATCATACGTCCATTTATTGGAGCATATATTAAAGATGCGTCAAAGATAGGGGAATCTGGCGTATTAGCCTCTAATATTGGATTATCTTGTGTTGTACCCCAGATATTCTCTCCACCTAAATATAAATCAAAATATCTAAATCTCTTTGTTATTTGTGCGTTATAAAGATTAAACGGTTTAGAGAATTCTTCATCAATTTTTGAATGACTAGGAATTCTACTCTTACCAACATAATTTGCGGTAACATCAAACATCCATTTATCAAAATTAGTTGCATATGAAAAATTAAGCAATCCTCTATTTTCAGGTGTCAAAGGTGCTGCCTTTTCAACACCTCCAAATGTAGTTTTAACATCATTAATTTTGAATGCCATTTTTATATCAAAACGATTGAACAATTCATATGCTAAATCCAACTGCATACTATTTGCATAGGAAACTCCTTTTAAATTATAAAAGGACAATAAACCTTGTTCTTCAATATCAACTACAATTTGATTTTCAAATTCAGTTCTATACGCATCAGCATTTAAAGTTCCTTCACGTCCAAATAACTTAAAGCAATAAGTAATATTCAATCCATAATTCCAAGCTATCTCTGGACTTAACTCGTCCAATGAAATCATTCTATTAGAGGCTAAAAGAGAAGCGTTTTCAACAAATACATTTGCAATACGGAAAGCCTTTCCTGCAGAAAAACGAATAGCCATATCTTCAGTTGGATTATACTTCATATTTAACCTTGGCAAGTAATTAAACTGCTCAGTATTATTGTAGTAATCTGTACGCAAACCAGCAGTAAGACTGAAGCTTTCACCCCAATTGTAATTATATTCAGAAAATAATCCGCTCATTAGATCCATCCTTACTTTATCAGCAAATACAGCATTTATATTTCCAGAAAAACTTTCAGTATACCTATCTGCATAATAACTTATTCCATACTTTAATTTATGGTCTGTATTGCCTAAATAGGTTTGTTTGATAAGATTTAGATAAGCGCTTTCTTGGATTCCCTTATAATTATTTCTACCAAAAATAGCTGTTTGATTATGCCTTCTGAATGAAGTTTGTAATCCTAAACTTTTACCAGGCAAATTGGGCTGAATGGCTCCTGTTTTTGAAGTAAACTCCAATAAATCATTATGAATATCAACTGCATAAGGATTAGCAACGCTGTCCTTAACAGTACCTCCCGCCCTATCTTCTACTAAGCCTCTTACCGTAAATCCAATATGATAATTCTTATCTTTATATTCCCATCTGTTTAATGCATTAAACTGTATTACTTTTGGTATATTCATAAAACCATCAGGATTGTCTTCACTATCTATTTCTTTATCAAAATATGAAATATGAGTAAATAAATTACTCTTCCAGTTACCTTCCTTTCTTGCCAACAAAAGATTATTCTCTATTTTTCCTTCTTGGTTAGTATACATATTCCAAAAAAGTCTAGGTGCCGATTCTGGCTTATAGTATTCCAGATTTATTTGCCCTGCGAAAGACTCAAAACCATTAATAACAGAACCACTCCCTTTTATTATTTGTATAGATTCTATCCAAGTTCCAGGCACATAACTTAACCCATAAGCAGAAGAAATCCCTCTAATTAAGGGCATATTCTCTTGAGTAATCTGTGTATAAATCCCATCTAAACCAAGCATCTGAATCTGTTTTGCTCCAGAAACAGCATCCGAAAAACTCACATCAACTGTTGCATTAGTACTGAAGCTTTCAGACAAATTACAACAGGCAGCCTTCTCCAACTCCCCAATAGACAAGGTTTGCATATTAATTGCATTGATAGTAGAGAACTTAGTAGTATTTACCTTCCCCTTCACTTTTACCTCATCAAGCTCAACAGATGGAAAAAGCACAATGTCATACTGATTCAATTGCGTTATTATTTGGGAATATTTTTGATAACCTACAAAACTAACCACCATAGTTGATGGATAAGTTTCTGGTTGAGGTATAAGATAAAAGCCATCTGCATTAGTCGCAACACCTATTGTGGTGCCTTCCCAATAGACATTAGCCCCAGGAATTGGCATTTCATTTCCATCTTCCATGAGCTCAACAACCTTGCCTTTTATTTTTTCTTGTGCTTTTGTATTTATAGTTGCAATAAGCACCATTGCAATAATTAATATCTTTTTCATTTCTTTTCTTTAAGATTAGTATTCAGTTTTAGTCACTGAATAAATCTTATAGAAGAAAGGATTGAATATTTGATAATATTGGCTTATGAAGTTTGGGTGGCGGCATGTCACTCAGATAAGTTTGTACATTATATTTTACATTAAAACAATCCGCAAGAGCACATGTAAAGAACAAAATTCGTGCTACTGAAAAATTAGGCTCAAAAGAAGCTGTCAGTAATGTCTCGAAATCAAACTGAATGGTTTCTGTTTCGCTTGCACAGGAATTATCATTCCTTTCAGGGCAGCATAATTTTTTAATCTCTTTCATACAACAAGAAATTTTTTCTTGTTTCCCTTCACAAATAACTTCATTTTCCATGCTACATGAAGGCACTTTACTTCCTAAGTACAAATCACTAGCTTCATTGCATTTCATTTTTGAAATATTCACTCCCATTGAAATAGAAAGTATAAATACTAACATTACAATAGAAAAAACCACTTTGAATATTTCTTTAAATTTCATTTGAGACACAAAGATACAATATTATTGGCAGATTGATAAGTATAAATGCATACTCATGTCTACTCTCTACTTGCTGAATACTGAAAAAATAAAGTTTTGAATAGTTCCAAAAGGAGTTAAGTGCTTGTATTTAAAAGATTCTATTACTTTAAATGCAATAGAGAAAATATTCTTCATACCCTCTTCAGAATATTTACACACCTCAAGTCCACTGCATTTTTCAGGGCCATCATCAGCAAAAGTTGCCAAAATAAGATGTCCATTATCACATATATATTTATTCACTAATACTTTATAATATTCAATATCGTTCTGCTGATTAAGAAAATGAAATACTGCTCTATCATGCCAAATATCATATTTTTCTGCAGGAATAAACTCAGTAATATCCGACACAATCCATTTTACTTTATCAGTATTAATGCCTAATCTTTCTTTTGCCTTATTAATTGCATTAGCTGAAATATCTAAAACAGTAATATTGGTATATCCCAATGCTAATAGATTATCCACCAAAAAACCATCTCCACCACCAATATCAATAATGGCATCATTTTTTGATTGTGTATTTTTTTGGATTAATGATACTGAAGTTGTTGGCTCCTGTTGAAACCAACTTACCTCATTCATTTTCTTATTTGAATAAATACTCTCCCAATGTTCTTTTCTCGACATTTTTTATAAAATTGAAGGAAAGTCTTCAACTGATAAATTAATAGTTGTTTTCTTAATTGCGTCAAAACCACCTTCAATGTTGATTGTATTATGAATTCCTACTCTTTTTAAGAGAGAACAAGCAATAACGGATCGATAACCACCAGCACAATGCACATAATTCGGCTTATCATTAACATATGTACTCCCGTATATTTCCAACATACTTAAAGGCGCTAATTTCGCATCAATAATATGCCTTGTTTGATACTCTATTTCTTTTCTTACATCTACGATATCAATCTGATTGTTGGCTTGGTAAATGGCATTAAACTCTTCAGCTGATATGGAAGAAATAGTGGACAAACCTTCTTCTTCCCAAGAAGAAACACCACCTTTTAAATGCCCTAAAACATTATCAAAACCAACACGAGATAAACGAATTGCTACTTCCTCCAATCTATCCGTTTCGCACACCAATAAAATTGGTGTTTTTACATGTTTAATAATTGCACCCACCCAAGGAGCAAAACCTCCATCAATGCCAATAAAAATTGAATTAGGAATAAATCCTTTTACAAAATTCGCTGGGCTTCTCACGTCTAAAATAACAACTCCTTTTTCTAGTAATTTTTCTTTAAACTCCCCAGATGAAAGAGAAATATTTGCTTTCTCAATATTTTTATTTTTAGTAGCATAGCCTTGTTTATTTAATCGCACATTTTCAGAAAAATAAACAGGAGGAGCCAACATGCCATCCGTTACTTCTTGTATAAACTCCTGCTTAGTCATATCGGATCTTAAGGCATAATTAGCTGCTTTTTCATACCCAATACTTCCAACAGTTTCCTTGCTCATGCTTTTACCACAAGCAGAACCGGCACCATGTCCAGGGTAAACAATTACCTCATCAGGTAAAGTCATGATTTTATTTCTTAAACTTTCAAATAAAATTCCCGCTAAATCTTCTTGAGTAACGTTAGTGCTTTGGGCCAAATCAGGCCTACCTACATCTCCTAAAAATAACGTATCTCCTGAAAAAACAGCAACCTGTTTTCTATTTTCATCCATCAATAAATAACAAGAACTTTCCATCGTATGTCCTGGAGTATGCAGTAACTTAATAGTGATATTGCCAATTTTAAATTCTTGATTATCCTCCCCCACTAAACATTCAAAGTCAGTATTAGCTGTAGGGCCAAATACAATAGTTGCCCCTGTTTTTTCTGCTAATGTTAGGTGTCCGCTTACAAAGTCAGCATGAAAATGGGTTTCAAAAATATATTTAATTTTTGCTTCTCTTTCAATAGCCATGTTTATATAAGTTTCTACTTCACGCAAAGGATCAATTACTACTACCTCTCCATTACTTTCAATATAATATGAGCCTTGGGCCAAACAACTAGTATATATTTGTTCTACTTTCATTTATATCTTTTGTGCATCTACCATCTCCCAGCCACCACCATTATATACCTGATTACAACCTTGAGCTTGTAAAAAATCTGTTGCTTGTCCGCTTCTATTTCCAGAAAGGCAACACAATACTAAAGGTTGTATTTTTTTGAACTCTTCAACTCTGTCTACAACTTCATGCAAAGGAATATTTATAGACCCCCTTACATTGCCTTCCAAAAATTCTTCTTCTGTTCTTACGTCCACTATTGTGGTTTGGCTATCGTTTATTAATTCTTGTATATTCATTTGTGTTTAACTTTAAAATTTAATTGCAAAGATATGATTTTCCTGAAATCGATATTCTATATTAAAACCATACAGCTCACAGATTCTTTTTACAATAGAAAGTCCAATCCCTAAACTCTTTTTGCTATACTCACTTCTACTGAATCTCTTAAAGATATCAGCTTCAGAAAAAGTTAGGGCAGACCCGCTATTAGCAATAATTAAGCATTTATTTGCTAATTTAACACTTAGATCTCCTCCTTTTTCATTATGTACTATAGCATTCTTCAGTAAATTAACAACTAGTGTTTCTGCCAAATAAGGATCCATATAGATATGAGTTTCATCCTTTAAATCAAGTGCTATTTTTAAGTTTTTATCTTCTATTGCAGTTTCAAAAAGTACTAGTTTTTCTTTGATTAACTCATTCAGTAAAAAAGTAGTCCCTTCAGTATAAAAACGATTATCAATTTTAGTAAGAAAAATAAGCGACTGATTAATTTTGGATAAACGATTGGTGGTTTCCAAAAGTAGTGCTAACTGTTCCATCTGCTGTTTTGTTAAGTTATCCGCTTGCATAAGCTCATCCGCTTTAGAGCTGATAATAGCCAATGGTGTTTGTAATTCGTGCGCTACATTCTCTGTATATTCTTTTTGAGCTTCAAAATCATTTCGGATTTGCTCGGACATTCTTTCAAAAACAACATTCAGCTTTTTTACTTCATCAACTTCTGCTGTATCTAATGTAAGTTCCTGAGCTTTATTTACCTGAAAATCTTCTAGCTTATTTATTGTACTGTAAAACACTTTAAGTGAATTTTTGATGGATTGCCTATTCACAAAAAATACAATAAGGAAAAAGAGCATGGCAAAGCCCACATTCATGATCACTATTTTCTTAAACAGTTTATCCGACTGACTTTGCAATTGTAAAATACTTACCTTATAATGTTGCTTATTATGTAAATAAGAAAACTGTAATTTCCTATACAGCATGTATTTTTTGTTTACAATAAGCACCGTATCGGAGAAAGAATGCACTAATTCTTTTTGAGATTCTTGGATAAAAACCACTTCAGATTCTAAATCTTCTAACTTATCTTTAGTGACTTGATTAAAGAATTCATTTTTCTGTTCTAACAATCGGTTTTGCAAATCCTCAGCAACAATATTGCGAACCGAAAAGTACATTACAATACTTCCCACTAAGAAGAATATCACAGAAGCAGAAATAAAATTTAAAGATGTTTTAGTTAATAATTTCATGCTACCGTAAATTTATACCCTACACCATATACATTTTTAATGTAATCCTTAGAATTACTTTCCGCCAATTTCTTTTTAAGATTCTTGATATGAGTATATACCATATCATCCGTAAAGCCATAATCAACATAAGTAGAGGACATAAACTCACCTAAATTTGTTTTGCTGAGCACCCTATTTTGATTGGAAACAAAATACAAAAGCAAACCAAATTCTTTGGCCGTTAGCTCCAACTCCTTTGCGTGCACTAAGACCTTCATCTGTTCTGGAAATAAAGTTATTTCATTGCACACTAACTCTTGGTTTACTTCTAAATTTAGTCGTCTAATAAGCGATTTTAAACGAGCATTTAGTTCTGAAAAAAAGAAAGGTTTAGTCAAATAATCATCCGCACCTAATTCTAATCCTTGCACTTTTTTCTCAAGTGCATCTTTGGCTGAAATAATTATCAAACCAATTTCTTCTTTGAAATTTTTTATTTCTTTTATTAGAGACATACCATCTCCATCTGGCAAACCCAAATCCAACAATACTGCAGTGAATTTTTCTTGTTTTAATAATTTTCTGGCTGCTTTTAAATCTTTTGCATGAAAAGGCAAAAATCCATTTTCTGATAAAAAAGAAAGGGTTGATTTAGCCAATTCCAATTCATCCTCAACAACTAATATGTTATGTTTATTGGGCATTTCGCAACATATTCATAGTTATGGAAATAAAAATAAGCATAGATGACAAGCCAAAATACAAAAGGTTTTTTTGAAACTTTTGTTTGTCTTCTGATAAGTTTTTAGCATACACCAAACCCAAATGCCCAAATAGGATAGCAAAAAACATGAGTATAGCATGTTCTACTGCCCAGAAACGAGCCGAAAAATAGGCATTGGCATTAGCCTGCGTAATTAAAGTTTCCAATTTGTTGATATAAATAGCATAGAGCAATATGCCTAAAATAAGCTCCAAATACAAAAAGATAACGGCTACAATAGACAATTTTATATCCTGAAATTTAGAGAAAGAGACTTTTCCTATTACGCCAAAAAACGAACGAATTACTATATAAAGAGAGAGCAAAATTAGCAAAATGCTAATAACAATATGAGAAATGAGAATAGCCGAATACATGCTGTAAAAATACGAAAGAAAATGACTGTTTTATGAATCTACCAAAAAGCCTTGATGTGGCTTTAAACTTACTCTTAAAGAGGCAGCCAAATCTTTATCTACAATCATAAAAGAAAGAGCAGAAAAGTCATTTTGTTTTTCTGTGCCATACTCTAATACCTCAACTTTCTCTCTTTGGCAATATTCCTTTAAATGAACAAGATGGTGTTCTGCAGTTTTCAAAGCTCCTTCGCCAATAAAATTCCATACTAATTTGGCTTGCATGTGTATTATTTAAAAGATTATTCCCCTAACAGTTAAGTAGGGAATAAGCAACCACAGTATACCTTTAATTAGGAAGAATAAAGAAAAAATACCCACTACTCTCCATCCACCTTCTTTAAATACACCTTTAAATCCATCTTCTTTATAGATTCTAGTGTATTCCTTCAAGAACTTTGACTGAAATAAATTTCTTATTGACATTACTATGTTTTAATAAAATAACAAAGCAGATGCTCTAAAGAGCACCTGCCTTATTATCATTTTTTCTTTTAAAAAGCAGTTGTTCCATCTAATTGGCAAACATAGTTAAATGTATAATACCCACCAATATCTCCACTTCCTGTATCGGGATTAAGGCTGTCATAAAAATAAATAATCTCCATTTTAGCATATTTATTATCATGAGTTCTGAAAACCAATATTCTACCTGCCCTTGGGGAAAATAAGTGGGTACTAAAACTATATGAAGCCCATCCTTGTCCAGACACTCCTAAATCGTCTATCATTATATTATTTAGTATTGCAGAACCAGAACTATTATCTTGTAATAATCTATTGGTATCAACACTGTTTATTTCTACCATACTTCCAGTGGCAATATAAATAGCAGCATCACCCGTGCGATCAGGCTGATCATTATGAGCCTTTTCTCCACCATTTATAATAAGGGAAGTTCCTCTAAAAGCAACATCCCACTTATCATGAGCTACAATACTCCCTTCCAAGAAACTAAACTTTACAAAGTTACCTGTTGCTGATGTATCAGCGATATTAAGCTCAAAATCACTCGCATCTAATTCTACAACATCAGCACCATGCCACCAAAGAATTTCCTCAGTACTACTCTTTTCACAAGAAGTAAAAAGGAAAAGACTAAATAGAGAAAATAAAGCAAAGTATTTCGTATTATTTACAATCATTCCAATTTGGATTAAACATAATATCGTCAGGTGACCCTGCTAAAATAAACATCCCTTCTAATCCAGCTGTATCAGCTAAAGTAGCTACAGGCGTTAAAACTCCCATACCTTGATACATATATGACTCATGACATGTACCACAAGTATCAAGTGCGGCTATACCATTCGGAACTCCATTACAATCACAATTATTCCAATTTGGATTAAAAGCTATATCTTCAGGTGAACCTGCTAAAATAAACGTCCCCTCTAATTCAGCTGTATCAGCTAAAGTAGCTACAGTTACCATAACCCCCATGCCTTGATACATATATGATTCATGGCATACCTGACAATTATCTTCAGCAGCAATTCCATTTTCAATACCCATACAGTCTAAAGGTATTGGACTATCACTTTTTGTACATGCATAAAGTAGAACTGTTAGCATACATACTGATAAAATTGTTTTTGTTTTCATTTTTGTTTTCATTTTTGTTTTTGTTTATTAGTTAATTGATTTTATTTAAAATTGATTTTAAAGTTTATGTAATACAACCTACCTGTTATATTACTTATATACTCTGGATTTGTAAATCCAAAAATATTCTTAATCCCTATTTGACATGATTGTAATGGGTTTATATGATGAGTTACACCAACATCACATAAACTGTAGCCATCTATAAATTTATCATAAGCATCTAAAATGTCATTACCATTAGAATCTGAAAGCCCATATTTACTTCTGTAAGTAAGTATAGTATTCAAGTCTGTTTTCTTATTTAGATGATAATATAGTTTAATGTTACCCATATGTCTGGATCTATTAAACAGTCCAAAGTAATCATCTTTATTAAGCTTAATGCTTGTTAGTGTTTCTGTATCCAAGGCGTAATAATCGCTATCATCTTTTTCAATCTCTTTCACTACTTCTGTATCATATGCGTAAAGTAATTGATAGCCAAATTTAATTTCCCAATTATCTATTTTTTTATACGTTGTATTAAATTCTAACCCTTTGGTCTCAACTTGATTTACATTAAAATAGCTGTAAATATTTATGTTGTTCTCATCTTTAGCCACTAACGTCCATTCAATCAAATCATTCACTTTATTATTAAAAAAGTTAAAGTCAAAAGAAAAATTATCTATGGGATTACACCTTAGTCCAATATTGATGTTTAGTGAAGTTTCCGATTTCAAAGGAGAGCTTAATTCTGAAAAGGGAACTACCTCATGTACATTCTGCATGTCCTCAAGTCTATCAATAGCAACATCTCTTCCAAGGACTATATAGCCAATAGTTGAATTAGTAAAATCGAAATACTTTTGTCTAAAATCAGCAGTCTTAAAACCTGTACCCACTGAACTATTGATTTGAATTTTATTTTTAAGAGAGAATCCTAATGATAATTTATTAGAAACAACTGGAGTATAATTAGTGTAATCATCATACCTACTACCCAATATAATATTCACTTTATTAAAAGCAGTTGCATCCAATTGTCCGTAAATAAACTTTAAATCTTGTTCTGGGTTAGTTGAAAAATCTCTTCTGGATAACTCTTCTTTTGTCATACCAAAACCTACTATACTATTTAATCCTTTGTAAGTGATATATGATTTCATCTCAGATTGCAATAATGTATGGTCAAAATAATTATCTTCATATAACACCCCATCCTCAGTATTTAAAAACTCATCAGCCCTATAATTAGTTTTGTAAATCTCTAGCTGTTGAGAAAAATTAGAATTCATTAAATATTTTGCAGAAGTCCCAAAACTCCATTCCTTAATATTGCTTTCACCATTTAATAAAGAACCTGAATCAGTAGCAATATTTATTTGTTCTTGCTTATAATAATGACCATTAGTATTTAATAAAAGCTTATCAGATAATGCATATTTTAAATTAGAACGAAATGTGTAGCTAGAATAAGGGTTAACAGTACTAAGCACATCAGAATCTATTAAATCATAGCCATCAGTATTATAATAATTAAGAGAATTAGAAATCTGAAAAGAGCCTTCTTTGTATTTATAAATTAAACTCGAGTGAGTTGTATTATGAGAAGCATGTTTTAATGAAGTATTAATTATTGGGCCATCATCAATCTGCTTCTTACTAATAAGATTGATAACTCCTCCTAAAGCATTAGATCCATAAAGACTTGAAGACGGTCCTTTAACAACTTCAATTCTCTCAATATCTGATACAGAAATTCTATTTAAATCTAAGGCTCCAAATGATCTTCCTATAATTGGAAAACCATCAATAAGGATAGTAGTATATGAAGCGTCTAAACCTTGCATCTGCAATCCTTCAGTTCCTGTTTTTGTACTAACACTTACAATGCCTGTTTGCTTAGTAATTACATCATATAATTTACTTGCACTAAACTCTTGAATTTCTTTTTCGGAAATTATTGTAACAGGAATAGGTAACTCATCTATTAATTTAGATGTTTTTGTAGCAGAGATAATTATTTCTTGTATATTCTTCTCAAATAAGATAGAATCGTTCTGAACCTGAGAGTAGGCAAAATAAGTCGTTAACATACAAGATATCATAATAAAGTTTTTCACTTCAAAATTTGCAGCAAAAATAATATTGAATTCTGTAGGAAATCTGAAGTTACACTTCAAGTTCAGTAAAAAAAACTCTGAATTTTTAGAAAGAAAGAATGGTCTTTTTAATAATGGCAATACAGTCCATTAATTGCTCCTCTGTTATTACTAGCGGTGGAGCAAAACGAATGATATCTCCATGTGTAGGCTTTGCTAGTAATCCATTATCTCTTAGTTTAAGGCAAACATCCCAAGCTTCTTTGCTGTTTTTAGGTTTTATTACAATTGCATTTAAGAGTCCTTTACCTCTTACTAAAGTAATCATATCATTTTCAAAATTAGCCAATTCACTTCTTAGTATTTTGCCTAAACGCTCTGAATTTTCAGCTAATTTTTCTTCTTTTACTACTTCTAATGCTGCAATGGCAACTTTATTTGCCAATGGATTTCCTCCAAAAGTAGAACCGTGTTCTCCTGGTTGGATACACATCATTACCTCATCATTAGCTAATACTGCCGACACTGGAAATACTCCACCAGAAATTGCTTTTCCTAAAATTAGAATATCTGGCTTTACATCTTCATGATCCATCGCTAATAATTTTCCTGTACGAGCAATTCCTGTTTGCACCTCATCTGCAATAAATAATATATTGGCTGCTGAACATAAATCGTAAGCTGCTTTCAAATATCCTTCATCTGGAACAAAAACACCGGCCTCCCCTTGAATTGGCTCTACCATAAATCCTGCAATATTAGGATCTTTTAGAACTTCCTTTAGTGCCTCCAAATCATTGTAAGGAATATTGATAAAACCTGGAGTGTAAGGTCCAAATTCGTTTCTTGCATCAGGGTCGTTACTAAAAGAAATAATAGTAGTTGTTCTTCCATGAAAATTCCCATCACACACAATAATTTTTGCAGAATCAGCAGAAAGTCCTTTCTTTTGATAACTCCATTTCCTACATAATTTAAGAGCTGTTTCTACTGCTTCTGCTCCAGTATTCATTGGCAAGACCTTATCAAAACCAAAATAGTCAGTTATATATTTTTCATACTCCCCTAAAGTATCATTATAAAAAGCCCTAGAAGTTAAGGTCAAAACATCCGCCTGCTTTTTAAGTGCAGCTACAATTTTCGGATGACAATGCCCCTGATTTACTGCAGAATAAGAAGATAAAAAATCATAATATATTTTTCCGTCAACATCCCATAAAAAAACTCCTTCTCCTTTAGCCAATACTACTGGTAGTGGATGGTAGTTGTGCGCTCCGTATTTATCTTCTAATACTATGTGTTCCTCTGATGTTTTCATGTCTTTATTTTTAGGGAGCACAAATATAGGAGAATTAATTAGTAAATATCTACTTTTGCCCAATGGGAAGACAAAAAAGAAGAGAGCCTGTTTTAATAGAAAATATTGAAATAATTGATACTGCCAACAAAGGAAAATCGGTAGCCAAACATGAAGGAAGAGCTATTTTTGTGCAAGGAGGTGTTCCAGGAGATATTTGCGATATCACTGTTTTTAAAAAACAAAAGAGATTTTGGGAAGCCAGAATTGAGAGAATCCATACTTATTCTGATAGAAGAACGGAGCCTAAATGTGAACATTTTGGCACTTGTGGTGGTTGCAAATGGCAAAATATGAAATATGAATCCCAGTTAGCTTTCAAACAAAATGAAGTGCTTAATAATTTAAAAAGAATTGGAGGAATTGAATTGCCACCCCATTGTGAAATTATAGGAAGTGCACACAAATATTTTTACAGAAATAAAATGGAGTTTACTTTCTCCAACAAAAGATGGTTAACCCTAAATGAAATACAGTCGGAAGAAGATATTACTGATAAAGATGCACTAGGGTTTCATGTTCCTGGAATGTTTGATAAGGTCATTAACCTTAATAATTGTCATTTACAAAAAGGCCCTTCTAATTCAATCCGTTTATCGGTAAAACAATTTGCTGATGAAAATAGCCTTAGTTATTTTGATCTTAGAAATCAAAAAGGATTATTGAGAAACTTACTTATTCGCACTTCTTCCACAAACGATTTGATGGTGTTGGTTCAGTTTTTTGAAGATGATATAAAGAACATCAATTTACTAATGGAACACATCAAAATCTCTTTTCCAGAAATTACATCTTTATTATATGTAATCAACCAAAAAGGGAATGACACTATCTATGACCAAGAGGTTATTTGCTATAACGGAAAAGATCATATTATGGAGGAAATGGATAGTTTGCATTTTAAAATTGGTGCAAAATCTTTTTTTCAAACCAATAGTGAACAAGCAAAGGTATTGTACCGAAAAACAAAAGAATTGGCCCAAATTACAGAAGATGATTTGGTATACGACCTTTATACCGGAACTGGAACCATTGCACAATATGTAGCCACATCTGCCAAAAAGGTAGTGGGTATTGACTCTGTTGAAGAAGGAGTAAAAGCGGCTTACAAAAATGCAGAATGCAACAACATTAGCAATTGCACTTTCTATACCGGTGATATGAAAGAGATTTTTACAAATGAGTTCATTACAAAGAACGGAATTCCTGACATAATTATTACAGATCCACCAAGAGATGGAATGCATAAACAAGTGGTGGAGCAAATCCTAAAAATAGGAGCCAAAAGAGTAGTTTATATTAGTTGTAATTCTGCAACTCAAGCTCGTGATATTTCACTAATGGATGAGCTTTACAAAGTAATACATATACAACCGATTGATATGTTTCCTCAAACTCATCATGTAGAAAATATCGTAGTTTTGGAGAAGAAATAAATTATGATTATGTTTGGACTTTAAAAACAATAGATTAACAATGAAAACCATTTGGGAAAAATTAAAGGAACTTTATGAAATGAACCCTACCCTTTTTGGTATTCTCTTGTTTGTTGACTTAGCTATTTTATATTTTATCATTCAATATGTCCTTTCCTAAATGCTAATCCGTATTCACCCTGACAACCCTGACCCAAGGCAAATAAAAGAAGTAGTAAACTGCTTAAAAAATGGAGGAGTGATTATTTATCCAACAGATACTGTATATGCTATTGGCTGTGATGTATACAACAAAAAAGCAATGGAGAAATTATGCCGCATTAAAGAGATAGATATCAAAAAGCATAAGCTTTCATTTGTCTGTTACGATTTAAGCCATATTGCTGATTTCACTAAACAGCTAGCCACCTCAACCTATAAATTAATGAGAAAAACGCTACCAGGACCTTACACCTTTATTCTGGAAGCTAATAATGCCATTCCTAAATTATTCAAAAATTCAAACAAAGAAATTGGCATTCGAATTCCAAATAATAATATCCCCAGAGAAATCGTTAGAGAGTTAGGAAACCCAATAGTTACTACCTCAGTAAAAAATAAGGATAAGGTTATTGAATACAGTACTGACCCAGAACTAATTTACGAGTCTTTCAGCAAACATATTGATATGATGATTGATGGTGGCTATGGTGAAGTGATCCCTTCTACAATTGTAGATTGCACCGATAGTAATCCTATAATAATTCGTGAAGGAAAAGGAGATATTACGCTATTTCTTTAAGTACTTTTATAAGTTGAGGAAGTAATAATTTTTTACCATCATTGACAATAACAAAATTAGCCAATTCTTCTTTTTTACTTTGGGACATTTGTTTATCCATCCTTCTTTTTATTTCAGCAACTGAGCTTCCATCTCTTTTTTGAACTCTTTCAATTCTTACCTTTTCTGTTGCACTTACACAAATAACAGCATCCAAGCCCAAGTGCGCATCCGATTCAAATAAAACAGCAGCTTCTTTCATAACTAGTTCCACTGATTGTTCCGCGCACCAATCTTCAAATTTTTGTTTCACTACAGGATGGACTAAAGCATTTAACTCTGCTAACCTTTCTCTATTATAAAATACAACCTTAGCTAGCTCTTCTTTTTGAAGCACTCCATTATCATAGATGTTTTCACCAAAAGAAGTCTTCACCTTTTGCATCAATTCCTTATCTTCAGCCATACAATTTTTAGCCTCAATATCAGCATTAAAAACAGGAATACCCATCTGCTGAAACACCTTACTCACATAAGTTTTCCCAACTCCAATACCGCCTGTCAATCCTAATTTTTTCATTCTTTTATTTTACTGACTAAATTCTGATAAACCGCTTCATACTGAGGTAAGATGTTAGGATAATCAAATGCTTTAGCATGCGCTAAAGCATTATTCTTAAATCTATTTAGTGTCTCAATATTATTTAGCAAAGATATAGCATCTTTTGCCATTTTATTTACATCTCCTACATCAGACAAATACCCTGTTTCTCCATCAATATTTACTTCAGGCAATCCTCCGCTATTAGTTGAAATAACAACTGTTTTACTAGCCATAGCCTCCAAGGCAACAAGTCCAAAACTTTCCGTTTCTGAAGGTAAAATAAATACATCAGAAATAGACAAAACTTTTTCAATCACTTTCAATTTTCCTAAGAATTTTACTTTTTTAGTAATTCCTAATTGTCTGCATAATTGTTCCGCTTTTAAGCGCTCAGGACCATCCCCAATCATTAATAATTTTGCTGGAATTTCTTCACTAACCTTGTTAAAAATATTTATGACATCCTCCACCCTTTTTACTTTTCTGAAATTAGAAATATGCGTTAGAATAAATTCGGCCTTTTTAGCAAATTGATTTCTTAATTTCACATCCTCCTTCTGCTGATATAAACTCATGTCAATAAAATTAGAAATAGTTTTTATTTCATTTTTAATGTTAAAATATTTCAAGGTTTCCTTTTTCAAATCCTCAGAAACAGCCGTAACAGCATCTGACATATTTATCGCATATTCAATTACTGGCTTAAAAGACTTATCTTTACCTAAAAGCGTAATATCTGTTCCATGTAAAGTAGTCACAATTGGAATATTAATTCCATAAGTAGCTAAGATTTGTTTTGCATTTACAGCAGCAGAAGCATGAGGTATTGCATAATGTACATGTAGAATATTTAGCTTTTCATGCAAGGCAACATCAACTAATTTGGAAGTAAGATTTAGCTCATAAGGAGCATATTCAAAAAGAGGATAATCAGGCACACTTACCTCATGATAATAAATTTTATCAGAAAATAAATCCAAGCGAAAAGGCTGGTCATATGAAATAAAATGAACTTCATGTCCCTTTTCAGATAAAGCAATTCCAAGCTCAGTAGCTACCACTCCGCTCCCACCGTAAGTTGGATAACAAACAATTCCTATCTTTAGTTTATTAGTCATTTAAGCTGTTATAAATTACTTCCATAATATTAGTACGCACATCTATATCCAATAACTTGTTGTTTTTTGCATCTGGGTAAATTCTATTTGATAAAAATACATAAACAATTTGATTTTTAGGGTCAGCCCAAGCCAATGTGCCTGTAAATCCCGAATGTCCAAATCCTTCTGGGCTTGCATTTTCACTAGCTGAACCACCTTCTTGGTCAGAAAGTGCTGCTTTATCAAATCCAGCTCCTCTTCTGTTATTATTTTCAGGAAATTGACATTGAGCAAATCCTTTTATCACTTCTTCAGAAAGATATCTTTCGTCAGCATATATTCCATTTTGTAAATACATTTGCATTAATTTTGCTAAATCATTTGCATTGGAAAATAATCCTGCATGCCCACCAATACCACCCTGCATGGCAGCCCCCATATCATGCACATGTCCTTTCAGCAATTGACTTCTGAATAAAAAATCATTCTCAGTAGGTATAATTCTATCTTCAGCAATCCTATTTAATGGAAGATAACCTAAATTCTCCATTCCTAATTTCTTGTAAAATTTATTAGCTGCAACATCATCTAGCTCTTTATTGTAATTATTCTCTATTACTTTTTTTAATAAATAATAGCCTAAATCTGAATAACAATATTTTTTCTTATCTAATAATTCTGAGTCAATAATTTGTTTAATCATACTATCAGGATAAGCGTGATGCAAATAAATATTATCTGCTACTTTATGCGAAAATTCTTCACTCATTACAGTGCTATAAAGCGTATCCCTTAATTGCATTAATCCTGAAACTGAATCTCTATCTAAAGTCTGTTTATAAAAAGGAATCCATGGGAGAAGCCTTGCTTGGTGCGCTAAAACATCACGAATAACCAAATGTTCTTTATTGGCTGAATCTAAGTCAAGGTACTTACCCAATTCATCATCTAGACTCAAAACTCCTTGATCAACCATTTGCATTAAAATAGGCACTGTCGCTCCTATTTTTGTAATGGAAGCCAAATCAAATACATCTGAATTTTCTACCTTCCTTAGCTTATCGTATGTATGATAACCATATGATTTATTAAAAAATATCTTACCTTGTTTTGCGATTAGCACTTGACAGCCAGGTGTGGCTTTCTCGGCAATTGCATGCTGAGCTATACTATCAATTTTGTACAACAATTCATTATTAAACCCGATTTCTTTTGGGGTTACATAGCACATCCTGATAGACTTAGTATTTATTCCGCTATTCATATCAAAATGCTTAGTAGTTACGGGTGTTTTTCCACTTAAGGAGATCCCTCCAAAAATAGCTTGTGCTACCTCCTGCTGTGCAACTGTACTGTTTTGATATCCTAACAAAAGTGCATCAAAATTATTAGTAAATAGAAATGAATTTATACTATACGGATTTGCAAAAACAGACAGAACAACTTTAGATTGTAAGGCAATAGACTGCAAGAATATATCTAAATTTTTATCAATTTTGTAGGGTTTCCAAGCGTCTGCATTAGACTTATGCACACTTGCAATTACTAAGTTGAATTTTGATAATCTATTCAACAAAACTGCTTGTTCAGTAACAGTCGCTTTGTTGCTAATTGAAAAATGAGTAATAGGCGCATAATGACTTAACATTTTCTGAAAATTACTTCCATTCTCTCCTACACTTACAGCCGCAATTCGCAAAGTATCTAATCGTTTTAAAGGCAATACATCATCATAGTTTTGCAATAATGTCAAAGACGATTGCACCAACTTTTTATTTAGCAATTTTGTTTCAGTAGTAATAATTTCATTCTGGATTTTTGTTAGATCAGTAGCTTTATATTCATCCAATCCCATCCATAGTTTTGCCATTAATATCTTATGGCATCTAGCATCAATTTCTTTTTGAGTAATTTTTCCTTTAGCAATTGCTTTTTGTATTTCAGTAATTGCTTTTGGAATATCTTCTGCAAAAAGTAAAATATCATTTCCTGCCAATAATGCCTTTACATCAACAATACCTGGTGCATAAAACTGACTGACCCCTTTCATATTTAGCGCATCTGTAATAGCAAGACCAGTGAAGCCCATTTCTTGTTTCAACAAACCATTAACTACCTTAGGAGATAAAGTTACTGCCAAATTTTTAGTATTATCCAGAATAGGAATATTAAGGTGTGCGATCATAACTGAACCTAAACCATTATTAATGAGTTTTCTGAAAGGAACTAATTCAACTTGATCTAAGCGATCTCTTGAATGCTTCACAACAGGCAAAGTTTTATGAGAATCAGCATCCGTATCTCCATGACCAGGGAAATGTTTTGCGCAAGCCAAAACATGATTATCTTGCATTCCTTTCATATAGGCAACACCCATGCGCCCAACCTTTTCAGGATTTTCACCAAAGGAACGATTATTGATAATTGGATTTCTGGGATTTGAATTCACATCAATAACAGGGGAAAAATTAATATGAATGCCCAACAACTTACATTGACGAGCTAACTCTACTCCCATCTTATAAATCAAAGTAGTGTCTTCAATTGCTCCTAAAGTCATTTGCCATGGAAAACGTAAAGCTGAATCCAATCGCATAGCTACCCCCCATTCCGCATCAATAGCAATCATTAAAGGCACGTTGGTATGTGCCTGAATGTGATTCGTGAATTTTGCTTGGCGTACTGGGCCGCCTTGTAAAAACATCACTCCACCAATTTTATACTGTTCTACTAAGTCAGTAATTTGCTGTTTATGCAGTTCATCTTTATTTGAATAGGCAGCAACCATAAATAGCTGAGCAATCCGTTCTTCTACTGAAAGACTTGCAAGAACACTATCAGCCCAAGCAGTAGAATTATTTAGAAACACAGCTCTATTTTGAGCGTATAAACTATTAAATAAACCACCAAAAATAGAAGTAAAAATAAGTAGCAAAATTGTTTTTCTCATAGCTTGTAAAATTAAAAATTGTTTGTGATTTTGAAAACAATTCTCAATTTGAAAATCATTACTTATTAACCAAAATTATTAATCCTTTTTTCTTTATTTTTGCACATGCAAGCACCAAAAATTCCTTCTTTTTTTAAAGCACCTAACGCTAAAAACTTTTCATTTAAACCAAGGCATTATGACCAGGACAAAGAAAGGAGAGAACAATTAATAAAAGAAGAAAAATCACCATTAAGATTTAAGAGAAATAAAATAAAACAAACTGCACAAAAAGGTAGAAAATATAGAATCCTATTTCTGATTATTGTTTTATCTTTGCTAGCCTACAAATTAGTAATCAATTAAGCAAAATAGCATTGGACATCATACAATTATTACCCGACCATGTTGCTAACCAAATTTCCGCAGGTGAAGTTATACAAAGACCTGCATCAGCCGTAAAAGAAATGTTGGAAAATGCGCTTGATGCAGGAGCTTCTGAAATCAAGTTATTTATAAAAGATGCTGGGAAAACGCTCCTACAAGTAATCGATAATGGTTGTGGAATGAGCAAAACTGATGTGCGTATGTGTTTTGAACGACATGCTACTTCCAAAATAAAAAATGCTGAGGATTTATTTGCTATACAAACTATGGGATTCAGAGGAGAAGCCATGGCCTCCATTGCTGCAATTGCGCATGTTGAAGTAAACACAAAACTTACTGATAACGAATTAGGTTCACATTTAATAATCGAAGGAACTGAGATGAAAACACATGAAGATTGCGCAACAGCAAATGGCACATCCGTAAAGGTTAAAAACTTATTTTACAATGTGCCCGCTAGGCGTAATTTCTTAAAATCTGACGCAGTAGAAATGCGCCATATTACTGAGAATTTTACTAGGATTGCTTTAGCAAATCCTCAAATAAAAATGCACTTATTTCATAATAACAATAAAATATTTCATTTACCAAAAGGGAACCTCAGACAAAGAATAGTTAATATTATTGGTGGGAAAAAAAATGAAACTTTAGTGCCAATTGAAGAAGAAACTTCAGTGGTAAAAATTGATGGCTTTATAGGAAAACCTGAATCGGCAAAAAGAACCAGAGGCGAGCAATACTTTTTTGTTAATGGTAGATTTATTAAAAATCATTACTTGCACCATGCGGTAAGTAAAGCTTTTGAGGATTTAATTCCTTATAATTATTTTCCTTCTTATTTTATCAATCTTCAGATAGAACCAAAATTGATTGACATCAATATTCATCCTACAAAAACTGAAATTAAATTTGAAGATGAGCAGGCAATTTATGCAATAATGAGAGCTTGCGTAAAGCGATCTCTAGGAGCATACAATATTGCCCCTACTTTGGATTTTTCTCAAGAACTATCATTTGATATTCCTCATGGTATGAACAAAACAGCAATTCTTAAGCAACCTCAAATAAAGGTTGACGCTTCCTATAATCCTTTTGGGAAAACTGAACAACATCCGGCCAAAGAGCAATATATTGTAAATGAGCCTCCATTTGAAGCTCAAAAATTAGCAACCCAATTTACAATTGAAAACAACATATCTAATGTGATGCAAATAGCTAATAAATATATTGCATTCTCCACAAATGAAGGTATGATATTATTACACCAAAGCAGAGCCCACAAACGTATATTATTTGAATATTTTAGCACTGTACTTTCTCATAATAAAGGGCAATCTCAACAACTACTATTTCCAAAAGAAATCAGCCTCAACAAACAAGATATCGCTATAATTAATCACTTAAAAGCTGATTTGTTAGCAGTTGGTTTCTTATTTGAAAAACAAAAAGAAAACAGTATTTCAATACTAGGAATACCTCCTGAATGTCAGGAAGAAAATTTACAATTTGTAATTGAACATTTAATTGAGCAACACAAAAATAACGAACAATTACAAACTGCTCAAAATAATGGTTTGGCTATTTCATTAGCATTAAGTTTGGCAATAAGCAAACAGAAAAAACTTAGCACTGAAGAAATGATTTCCTTAAAAACTGAATTAGAAAAATGCGAGACACCAAGTATTTGCCCATTAGGCAAGGCAACCATGATTAATTTAAGAACTGCTGATTTAGAAAAATATTTTTAACATGTATAGACCAATCTCTTTTAGCCAATTACCAGAAGTAGTTAAGAATCTACTCATCATTAATGGTTTGTTTTTTTTAGCTACTATCTCTTTGCGAGAGAGCAATACAGGGATTGATTTAGTAAAATGGTTCGGAT
>CAJQRK010000061.1 GCA_905612305.1 uncultured Flavobacteriales bacterium | reverse complement strand
ATCAAATCTAACATTCTCATCAGGTATTCCCCAATCATCAGCCATTTTGAGAACTGCTTGATTCATCATTGGTGGTCCACAGAAATATAATTCAATATCTTCTGGGGCTTCATGTTTTGTTAAATATTGGTCAATTACAACTTGGTGAACAAAACCGGTAAAACCATCTCCTTCTGTATCATTCATGTCTTTCATTGCAATCCAATTGTCGCCTTCTTGAGCATCTGAAAGCACTAAGAAGAACTTGAAATTTGAAAACTCTCTTTCTAAAGAACGAAAATGTTCGATATAGAATAACTCTGCTTTTGATCTGCCTCCATACCAGTAAGAAACTTTTCTTCCGGTTTTTAAAGTATTAAATAATTCATAAAGGTGAGAACGCATTGGAGCCATACCAGCACCACCTCCAATATATAACATTTCAGCTTCCGAATTATTAATAAAAAATTCTCCGTAAGGCCCTGAAATAATTACTTTATCGCCTGGTTTACACCCAAAAATATAAGATGAAGCTATACCAGGGTTGATGTCAGACCAAGTACCTTTATCTCGATCAAAAGGAGGCGCAGCAACCCTAACATTCAACATAATTTTTCTTCCTTCAGCAGGATAAGAAGCCATAGAATAAGCTCTTACGATATCCTCATCATTCTTCATTACCAAATGACGCATTGCAAACGGCCCTTCTGCCCAATCCTTATCAAATTTATTTGGCTCACCGGCATGATCCTCAGGATGTGCAGTGATATCCATTTCAGTAAAAGGAATCTCACAATTAGGAATTTCAATCTGAATATACCCACCGGCTTCATATGGCATATCTTCAGGAGTCTCAATGATAAATTCCTTAATATAGGTTGCCACATTATAATTTGAAACAACTGTTGCTTCCCATTTTTTTACACCAAATACTTCTTCTGGAATATGAACATCCATATTCTCTCTTACTTTTACTTGACAACTTAATCTGTAATTATTAGCAATTTCTTTACGAGAAAAATGAGGCTCCTCAGTTGGCAAAATACTACCTCCACCTGAATTAACTTGACAAGTACATTGAATACAAGTTCCGCCTCCACCACAAGCAGATGGTAAAAATATTCCTTCATTACTTAAAGTTGCCAATAGTGTATTTCCACCATCAACTACAATTTCTTTTTCTCCATTTATCTTTATTGTAATTTTCCCTGAAGGTGATAGTTTTGCTTTTACAAAAAGCAAAACACCTACCAAAGTAAAAACAACCAAAAGGAAAACGACTATACTACTTACTATTGTTGTTATTGAACTTAATAATATCATTCTTTCAACTCTTCTTTTTTCAATTATAATTTAATACCCATAAAACTCATAAATGCAATACCCATAAGTCCTGTAATGATGTAGGTAATACCCAAACCTCTAAGTGCTGGAGGTACATTTGAATATCTTATTTTCTCTCTGATTGAGCCTAATGCGACAATTGCTAAGAACCAGCCAATACCAGAACCTAATCCAAACGCAGTAGCTTCAGTAATGTTTGTGTAATCATTTTCTTGCATAAAAAGAGAACCTCCTAAAATTGCACAGTTTACCGCAATTAAGGGTAAGAATATTCCTAATGAACTATAAAGTGCTGGAGAGAACTTCTCAATGACCATTTCTACTAATTGCACCATAGATGCAATAACTGCAATAAACATAATAAAGGAAAGAAAAGACAAATCAACAGTGGTAAACTCTTCTGACAACCAAACCAATGCCCCTTCTTTAAGCACATAGTTTTCTAATAAATAATTTATTGGAACAGTAATACCTAAAACAAAAATTACTGCAGCTCCCAATCCTATAGAAGTTTTTACCGTTTTGGAAACTGCCAAATAGGAACACATCCCTAAAAAATAGGCAAATACCATATTGTCAATAAAAATTGACTTGATAAATATATTAGCTAAATCTTGCATATTGCTATTTATTTAGATTCTATTAATTTTTCGTTTTTCATGCGTTGAATCCAGATGATAATTCCTACTGTAATAAGTGCCATTGGTGGTAAAATCATCATCCCATTATTTTCATACCCAGTTTCATACAATCCAATCTTTTCCAAAACAGGATAACCATAGAGGGTACCTGAACCTAATAATTCGCGGAAGAAAGCAACTACAATTAATATCCATGCATAACCAAAGGAACTACCTATTCCGTCAAGGAATGACTCCCAAGGTCCATTCGCCATTCCAAAAGCTTCTAGCCTACCCATAATAATACAGTTAGTAATAATTAATCCTACAAATACTGAAAGCTCTTTACTTACATCATAAGCAAAAGCTTTTAGCACTTGGTCTACTAAAATTACTAAGGCAGCAATAACCACTAACTGTACAATAATTCTAATTCTAGAAGGAATTAATCTACGCATTAGTGAAATAAGGACATTTGCAACAGCCAATACAACCATTACTGAAATTGCCATTACAATTGCCGGTTTTAGCTGTACCGTAATTGCTAATGCGGAACATACACCCAAGGCCTGTACTGTAATAGGATTCTCATCATTAAGCGGATCGCTTAATAATTTTATATTCTTTTTAGAAAATAAGGAATCTTTACTCATAATCTTAATTTATTATTGAATCATTAACAATTGCTACTGAATCTATTTCCAAAAAAATAGAATCAACCACAAATGCAGATTTTATTTTAGCAAAATAAGGTAAATACATACTTAACCTTTCTGATAACATATCATGAACCCCAACTGAAGTAATTGTACCTCCTGAAATTCCATCCACTGCATGCATATCTCCTTCTGCAGCACCCCCTTTTATAACAGCAATGGAAATAAATTCTTCTCCTTCAAAAATTGTTTTATTAGCAAATGGATCTTGAAACATTGGCGTATTAATTTCAGCTCCTAATCCAGGGGTTTCACCCTTATGATCAAACACGGCACCATAGACACTGTTTAAATCATCTTCCAATGAAATAAATCCCCAAATTGGACCCCAAAGCCCTTTTCCTCTTAATGGTATTATATATCTTGTAGCTCCATCTACTTCACTAATAAATAGTGGCAATAGCTGAATGTTTACATCTTTTTTAATCTCTTTACCTAAATCAATATCAAAGGCAATACCATCTACTTCTTCACCTTTATTATTAAGTACTAATTCACTTTTAATATATGTTGAGTATATAGCTTCAGCGCCATCTCTTTCCACATTAATACCTACTGAGCTTAAAATATTTTGTTTTTTTTCTAATTCAATATTTCTATCTTGAAATGGTTTTAACTTAATAAAAGCAACGGATAATAATGCAGCAACAATAATTACCATTACAGCAGCAAAACCCAAAGTGTACGAATTTTTATTTACATCCATAAATTATACTTTTACTCGTTTTAATCTTCTTTTTATATTCGCCCCTACTACATAATGATCTACTAGTGGTGCAAATACATTCATAAATAATATGGCTAACATCATCCCTTCAGGATATGCAGGATTAAATACTCTTATCAGTATTGCTAACATTCCAATTAAAAAACCAACAATGTATTTAGCTGTGTTCGTTTGTGCTGCTGTAACAGGATCAGTTGCCATAAATACAGCTCCAAATGCAAAACCACCTAATAATAAGTGTACATAAGGAGGAATCATCATAAACTCATTTGCTCCCCACAGATTAAATAATAACCCCATTACATATCCTCCAACATATACAGAAATTATAGTACGCCAAGACGCAATACCTGTTACTAATAAAATAACTGCTCCCATAAGTATAGCTAAAGTTGAAGTTTCTCCTACCGAACCAGCCATATTTCCATAAAAGAAGCTGCTTATCAAACTCATATCCAATGGGATGTTAGCAGCTAAGTTAGCTAAAGGTGTAGCTCCTGAAAATCCATCAATAGTAGCTGCATCACCAGTATTAATCCAAACTTTATCACCTGACATAAATGACGGGTAAGCAAAGAATAAAAAAGCACGAGCAGTAAGTGCAGGGTTTAG
>CAJQRK010000060.1 GCA_905612305.1 uncultured Flavobacteriales bacterium | reverse complement strand
ACGGAAAGGGATTTGTATTTAACAATCCGAATGCAGGCAGAACCTGTGGCTGTGGAGAGAGTTTTTCTCTTTAATAATTTAGGAAGATGAGCGAAAAGAAGAGGCAAACGGAGGAAGAATTATTAGAAAAAGTAACTTCAACCGAATACAAATACGGGTTTACTACTGACATTGAGTCGGATACTATTCCCAAAGGACTAAGTGAGGATGTAGTTCGTATTATTTCAGCAAAAAAAAACGAACCCGAATGGATGTTGGAATACCGATTAGCAGCTTATAAGGCTTGGCTGGAAATGGAAGAGCCAGAATGGGCAAATGTCACATATGATAAGCCTAACTATCAAGATGTAATTTATTATTCTGCACCAAAACAAAAACCCGTATTAGACAGTTTGGATGATTTGGATCCAGAAATGAAAAAGATGTTTGATAAACTTGGGATTTCCATTGATGAGCAAAATAAGTTAGCAAATGTAGCAGTTGACATTGTAATGGATTCTGTTTCAGTTGCCACATCTTTCAAAGAAAAATTAGGTGACTTAGGGATTATTTTCTGCTCAATATCTGATGCTATTAAAGAACACCCAGAATTAGTAAAAAAATATTTAGGGACTGTAGTCCCTCATAGAGACAACTTTTTCTCAGCACTAAATTCTGCAGTATTTTCTGATGGTTCTTTTTGCTACATTCCAAAAGGAATAAAATGCCCTATGGAACTTTCTACTTATTTCAGAATAAACGAAGCGGGAACAGGACAGTTTGAAAGAACACTATTAATTGCAGATGAAGGCAGTCAAGTAAGTTATTTGGAAGGATGTACTGCCCCAATGCGAGATGAAAATCAATTACATGCTGCAGTAGTAGAATTAATTGCTTTGGATGATGCCGACATTAAATATTCAACTGTTCAAAATTGGTATCCTGGAAATACTGAAGGTGTTGGCGGGGTATTTAATTTTGTGACCAAAAGAGGGATTTGTTATAAAAATGCAAAAATTTCTTGGACGCAAGTTGAAACTGGTTCTGCAGTAACTTGGAAATATCCTTCTTGTATTTTAAAAGGCGATAACTCTATCGGAGAATTTTTCTCGGTAGCGGTAACCAACAATTTTCAACAAGCGGATACGGGTACAAAAATGATTCATTTGGGTAAAAACACCAAGAGTACCATTATTGCAAAAGGAATATCAGCAGGCAAAAGTAATGGTAATTACAGGGGATTGGTTCGAATTGCAAAGGGGGCAACAAACTCAAGAAACTTCTCTCAATGTGACTCCCTATTAATGGGAGATAAATGTGGCTCGCATACATTCCCTTATATTGAAGTAAAAAACAATTCTTCCAAAATAGAGCATGAAGCAACCACTTCTAAAATAGGAGAAGATCAACTATTTTATTGCAATCAAAGAGGAATAGGGACAGAACAAGCAATTGCCTTAATTGTAAATGGTTATTGTAAAGACGTGCTGAATCAATTACCAATGGAATTTGCAGTAGAAGCACAAAAATTATTAGAAATCAGCCTTGAAGGATCAGTAGGTTAAAAATAAAAAAATGTTAAAAATAAAAGATTTAAAAGCAGGAATTGAGGATAATCAAATCCTAAACGGAATAAACCTAGAGGTAAATACAGGAGAAGTGCATGCTATTATGGGTCCAAATGGCTCTGGCAAAAGTACATTGGCTGCTGTTATTGCTGGAAAAGATGAATATGAGGTAGTGGGAGGAAGTATTGATTTTGAGGGAGAAGACCTTTTGGAATTAGCTCCTGAAGAAAGGGCACATAAAGGCGTTTTTCTTTCTTTTCAATATCCTGTTGAAATTCCGGGAATCTCAGTTTCAAACTTTATTAAAACATCAATTACAGAACAAAGAAAAGCAAAGGGAATGAAACCAATGCCCACCAAAGATTTGTTGAAAATGATGCGAGAAAAAATGGAACTATTGAATATTAAAAATGGATACTTATCCAGAAATATGAATGAGGGTTTTTCTGGAGGAGAAAAGAAAAGAAATGAAATTTTCCAGATGGCAATGTTAGAGCCAAGATTATCTATTTTGGATGAAACTGATTCTGGACTAGATATTGACGCCCTTAGAATTGTTGCAAATGGAGTAAACAAACTAAAATGCAAGGATAATGCAACTGTTGTCATTACGCATTACCAAAGATTATTAGACTATATAGTTCCTGATTTTGTACACGTATTATATAATGGAAGAATTATTAAATCTGGAGGCAAAGAACTAGCGCACGAACTAGATCAAAAGGGATACGATTGGATAACTAAAGAAGCAGATAACCAGTGAGCTTAATTGAAAATTTAAAATCTTATTCAGAAGGCATAAAAATATCTTCTAATAAAAACCAATTACTTAATTCTTTTTTTGAAAAAGGATTTCCAACAATTCAAGATGAAGAGTGGAAATATACTTCTTTAAAAAAGTTGATTTCAGAAGATTATTCTATTGAAAAAAATGGGAGCCCTCTCTCTCATCTAGATATCTCAAATCATTCTTTAGGTTTTAAAAATAAAATAGTTTTTTCTGATGGAAAATTGATTTCTACTCCTAAAATTGAAGGAATAACTTTTTCAGATTTTTCAGATTTTGAATGCTCTACTTCTGATCCTTTTTTGCAATTAAATTCTGCATTAGCCAATAATGGATTTACCATAAAAGTAGATAGCAATACAATAGTAGATGGAGTAATAGAAATTCTATTTTTTACAACTACTGAAAATAGCTTTAATCAATACAGAAACCAAATTATTATTAAGGATAATGCTGAGGTAAAGTTTGTGGAAAAAATACAAAACTTAGGAAGTTCAACTTCTTTTGTTAATCACTTTACTCAGATAGACTGTGGTAAAAACACAAATGTAGAATATAATAAAATACAGAATAATACAGAAAAATCAAAGCTAATTGATACTATGAATATCTTTCAAAAAGAAGATTCAACTTGTAATATAAATACCTTAATTTTTGGAGGAAGTTTCACGCGTAATAATCTGAATTTTGAGCAAAATGGAAGTAATTGCGAAAGTAATATGAATGGTGTTTCTATTTTAGATAAAAATCAGCTAGCAGACAACCATACTTTTGTGGATCATAAACAGCCGCATTGTACAAGTAATGAAATGTACAAAGGAGTATATTTAGGAAATTCCAAGGGGGTTTTTAATGGTAAAATTATGGTAAGACAAGATGCTCAGAAAATTGATGCTTTTCAGTCCAACAATAATTTACTTTTAAGTGAAAATTCTACTATTGACAGTAAGCCTCAACTAGAAATTTATGCAGATGATGTAAAGTGTAGTCATGGATGTACTATTGGTCAATTAGATGAAGATGCGCTTTTTTACATGAGAAGTAGAGGGATTGGAATTACTGAAGCAAAAGCCGTTTTAACCTATGCATTTGCATCTGAAGCAATTGAAAATATTAGCATATTGGAAGTAAAACTATTAGCACAAAAATTATTAGCTAAAAAACTAAATGTTGATCTAGATTTTAGCGTATAATGTTTGATGTAAACAAAATACGCGAGCAATTCCCTATTCTTAAACGCAAAGTAAATGATAAGGACTTAGTATATTTTGACAATGGAGCTACTACTCAGAAACCTCAATCAGTTATTGATGCGGTAAGTAATTATTACCAAGAAGAAAATGCTAATGTGCACAGGGGGGTTCATTTTTTAAGTGGTTTGGCTACTGATAAATTTGAGGCAACAAGAAAAACTATTCAACAGTTTATTAGCGCCAAGCATAATCATGAAATCATCTTTACCAAAGGGACAACTGACTCAATTAATTTAGTTGCGAATGGCTTTCGTTCTCTTTTGAAAAAGGGAGATGAAATTATCATTTCAGAGCTGGAACACCATTCCAACATTGTACCGTGGCAAATGTGCTGTGAGATAAGCGGGTCTACTTTAAAAGTAATTCCGCTTTTGGATAATGGTAGTTTAGATATGGAAAATTTTAATAATCTTCTTTCTGAAAATACAAAGCTAGTAGCGGTTTCTCATGTGTCTAATACATTAGGAACGATAAATCCTATTAAAGAAATTATTGAAAAATCTCATTTGATTGGCGCAAAAGTACTAATTGATGGAGCGCAAGCCGCTTCTCATATTTGTTTAAATATGCAAGAATTGGATGCTGACTTTTATTGCTTTTCAGCACATAAAATGTACGGTCCAACAGGAGTAGGTGTGTTGTACGGAAAAGAGGAAATATTAAACACATTACCACCTTATCAAGGGGGAGGGGAAATGATAAAAGAAGTAAGTTTTGAAAAAACTACTTATGCGTCTTTACCCTATAAATTTGAAGCTGGGACTCCAAATATTGGAGGAGTAATTGCTTTTAAATCTTCCATTGATTTCATTAGAGAATTAGGCGTTAAAAACATTACGAAATATGAGGATGGCCTTTTGCAATACGCAACATCTGAAATATTAAAAATTGAAGGAGCTAGACTGTATGGAACATCCAAAAATAAATCAGGAATAATTTCTTTCAATATTAAAGGGATTCATCCTTATGATATTGGAACGATTGTAGATAAAATGGGAATTGCAATCCGAACAGGACACCATTGTACCCAGCCGATCATGAAGCGTTATAATATCCCAGGTACAGTAAGAATTTCACTTGCGGTATACAATACCAAAACAGAGGTAGATATTTGCATAGGCGCCATTAAAAAGGCGCAAGAAATGTTATCTTAAATGGGAACTATAAAAGACATACAAGCGGGAATTATAGAAGATTTTGAGATGTTTGACGATTGGATACAGAAGTACGAATATCTGATTGACTTAGGAAAAGAATTAGCCCCTATTGAAGAGAAATACAAAACAGAAGATAGTCTTATAAAAGGATGCCAAAGTAGAGTCTGGCTACATGCTGAAAAGCAAGATGAAAAAATAATTTATACAGCAGATAGTGATGCAATTATGACAAAAGGAATTATTGCTATTCTAATAAATGTGCTTTCTAATCAAAAAGCAGCAGAAATTGTAAGTGCTGATTTAAGTTTTATTGATGCTATTGGCCTAAAAGAACAATTATCAGCAACAAGAGCAAACGGATTAGTTTCAATGATAAAAAAAATGAAACTCTACGCACTAGCGCTAAACAATAAATAAAATGAAAACAGAAGAAGAATTACAAAAAATAGGAGAAGATGTTGTGGAGGTAATCTGTGAGATTTACGATCCAGAAATTCCGGTAAATATTTACGCTTTGGGTCTTATTTATGATGTTGAAGTTAGTGAGGATTGTGATGTGAACATTACCATGACTCTCACCTCTCCAAATTGCCCAGTTGCAGAAACGCTTCCTGTTGAAGTGGAAGAAAAAGTAAAAGTAATTCCTGCCGTAAAAAAGGTGAAAGTGGAAATTGTTTTCGAGCCCACTTGGACCAAAGACATGATGAGTGAAGAAGCCAAATTAGAACTAGGAATGTTATAAAAAATGAGTGAAGAAATTGTAAATAGAGTAGCAAATAGTGCTTTACTCACTATTGATTTGACGGACTATTCCCCAAAAGAGACTATTGCAATTTTGGATGTAAAAGATTTTCTGTTTCAGGGAATTATTCTGAAAGAAAAGGACTTTAGAAACACATTAAAAGAGTTTGACTTTTCTGTTTATACCGATAATATTGTAGCTCTTTATTGTAGTTCGGGCGCTATTGTGCCTATGTGGGCTTTTATGTTGCTTACCTCTTATTTATATAGCTCTGCTTCCAAAGTTCATTTTGGTACAAAAGAAGAAGTGTTTCAGAAAATATTCTCTGATAATATTGATGCAATTGACGCTACTGAATTTGAAAATAAAAAAGTAATTGTAAAGGGTTGTGGGCAAGTTCCACTTACAGAACCCCTTTATATTGCCATTACTAAAAAACTACAAAATACTGTTAGCAGTTTGATGTTTGGTGAGGCTTGTTCTGCTGTTCCGGTTTTTAAGAAAAAATAGATTTTCATGGGCCGCAACACCCTATTACTAAAATCTTCTTCAATTTATTTTCCTTCTTCAAAAGTTTTATTAGACTGCTCCACCGCTTGATTGATTTGGTTCAATTCTTTAGCAGTAAAATCACGATAAGCTCCAATAGGAATGTCTAGTTTGATATTCATAATACGCACCCTTTTTAATTTCTTCACATTGTATTCCAGGTGCTCACACATCCTTCTGATTTGTCGGTTCAAACCTTGAGTTAAGATAATCTTGAATTTATTTTTATCAATCTGTTTCACAAAACATTTTCGAGTAACTGTATCTAAGATAGGAACCCCATTTCCCATGGCTTCAATAAATTCTTTGGTGACTGGCTTACTAACGGTTACCTCATATTCCTTCTCATGATTATTGCGAGCACGCAAAATTTTATTAACAATATCACCATCATTGGTTAGAAAAATTAACCCTTCTGAAAGTTTGTCTAACCTGCCAATTGGGAAAATACGAGTTGGATAATTAATGTAATCAATAATGTTATTTTTCTCTCGCATTTGGTCAGTAGTACAAACAATCCCTACTGGTTTATTAAAGGCGATATACACCATCTTTTTCTGAAGAAGGGCAACTAATTTTCCATTAACCCTCACCTCATCTTCATCTGAAATTTTAGTTCCCATTTCAGAAACCTTACCGTTTATACTTACTCTGCCTTGTTCAATTAATTTGTCGGCCGCTCTTCTTGAACAGTAACCTATTTCAGATAAATATTTATTTATTCGCGTTAATTCTTGACTGCTCATGATTTATTTTCTTCCTACAAAAATACGTTAATATTTTTCAAAGCTAAGAATATGTGTTTCGTTACATTTGCATCTCACAAAAAAAAGAAAAAATGACAAAGAAAATTTTATCAATCGTTATGGCGGGGGTTTTCTCTTTAACAGCAATTGCTGATGAAGGGATGTGGTTGCCGCAATTATTGCAAGCAATGAATGAAGAAGACATGCAGGCTCATGGGCTTCAACTTACTGCTGAAGATTTATACAGCGTAAACAACTCATCACTTAAGGATGCTATTGTTTCCTTGAACGGAGGAAGCTGTACTGGCGAGATGATCTCTCCGGAGGGATTAATGCTTACAAATCATCATTGTGGTTTTGATCAAATTCAAACCCACTCAAGTGTTACAAATAACTATTTAAAAGATGGTTTTTGGGCAATGAGCCGTGATCAAGAATTAAAAAATGAAGGATTAACAGTTTCATTCTTAGTGAGTATTGAGGAGGTTACTGCTCGTGTATTAGCAGAACTTACGGATGATATGACTGAAAAAGAAAGAAATGCAAAAATCAGTGAAATCTCTAACACTATTGTTGATGAGAAAATTGAAGGAACTCATTATAATGCAAGAATCAAATCGTTTTTTGGAGGTAACGATTTTTACATTGTGACTTACGAAACATTCCAAGATGTACGTTTAGTAGGGGCTCCTCCATCAGCAATTGGTAAGTTTGGAGGCGATACTGATAATTGGATGTGGCCAAGACACACTGGAGATTTTTCATTATTCCGTGTATATTGTGCTCCTGATGGAACGCCAGCTGAGTACTCTGTTGAGAATGTTGCTTACAAGCCAAAACACCATTTACCTATCCAATTGGATGGAGTAGAAAATGGTGACTACACTATGATTTTTGGATTCCCAGGATCTACAGATAGGTATTTAACATCTTATGGGGTGCAAGAGGCAATAGATATTACTAATCCAACAACAGTAGAGATTCGTGATGAAAAACTAGCAATCATAAAAACTGGGATGAATTCATCAAAAAAAATTAAGCTACAGTATGCTGCAAAATATGCCCAAACTTCAAACTACTGGAAATACTATATTGGACAATCAAAAGGATTGAAAAGAATGAAGGTATATGACAAAAAAGTTGCTATTGAAGATGCTTTTAGAGTATGGGTAGCTGAAGATGATTCAAGAATAGAAAAATATGGAGAAGCGCTAGATTTGATTAAGAGTGCTTACGCTATAAATAGAACAATTGCTCTTAACAGAACTTATTTAAATGAAGCGGTTTTTAGGGGGTCTGAGATTATGTATTTTGCTTTCAAGATGAATAGGGCAATTACTCAATTACCAACTGATAAAAAAGAAAAAATAGGAGCAATAGGAGCATTAAAAAAAGAAGCAAACGATTATTATAAAGATTATAATTCATCTGTTGATCAGAAGCTGTTCGGAGCAATGTTGGAAATGTATTATTATAATGTTCCAAAAACACAACACTCTCCTATCTTTAAAACAATAGAGAATCAACTATTTGGATTTAAAAAACTAGACTTTGATTATTATGCGGCAAATACTTTTAACAAATCTGTTTTTTCAACTAAAGAAAAATTCTATGCCTTCTTAGAAAATCCAACATTATCAATACTAGAAAGAGATCCTGCTTATAAAACATTAATGTCAATTTATAATCAGTACATTGAGCAAATATCTGAGAAAAGAAGTGAGGTAAGGGAAAAATTAAATAAAGGTAATAGGTTGTTTATAGCTGGGCTAAGAGAAATGAATCCTGATAAAAACTTTTATCCTGATGCAAATTCAACTATGAGAACAACTTATGGAAATGTTGGGGATTATGAACCTGGTAACGCAATGCATTATGATTATTATACAACTATTGATGGTATCATGGAAAAAGAAGATGCTACAAATGAAGAATTTATTATTCCTGAAAAACTGAAAGAATTATACAAAATTGGTGATTATGGAAGGTATGCAGATAAAGACGGGAATTTAAGAATCAACTTTATTTCTAACAATGACATTACTGGCGGGAATTCTGGGTCACCAGTTATTAATGCCTGGGGAGAAATTGTAGGAACTGCATTTGACGGAAACTGGGAAGCAATGAGTGGTGATATTGCTTTTGAAAATGAAATCCAAAGAACAATTTCTGTTGATATCAGATACACTATGTTTATCATTGATAAATTTGCAGGTGCAACTCACTTAATTGATGAAATGACTATCGCTCCTAAACATATTGATGAAGGAGAGAAAGAAACAGAGGAAGGGGCGCTATTAGAGAATGTAATAAATGTTAACTCAAATATTGTGCAAATAAATACAAGGGCATTTAAAGGAGAATTAATTCCTGTTATTGAAGAAGACTTTTTTGAAATTGCATTTAAAAAAGCAAAAACAGAATATGGTGTAAGTAAAGAACAAAAATTTTGGTGGCAAGATAATATTTATACTACCGAACAACAATAATTAAGGTGGGGTTTTTATTCTTTCTGATTAACTAGTCTATAAGAAATTACTTCTTGGATTATTAGATGCTAGTATGCTCTTTTGTTTTTACCCTCTATATAATTAATAAAGGCTTTGTTTACTACTTTTACTCCTCCTGCGGTTGGATAGTTTCCCGTAAAGTACCAATCCCCTAGATGATCAGGGCAAGAAGCATGTAAATCAGAAATAGATTGATAAATAATTTCTACTACTGCTTCTGTTTCTTTAGGAGTTACTAGTTCACTTATTTGCAAAGAAATTTCTTCAGCAGTAAAGGGCTTGTAAATATCCTGAACATAATTTACCATATCTTCTTTTGATAAATCAGCTTGTAGCTTACATTTGTTGTAAACTTCCGTAAGTACGTGTTCCCGCTTAGTATCCTTTAATAGCTTTACAGCTGCATTAAAAGCAATAAAATCTCCCATTTTTGCCATATCAATCCCATAACAATCCGGATATCTTATTTGCGGAGCAGACGATACTATAATAATTTTCTTAGGGTTTAGTCGGTCTAAAATTCGAATAATCGATTGTTTCAAAGTAGTTCCTCTTACAATACTATCATCAATCATTACTAGGTTGTCTGTAGGTCTTACCATACCATAAGTAATATCATACACATGGGCCGCCAAATGATCTCTACTATCATCAGAAGCAATAAAGGTTCTTAGTTTTGCATCTTTAATTGCGATCTTTTCTGCTCTTGGAGAAATCTCCATTATTTTTGCAATTTCATCATGACAAGGATTCTCTCCTAATGCCTGAATTTTCTTAGTTTTTACTTCATTTAAGTACGTGTTACATCCTTTTAAAAGTCCAAAATAAGAAACTTCAGCTGTATTTGGAATATAAGAAAATACCGTATTTTTTACATCATAATCAATTGACTTGAGTACTTTTGGGAAAACTCTCTTGCCTAGCTCTAATCTTTCATTATAAATTCCTTGATCATTTCCTCTTGAAAAATAAATTCGTTCAAAAGAACAGGCCTTTCTTTCTAAAGGTTCGCGAACTTGTTTTTCTTCAACCCTTCCATCTTTTTTTATAATAAGAGCGTGTCCTGCTTTTATCTCTTTTACATCTTCAATATTTACATTAAAAGAAGTCTGTATTACAGGTCTTTCGGATGCAACTACAACAATTTCATCATCCTTATAATAATAGGCAGGTCTTATCGCATTTGGATCTCTTAAAGCAAATGCATCCCCATGTCCAAAAAGTCCGCACATTACATATCCTCCATCCCAATATTTAGCTGATTGTGTTAAAATATCTTGTATATCTAACTCATCTTCAATTTTTACAGTAATTTCTTTTTTTGAAAAATTTTCTTTGTATTTATAATAAATATCATCATTTGCTTGATCCAAAAAATGACCTATTTTTTCCAAAATGGTAACTGTATCTGCTTTTTGTTTTGGGTGTTGCCCTAAATCAACTAACTGCTGAAAAAGCTCATCAACATTGGTCATATTGAAATTTCCTGCTAACGCTAAATTTCTAGTTTTCCAATTACTTTGTCGTAAAAACGGATGGCATTGTTCTATTGTATTTTCTCCAAAAGTCCCATAACGTAAATGTCCCAAAAATAACTCTCCAGTAAATGGAAGGTTTTCTTTCAACCATTTCGGATTTTTTAGTTTTTCCGGATTACTCGCCTCTAATTCTACAAACCTTCTGTTTACTTGCCTAAACACATCTTGAATAGGGTTTGCTTCTGTTGATCTTTTTCTGCTGATATATTTTTTTCCGGCAGGAACATCTAATTTTATATTTGCCAAACCAACACCATCTTGCCCTCTGTTGTGTTGTTTTTCCATCAACAAATACATTTTGTTTAAACCATACAGGGATGTTCCATATTTTTCTTGATAATATTTTAAGGGCTTAAGCAAACGGAGCATTGCTACTCCACATTCGTGCTTTATTGAATCACTCATTGATGTATTTTTGGAATTGCAAAAGTATAGTTTATTCTGCTAATATTTTCATTAATCCATTAATTCCTGGATTGGTATGAATTGTGCCATCAATAACTAAAGTTGGGATTACTCTTCTCCCATTATTTACTTGTTCTACAAAAGCAATGGCTTGTTTAGTATCTGTTATATCGATATATTCAAATTTAACATCTTTTGATTTGAGAAAGCTTTTTGCAATACGGCAATCAGAACACCAATCAGCACCATATACTTTAATATTCATTGGCATAAAATTTATAGGTTTGGTCATTTTGTAAAATTGTGCACTCCTTACAATGTGAAATATAAGTAAATTCATACTCATAATTGATGTCGAAAGTATTTAGTTCTACCCTGAAAAGCCTGGTACATTCTAATTCTCCCTCAGGAGAAAATCTTTCTATTCTATACAAATTACCTTCTGATTTTATGGTAAACCACGAGCTTGCGCCAATACCTTTAATCAGTTGAGCGTTTAAATCAATGTTTTTGGGTTTTTCTATATTCATATTTCGATACTACTAAAGTATGCTTTCAATTTACTCTTTTTAACCTCAATGCATTTATGATTTTCAACTACATGGTAATGATGATTAGAAATACACACATTTCTTTTTGGAGATGGTGAAATGGTAAAAGGAAATTTCAGTCTTAGTTTTTTCAAAAAAGAGGGATCTGCTTTTCTGCTAATTGTTGCTACAAAGCGTGAACAATTTGTTCCATTTCGAATAAACGGTCCATAAGGAATTGCTCCTTTTTTTTGCCATTTTTTAGCATAATTAAAAGCCGTGCTAAAGTTAATATCCCTAATTATGGAGGAATACAGTGGTCCTTCTCCATGATAAGATTTGTTATTAGAAATTTCAATTAAAATTTCTTCAATATTATTAATTTTCCCTCCAATTATTATTGCCTTTTGTTTTATTCCGGCATCTGGATCGGTTTCTGTGTCTCTTATTCTACCAAAACCATCTGGCGTATGATATCTTCCAAAATCAAAATAATATATTTTACTTGTTGCTGAATCAACAAGTGCTAAGGCAGAATGCCCTACTCTATATTTACCATTTTTTGCTAGTAATGAATCGTACCAAGACCCAGCTGCCGTTACTAATCCTTCCGGCCAAGCTAAAGTTATAATAAAATCATTTTTCATTAGGTAAAGATAAAAATTATATTCTTTTTATCAAGTCTGAATTTTGCTCAGCGAATTCTTCTAAAACTTTAAAGAAATTTAAAATGTCTGTTACTAAATTTTCACCATTTATAGTGACTAATCTTACAAATGTATTGTTATGAAAACTGCCAAAACCTACCATTAGCTTATTTTTTTCATATAGCTTAGTGCATAAATCTTTAGCTTCAAAATCTTTATAATTAAAGCAAACTGAAAGAGAATCCTCAAAACTATACAAAGTGTAATCTGAATTTTCTTTTACATAATTTCTTGCACTATCAGCTAAAGAAAATTCATGATCTATAATCTTAGCAATACCATCCTTCCCTATTGCTTTCCAAAGCGTCCAGAATTTTAATGCGTTATTTCTTCTTCCACACTCAAAAGAAGTTTGTCCCAAGTTATAATTTGCATCATCTGTTTGGTATAAATAATTTGCATCATTATTAAAAGAACTATACAAATCTTCCTTGTCTTTTACTACTAATACAGAGGTGCTTAAAGGTGCTCCTAAAGTTTTATGAGCATTAAAACAAAATGAGTCTGTAAGTTCGGCTCCCCTCACTAAATGCTTGTATTTTTCTGAAAAGACAACTGTTCCTCCAAAAGCACCATCAAGATGTAACCAAATATTATGCCGTTGGCAAATTGGGACCAACTCCGAAAGCTTATCAAATGCGCAAAGAACTGTAGTTCCTGCTGTTGCGTTCACGTAAAAAGGCGATAACCCGTTAGCTAAATCCACCTCTACTTGTTTTTTAAAACACGTAATATCCATCTGCCCTTTTTCATTGGATTTAATATAGCGGACATTCTCTTTCCCTATTCCTGTAAATGAAGCATTTTTTGCAATAGAGTAGTGGGCGTTTTCAGAAGTATATGCAATTAATTTTCCTTGCATTCCTTTATTTCTAATCTCCTTATCTTTTTTATCCCTTGCCATTATCAGTGACATAAAATTACTCATTGATCCTCCTGTTGGAAAAGTTCCTCCACAACCTTTAGGGTAGCCAATCAAAGTATTTACTTGTTTAATTATTTCCTTTTCAACACCAACTTGAGGACCTGCAATTTTGTAAGTTGCCATACTATTATTAAGCATAACAGCCAACAAATCACCTAAAATTGCCTTACTGTGCCTGCCGCCAAAAAGCTGATTAAAAAATAATTTTGAAGATGATTTAGACGTATTTAGCACTAATTTTTTTAATTCTTTTTTGAAATCTTCAGCAATAGCTGGACTGGATTTTAGTTCCAAATCAAATTTTGAATGAAGTTCATTAGGGGTAATTGCCGTAGCTACAGGATTGATTAGCTCATCATTAATCAGCTCATTAATCAGCTCATTAAAAAAAAATAAATCTTCTTTTATATTATTGTACATCAATTTGTATTAAAATAGTCTGCAAAATTAGAAAAAATGTGCTTCTAAGTGCCTCTAAGGATGCTTAAGTTTGGGGGGCTAAGATTCTGCCTTTGTAATACTCTCGTAATATAGTAATTTTTCTGTATTTTTGTAGAATGAATAAATTGATTTCTATACTATTAATTTCTTGTATTGCTATGTTTTCTGCAAAAGGGCAAGTTATAATTAATGAATATTCTGCTGCCAATTATGACACTTACACTGATAATTATGGTGAGTATGAAGATTGGGTAGAACTTTATAATACAACTGCTACAGCTATTGATTTAAATGGATGGGCGCTTTCTGACAAAGTTTCAAATCCTTTAAAATGGATAATCCCATCTTCTTTTATAGTGCCTGCAAATGGAACGGCGATTGTTTACTGTTCTGGTAGAGATGAATTAGTAGGTGGTAATGCTCATGCAAATTTTAAAATTACGCAAACGAAAGGCAATGAAGTCTTCATGCTTTCTGATGCGGGTGGTATTTTCCAAGACTCAATACAAGTATTGCCTAATCAAAATTCCCACACTAGAGGTAGAGAAACTAACGGCTCTCCTATTTGGAGTGTTTTTACCGCTGGAACGCCTAATACAAATAATATAGGAGCAATGCAAGAATATGCAATGACACCCGTTTTTTCTCAAGCAGGAGGTTATAACGCTGCCGCTATTAATCTAACATTAAGTTCTCCTGATCCAACTATCACAATATATTATACAACAAATGGAGATGAACCAAATAATACCTCAACAATATATACTACGCCTATAAATATTGCAATTACAACAGTTGTAAAAGCAATAGCTTATAGCTCAACAACTAATATTCCTTCAAGTTTTATTGATTATCACACCTTTTTTATTAACGATACTCACACTATACCAATTCTGTCAATCTCTGGAGATAATGGGCAGGGGGGACTATTTGATTTATTAGATGGTAACTGGGGGGCTGAGCCTGATGGAACAATTGAATGGTTTGATAAAAACGGAATTTTAATTGACAAAGGTACTGGAGAGTATAATAAGCATGGTAATGATTCGTGGGCTTACGATCAAAGAGGCTTTGATTACGTTATGAGAGATCAATTTGGGTATAACTACGCTTTACAAGATAAATTGTTTGACACAAAGAGTAGAGATAAATTTCAAAAAATAATTGTTAAAGCTGCTGCAAATGACAATTATCCTTTTTCCTATAGTAATTCAGGGGCACACATAAGGGATGCATATGTTCATCATCTATCTCAACTGGCTGACCTAAGATTAGATGAAAGATCTACATCATCTTGTATTTTGTACCTAAATGGAGAGTATTGGGGTGTTTATGAAATGAGAGAAAAGGTAGATGATTCTGATTTTTTAAATTACTATTACGACCAAGATGAAATATATAGAGAAAGTGCCGAGTATATTCAATATTTAAAAACCTGGGCAGGAACATGGACTAAGTATGGAGGAGGAGTTTCTGGTATGCTGGCTGAAGATGATTGGGATGATTTTGTAACTTTTGTTACTACAAACCCAATGACAAATCAAACTAATTACAATACTGCAAAAGGTCAATTTAATACCGGTAGTTTAATTGATTACTTTTTACTGAACTCTTATGTGGTTTGTGGAGATTGGTTAAATTATAATACTGGATGGTGGAGAGGGTTGGATCCTAATGGAGATAAAAAAAAGTGGAGATATACGCTTTGGGATATGGATAATACTTTTGATCATGGGACAAATTATACTGGAGTGCCCACTATGTCAGTAAATGCTGACCCTTGTGATCCTAGTAGTTTAAATAATCCTGGTGGTCAAGGGCATATTCCAATATGGAATGAATTTCTAACAAATGATGATTTTTTTACGGACTATGTAAATAGATGGCAAGATTTAGCTATTGGTGATTTATCTTGTGTAAATATGATAGATATATTGGATAGTATGGTTGCCGTGATTGAACCCGAAATGCCTGGACAAATTGCTAAATGGGGAGGGAATTATGCAACTTGGCAATCTAACGTTCAGGATATGAAAGATTTTATTTTAGCCAGATGCAGTATCATGAATAATGGTTTTATTCCTTGCTATCCCGCACTATCAGGACCGTATAATGCAACAGTTGAAATTATTGGAATAGGAGAGATTGAGATGAGTGATGGTAATATAATTAATGAGACAAATACACCGCAGATTTATAGCAGATTTGGAGGCGTGGCTTTACCGTTTGAAGTTAAAAGTGGTAATTTAATTTATTGGGAAATCTTACCAGCTGGTGTTTACGTCTATGATCCTTTTCAAGACACATTAGTAATTGATGTTCAGGGAGATGTTACAGTAAGAGCCTTTTTTGGGGAAAGTAGAAATATTGTGTATGATATTGTTCCCGCTTCAACTACTTCAATAATTGATATCAATGGTGTTGGGGTAAACACTTTTCCACATACAGAAATGTACCTGCTTGGAGACACTATTAATATTTCTCCTAATATTGATCCTTTATATGGCTTTAAAGAATGGGGGTCCGATAGTGTAATGTTAATGCCGAATCCTTTTAATGAAGTGGATTCTTTTTATGCCACAAACAGTGATACTATAAAATTACATTTATACTTAAAGCCAACAATAGTGTATGATATTAGGCCAATTGGGACAACAACAACTATTGATATTAATGGAAATATTATTTCTGTATTCCCTTATTCTGAAACATGTTTTATTGATAAGATTGTAACTCTTTCTCCAAATATTGACCCTTTACTTGGTTTTGGTTCTTGGTCATCTGACAGTAATATATTTATTAACGGTAACTCAATAAATAACTCATTTTATGGCATATATAATGATACAATTATTTTACATTTAACAACTATTACTGCTGGGATTTATGGAAACGACACCTTGTGCTCTAATGATAGTAAATATGCTGAGTTATATGTCGATTTTACAGGTATTCCCCCTTACGTATTTACTTATACGTTAAATGGTGTAATCCAAGATTCTATAAGAACTAGCGATAATCCTTATATCATTCCTACTACAGAAGACGGATTATATATATTGAACTATTTCCGTGATGCAAATGAAAATGGAGTCACAAGCGGGGAGGCAAAAGTTACTATTTTAAATGCGCCAGTTGCTGATTTTGAAGCGCGCCCTGACAGTATGACTATCCTCTATACTACAACACAAATGGAAGACAAATCAATAGGAGATATTGTAAATTGGGAGTGGTATTTTGGCGATAATACAAGCATTGATTATTCTGCAAATCCATTTCATACTTACAAAGATTCTGTTGGTTTTTATGAAGTCACTTTAATAGTGAAAGATGTTATGGGATGTATAGATACTACTTCTAAAATCTTATCAATTACTGATGATTATTGGATTTATATACCTAATTCATTTACTCCCGATTTAGATGGTGTAAATGATGTGTTTTGCTTAACACATCATGGTGTTAGAGGAGAAACCTTCTATTTTAATGTTTACGACCGTTTTTCCAATTTGGTATATGCTACTGAAAATATTACTGATTTGGAATGTTTTTTAAATTCAAATGGTTGGGATGGAAAACATTTCAAAACAGGAAATGACTTGCCGATGGGAACTTATATCTATGAAGTGTATTTCCAAGATTTTGAAGGTTGGAAACATCAGGATAGAGGCAATATCTTTATCATTAGGTAGCATGCTTATGTCCTTTTGTTTTTTACGCCAAATTAGAATTGTTTATCTAAACTTCAACACCTATATTTGCAAGCATTATATTTAGTATAAAAAATGAGCAAGTTCAAGCAGTACAATCAATTAAGTTTAGCTAAAACACACAGAGACGTTTTAGGCAATTGGAGAAAATCTGATGTTTTTAATCAAAGTATTGAAAGCAGAAAAGGGAATACTGCCTTCACATTTTATGAAGGACCGCCTTCAGCAAATGGAATGCCTGGCATTCATCATGTTATTGCGCGTACTATTAAGGATTTATTTTGTCGCTATAAAACTTTACAAGGCTTTCAAGTAAACCGAAAAGCAGGCTGGGATACACACGGATTACCAGTTGAGCTGGCAGTCGAAAAAGAACTTGGAATAACAAAAGAAGATATTGGCTCTACTATCTCAATTGAAGATTACAATAAAGCTTGCCGAACTAATGTAATGAAATACAAAGAAAGTTGGGAGGACATCACTGAAAAGATGGGCTATTGGATAGATATGGAAAATCCGTATGTAACTTATGATAATAAATACATTGAGAGTGTTTGGTGGTTGTTAGGTCAAATGCACAAAAAAGGCTTGCTTTATAAAGGACATACTATTCAGCCTTTTTCACCAAAAGCAGGAACAGGTTTAAGTACTCACGAGCTAAATCAGCCGGGTTGTTATCGTAATGTAAAAGACACCTCAGCAATAGCTCAATTCAAAGTTGTAAATAATGAGAGTGCTAAACTTTTGTTCAACAAAACAGATAATGAAGTTTATTTTTTGGCTTGGACAACAACTCCCTGGACCTTGCCTTCAAATACTGCATTGGCAGTAGGGAAAAAGATAGATTATTTATTAGTTGAAACTTTAAACCAATATACAGGAAAAAAAATATCAGTAGTGGTTGCTAAGGATTTAGCAGTTAAATATTTCAGTGCTGAAAATGCTGATTTAAAATTTAAAGAATATAAAATTGGCAAAAAGAATTTGCCATATAAAATCATTTCAGAAATTAAAGGAAGTGATTTGGAGGGGTTGAGATATGAGCAGTTATTATCTTATGTTCAGCCTAAAGATGGGGATGCTTTTAGAGTAATTTTAGGTAATTTTGTAACTACTGAAGATGGAACCGGTATTGTACACTTGGCACCAAGTTTTGGTGCGGATGACAATATAGTTTGTAAGCAAAATGGTATTGGTAGTTTAACTTTAGTGAACAAGCAGGGTAAGTTTATTGATGAAGTTACCGATTTTGCAGGTATGTATGTAAAAGATGAATTTTATACTGAAACGGAAGACAAGCCAGAGTTATCGGTTGATATTCAAATTGTGATTAAGCTAAAAGGGGAAAATCTTTGTTTTAAATCAGAAAAATACGAACACTCATATCCTCATTGTTGGCGTACTGACAAACCTATTTTATATTACCCAATGGATAGTTGGTTTGTAAAAACAACTAATTATAAAGCCAGAATGGTGGAGCTTAATAATACCATCAATTGGAAACCAAAATCAACTGGTAAAGGGCGTTTTGGGAATTGGTTAGAAAACTTAGTTGATTGGAATTTATCACGTTCTCGTTTTTGGGGAATTCCTATTCCAATTTGGAGAACAGAAGATGGTGAAACTGAAATTTGTATTAGTTCGGTGGAACAATTAAAAGTTGAAATTGAAAAATCAATTGCGGCAGGGCTAATGAAAGAAAATCCTTTGGAGGCATTTAAAATTAATGATTTTTCAGAAGAAAATTACACTACTTTTGATTTGCACAGGCCTTATGTTGATGACATAATTCTTGTTTCTGAAGATGGGGAGCCAATGAAAAGAGAATTGGATTTGATTGATGTTTGGTTTGATTCGGGAGCCATGCCTTACGCTCAATTGCATTATCCATTTGAAAACAAAGAATTATTTGAACAAAATTATCCTGCCGATTTTATTGCAGAAGGGGTTGACCAGACAAGGGGTTGGTTTTTTACTTTACACGCAATATCTACTATACTATTTGATTCTGTTGCTTATAAAAATGTAATTTCAAACGGATTGGTTTTAGATAAAAACGGGAGCAAAATGTCCAAACGATTAGGCAATGCTGCTGACCCTTTCCAAATCATTAATAAATATGGTGCTGATGCTACAAGGTGGTATATGATTTCCAATGCTCAGCCTTGGGATAATCTAAAATTTGATGAAGGAGGGATTCAAGAAGTGCAAAGAAAATTCTTTGGCACACTTTACAATACATACTCTTTCTTTGCCTTGTATGCTAATATTGACGGGTTTACTTATAAAGAAAAGAGTGTTGCAATAGGAAATAGAGCTGAAATTGACAGATGGATTCTTTCTGAATTAAATACTTTAATTACAGCTGTTGAGGGAAATTATGAAGAATATGAACCTACCAAGGTAGCCCGATTAATTCAGGATTTTGTAATAGACAAACTAAGTAATTGGCATATTCGTTTAAGCAGAAGAAGATTCTGGAAGGGAGAATACAATACTGAGAAAGTCTCTGCCTATCAAACGCTTTATGAATGCCTTGAAAAGATAGCTATATTATCTGCTCCTATTGCTCCGTTTTTTATGGATCACTTGTTTCAGGATTTAAATACTGTCACCCAAAAAAATTCTGTTAGCTCTATACATCTTGCTGTTTTTCCAAAACCTGAAAAAACAAAAATTGATCCTCAATTAGAACAAAGAATGCAGTTAGCTCAAAATATTACTTCTCTTGCCTTATCTCTAAGAAAGAAGGAAAAATTAAGAGTCCGCCAACCTCTTGAAAAAATTATGATTCCTATACTGAATTCTGAAATGGCAGCCAATATCAAGGCAGTAGAAAATATTATCCTTAGTGAGATTAATGTAAAAAAGATAGACTATTTAACAGCCAATTCTGAGGTGTTAACCAAACAGATTAAGCCTAATTTTAAAACTTTAGGACCGAAATACGGAAAAGATATGAAATTAATTGTGGGGGCTATTGCGCAATTTACTTCAAGTGATATTAAAACAATTGAGCAAAATAACACTTTTTCCATTAATGAAAATATCTGTATTGATTTAACAGATGTTGAAATTAGTTCAGCTGATATTCCCGGTTGTATTGTGAGTAGTAATAATGGAGTAACTGTTGCTTTGGACATTACTTTATCTCAAGAGTTAAAAGAAGAGGGTTTGGCAAGAGAGTTTATTAATCGAATTCAAAACCTTAGAAAAGATAAGGGATTTGAAGTTACTGATAAGATAAATGTTTTGGTTGAAAAAAATGAAGCCCTTAGCTCAGCTATTCAAAATAATTTCATTTATATTTGTGATGAAACTTTAGCAGACCAATTAGAATTTATTGATGAACTTAATAATGCAGAAGATAAGATTGAACTAGTTGATGGCATAAGTACTAAAGTGAGTGTTAAAAAACAATAATTATAATGACTGAAAAAACTACATATGCCAAAGATGAATTAGAAGAATTCAGAAAAATCATTCTTGCTAAAATTGAAAGCGCGCAAGAAGATTTATCCGTATTACGGTCCGCAACTGCTAATGATTCTGACAATGGAACAGAAGACACTTCTCCTACCTTTAAGCAGTTTGAAGAGGGTTCGTCTACCTTGTCGAAAGAAGAAAATATTAAACTAGCAGAACGTCAAGCTAAATTTATCAGAAACTTAAGCGATGCTTTAATCCGAATTGAAAATAAAACTTATGGCATTTGTAGAGTCACTGGCAAATTAATTGCTAAAGAGCGCTTAAAATTAGTCCCTCACGCTACATTAAGTATGGAGGCAAAAAACGCACAATAGTCTACTTTGAGAAAGATATCTCTTACCGCTTTTATTCTTGTTTTAAGTGACCAAATCTTAAAAATTTGGATTAAAACTCATTTTATTTTATATGACGGAGTCAAAATAGAAGGAATAGATTGGTTCAAAATTCTTTTTGTTGAAAATAACGGGATGGCTTTTGGATTAGAGTTTGGAGGGCCTTTAGGCAAAACACTACTCACTTTATTTCGAATTATAGTTGTTGGGATTGGAATTAAATATCTAATTCCTATTGCCAAAACAAAAATCCCTAATGGAGCGCTAATTGCTCTAGGGTTAATTATTGGCGGCGCAATAGGCAATATTATTGACAGCTCTTTTTATGGCATCCTTTTTAATGATAGCTCTAATAATGTGGCTCAGTTTTTACCAGCAACAGGGGGCTATTCCTCATTATTACACGGGAAAGTAGTTGACATGTTATATTTCCCTCTTTTAAACAGCCATTATCCTGATTGGCTCCCAATTTGGGGAGGAGAGCATTTTATCTTTTTTCGTCCTGTTTTTAATATCGCTGATGCAGGAATATCGGTTGGTATATTTATGATATTACTTTTTTACAGAAGAATCTTTAATTAGGTTCTTTTCTTTGTATATCGCCATAAATAGTCCCAGCCATACTTTTCCTTCCAGAGTGTTTCTTAATAAATTTCTCATTAAACTTTCTAAGAATACTCATGATATTAAACTTTATTGTGCTTGATAGAGGGATGTTTATATTACCCCAATTTTTTGGGAAAAAATAATTATACTTAGCCAAAAAGGGTCCAAAAACATAAATTGCTTTCTTTCTAATCTCTTCAGTGTAGTATTCTGATAAATATTTTTTTTTGCCTACTGTTTTATTTGTTACAGGTAAAGGAAAGGGGGATTCAACTCCTACTTTATTTAGTGCTAATAAATAATCCTCAGCTATATTTTCATATCTTATTACAAAATCACAATTATCAATTGTCATGCTTGAATAATTATCATAAGGATTACTATAGAATTTTAAAAAATACTCTTGAAATGTAGCTTTATTATCCAAAATATAATTAAATCTTATTCTCTGGTTTTTTGTGATATGACCACCATTTTCTTTAAATAAATCAGGGTTTGTAAAATTTCCTTTCGCGTTTGCCTTCATTTTTTCATAACCAGTTACGGTAATTTCCATTGGATTCCTTAACACTGCAAATACAAAATAATCCCTCTCTTTTTTTGTTGCTACTTTCATAAACTCATGATATAATGAGTGTTTTCTTAAATACGGCTTTCCTTCATATTTGGAATGAAGTTCTTTAGTTATTGCTGATGATGCTGAAAATGGCAAGCCAATAAAAAGAAATTTATACATATGACTAATTATCATCTTATAGGAGTTTATTATTTATCAAATACTCAGCAATCTGAATGGTATTGGTAGCAGCTCCTTTTCTTAAGTTATCAGAAACCACCCACATATTTAGCGTATTTTCTTGAGAGAAATCTCTTCTTATTCTTCCCACAAAAACGGCATCACTATCTTTTGCAGTAATTGGCATAGGGTAAGTATTTGTTGATGGATTGTCCTCTAGCTCCACTCCATTCATTTCACTTAAAGCAAAGTGCACTTCATCCAAATTAAAATCTTTTTCAAAGCTCACATTAATACTTTCGGAATGCCCAGCAACTACAGGAACCCTAACGGCTGTTGCGGTAACCTCTATGCTATTGTCCAATATTTTCTTAGTCTCATTTGTGAGTTTCATTTCCTCTTTAGTATATCCATTTTCTTCAAACATATCACAATGCGGTAAAGCATTCTGATAAATAGGATGAGGAAAGGCCATCTCTCCTTCTATTCCTTTTTCTTCATTTTCTAATTGCCGAACGGCTTTTACGCCTGTTCCACTAATGGATTGATAAGTTGAAACTACCACTCTTTTTACTCCAAATTGCTTATGCAAAGGGGTTAAAGCCATTAGCATTTGAATAGTGGAGCAATTCGGATTGGCAATAATCATGTCTTCTTTTGTCAATACATTCCCATTTATCTCTGGTATCACTAATTTATGCTTTGTATTCATTCTCCAATAAGAAGAGTTATCAATTACTTTACACCCTTTCTCAGCTAATTTTGGCGCCCATATTTTAGAAACTTCCCCACCGGCTGAAAATAAAGCTAAATCCACTTCTCTTTCTAACAATTTATTAAGAGAAATTATAGTATACTCTTTTCCTAAATATTGGACAGCTTTTCCGGATGACTTTTCAGATGCTACTAGAATTAATTCTGTTATGGGGAAATTTCTTTCCGCAAGAATTTTTAACATCACCCTTCCAACCATACCGGTAATACCTACAATTGCTAATTTCATATTCATTTTTTACTTTCCAAAAGTACTATATTTACCAACTATGAAGAAATCCATTTTTACTTTTATCATTCTACTACAAACAAATCTAGTGTTTGGGCAATTTACTGATAATTTTTCAGATGGAAATTTCACTACAAATCCTGCTTGTAGTGGCGATATTGAAAGTTTTGAAGTAGATTCTTTTTACAAATTATACCTAAATGATAGCGTAGCCACCAGTTGGGACGGAACATCAGAAGAGGGGTTACAATTAAATACAGGAATGTATATCGTTTGGATGGAAGTTTTTTCAGATAATGGAAATACTGAGCGATTTAAAGAGGTGATTGTGCTCAGCAGATAATGCCAGCTCTAACTCATATAGCTGAACTAATCAAAAATATCCCAAACAAAGCTGGGATTTATCAGTATTATGATAAAAAAGAAATCCTGCTTTATATAGGAAAAGCTAAAAACCTAAAAAAACGGGTTTCTTCTTATTTTACAAAAACACAAGAGCATGGGAAAACTAGGGTATTAGTTAGTAAAATTCAGGATATTAAATATGTAGTGGTAGTAAGTGAAATGGATGCCCTGCTCTTAGAGAATAATCTGATAAAAAAACACCAGCCCAAGTACAATGTAATGTTGAAAGACGGGAAAACCTACCCTTGGATTTGCATTAAAAACGAACCCTTTCCTAGGATTTTTCAAACCAGAACAATAGTAAAAGATGGTTCTGCTTATTTTGGTCCTTACACTTCTGTACGTTTGGTAAAAACACTTTTAGATTTCTTTCATCAGCTCTATCCTTTGCGAAATTGTACGCTCAAATTAAGTGATGAAAATATAAAAGCTGATAAATTCAAAGTGTGCTTGGAATACCATATGGGAAATTGCTTAGGACCTTGTATTGGAGGGCAAAAAAATACTGATTATCAAATAGGAATTGAGCATATCAAACAGATTATAAAAGGAGATATAAAATCGGTAATTCAGCATTTGAAAACTACCATGCTTAGGTTTTCTGAAAAGATGGAGTTTGAAAAAGCCCAATCAATAAAACAGAAAATTGATTTATTGAATAATTATCAAGCCAAATCAACTATAGTAAATCCAAAAATAAATGATGTAGATGTATTTACTATTATCTCGGATGAAACAACTGCTTTCATCAACTATTTAAAAATAAATTCTGGGGCAATTATTCAAGCACACACTTTGGAGTTGAAAAAAAAATTGGACGAAACAGAGGAAGAATTATTAAAATTAGCTATGGTGGAATTAAGGCAAAGATTCAATTCTACTTCTAAGCAAATTTACTGTTCTCATTCTTTGGAAAATGTTTGGAAAGACTTGAGTATTACTCTACCTAAAATAGGAGATAAAAAACAATTAATTGACCTGAGTTTGCGCAATGCTAAATACATGCTATTAGATCATCAAAAGCAAAAAATGAATAATAAAGAACGGGTAGATAATAAGCGAGTAATAGAGCAATTGCAAAAAGATTTACGTCTTTTGAAACGCCCAAGGCACATTGAGTGTTTTGACAATTCCAACATACAAGGAAATAACCCTGTCGCTGCTTGTGTTGTCTTTAAAAATGCTAAGCCTAGCAAGAAAGATTACCGACATTTTAACATTAAAACAGTGGTGGGACCTGATGATTTTGCAAGTATGGAGGAGGTTGTTTACAGAAGATACAAACGCCTTTTGGGAGAAGAGCAGCCTTTGCCAGAACTCATAGTAATTGATGGTGGGAAAGGACAATTAAGTTCGGCCGTCAAGAGTTTAGATAAACTTAATTTGAGAGGTAAAATCTCAATAATTGGGATTGCAAAACGCTTGGAAGAAATCTATTTCCCAGGCGATAGTGTACCGCTTTATTTGGATAAACGTTCAGAAAGTTTAAAACTCATACAGCAATTACGGGATGAAGCTCATCGCTTTTGTATTACTCATCACCGCAAACAAAGAAATAAAGAAAGTTTAGGGACTTCACTGGATATGATTGAAGGTATTGGTCCAAAAACTGTGGAGCTTCTTATGTCTCATTTTGGCTCTGTTAAACAAGTAATGGAGGCCAAAAAAGAAGAATTGATAACACTAATTGGTAAAAGTAAAACTGAAAAAATATTAACTGCCAAAAAATAAAAAAGCAAGTGTGGAATTTATAATTGTCTCTATATTTGCATTATTTGCATCATTACTAACCTTCTTTTCTGGATTTGGCTTAGGGACAATTCTGATGCCTGTTTTTGCTATCTTTTTTCCTATTGAAGTAGCAATTGCATTAACGGGTATTGTTCATTTATTAAATAACTTATTTAAAATACCTCTTGTTGGGAATAAAGTAAACTGGAATATTGTTTTAAAATTCGGAATCCCTGCAATAATTAGTGCTTTTATAGGAGCTTGGATTCTTATATTTTTCTCTGGAAATGAGGATTGGTTTGTTTATTACATAGCAGAGAGAAAATGTGTTATCATGCCAATTAAAGTATTAGTTGCCTCATTAATGTTTGGATTTGCTGTATTGGAATTACTTCCTTTATATAAAAGATTAGCATTTTCTGAAAATAAATTACTGATTGGAGGGGCTGTAAGCGGTTTCTTTGGTGGTCTTTCTGGGCACCAAGGTGCCTTAAGGAGTATTTTTCTTGTTAAATGCGGATTAACGAAAGAAGGCTTTATAGCAACGGGTGTAATTATTTCATCAGTAGTAGATATTTCTAGGATATCCGTTTATTTTACTAAGTACTCAGATTTTGGCCTAAAAGAAAATATGCCTATATTATTAACAGCAATAACCTCAGCTTTTGTTGGCGCAATAGTTGGCAAAAAACTATTAAAAAAAATAACACTTGGGTTTGTAAATATTACCATAACTATTATGATTATGGTGCTGGCTATATTACTTGGCTTTGGGATTATTTAACCTACAGAAACTTACTCCTCAGCAGCTCCTTTCTCTGCTTTCATTTGTGGAAAAAACAATACATCCTGAATAGAATTTGAGTTTGTCATAATCATAGAGAGCCTATCAATACCAATCCCTAAACCTGCAGTTGGAGGCATACCATATTCTATTGCTCTTAAAAAATCCTCATCTAGTAACATTGCTTCATCATCTCCTCTTTTCCCAAGTTCTAATTGCTCTTCAAATCTTGCTCTTTGGTCGATTGGATCGTTCAATTCTGAAAAGGCATTACAGATTTCTTTACTATTACAAAACCCCTCAAAACGCTCTGCCAAACCTTCATGCTCTCTGTGTTTTTTAGCCAATGGTGACATTTCAACAGGATAGTCTGTTATAAAGGTTGGTTGTATTAATTGTCCTTCACATTTTTCTCCAAAAATTTCATCAATCAATTTTCCTTTTCCCATACTTTTATCTACTCCAACCCCTAATTGTTTAGCAGCTTCAATCATATTAGCCTCATCCATTTTTGAAATATCAATGCCAGTAAAATGCTCAATTGCCTCATACATAGTGTAGCGCTTCCAAGGTCTTTGGAAATTGATTAAATTATCTCCTACATGAATTTCCGTTTTTCCATGTAAATCCATAGCAATTTTCTCTACCATTTCTTCCACCAAATCCATCATCCAAGCATGGTCCTTGTAGGCAACATACAATTCCATTTGTGTAAATTCAGGATTATGAAAACGACTCATTCCCTCATTTCTGAAATCTTTGGAGAACTCATATACTCCATCAAAACCACCTACAACCAATCTTTTCAAATACAATTCGTTCGCAATTCTAAGATATAATTCCATATCCAAAGTATTGTGATGTGTTTTGAACGGACGAGCTGCTGCTCCTCCATAAATCGGTTGTAAAATTGGTGTTTCTACTTCCAAATATTCTTTCTTATTCAAAAACTCCCGCATGGAATTCGTTAGTTTTGTACGTTTGATAAAAGCTTCTTTTACCTCTGGATTCACTACTAAATCCACATACCTTTGTCTGTATCTTTTCTCAGGGTCAGTAAAAGCATCATGTATGGTTCCGTCTGCATCTACCTTTGGCAAAGGCAATGGGCGTAAAGATTTTGTAAGGACAGTAAGTTCCTTTACTTTCACAGATATTTCCCCCACTTTAGTAATAAATACAGTTCCTTTAATACCAACAATATCTCCAATGTCCAATAATTTTTTGAAAACCGTATTGTACATCTCCTTATCCTCTCCCTCACAAATCTCATCTCTATTTACATAGATTTGAATTTTCCCATCAGCATCCTGTAACTCAGCAAAAGAGGCTTTTCCCATAATTCTTCTGCTCATCAATCTTCCCGCAATTACCACTTCTAACGCATCTCCCTCATTGAATTTTTCCTTGATTTGCCTAGAAGTAATATCCACATCAAACTTTGCTGCCGGATAAGGCTCAATTCCTAAATCTCTCAATTTTTGTAAAGATTCTCTTCTTATGATTTCTTGCTCGGAAAGTACTCTTGTCATGCTTTATTTTTTTGCAAATATAGGAATTCTATTATCCTATTATTTCGTATTTTTGACTTCTTTTAACAAGCCAATTTTAATGTGAAACAAGCTAACTTTACTCATTCCATAAAACTAATAAAATTTTTAACTATTTAATATGAAAATAAACGATTATCTAAATGATTTCACCAATCATTTAACAGAAGCCATTGAGATAGCAAATAACACAGATTTAATTGCCTGTAATAAAGAAATTAAAAACATTCTGATTTGCGGTTTGGGAGGCTCAGGAATTGGAGGGACAATAGTTGCTGATATTATATCTCCCAAAGTAACTATTCCTATTGCTTCCGCTAAGGATTATAGCATCCCAAATTTTGTAAATGAGTATACGCTTGTTATTGCTAATTCTTATTCCGGAAATACGGAAGAAACCCTTTATGCTTTGGAAAAATGCCAATCAAGAGGTGCTGAAATAGCAGTGATTACTTCTGGCGGTAAACTAAAAATTATAGCAGAAGAAAATAATTATAATCATATAATAATTCCCGGAAATCACCCGCCAAGAGCTATGTTTGGCTATGCTTTTACTGAGCTATTCTTTATGCTCAATCATTACGGTATTATTGATGATACTTTCAAAAATGACTTTGAAAATACAATTACTTTACTCGATACTGAAAAAAAAGACATCCAAAAACAAGCTATGGAATTGGCAAAAAAAATGTACAAAAAAACTCCTGTAATTTATGTTGCAAATGGATTTGAAGGGGTAGCTGTTCGTTTTCGTCAACAACTGAATGAAAACAGTAAAATGCTTGCTTGGCATAATGTAATTCCTGAGATGAATCACAATGAATTGTTAGGCTGGAGAACTAATGTAAATGATTTAGCAGTTGTTTATTTCCGCAATAAATACGATTATAAAAGAAATCAAATAAGAATGGATATCAATAAAAAAGTGATTGCAAAATACACAGAAAATATTACTGAAATTTGGAGTAAAGGAGATACTGTTTTAGCAAACTCCCTATACCATATTAATTTAGGAGATTGGGTTAGTTGGTACTTATCAGAAATGAATAATGTCGATGCAATTGAAATTGACGTAATTAACTTTTTAAAAGGCGAATTAGCAAAAGTATAATGAACAAAAAAGTGTCAATTAAAGATTTAGGGCTGATTGATTACAAAAAATGTTGGGATTATCAAGAGGAGCTTTTTGCCGAAATACTAGCGGTAAAATCAGCCAACCGAAAGGAAAGTAAAACAGAGGTAACCAAAAATCATTTGATTTTATGCGAACACCCGCATGTTTATACTTTAGGCAAAAGTGGAGATGAAAAGAATCTTTTGGTAAATGAAGATTATCTAAAAAGTAGAGGAGCAACCTTTCATAAAATAAACAGAGGGGGGGGATATTACCTATCATGGGCCTGGGCAAATTGTAGGCTATCCAATTTTGGATTTGGATAATTTCTTTACTGATATTCATAAATACTTGCGCTTTTTGGAGGAGGCAGTAATCCTAACTTTGAAAGAATACGGATTAGCTTCTGAACGCTCACCCGGAGAGACTGGAGTTTGGTTTGATGTGGGTACGACAAAGGCCAGAAAAATCTGTGCGCTTGGAGTAAAAAGCAGTCGTTGGGTAACTATGCATGGTTTTGCTTTTAATGTAAATTCTGATCTTTCCTATTTTGGGAACATTATTCCGTGTGGGATTACCGATAAAAGTGTAACTTCCCTGCAACAAGAATTAGGGGGGGAAATAAATATGGAAGAAGTAAAGAATAAAGTAAAATCGCATTTGATAGATTTATTTGATATGGAAATTATTTAAGATGAAAAAAGGATTAAAATACCTGTTAATCATTTTTGTTTTACTGAATTTGCTTATTGTTTTAAGTGGTAAAAGCTGGCTTTATAAAGCTATCTCTATTACTTATTTAAAGGGTCACCCCTCTTCTTATATTCATGATTTTGTGCATTTTCCATCAAATATAATTGAAGATGGAATACGTCAAAAATGGGCTGTTTCAGATAATTACAATACTGCAGAATTGCCAGATTTCATTAAGTCGGTAAATGATAGCTTAGAAACAGTTGCTTTTATGGTGATTATAAATGATAGCATACAATTTGAAAAATATTGGCACGGTTATTCTGTCGATACTATGTCTAATTCTTTTTCCATGTCCAAAAGTTGGGTTTCAGCCCTTATTGGAGTAGCAATAAAAGAAGGAAAGATAAAATCTGTAGACCAAAAAGTTTGTGATTTTTTACCAAATTTCTGTGAAGGAAGAAATACTGAAGTCACCATAAAAAACTTACTTACCATGAGTTCTGGGCTTAATTGGACGGAGGACTATTACAATCCAATCGGACAAACTTCTAAAGCGTATTATGGTAATAATTTAAGTGGGCTAATGAACAGCTTAAAAGTAGTAGAAACTCCAGGAAAAGTGTTTAAGTATCACAGTTCATGCACTCAATTATTAACTTTTATTGTGGAGGTCGCAACAGGTAAAACAATAAGTGAGTATGCATCAGAAAAACTATGGAAACCAATGGGAGCTAAACATTCTGCGCTTTGGAATACAGATGTAGAAGGAGGGGATGAAAAAGGCTTTTGTTGTATCAATTCCAATGCTAGAGATTTTGCCCGTTTAGGAAAACTATACCTGCATCAAGGAAATTGGAATGGACTGCAAATTTTAGATAGTAACTATGTGAAATCAGCCACTTCAGCAGCCAATTTATTAGATGAAAAAGGCAATCCTAACACAAATTATGGGTTTCAGTTTTGGTTAGCTGAAAGACAAGGGTTATCTATTTATTATGCAAGAGGATTGTGGGGGCAATATGTAATTTGTATTCCTGAAAAAAATATGATTGTGGTGAGGTTGGGAAGAAAATTTGGAAAATATTTAGAAGATGGTCATCATGAAGATTTCTATGCATTTATTGATGCCGCTTTAGAAGTGAAACACTAAAATATGTTGGCAGATATTAATATAAAAAACATTCTTTTTCTGGATATTGAAACAGTGCCTTGTTCGAAAAATTTTGAAGAGTTAGATGATAATTTTCAGAAATTATGGTCTGAAAAAACAACTTGGCAAAGAAAAGAAGAATACAGTCCTAGCGAATACTATAAGTTAAAAGCAGGGGTAATGGCAGAGTTTGCCAAAATTATCTGTATATCGGTGGGTTATTTATTTACTGAAAAAAGCAAAAATCATTTCCGTATCAAATCTTTTTATGGAGATGATGAAAAACAAATTATTACTGACTTTAATACTTTGCTCGATAGTCAATTTAATAAAAAACAGCACCAATTGTGTGCGCATAATGGAAAGGAATTTGACTTTCCCTTCATTGCTAGAAGGGCATTGATTAATGCATTGGGGCTCCCAAAACTGTTAGATATAGCGGGTAAAAAACCGTGGGAAATAAATCATTTGGACACTATGGAATTATGGAAATTTGGGGAGTACAAACATTATACCTCTATCAAATTATTGGCAGCACTTTTTGACATCCCTACCCCAAAAGATGATATTGATGGTAGCCAAGTAGCTAAAGTATATTGGGAAGAAAAAGATTTGGAACGCATTAAAATCTATTGCCAAAAAGATACGCTCACTGTAGCACAACTCTTGTTAAAATACAAAGGAGAAGATTTGATTTCAGAAAATAACATTGAGTTTGTATAAATAGAATTTAAAAACTACTTTTAACAACACAAAAAAAGAACACAAAGATGGAAAATACATTGTTGGAATTTAAAAATCTGGTAACCGAGTTTCATACAGAAGGAACAACTGTAAAAGCGGTAAATGATGTGAGTTTTACCTTAAACAGAGGGGAAACAATTGGGATTGTTGGGGAGTCAGGATCAGGTAAATCAGTTACTTCACTTTCAGCTATGCGTCTTATACCAAGCCCTCCCGGCATTATTAGTGGTGGAGAAATTATTTTTCATCAAAAAGATGGAACAGCTACTGATTTATTAAGCATCTCAGAAGAGGCAATGAGAAAATTCAGAGGGAATGATATTGCTATGATTTTCCAAGAGCCTATGACTTCCTTAAATCCTGTTTTTACTTGTGGAGACCAAGTAATGGAGGCTATTACCTTGCATCAAAAGTTGAATAAAAAAGCTGCAAAAGAATTAACCATAAGTCTTTTTGAAGAAGTTCAATTACCAGATCCGGAACGGATTTTCAGCGCTTATCCTCATCAAATTTCGGGGGGACAAAAACAAAGAGTAATGATTGCTATGGCTATGAGTTGTCAGCCTTCAGTTTTAATTGCAGATGAACCAACAACTGCATTAGACGTAACTGTACAGAAAACTATTTTGCAACTCATGCAAAAATTACAGAAAGAGAAAGATATGGGAATTATGTTTATCACACATGATTTGGGTGTAATTGCAGAATTAGCCGATAAAGTTGTGGTGATGTATAAAGGAAAGATTGTGGAGCAAGGTAATGTTTTGGAGATTTTTACTAACCCTCAACATCCTTATACGAAAGGGCTTTTAGCTTGTAGACCACCATTGGACAAGCGCTATACTTTCTTGCCAACCGTTTCTGATTTTATGCAAGAGAATGAAAACGGAGAGGTTATTGATAATAATATTTCTGTAGAGGAATTTACTAAAGATTTAGCCGTTCCGGATATCGATAGAAAAGCAAAACAAGAAAGGTTATTTGCACAAGAACCTTTAATGAAAATCAAAAATTTAAAAACTTATTTCCCAATTCGTAATGGATTTTTTGGAGGAATTACAAGCAATGTGAAGGCGGTGGATGATGTAACTTTTGATGTCTATCCTGGAGAAACTTTAGGTTTAGTAGGGGAGTCTGGTTGTGGAAAAACAACAATTGGGCGTACTATTATCCGATTAGAAGAACCTAACGAAGGAGAAATGATTTATAAAGGAAAGGATATTGCTAAAATGACTGCAGATAATCTGAGGATATTCCGAAAAGAAGTGCAAATAATTTTCCAAGACCCGTATTCTTCCTTAAACCCAAGAATGACTATTGGAAATGCTATAATGGAACCAATGCAGGTGCACGGACTTTTGGAAAATGATGAACAAAGAAAGAAAAAAGTGGAGGAATTATTAATGCGAGTGAATTTAGATCCTTCCCATTTTTACCGTTACCCACACGAATTTTCTGGAGGACAAAGACAAAGAATTGGGATTGCCCGAGCTTTAGCCGTAAATCCCAAATTCATTATTTGTGATGAGTCAGTTTCTGCATTGGATGTTTCGGTGCAAGCACAAGTACTTAACTTACTTAATGAATTAAAAGATGAATTTGGCTTAACCTATATCTTTATTTCTCACGATTTATCAGTGGTAAAATATATGAGCGATAGGATGGTGGTAATGCAAGAAGGAAAAATTGAAGAAATGGGTGATGCGGACCAAATTTATAATAAACCAGAAACACCTTATACTCAAAAATTAATTGATGCTATCCCAGAAGGAAAACTAGAAGATATTAAAAGGCATTTAGAAGGTAAGGGTATAAAAAATTAGGTGAATAAATAATATGCTGGGGGGTGCTTTTGTATGTTTAATTATGGCTGTTTTATATTTTTCCCCAGTAAATTTTTTATATATATTTTCTGCAAGAACTAAAAAAAAGCGTTGAATTCAAATAATCAAATAGATTTAGATCATGGCCTGTCAAATTTAGGGTCTAATTTTAAATTTATGGATGTTATGATACTTGTTGTAGCAATCCTTGGTTTTATACTTGGGTGAAAGTCTATCTCTTTTTTCCCTAATTCTATATTTGCATTATAGGAATATTTCCTTCAATAATTAATTCCACCTCAGTAGCTGCGATTATTTCTTCTACACTTACTTCTGGAGCTCTTTCCAAAAGCTTAAGGCCATCTTTGGTAACTTCCAAAACGGCTAAATTGGTTACTACTTTCTTTATACAATTTACCCCTGTAATTGGTAAGGTGCATTCTTTTAATATTTTGCTTTCACCAGCACGATTCGTATGCATCATTGCTACAATAATATTGTCAGCAGAAGCTACTAAATCCATAGCACCACCCATCCCTTTTACCATTTTTCCTGGTATTTTCCAATTGGCAATATCTCCATTTTCAGATACCTCCATAGCTCCTAAAACGGTAAGCTGAACATGTTGTCCTCTTATCATAGCAAAGGAAGTGGCAGAATCAAAAAGAGCGGCACCAGGCATGGTGGTAATCGTTTGTTTGCCTGCATTTATCATATCTGGATCTTCCTCCCCTTCAAAAGGAAAGGGTCCCATTCCTAAAACCCCGTTTTCCGACTGAAACTCAATATCAATGCCTTGTGGTATATAGTTTGCCACCAAAGTTGGAATCCCAATTCCTAAATTTACATAAGTGTTATGCTGCAACTCCTGTGCAATCCTTTGGGCTATTTGATTTTTATCTAAAGCCATTATTCTCTTGTTCTAACGGTTCTTTGTTCTATTCTCTTCTCATATTTTTCACCCTGAAAAATTCTTTGCACAAAAATACCTGCGGTGTGAATTTGATTTGGATCTAATTCGCCAGCTGGAACTAACACCTCTACTTCAGCCACCGTAATTTTACCAGCCATTGCCATAAGCGGATTAAAGTTTCTGGCAGTTCCTTTAAATATTAGATTTCCAGCGGCATCACCTTTCCATGCTTTTACAAATGCAAAATCAGCAGTAAGTGCCGATTCCAAAATATGTGGTTTTCCATTATACTCCCGCATCTCCTTCCCTTCTGCAACCTCTGTACCATATCCTGCTGGAGTAAAAAAAGCTGGTATACCAGCTCCTCCCGCTCTGCATCTTTCCGCTAAAGAGCCTTGAGGAATTAAATCCACCTCTAATTCTCCTGAAAGCATTTGTCTTTCAAATTCAGCATTCTCACCAACATAAGATGAAATCATCTTTTTGATTTGTTTTCTTTGAAGTAAAAGTCCTAAACCAAAATCATCAACTCCTGCATTATTGGAAATACAGGTAAGTCCAAAAATTTCTTTTTTAGCTAATGCTGTAATGCAGTTTTCTGGAATACCAGAAAGCCCAAACCCTCCAACCATAAAAGTCATATTACTTTCTGCCCCCTCCAAGGCCTCTTCAATATTATTTACTGCCTTATTTATCATAATTTAAAATTCTTCATCAAACTCATCATCACTAATACTATTAGTTGCTTCTCCGCAATCTAGTTTCAAATCTACTGATTTTGGAATATTAAATACATCATCACTCTTAATTCCTGTTTCCAAAGTATCGGAATATACTCTTTGCATATATTCCGCAAAAACAGGTAGTGCCATGTTAGCGCCTTGTCCAAAATAAATATCTCTAAAATGGGCGCTTCTATCCTCGCATCCTGTCCAGACTCCAGTTACTAAATTAGGGGTAATTCCCATAAACCAACCATCCGATTGGTTTTGAGTGGTTCCTGTTTTACCTCCAATTTCATTGTTAAAAGCATATCTGAAACGTAAACGCCTTCCTGTTCCGCCTATTTTTTTAGCAACAGGACTATATACCCCGTCAACAACTCCTTGCAACATTCTCACCATTAAATCTGCAGTTTCTTTGCTCATTGCTTCTTGAGTTTTAGGTATAAATTCTTCCAATATCTTCCCGTTTTTATCTTCAATTCGTGTAATAAAAATCGGTTCTGTATGGACTCCTTTATTTACAAATGTAGAATAGGCTCCCACCATTTCATAAACAGATAATTCGAAAGTTCCTAAACATAAAGACGGGACTGCTAAAATCTCTGATTCTATCCCTATCTTTTTTGCCAAATCAATCACAGCATGAGGTCCAAATTGTTTCATAATATAAGCGGTAACTGTATTAATTGAATTAGCTAACCCAAACTTTAATGTTAATGACATTTCATCATACTCATCTCCTGAATTTTTTGGCACCCAATCTTTTTCAAGTCCCCACTTTTTTTTATCAAAAACAACAGGTATATTCAAAACTTCATCGCAAGGAGAGTAGCCTTCTTGCATAGCTAAAGCATATAAGAACGGTTTAAAAGTTGATCCTACTTGTCGTTTTCCTATCTTAACATGATCGTACTTAAAGTGCTTGTAGTTAATTCCACCAACATAAGCTTTTACATAGCCGGTTTCGGGATCCATACTCATCATTCCTGTATGGATAAAAAACTTATTGTATTTTATAGAATCTCTAGGAGAAAGAACCGTATCTATTGCTCCATCCCAAGAAAATAAAGTCATTGGTACTTTCTTTTTAAAAATTCTTTTTATCTCCTTGTCTGATTTTTTTGCATTTTTTAATTTTTTGTATCGTTCAGATCGCCTCATTCCTTGATCAATTATTTTATTAATTTGTTTCCATTCAAAATCATCTGGGTAAGGCGCTTTGGCACGACCTTTCCAGTGGGTGTAAAAATCTTTTTGCAAATCTGAAATATGGGTACGCATACCCTCTTCAGCAAATTGTTGTAAACGAGAATTAATAGTAGTCTGTACCTTTAATCCATCAGTATATAGATTATACTTTCTGCCATCACCTTTTTTGTTTTCAGAACACCATTTTTTTAACTCCCCCCTTAAATATTCTCTAAAATAAGGAGCTAACCCCTCATTATGACTTGCTTGTTTAAAATCTAATTTAATTGGTTGACCTGAAAGAGTGTTGTATAATGAATCTGTTATAAAGTCATATTTATTCATTTGAGAGAGCACTACATTTCTTCTTGATTCAGTAAGCTCTTTTCTTCTAATTGGGTTATAAAGGGATGGATTTTTTAACATACCAACCAGCATGGCTGATTCTTCTAAATTTAAATCAATCGGTTTTTTATTAAAATATACACTTGATGCTGATTTAATACCAACCGCATTATTAACCCAATCAAAACGATTTAAATACATTATTAAGATTTCATCTTTTGTATATCGTTTTTCTAATTGGGCTGAAATAATCCACTCTTTTAGTTTTTGCGTTATCCTCTCCATTCCTGAGCTTGGTTGTTCTGTAAACACCATTTTAGCAAGCTGTTGTGTAATCGTGCTTGCTCCTCCAGAACTTCTATTTCCTATTATTACACCAACGATTGCCCGTAAAAGTGCTCTTCCATCAATTCCAGAATGTTTCCTAAAGCGAATGTCTTCTGTAGAGATTAAGGCTCTAATTAAGTTTTCTGAAAGTTCGTTGTATTTTATCCTAGTTCTATTTTCAAAAAAATATTTTCCTAAAACTATACCGTCTTCTGAAATAATCTCTGTTGATAAATTGTTTTTAGGGTTCTCTAATTTTTCAAATGTTGGTAGCTCCCCAAAAACACCAAATAATGTTAGCTGGACAAGTGTAAATAAAACTAAGAAAGGACTGGTAATAATCAGCCAAATCAATATAATTTTAAATCTACTCATTTTCTTTAATAATATTTAATCCTACAGCATCTATGTGTTTTAGGTTGTTTATTTTTTCGTTTGATCCATAGCGCATGGCCTGTTCAATCGTAATGGTTTGATTCTCTTTTTTGTTATATATTTTTTCATTTTCAATAACTATTTCTACCTCTCTAATATCTCCAACACCATTTCCTAGCCATTTGCCTCTATTATCAGCTATTAATAACTCAACCGTATCTTTTGATGATCCAGAATATATAAATAAAAATAAGTTTTGAAATTCGTAATCTACACTATGTCTTATTTTTAAAATAAGTTTATGTTTTGAAATTGTATCATTAATAAGATAATCAAACCTTACAATACTATCGGTATTCCATTCTTGGTTTTTAAAACTTTTATCTCCGTCAAAGACAGTAGTTGAATTACAAGAGAAAAATGTAAGTATTATACTAATTAAAAATAAATTACGCTTCATTTAATTGTTTCTGTTTGCATGAGATCCATCACAATTTCCATTTGGATTTTTTGTTTTCCCACAATGACAATTAACTGTTCTTTTTTTAGATTTAATATTTGAACTTCTTTTAAATTTTGATTTCTTCTTTTTGTCAAAACGATTAATACTATCTTGACCTACTGTATCTTGAAAGGTAATTTCTTTTTGCTTTAGCTCGGCTGGATAATTCTTAAAATTTATTGGTGTTTCTCCTTTTTCATTTTGTGCAATAATTTTATTTACCTGCTCAATTGACAGCTCCAATAAGTCGCCAGGAAGGTCGGAGTTAAAATAAAACAACACCCCTTTAAACACATCTAATTTTACAAATTTTGCGACCCCTTCTTTCGATTTTAACTTTATTTTTGTACTAGGGAATTCTCCTAAAGCTTCAGTATATCCGTCCAATTCAAAATTTAAGCAACACTTAAGTCTTCCGCATTGTCCTGAAATTTTTTGTGGGTTAATTGAAAGTTGCTGATAGCGAGCGGCATTTGTTGATACTGAGGGAAAATCAGTCATCCAAGTGGAACAACAAAGCTCTCTACCGCAAGATCCTATTCCTCCTATTTTAGCCGCTTCTTGTCGGGCGCCAATTTGTTTCATTTCTACTCTAATTCTAAATTTTTTTGAGTATTCCCTTATAAGTTCTCTGAAGTCAATACGCTTATCTGCAGTATAATAAAAAGTAGCTTTTGAGCTGTCTCCTTGAAACTCAACATCTGTTAATTTCATTTCAAGCTTATAATCCTCAATAATTCGTTTTGCTTTTACTAAAATTTCATCCTCATTATCAACAGTATTTTTCCATTTTTCCAAATCATTTTCAGAAGCTATTCGGTACAGTTTCTTTATTGGGTGCTTTTCAATATCTCTATTTTTACGCTTTATTTGTAAGGCGACTAACTCTCCTTTCATGGTAACTTTCCCAATGTCATGTCCTGATCTATCTCCTTGAACAGCTACCCAATCACCACTACTAATATCAATGTTTTCAGTATTTATATAAAAATCTTTTCTGTCCCGTTTAAACTGCACTTCAATAAGATTACTGTTTTCGCTTTTTGGAGCATCAATCTGGTATAGCCAATCAAAGACAGTGCTATTTGCCGACCCTCTTTTTTCTGAAACCTCACATGTACTACAGTTACTACAACCCATTTGTTTTATTTTATTGCAAACTTACGCTTAAGTTTTAAGAATTTCACCATCTGAAGCGATAGCTCAAAAAATAAGATTTTTGCATTTGCATTTCGGTTAATTGCTTTTATTGATTCTTCTAATTTCTCCACAATCAAAATACTATTTCCCTCATGTATAAAGGGTGAAAACTTAGTTAAAAAAGCGAGTTCATTTTCATTTATTTTAAGTAGATTATTACTTGCAAAATTATAAATAAGACATTCTCGAACCATTTTTATAACATAGGATAAAAATAATTTTTGTTGTTTTCTTCCTTTTGCTGCAAGCTGATCCATCCATTTTGAAATTCCTTGTATATCCATCTTGTACGATAAACGCATCCAAGAAGAAAAATCATTGAATAAATCCAAATTGTTTTCATTGTCATTAAGGATTTTGCTAATTTTACACAAATTGGCATCTGTTAAGTTTTTGAGTTCTTTTGCTTTTTCAAACGAAAGTATATTTTTTCCAAAATGATTAACAATATCCTCAGTAGTAAAATCAGAAACCTTAATAGTTTGAAGTCTAGAAAGAGTGGTTGGTAATAATTGATTAGCATTTTCAGTCACCAAAATAAAAATAGTGCCTTTAGGAGGTTCTTCAAACAATTTTAATAATTTATTTGACGCTTCCAAATTCATTCTTTCTGGCATCCAAATCAGCACAACTCTATAGTCGGCTTCATAATTTTTAAGACTCAGTTTTTTATGAATATTATCCGCCTCATGCTTATAAATTGTTCCTTGTTGTCCTATTTTATTTTCTGTGACAAATAAATCAATCCAATCGTTAAGTGAGCTATAGTGGTTGCCATATATAAAGTCTCTCCACTGCCCAATAAAATGATCACTGACCGGATCTTTAATGTTATTCACCTTTAAAACCGGAATAATAAGATGTAGGTCAGGGTGAGATAAATTATTATATTTCAAACAGGAAGAGCAAGTGTCGCAAGAATCATTTACAGTTCTATTTTCACAATTCAAAAATTGAGCATAAGCAAGCGCTAAAGTCAATTTGGCACTACCGCTTTTTCCTGAAAACAACTGAGCATGGCCAACTCTATTGCTCTTAACCCCTTCAAGCAGTTGCTTTTTGGTGTGTAGATTACCTACTATCTCCTTAAATAACATTCAAAAATTCTTTATGTCAAATGTAAAAAAAATGTGTTGATTTTTAGCATTTATTTTACTTTTGCAGTATGAAAAATATTAACAACATCTCCTTGTTGGGTAAAAGGGTTTTAATCCGTGTAGATTTTAATGTTCCTTTAGATGACTATTGTAATATTACTGATGACAGTAGGATACAAGCGGCTCTTCCTACAATAAAAAAAGTGATGCAAGATGGTGGTAGGGCTATTGTTATGTCACATCTTGGGAGGCCAAAAAATGGATTTGAAAAGCGATTTTCATTAGAAAATATAGCAAAACATCTATCTGATTTGCTAGAAACTCCGGTGGGGTTTAGTAGCGATTGTATAGGAGAAAATACAAGTGCTAACATTAGTAATATGGAAAATGGTGACGTCTTGGTGTTGGAAAATTTACGATTTTATGCTGAGGAAGAATCAGGTGACTCTGCTTTTGCAAAACAATTAGCAATACTTGCTGATGTGTATGTGAATGACGCTTTTGGTACCGCCCATAGGGCGCATGCTTCTACCACTATTATTGCTGATTATTTCCCAAATGAGAAATATTTTGGGCTACTATTATGTAATGAGATAAATAATCTGAAAACAGCTCTTGAAAAACCTAAAAGACCTTTTACCGCTATTATTGGGGGCGCTAAAATAACGGGGAAAATTGATGTTATCACTTCATTATTTGATATAGTAGACAACCTTATTGTTGGCGGAGGAATGGCTTATACCTTTGTAAAAGCAATGGGTGGAAATATTGGTGATTCTTTGGTTGAAGAAGATAAAGTTGAATTAGCAAAAAACCTCATTGCTATCGCCAAAGAAAAAAAGATTCAGCTATTATTGCCTATTGATTCGGTAAATGCTAATGCTTTTAATAATGATGCGACCATTCAGAATTCTGAAATAACAAATGTACCTGATGGGTTTATGGGTTTAGATATTGGTCCTGATAGTATTACTCGGTTTTCTAAAACTATTCTTGATTCAAAAACAATAATTTGGAACGGACCAATGGGAGTTTTTGAAATGGAAAATTTTTCAAATGGAACAAAAAAAATAGGTGAGGCGATTTGCCAAGCAACTGAAAATGGTGCTTTTTCATTGGTAGGGGGTGGTGATTCTATCACTGCTATTAATCAATTTGGATTTGATAATAAAGTATCTTACATTTCAACTGGTGGCGGTGCAATGCTTGAATACCTAGAAGGGAAAAAATTACCTGGAGTAGTTGCTATTCAGGCTTAATCTGGTGATTTATCTTTTCTTTTACTTTTTCTACACTCTTATCAATCTTTTCTAAAATTAATTGAGGTTTTTTTAATTGAGGGGTAATGATTGATGCAATGTCCGATAAGGGCTCATACAGTACGGAATCATCCTTGGTTTTTTTGTTTACTAAATTATAATCTGTTATTACAAAGAGCAAAAAACTAAAAATAACTACAACTTTTAACAAGCCAAAAATTCCCCCTAAAAACCTACTGATAATTCCTAATGCCAATGCTTTTGTAAGTCTTTCAAGTATGAATCCTATAGCTTTAACACATAAAAAACTTACTAAAAACAAAATTGAAAACGCAATAATAGAAACAAACTGCTTGTATCCGCCCAATACACCTTCGACCTTAGGCTCTAGGTATAATGAAAAATTAATTGCTACATAAACTCCAGCCAACAAAGCAACCAAAGCGGTTACTTCTTTAATTAGTCCACTAGAGAATCCTTTTATCAAACCATATAATAAAGGCACCACTATTATAATATCTAAATAATTCATATGGTAAAGATATTAAAACTTTACTTTTGCATTCATGGAAGATGTGAATAAAAAATGGGATGCTTTAGTATTAAAATTGGAAAAGCAATTTGATGATGAAATGACTTTAAAAGGCATCCTTTATTTAATAGGCGTACAGGAATTAAATATGGGAATAAAACGCTTTGGTCGTGAAGAAAAACTTGACATACTACATGTTGCTGTTTGCAAAATTCTTACCCCTTTTGGATTTTACAAATTTGACAGAATTGATGAAGATGGTTGGCCGCACTGGATAGAATTAAAAGCACTTAAAAACCTAGATCAAAATCAGCAAGGACTACTTATGAAAAAGGGGATAATAAAATACCTTAGTTAATTTCTACTACTTTAGTTACTGTTTTCCCTTTTAGTAATCGAATAATATTATATCCTGTATATGTTGAATTTCCATTTGTTTTTGTTACCTCAACATTTAAAATTGCTTCCAAATCATAAGTAAACTCTACTCTTCCATTTGCGTCTGTCTGTTGTGTTCTGCGTATGAATGATTCTGTCCATTCTCCCTGATCGCTTATGGAAGAATCTTGATGTAATGTAACGCTAGCTGAGCTTATTGTATTATTATTAAAATCTTTTACAATAATAACCCCTATAGTTTCTTTTTCTTTTTCACATGAAGTAAGGGCAACCGTCATTACTAGAGTAAAAAATCCGATTAATCCTGATTTAAAAATTCTATTTAGCATAATTATTGTTTCTTTGTAATTGAATTAGCAAATATATATAAATAATTAAGATGTTAGAGGCCGTAAAAGAATTACTACTAGAGGTTAAAAAGTTTGTTCCAACTTCAGCAACAGAGCTGGAAGAATTTCGCCTTTCTTTTTTAGGGAAAAAAGGGAAAATGAATGAATTATTTACTGCTTTTAAGGATGTTCCAAACGAAAATAAAAAAGAGTTTGGTCAAACAATAAATACCCTAAAGCAAAATGCCCAAACTAAAGTTGATCAATATAAAGATAGTTTTAAAGTAGAAGAAAAAAGCAGTGAAATTGATTTAAGCCGTCCTGTATCTTTAAATAATTTAGGCAGCAGACACCCAATTTCATTGATTCGTAATGAAATTGTTGAAATATTTAACCGTATTGGATTTACTGTTTCAGAAGGACCAGAAATTGAAGATGATTGGCATAATTTTTCGGCACTAAATTTACCAGAAGAGCACCCGGCAAGAGATATGCAGGATACTTTTTTTATTCAAAGCAATCCAGATATACTTTTAAGAACTCACACCTCATCTGTTCAGGTGCGATATATGCAGGGAAATAAGCCTCCAATCCGTACTCTTTCTCCTGGAAGAGTATATAGAAATGAAGCTATTTCAGCACGAGCACATTGTATTTTCCATCAAGTGGAAGGGCTTTATATTGATGAAAATGTAAGCTTTGCTGATTTGAAACAAGCACTTCTTTATTTTGCGAAAGAAATGTTTGGAGAAAAAACTAAAATACGATTACGACCTTCTTATTTCCCTTTTACAGAACCATCTGCCGAGGTAGATGTAAGTTGTAATATTTGTAATAGCAAAGGGTGTAATGTGTGTAAATACACTGGTTATTTGGAAATTTTAGGATGTGGTATGGTTGACCCAAATGTATTGGAAAACTGTGGTATTGACTCTAAAAAATATACCGGTTTTGCTTTTGGTATGGGAATTGAAAGAATTGCAATGCTGAAATATGGAGTAAAAGATTTGCGCCTGTTTTTTGAAAATGATTTTCGATTCTTAAAACAATTTTCTGCTTTATAAAATTTATTCTATTGTTATCTTCTTCTCTACCGTTCCATCATTATAGATGTAAAATAGTGGCTCATTCTTAATGGCTTTTGTTTCTCGTCCTAATATGTCTGTTATTTTCAGGATTTCTTTAATATGATAATGTGATGTTTCTGTAACATCTGTAGTGGAAAACTCGCTTGCACTTAAAGTAGATAAAGTCAAATAATCACCAAGATTTGAACCTACAGGATATCCTGCTGTAATAAAAGCTCCATAAAAAGTAATATTTCCAGTGCCAATGGACGGAGCCTCCCAATCAAAACTCCATGTATTTGAAGAGTTCCCGGCCGCTGTATGTGTAATGGAATTTCCATTATTTACCAACTGAGTCTCGATAGTATTAGTATTAAAAAAAGTTCCCGTTTTTGTATTATTTGTATTTTCCTCACAAGTTATTTCGAAACCATTCTCCTCAAAATTACCGAAATTAGCCGTAATAGTATAAGTATTACCTGGAACATATCCCGCGCTAGGAATATTTGAGGTAATATTTGTATTTGATACAGTTGTGCTTAAAACAGAATGGCAAGATGTACAATCTGAATTATCCATTGGAGAGCCTGTTTTGCCTCCTGGAGAGCCCGTAAGTTTACCAATTATTGATTGTGGATAGAATAAAATTGATGCTATAATAATTGCTCCAAAAATAAATATGCTTTTTTTCATCTTTTTTTTATTTAAATTTCCAATTATAAGTATGTAGATTTTCTACTGAGTGCCTTAATAAATCAATTGCTCCCCTTACATCTTCTTTATGCACCATTTCTATCACTTGATGTATGTGTCTTGTTGGTATAGAAACAGCTCCGGCAATACTTCCTCCGGGGTTCATTCTTTGTACACCTGCAGTATCAGTTCCTCCTGCAGGTAAAATCTCCAATTGTGTTTTTAGTTTTTTCTTTTTTGCTAATTCTTTCATGTATTTTACCATTCTATAATCACAAACTGTGGAAGAGTCCATTACTTTAATACACGCTCCATCTCCCAGTGCAGAAACCTGTTCTTGCTTAGTGCTTCCTGGAGTGTCCCAAGCAATAGTGGTGTCTAATCCAAAACCAAAGTCCGGATTTATATCCATTGAAGATACGTTCGCTCCTCTTATTCCAATTTCTTCTTGTACTGTAAATACTCCATATACATCGTAAGGAGGTTTCTTTTTCATCTCACGGAACATTTCAATTAGGATAAAAACAGAAACCCTATTATCTAATGATTTGCAATTCAAACAATCTCCCATTTCAATCAATTCTCTTTCTCTGGTAATAGTATCGCCAACTGAAATAATTTTATCCAACTCTTTTTTTGGCCTTCCAGTGTCTATAAAGTAATCTTTAATTGCAGGCACTTTAGCTCTATCTGCCACATTCATCAAATGAATAGGTTTGCTTCCCATTACTCCTATCACATCTTCTGTTCCGTGAATAATTACTCTTTGTGCAGTTAGTGTTTTTGGGTCAAAACCCCCGAGAGTATGAAAATAAATAAACCCCTTGTCGTCAACATGAGTAACAATAAAGCCAATCTCATCCATATGAGCAGCTATCATAACTTTTTTGCTTTCTTTTCCTTTTTTTATTGCCACAACATTCCCCATGTTGTCAATTCTAATTTCATCAACTAAAGATTTTATTTCTCTTAGTACGATTTTCCTTACTCTTTGTTCGTGTCCTGGAGCTCCCGCCACCTCACATATTTCTGCTAATAATGCTATGTTTATCATTGTCTTTTTTATTTAACCTTACTTAATTTCATCATGTTTGTCATGCCTTTTTCTTGAGCTGGCATACTCGCTAAGTTTACAACTACATCTCCTTTTTGTACAAAATTTCCAGCTCTTAAAATCTCTTTTGTTTCTTTTATGGTTTGATCGGTTGTTGTTCCTCTGTCATAATAAAAACCTCTCACCCCCCAAACCAAGCTTAAGGTATTAAGAATCGTGTGATTATTGGTGAATGCATAAATAAACGCATTAGGCCTAAAACTTGAAGTTTTTATAGTATTAAATCCAGAATACGTTACTGTAATTATGGCTTTTGCTTTTGCTTTTTCTGAAATATCACAAGCATTAGAACATATGGCATTCGTTAATAACCTATTATTATCAGTTAGTGGTTTGATTATCTTATTTTTAGAAATATTATGCTCGCTCCCCTCTATATCTCTTATTATCTTTCGCATAGTATCCACCACCTTTAAGGGGTGTTTTCCCACTGAAGTTTCTCCGCTTAGCATAACTGCATCCACACCATCAATTACCGAATTAGCTACATCATTTACCTCCGCCCTTGTTGCAATTGGATTTTTGGTCATACTTTCCAGCATTTGAGTGGCTATTACAACAGGTTTTGCCTTGGTAATACATTTTTCAACAATCATCTTCTGATAAACCGGTACCTTGTGTGGCGGCACCTCAACCCCCAAATCTCCTCTTGCAACCATAATCGCATCAGTTGCGTCAATTATTGCATCAATATCTTTTATTGCCTCTGGTTTTTCAATTTTTGCAATTACCTTGTGGTGTAGTTTTTGTTTATCTATTATTTTTTTTAAGGTTTTTATATCATTTGCTGATCTCACAAAAGATAAACCTATCCACTCAATTTTTTCCGCCAAAATAAACGCTAGATCTTCTTTGTCTTTTAGAGTTAGGCAGGGTAATGATATTTTAGTATTTGGTAAATTCACCCCTTTTCTTGAGTGTAATAATCCGCCAAAAATCACCTTTAATACTACTGTTTCTTTCTTATTTGTGCTTACAACCTCTAACGCCAACTTACCATCATCAAGCAACACCCTATCCTTAAGCTGAACGTCTTTTGCAAAACTCTGATAATTAATATAAATTGTGTCTTTTTTCTTTTTTGTAGAAAAAATAACTTCTGCTCCTTTTTTTAATGCTATTGGTTTATCAAATTCCCCCACTCTAATTTTAGGCCCTTGCAAATCCGCTAAAATTGCCGTATGAACATATAATTCTTGATTTATTTCTTTTATGTTAGTAATAATTTCTTTTGCTACATCATGTTCAAGGTGTGAAAAATTTAACCTACACACATTTACACCTTTTTGAATAATTTTTCTCAGCATCTTTTTAGATGCTGTAGCGGGGCCTATTGTTGCTATTATTTTAGTCTTTCTTATCATTAAAAATAAATCTATCAATATGTTTAATTACACTTGTGTTTACTTCAAAAACAAGTAAAACATCCTCTATGGCTCTTAGCTTGCTTATAAATTCTATTTTTTCTTGTTGCCAGTAATCATTTTTTATAAGTAAAAAAAAATTTACACTTTTTTCACTTGGGATTAAGTATCCGTTTTTAGAGCGATTTGCCAATAAAGTGTATGTAACATCAGTATCACAAACAGATGTATATCTAGCAAACCACAATCCTTCTTTTATGCTATGATCCTTCTTCTTTTCAAAGTTTAACTGTAAGATTTTGTTGATATTCCAACATAATTTATAAGCCTTTATATGGCTATTTATCGCTAATACTGAAAAGTCAACTTCCTCAACACACCCTAATGTAAATCTTGTTTTCATTAGGGCGAAAATACACTATTATATGCTTTTTTAGCTGCTTTTTGTTCTGCTTCCTTAATTGAGGATCCTTTTGCCTCTGCTTTTTTAACAATTCCTATATATAAGGCTACTAAAAATTCTTGTTTATGATCCGGCCCTTCTCTTTTTAGTACCCTGTAATCTATAGTTTTTTTTGTTTTTTGTGATTGTTTTAACAACTTACTTTTATAGTCTGTATCAGACAATACCTCAATAAATTTAGAGTTATAAATATGTTTAATAATAAATTTTTGAACCTGCTTAATTCCTTTGTCAATATAAATTGCCCCTATCAATGATTCAAGTGTATTCCCATACACATTTTTAGGAATTATTTTAAGCTTACTTTTAATATCTGATTCAGAAAATATATTTTCCCCAATCATATTCAAATGTTTTCTCCCAACTATTATCGCTCTTTTTTGAGATAAAAAACCTTCTTCCTTTTCAGGGTTTTCTAAATATAGTTGATTGGTAATAATAAAATCCAAAATAGCATCTCCTAAAAACTCAAGCCTTTCATTATTATTAATAATATCAAACGATTTATGCCTAAATGCCTGTAAGTAAATTTTTTCATTTACAGTACTATACGCTAATATTTTAAACAAAAAAAACTTGCTTTTATTGTACCCCGCAAGTCTTTCAGATATCCGTTTAAAAAAATCTATGATGTATGTTTTTTAAATAAAACAGATGCATTATGTCCTCCAAAACCAAAGGTATTAGTTAATGCGTAATTAACTATTTTTTCTTGTGCTTTATTAAGTGTTAGGTTCAATTTAGGGTCAATCTCTGGGTCTTCTGTGTGGTGATTAATTGTAGGGGGAACAATATCATCTTTAACCGCCATAATACAAGCAATTGATTCAATTATACCAGCAGCACCCAACAAATGACCTGTCATTGATTTGGTTGAACTAATATTTAATTTATACGCATGTTTTCCAAATAAACTTTTTATTGCTTTGGTTTCAGCAATATCGCCTAAAGGGGTTGATGTTCCGTGAACGTTAATATAATCAACAACTGAAGTATCTAAACCCGCATCTTCAATTGCTAATTTCATGACATTTTTTGCTCCTAACCCTTCGGGGTGCGGAGCTGTAATGTGATAAGCATCAGCTGTTAGACCTCCTCCCACTATCTCTGCGTAAATTTTGGCACCTCTTTTTATGGCGTATTCATATTCCTCAACCACTATAGCTCCGCCTCCTTCTCCCATTACAAAACCATCTCTATCTTTATCAAAAGGACGGGAGGCGGTTTTAGGGTCATTATTTCTGGTGGAAAGAGCCATCATTGCATTAAACCCCCCTATGCCCGGTTCAAACACACAGGCTTCAGAGCCTCCTGCAATAAAAATATCTGCTTTATTCCATTTAATATAATTAAACGCATCAATTATTGCGTTAGTAGAAGATGCGCAAGCCGCAACTGTAGTGAAGTTTGGTCCTCTAAAATTATATTTAATTGAAATATGTCCTGCGGGAATATCTGAAATTAGTTTAGGAATAAAGAATGGGTTAAACCTTGGTATACCGTTTCCTGTTTCAAAATTCACCGATTCGTTAAAGAAAGTTTGCATACCTCCAATACCAGAACCCCAAATAACACCAGCTCTATCAGAATCAATCTCATTTACATTTAAACCAGAATCGTTAAATGCCTCATCAGCAACTACAAGCGCATACTGACTAAACTTATCTAATTTTCTTGCCTCTTTTCTATCTAAATAATCAGTAGGGATGAACTGTTTTACTTCACAAGCAAATTGTGTTTTAAAGTTTTCTGCATTAAAATGAGTAATTGGCCCAGCTCCACTTACTCCATTTTTTAAGGCAGTCCAATAATCACTTAAGTTATTGCCAATAGGGGTTAGGGCTCCTATTCCGGTAACAACCACTCTTCTGGTGTTCATTTTGTATTAATTTACGCTCCTTCAATAAATGAAACCGCATCGCCAACCGTTGCAATTGCCTCAGCCTTATCATCTGGAATTTGGATGTCAAATTCTTTTTCAAACTCCATAATAAGCTCTACAGTATCTAAAGAATCTGCTCCTAAATCATTAATAAAATTTGCGTCATTAGTCACTTCACTTTCATCAACCCCTAGTTTATCAACAATAATGGCTTTTACTTTTTCTGCTACATCTGACATATCATAAATGGTTTTAATTATTAAAGTACAAATAAAACTATAAATTAAAGAAATT
>CAJQRK010000059.1 GCA_905612305.1 uncultured Flavobacteriales bacterium | reverse complement strand
ACTACGTAAGAATAAACAGGAGCCCCCTTTATAGGAAAACCTGAAGATATGTAAAAAAACAAACATTTAAAGCAAACAAGTAATTAAAGCCTCATTTTTAAAGTGAGGTTTTTTTTAATTTAAATATAATTTTGTCCTAAATTTGTAAAAAAGTTTATTTATGAAAAAGATTCTTCTTTTATTACTTTTACCTTGTTTTGTATACCCACAAAGCTGGATAGATAAAATGCAAAATCCGAGCAATAATTTCTACGATACTCAAAAAGATTTTGAAGAATATTGGGAAAATAAAACAATGGAGAAAGGCAAGGGTTGGAAGCAATTTAAGCGTTGGGAGAATTTTATTGAGCAAAGGGTATTCCCTGATGGTATCATGCATCCAGAAATACTTTATACGGAATATCAGAATTTACAATCTGCAAGTAATCAGTTTAGAGTTATGCCGCCAAATGTATGGATTCAAGTTGGACCTAATAATGTTCCTTTGCAGGCGAATGGTACAAAAAGAGGAATTGGAAGGGTGAATACTATTGCATTTCATCCAACAGATGCTAATATTATTTATGTAGGAGCTCCTGCAGGTGGTTTTTGGAAATCGGTGAATGGCGGGCAAACATGGACAACAACAACTGATTTTTTAACAAATTTAGGAGTCTCAGATATTGCAATAAATCCATCTAACCCTAATGAGATATTTATTATTACTGGAGATAGAGATGCTGGTGATACTTATTCATATGGATTAATGAAATCTTTAGATGGTGGGCTAACTTTTAATATAACATCCCTTTCTTTCAATATAACAAACTACTATAGAGGAAATAGGATTCTGATTGACCCAAATAATACAGATGTTTTAATTGTTGCTACTAGTAATGGGATTTACCGCTCTTCAGATGGAGGAAATACTTTTGTAAATACTTTTTCTTCTGCAAATTTAACAGACATTGAATTCCATACTACAAATTCTGATATTATTTATGGAGCATCAAAAGGAAATACTTCTATTTATAAATCTACTGATAATGGAATTAATTGGTCTCAATCTGGAAGTGGATTACCATCAACAAATTCAGTTGTAAGAGCTTGTGTCTCGGTTACTGCAGATAATCCATCTGTTGTATATGCGCTTTTTGGAGATAATAATAATGGTTTTTACGGCGTATATAAATCTATTGATGAAGGACAGAATTGGACTCAACAATCTAATAATCCAAATTTATTAGGTTGGTCAACTACAGGTTCTGATTCGGATGGACAAGCTTGGTATGATTTGGCTTTTGCGGTTGATCCAAATGATGAGAAGATTCTTTTTGTTGGTGGAGTGAATTGTTGGAGATCTACAGATGATGGCCAAAATTGGAGTTTAAATACACATTGGACAGGAAGTGGTGGTGCTGATTATATGCATGCGGATGAACATATGTTAAAATACAATCCTTTAAATAATTATATTTATTCAGGAAATGATGGTGGATTGTATGTTTCAATAGATAATGGAGATAATTGGACTGATATATCTGATGGATTACAAATTACTCAATTTTATAGTTTAGGTGTTTCTCAAACTGTTCAAGATATGGTAATTACTGGAGCTCAGGATAATGGCACTTTTTTGAAAGATGGAAATACATGGGATGCTGTAATTGGTGGAGATGGAATGGAATGTATAATAGATTATACGAATTCTAATATTATGTATGGAGAGTTGTATTATGGTAGTATTCGGAAGTCTACTAATGGAGGTAATAGCTTCTCAACGATTTCTACTGGTAATGGAGCATGGGAAACTCCTTATATTTTAGATAGAAATGATCCGAATATTATATATGTAGGATATGATGAATTAGAAAAATCAAGTGATGGAGGTAATAATTGGAATACAATAACAAATAATCAAACTAATGGAGGTAAGATTGATGAGATTGCTATTTCAAAATCAAATCCTGCAGTTTTGTATTTTTCTGATGGAGCAAATATATTTAAAACTATAGATGGAGGTAATAATTGGACAGATATAACAAACTCTTTGCCCTATAAATTTATTAGTTATATAGCGGTACATCCAACTGATGAAAATAGAGTTTGGGTTACTTTTTCTGGATATGATTCTGGAGAAAAGGTGTATTTCTCTATTGATGGCGGATTGAATTGGAGTAATATTTCAGGAACTCTTCCTAATATACCTATAAACACTATTGTTTTAGACGAGAGTAGCAATCTTCAGGCATTATATATTGGTTCTGATTTGGGAGTATTTACAACAGACTCTACAGTATCAGATTGGTCTGGTTTTAACAACAATAGTCTTCCAAATGTAATAGTAAGCGAATTAGAGATTCAATATCAATCAAATAAATTAATGGCTTCAACTTATGGAAGAGGTCTTTGGAGTATTGATTTATTAATTACATCTCCACCATCTGCAAACTTTTTTGCATCCGATTCAATGTTTTGTAATATACCTGCTACTGTAGATTTTACGAATACTTCTTATTATTCCAATTCCTATTATTGGGATTTTGGAGATGGAAATACAAGTGTCTCAACAAGTCCTTCGCATACGTATTCAAATTATGGAATATACACGGTAAGTTTGATGGCTACGGGTCCTTTAGGTGCAGATAGCATTATTGCTCAATCATTAATTAATATTGATGCAAATAATCCATGTATTATAACTTTACCTGCTAGTGGCTCTGGAATAACTCAAACAAATTGTAATGGTGTTTTATATGATGTTGGTGGTCCAAACACAAATTATTTTGACAATAATGATAGTTGGATTACAATTGCTCCAAATGGAAGTAATCAAATTACACTTAATTTCACAGATTTTGATATTGAAGCCCCCTCTTCATCAACAAATTGTAATTGGGATTATATAGAAATATTTGATGGAAACTCTACTATTTCACCTTCTTTAGGACAATTCTGTAATGTTTTAACTGGTAGTCCTGGGGTAATTATCTCTACCGGAGGTGCGATTACTATCTTATTACATGCTGATCAGGCAGTAAATGGTAGGGGTTTTGAATTAAATTGGTCATGCATATATCCTGCATCAGCTCCAATTACATCTTTTCAAGCTAGCGATACATTAAGCTGTGATGGAATAATTAATTTTTCTGATCTCTCTTCTAATGGTCCAACTTCTTGGACATGGAATTTTGGAGATGGAAACACTTCTAATTCCCAAAACCCTTCTCATACTTATTCAAGCGGAGGGTCATATACAGTATCACTAATTACAACTAATCAGTATGGTTCGGATACCCTAATTTTTCAAAACTTTATTAATATTATTGATATGAATTTATCTTTAATATCTGATTCATCATGCGGAGACGCCTCTTTATTACTTCAGGCAAATTCCTCTTCACAAAATATTTTTTGGTATTCAGATGCAAATGCAATAACATTAGTAGGAAGTGGAAACATATTTAATACTCCAATTCTTACAAATAATACAACTTATTATGTGCGCAATGAATTAAATTTTGCTTCTATTTTTGGGGGTCCATTAGATAATAGTTTTGGTGGTGGTGGTGCATTTCAAGCAAACAGACATTTAGTTTTTGATAATTACTCTCCTTCAACTTTAGTTTCTGTTTTGCTTTATGCCTATTCTGCAGGTAACAGAACAATTGAACTAAGGAATAGTAGTAATGTTATACTTAAAGATACAACCTTGTTCATCCCATATTCTGCAACTAGCGGATATAGAGTATATTTAGATTTTGACCTACCAGTACAAAACAACATGCAATTGGGGGTAAATGGTAATAATACAGATTTATTTAGAAATGATGCTGGATCTGTATTCCCGTATAATATTTCAAATATTGTTTCAATCACTGGAACAAATGCTTCTGCTGGATATTATTATTTCTTTTATGATTGGGAGGTGCAACAAGATCCTTGTTCTTCAAATTTGTTTTCAGTAGCAGCTATTATAAATCAAGAATATTTTTCTACTCAAAACATAGATCTATGTAATGGAGGGAGTATTTCTGTTGGTAATAATACATATGGCACTAGTGGTAATTATACAGATGTTTTAACTGCTCAAAATGGTTGTGATAGTACTGTCTATACTAATTTACAAGTTGGAAATAATGTAATTTCGAATAATAATGTGAGTATTTGTAATGGTAGTCAATATGTAGTTGGTAATAATTTGTATACGCAAAGCGGTAATTATATAGACACTTTATCAAATGGGAATTGTGATAGTATAATTAACACAAATTTAACTATTGAATCGCAAATAGTTAATAGTCAATCTTTTTCAATTTGTCAAGGAGATAGTGTGCTTGTTGCAAATAATTATTATACTAATTCAGGCACATATTACGATACTTTATTTTCTTTTACATTTTGTGACAGTATACTAACTACAACTCTTACTGTCTTTCCACATGTATACTTTACTAACAATCAAGTAATTTGTAATGGAGGGAGTATTTCTGTTGGTAATAATACATATGGCACTAGTGGTAATTATACAGATGTTTTAACTGCTCAAAATGGTTGTGATAGTACCATCTATACTAATTTGTCAGTAGAAAATACTTATTACTATCAGCAATCATTTGAAATTTGTAATGAAGATAGTATTAGTATTGGAAATAATATTTATACTACTACTGGAATTTATTATGACAGCTTATTTACCACTAGTTTATGTGATAGTATAATTATTACTAATTTAATAATTTCGATTCCTGTAGGTATAATAGTTTCAAATGGATTGCAGTTAGATGTAAGTGCAATCGGGGGAGATATGCCCTACCTATATCAAGTCTTTGGACCAAATGGGATAATACTCTCTTCATCAAATAATAATGGAAGTATATTATCAATCAATCCTATTATAAATGGACAATATTATTTCATTGCTATTGATGATATAGGATGCATGAGTGATACTGTTTATTTTAATGTAGATTTTACTTTAGTGATTGAAGATTTTGTAGTCAAGAGAAGATTAATTAAAATCACGAATGTACTAAGCCAAGAAACAGCATTTAAAACAAATACCCCTCTTTTTTTCATCTATAATGACGGAACAGTGGAGAAGGTAATAATTATTGAATAGATATTAATCTTTAATAATTCTTATAAATTTAATGACTATAAATCTAGAAATAATATTACTACTTATTACATTCTTAATTATTTCAGTGGTATCTGAAAGAATAGCCAAAATTTTACAAAAATCATATCTTTTATTGATTACAGGGTTTTGCTTATTGGAATACTGTCAGATCCTTTTGTGCTTAAGATGATTGCAGGGTCTGATAATAGTTTGAATTTTACAAATGACTTATCACTTGCTTTTATTGCCTTTGCTGATGGTCTGGAACTTTCTTTTAAAGGTTCTTAAAACTCTACTATTGTACTGTTGCTAATTAATACATCAGTTAATCTTTAACTGTAAGCCTTAGAACAGAACATGCTGAATTTACTGCAAACTGATCCTTTCCGTCACCAAATAGCATGCTCTTCCAAGTGTCTTGTTTTGGTGTTCCTAATACTAACAAATCGTACTCAGCTGTAAGTTTAGAAACTGCTTCAGTAGGATCTTCTGAATACTCAATTCGTAAGCTAGCTATATTTTTGTAGTCAGTTAATAATAAATCTGAATTTTCTTTAATCTTTTCAAGATTAGCTTTAGTGTTATCTTCAGACAAGACATGTAATAGAGTAAAAGTAGAATTGTAAAATTTGCAAATATTTGCAGTAGTATGAATTAGTTTCTTAATCTCTTTACTGTTTGGTCGAACTGCTAAAACAACTTCACTAATATATCGAACGCCATTATCCTTAAAAAGCGCAAAGTTTGAATTGATATTACTTACTATCCACCCTAAAGGGTTATTTATTAAGAAACCATTACTTATCCTGCCATCCCATGAAAGTAAAAGCCAATCAGATTTTGAATGATCAGAAAGTACTTGCATTGTACCTGATACATTATGAGTTACTATTGATTCAAAATCAAGATCTAATTTATTTCGATCTTGAACAATTGATAATTGTCTTTTTAATGATTTAATCTTTGGGGTCTCAACAAGAACAGCATCTAAGAATGTTTGATCTGGAACCTCTTTAATATTTACTACTTGCAGGCTTTTTTTCTGATTGAGTGAAGCCCCTAGCTCAACTAAAGATTCAGGGGAGTATTCATTGCCAAAAAGTGGAATAATAACACCTGCATCAGGATTAATTTGACCATCAAGCCAATCTTTATGTTTTTCATCAGATATACTGTAGTTAGATTCTTCTTTAACATCATCATGGTTCTTTCTGAAAAATAGGAATTTAGCAGCTCTATGTCCATAATTTCTTAAAACACCTGTTCTAGAAGCCTTAATTCCGTAAGAATAGTAAATTATACTTCCAATTAATGCTATTATTAATAATACAAGTATTGGCATCCAACCTAAGTAGAGCAAAAGCACTAGTCCGCTTAGTATCCCAAAAAGCTGCACATAAGGATATAATGGAGACTTATATGTAGGCTTATACCATTGAACCGCAGTTTCTCTAAGTACAATTACACAAATATTAACAGTAATAAACATACTAACCATAAAGGCGCTAGCTAGTTTCACAATTTTTTCTACATCTAAAAATAAGATAATTAATGCCATCATAAAGCAAGTAAGCAAGATCGTATTAATAGGAGTCAGATATTTACTATGAACTTTAGCAAGATTATTTGGAAGTAGTTTATCCATAGCCATAGCAAAAGGAAATCTTGAAGATGCTAAAACTCCTGAATTTGCCATAGATATAAGTGTAATAACCCCAATGGCAGCTATTGTGTAGGAAAACCATTCACCTAATTTCCATACTTGACCTAATATTATACCTAATGTGTGGATAGGCTTTATATCAGTTCCTAGTAGGTCGAGAGGAACGTTTCCAACTAGTGTGTAAGCAATAGAGACATATACGCTGGAAATAACTAGCAAAGAAAGAAGCATTGCTAAGGGGATATTCTTGCTCGGATTCTTTACCTCTCCAGCTATTGCTGCAATCTTTGTAACGCCAGCATAAGAGATGTATACAAAAGCCACGGTACTAATAAGTCCCATAGTTCCATTAGTCATAAATGGAGTTAATAATTGCTTGTCAACTGCCGGTATTCCTAAGAATAAAAGAGATAGTAGTGATAATAAACTTAAGATTACTATTACTAACTGAACTTTACCAACCTTCTTCACACCAAAAATATTGAGAAGCATGATAAGTATTAGAAACCCTATAGAAAGATACTTTATGTAAATGGGAGATATATTTGTAAGTACTAGTAAGTAAGCTCCAAAACCTACTAAAGCAAAGGAGCTCTTAAGTAAAAGTGATAGCCAAAGACCAATACCAGAGATTGTTCCAAATAGAGGGCCCAATGCTCTTTCAATATATACGTATGAACCTCCTGATTTAGGCATTGCAGTAGCAAGCTCTGATTTGGAAAGGGCTGCAGGTAAAATACAGATAGCAGCTATTAGATAAGCCAGCCAAATTGAAGATCCAGTTTTTGCAGCAGCAATACCAGGTAATACGAAAATACCAGATCCTAACATACCCGCAACACTTATTGCAATAACAGAAGGTAAGGTAAGTTTTCTTTCTAGTTTTTTCATATATATTTGACTTTACGCAAAGTAAGAATATTTTTTTTAATATCAATCTGTATTTAATCTTAAAGGTGAAACATTTTATACATTTGCTAAAATTTAACATAAATATGAAAAAGTTAGTTCTATCTGATATACATGAAAGTATAGGCGGAAAAATGGTAGATTTCGCAGGTTACTATATGCCGGTACAGTATGAAGGAGTTAAAGCAGAACATCATGCTGTCCGTTCTACAGTTGGTGTATTTGATGTTTCTCATATGGGAGAGATTTTTGTAAAAGGGGAAAAGGCAGAAGATCTTTTGCAATATGTTATGTCAAATGATATTAGTCAATTAAGCCCAGGTCAAATTCAGTATTCGTGCATGCCAAATGGAAAAGGTGGAATTGTTGATGATTTACTAGTTTATAAATTAGCTGAAACTTTTTATTTATTGGTAGTCAATGCTTCTAATCTGGATAAGGATTGGGCTTGGCTTAATGAAAATAACAAATGGGATTGTGAGCTTACTAATTCATCTAATGAGTACTCTTTATTAGCGGTACAAGGTCCGCAATCTATTGCTTTATTACAAGAGCTTACAGATGTAGATTTATCAGCTATCAAATACTATAATTTTAAAATAGGCAGCATAGCAGGAATTGATGAAGTAATTTTATCTCGTACAGGCTATACAGGGGAAATTGGCTTTGAACTCTATGTGAAAAATGAATCAGCAAAACAATTATGGGAAGCTATATTTAATACTTCAGTAGAGCTAAAGCCAATAGGTTTAGCTGCTCGTGATACATTGAGATTAGAAAAAGGGTTCTGCTTATACGGAAATGATATTAATGATACCACTTCATCGATTGAGGCTGGATTAGGCTGGATCACAAAATTTACTAAGGATTTTATTGATGCAAAACTATTAAAAGCACAAAAGGAGGGAGGCGCAACTAGAAAATTAGTAGGGCTAGAATTGATTGGAAAAGGGATTGCTCGTAAGGATTACCCTATTATAGATGCAGATGGAAATGAGATTGGCATAGTTACTTCAGGCACTATGTCACCTACTTTAAATATTGCAATAGCCATGGGATATGTACCTAAATCATTATCAAAAATTGATGCTGAAGTATTTATTCAAGTGCGCAACAAACAATTAAAGGCAAGGGTAGTTGCTTTGCCTTTTGTAAAATAATGGGAAATAAAAAAAACATATCTGTTTGCTTTACTACTGATCAGTTTGAAAACTATGCTGACGGAAAATCCACTGTAGTGGTGGTTGATTTACTTAGAGCAACATCTGTTATTTCAACAGCTTTTGAATGTGGTGTATCAACAATAATTCCTGTTAGAACATTGGAAGAAGCGCGAAAATATAAGGATGTAGAAAACCATATTATTGCTGCTGAGAGAAATACATTGCCAATTGAGGGTTTTGATTATGGTAATTCACCTTATCATTACATAAATGCTGACGTAAAAGGAAAAACTCTAGTTTTAACAACAACTAATGGCACTAATGCTATTCTACTTGCAAAAGAGCATAAAGTAATTACTGCATCTTTTGTAAATATTGATGCGGTTGCTGAGTATTTAGTGCATGACCATAATAATATTATTATTTTATGTTCTGGATGGAAGGGTTTATTTAACCTTGAGGATCCAGTCTTTGCTGGAGTACTTGCTGAAAAATTATTAAAGTCAAATCAATTTTCTAGCTCTTGTGATGCAATGCAGGCAGCTATACAGCTTTATTCTAGTGGAAAAGCCAATCTATTTGAATATTTATCAAATTCATCTTACAGAAATAGAAATAGCTCTGATGAGGTTATTAAAGACACTCATTTCTGTCTAAATCCAACTATCAAATCAACTATTGTGCCAATATTTAATAATGGAAAACTAATTAAAGCATAGGATTAAGAGTAGAGCAAAAATAGTGGTTATATTCTTACTTTTTAGTTATATATCAATTGCTATCAATCCTTGGGGATCTTACGCGCATAAAAAAGCAAATAGATATGCCGTATTTACCTTGCCTGAAGAATTTATCGGTTTTTATAAAAAACATAGATTGCCTGAGTGAACATGCAGTTGGCGCTGACAGAAGATACTAGATGGCATCAGTGCTAATTAAAAGTAAGTATAATAAGTACAATATTGAGTTCTAATCTAGTAAAAGATTTCTTTCTTTTCTATATTTAGAATAGATAAGCTAACGAAAATACTATAGCTCTATTTTTTAGAGTATGTGAGGCTTCATCTTTTTTTAGATCAATTGGCCTGCTAACTTCTCCCATTTTCAAAAAACCAGAATAAACCTTTGACTCAATAAGTAAGTGGTCATTAATATAATAAGACAATCCACAATTTAATCCCACATCTAAAGTCTCTTCATTAAGTTCTCCATCTCTTAATGTATGTTGATTTGTTGGATCCTGTGTATATGAATAGTCAGTCTGGATTAAATAAGATATTGTAGGCCCTAGGTTAAGGGAAACCTTATGACTTGCCCTATAACTAATAGTTGGATTTAGTTCTATATATGAAATAGATAAATTATTGGTAGTAGAGTATTTTTGCCTATTATTGATATTATAATCATGAATATAATCATACTCAAATGAAGCTCCTTTTTGAGAATATACAAGCTCTGGATTAATATACCATTTATCAGTTAATGGAATCTCCATATAAAAACCACCTGATATAGCAACTTTTGATGAAGACTCTAAATTTTTAACTCCTTCAATTGGTGTAGACGTTATATTGGTGATATTTAATCCTGCCTTAAGGCCGTATTTAATAGGTAATAAACTTTGTGCATTTAATCCTATGGTTGAGAATATAATTAGTATATGTAATATTAATTTTTTCATTTTGGCAAAGTTAAGAATTTAACATAACTGGCATTACTAACATTAAAGTATTTTCCCCTTCTTCTTGCCCATCAAGCGGTAAAATAATACCCGCTCTGTTTGGCGCACTCATTTCAATTGAAATTTGTTCAGACCCGATATTATTTAACATATCAATGACAAATTTTGAATTGAAACCAATCTCCATATCTTCTCCTTCATATTGACATGAAAGTCTTTCTTCAGCTTTATTTGCAAAATCTAAATCCTCAGAAGTGATTTGTAGCTCACTACCGGCAACCTTAAAACGAATTTGATGTGTAGTTTTATTAGCATAAATAGAAACTCTTTTGATGGAGCTTAATAATTCAGATGTTTCAATGGTTAGTTTATTTGGATTTTCTTTTGGTATTACTGCTTCATAATTAGGATATTTTCCATCAATAAGCCTGCAAATAATTGTCATATTCCCAAATAAAAATAATGCATTTGTTTCATTGTACTCTAAGATTATATCTGCATCATCATGGATGTTATTTTTTAAAATAGTTAATGGCTTTTTAGGTAAGATAAAGGAAGCTATTTTACTTGACTTTACATCAGTGCGTCTGTGTCTAACTAATTTATGAGCATCTGTAGCAACAAAAGTTGTTTGTTCGTTTGAAAGCTCGCAAAACACTCCTGACATAACAGGACGCAACTCATCATTTCCACTAGCAAAGAGTGTTTTGTTTATTGCATTAGAAAGAATATCCCCTTTAATTGTAGTAGAAGATGCAGCTTGTAGAGTTGGCATCTTTGGGAATTCATCAGAATTTTGCCCTGCTAATTTATAATTTCCTAATTCTGAACTCATTTCAATGCCAAAAGTAGTAGGGTTAACAATAAAGGTTAATGGCTGATTAGAGAATGTTTTTAAAGTATCAATTAAAATACGAGCAGGAATAGTTATTTTTCCATCAGTATCAGATTTAATATTAATTGATGACATTATTGTTGTTTCTAAATCAGAAGCAATAATTTTCATTTTATTACTACTAATTTCAAACAAAAAATTATCTAAAATAGGAAGTGTGTTATTCGAGCTTATCACTCCATTTAATTTTTGCAACTCCTTTAATAGCGCTGTACTATTGACTATAAATTTCATTAATTGTAAACTTTTGTATTGTTTAATTTAAGTGTCAAATATAATTTTTCTATTCAGTTAGAAAATAATATTACTTGCTTAATTCATCAATAGTAATTAACACTTTGTTGAAAACATAGTTTTGAATTAGCATAAGCTCTCCACTATTAAGGGTAGCATACATTCGCTTGACATTAAAATTTTCTTCTTTCTTTTTCTCTGTTAATCCTCCAATAGCATAAGTTCTTAAAGTGTCAGTATTTACAATCAACTCATGTAAAGGAGTTGCGAATACTAATTTTTCTTTTTCATCTATATAGCTTTCACAATTAAGCAACTTAAAACTATTTAATAATTGCAATACCTTTTCTTCTTCCAGTCTTACTTCCTCTCCTTTATGATTAAATAAAGTTATTGGCTGAGTGTTTAGTCTAAATGATTGTTCTGGTTTTTGAATATTATTAACTGAAATAGTTTTTATTTTAGTTGAATTAAGTTTAAAAACAGTAGTAGCTCTCCAATTATTCTCACTTATTTTTTTCCCTTGAATACCATATCTAGGAGAAAGAAAGCCATTAAAAGAGGGAATATGTACAATAAAAGGAGTTTCAGCATTAGCTAATAGCATGTAAGTTCCTAAATGATTTGCTGTTGAATTGCCAATAGTATAGGTTTTAATTGGCATTTCATTATCACTGTAAATCTCAACTTTTATTCCTGTAGTTGCTAAGGTTTTAATGACAGTTTTAAAAGCATTTTTTGGGACAGGTCTTTGGATTCTAATTTGTTGAATAGTATTCAAGATTGTTGTAATCGCATCTTTCCTTACCTCATATTTATTATTGACAAGCCAATTATTTCCTGCTCTATGTAAGGTAATTGAAGTGCCAATTCTGTCGGCAATAAATATCTTACTTACTGATGCTGTGTCGCTTACCTCAAAATTATTATCATCAGTAATTGTTGATTTTTTATCAGAGGAGATGCATCCTGGTAATAGAACAATTAGCATGATGAGTTTAAGGTAAAAAAATTGTTTTTTAGGCATATTTTCTTTTTTTATTTTGAATAAAGTAAAAGGAAAGTAGTAGTAATACTATTATTGGAAAAATAATATTTATTAACTGTATAAGGAATTTATTTTTCTGCACTTTTTCGTTATCCAACAGCCTTAAACTTAGTTCTTTTGTTTTTAAGTGTGACAAACTAATATCATCACATAAATGTTGTACTACATTTATTAAAAAATGCTTATTTCCAGGATAAGTATATTTGATATTTTTATCATAACCCAGAGGGAAAATAGTCCCAGAACTATTAACATCATTAGAAATTAAATCACCATCAGAAACAACAATCATTTTAGTTGGGATGCTTTTTTCTTTTAATTGTATCTGATTAGTCTTTTGAACTAATCTATTTTTAAATACCGATTCAAATTCTCCTTCTAATAAAATGGCTATTGGTTCATATTCTTTGTTGTAGCTTTCAACTGGAGGTGGGTTTTCCAAAATTCCTAAGCTAATTTTAGTGGGAGCAAGGTTTAACCGGCTTTGCTTGGAGCTATGTAGCAGAATGGTTTTACTAATATTATTTTTAATAGTATCAATTGAACTAACAAAACTACACTTAACGCCATCTAATCCTTTGGTAATGGAGTGTTGGTTGTCTGAAACAAGTAAAGGGAAATAAGGCCAATCAAAAAAAGATTGTAATGGCTTATTGTTGCTGTGTCCTGTGATGATTGGAATCTTAGTTGAGCGTAAATCTTCAATTAAATTTGCATTAATACGAACACCATATTTAAGTAATTGGTCATCAATATTTAAATCATTTTTAGTAGCTATAAAAGCACCAAATTTATTCTGTAAGCTATCGATACTTGCATTAACTCCATCCATTAGCCAAAGTACTTTTCCGCCTTGCATAACATACTGATCAATAAGTAGTTTGTCCAGGTTATTGAAGGGGATGGTTGGCTTGGCAATTATAATCACTTTGTACACATTCAGCCTAGCTAACTGCCTTGATAAATTAGGCTGCATTGTTGCGCTATCTACGGTAAATTCTTTGATGTTGAAACGATCAACATCATAATAGTAGGAAAGATTGAAATTATCTTCTAATACGGATTCTGTTATATCAAAAACTTGCTGTTCATTTAACTCTCCATTTCCATCCAAAAAAGCAATTTTATCTAATTTTTCTTTTAGAAGATGCTGAATAGATGAAACAAATTCAAATTCTAGATTTTCAATGGACGTGTTGATATTGCTAGCAGGAGTTTCTCCTAATGTTTGTTTTAAGAAATTGACTGCGACTTGTTTATCTTTATAGTAAATAATTGCACCAGGAAAAATAATCTGATTTACTTGTCGCCCCATTTTACTCATATCTATATCAGTAGGGGCTAATTTAAGTGCTACCAATTGACGAAATAAAGCTAACTTCTCTTCATCATTATTTGATTCATTAGGATTTATAAATTCAAAATCAATATTACTATCCAAAATTGCCTTGAAACCTCTTAGTAAATTTTCTGTCGCATTTTGCAGCTTTTTTAATTTAGCAGGTAAATCACCTTCCAGATATACTTTTATAAATAATCTATCGTCCAAAGTATTTATTATTGCGTGTGTTTCTTCAGATAAAGAGTGTTTTTTATCGGTTGTTAAGTCAATATCCCAATTAATAAAGCTACACAATATATTTATGAGAAAAACTAGTGTAATTAGCAGTAGTACCGAAAAGTATTTATTTGATTTCATCAGGCTTTTTTTTCAATAACAACTAACTCAGCTAGCTTTATAAATAAAAATGTAAACGATAGAAAATATATAATATCAGAGAACTTTAGCAAGCCTTTGCTCATCATTTCATAATGAAAGGAAATCCCAATTTGTTGAATAATTAAATCTATATTTTGCAAAAAAGAAAATTCACTTAATACATCAAAACCAGAATAGAATAGAGTATTTAGAAGTATTGCTAGTACAAAAGATATGATCTCCTTATTAGCTATAGATGAAGCGTAAATACTAACAGAAGAAAATAATGCGCAAAGGAGAATTAAACCAAAATAGGAGCCTAAAATCCCAGCCAAATCAAGGTTCCCAACACTTTCTCCTATATAATAAATGCTAATTACATAAATTAGGGTAGGCATAATTGAAAATAAAACTAAACTAAAAACAGAAAAGAATTTACCCAATACAATTTGAAGGGAAGTAATTGGCTTTGTTGATAATGTTTCCATAGTGCCGTTAGCATATTCTTCAGTAAAAACTCTCATGCTTACTGCAGGAATAAATAATAAAAAAAGTAATGGCGAAATTTCAAAGAAGATATCCATATCAGCATATCCATAGTCTAAAATATTTAGTTTACTAAAATTAGACCATAATAAAACACTATTTAAAAGAAGAAACCCACCTATAATTAGAGGTCCTATAAGTGTGCTGAAAAAGACACTTATTTCTTTTTTGAAGACAGTAATCATTTAAATTCTATTCTAATTATTTCATGCAAATTTAATCCTAAAAGTTTGTTGGCTTCACCTTGGTTCATTGCAATTTGCAATAAGTTGTTTTCTCCAAATATTGCTAATTTTTCTGGAGGAAAAACTCCCTTGTATTTTGTCGCTATAGTTGTAATCTGTTCATCTTCACGCCCAAAAAGAATTGAAAAATTTCTTCCTTTTTGTATGCCTTCAAATACTTCCTTACTGATATTGGTTATTGCATTTCCATATCCATCAACATAAATAACTACTCCTCTTATCATGTCTTTTTCAATCACTGCTTTTAGCTCACTGCTTTTAATTTCAAAGTCAGCAACCTCAGCGCCAATTATTTCCATTGTCCCTCCTCTAGCCAGATGGCAAGCGGCAGGCACAAATATGTTTTTTGTGGCAAATGTCATGCAATTAGTAGATTGCGAGATATTAAGACGAACAATTTTCTCTGCTTTTATCTCATTTAACAATAATGAAAATAAACCATTGTCAGTACCAATAAAATAATGGCCATTTGCTTTTACTGCCAAATGCTCATTTTTATTTGTAAGTTCATCATCAATACTAATAATATGAATTGTCCCTTGTGGAAAATCTTTAAAGCAATTGCGCAACACATAAGCCGCTTGTTGAATGTTAAAAGGAGTTATGTCATTTGTAATATCAACAATTTTAGCCGATTCCAGTTCGCTATATATCCTCCCTTTTATTGACGCTAGATAACTGTCTTTACTGCCCAAATCAGAAGTAAGTGTGATTATTGTCATTTAATATGAAAAGCTATTGATGAAGTAGTTAAAATATTGTTATTTTGTAGCATCAAAATTAAAAGAAATCTATTAATAGTATAGTTAATGAGTGAGAAAATAATAACACTTAGTAACATTGAGTTGATAAAACTTCTTGGTACTAATAACAAGAAGCTTGATAAAATAAGAAGTTTATTTTCTCAAATCAAAATTATATCTAGAGGAGAAAAACTAAAACTTATTGGTAGCACTGCTCAAATTAACTATTTTGAACAAAAACTAACGGCATTTATAAAACATTTAAAGCAGTACAATTCACTTACTATTAGTCAAATTGAATGCTTGGTTGAGGGAGATGAAAATGAAATCTTGAAAATAAAAGATGATGTTATTTTATACGGGCAGAATGGAAAAGTAATAAAAGCACGTACAGCGAATCAACGAAAGATGGTTTCTGAAATTGTGAAAAATGACATGTTATTTGCAATTGGGCCAGCAGGAACAGGAAAAACTTATACTGCAGTTGCAATAGCAGTTAAGGCGCTTAAAGATAGAGAGGTAAAAAGAATTATATTTACAAGGCCAGCAGTAGAGGCTGGGGAAAATTTAGGGTTTCTTCCAGGGGATTTAAAAGAAAAATTGGATCCGTACATGCAGCCCATATATGATGCATTATTTGATATGATACCAATTGAGAAATTGAATGATTTTGTGGAAAACGGAACTATACAGATTGCGCCTTTAGCATTTATGAGAGGTCGGACTCTAGATAAAGCCTTTGTGATACTAGATGAGGGGCAAAACACCACAGAGCAACAAATGAAAATGTTTTTAACAAGAATGGGTAAGTCCGCAAAGTTCATAATTACAGGTGATGAAACTCAAATTGATTTGCCGGGAAATCAGAAATCTGGATTAATACACGCAAAACACACATTAAGAAACATAAAGAATATTAGTTTTATAGCCCTTGATGAAAAAGATGTAATACGACACAAATTAGTAATAGATATAATTAAAGCATATAAAAACGAAAATAATGATTAACACAATTAAAGGAACCAATTTTAGCTTACCAGGACAAACAAAATTTTACAAAGGAAAAGTTAGGGATGTATATACTATTAATGACGAAATATTAGTAATGGTAGCGTCTGATAGAATTTCAGCGTTTGACCATGTTTTACCAGAAGGGATTCCTTATAAAGGACAGGTGTTAAGTCAAATTGCAGCAAAATTCTTAAAAGCTACTGCTGACATTGTGCCAAACTGGATGGATGCAACGCCTGACCCAAGTGTAACTATTGGCAAGATGTGTAAGCCATTTATGGTTGAAATGGTTATTAGAGGCTACTTAACAGGGCATGCTTGGCGCGAGTACAAGGCAGGAAAAAGAATTTTATGTGGTGTAGCCATGCCTGATGGAATGGTGGAAAATCAAAAATTTAACACTCCATTAATCACCCCAACTACTAAGGAAGATGTAGGGCATGATGAAGATATTAGTCGTGAAGAAATTTTATCACAAGGCATTGTTGCTGAAGCAGATTATATTCAATTGGAAGAATATACAAGAGCGCTTTTCCAAAGAGGAACAGAAATTACAGCTGAGAAAGGACTTATTTTAGTAGATACCAAATACGAATTTGGAAAAGATAAAAATGGCTTAATCACTTTAATTGACGAAATACATACTCCTGATTCTTCTCGTTATTTTTACATTGAAGGTTATGAAGATAAAATTGTAAACGGAACACCACAAAAACAACTCTCTAAAGAATTTGTTCGCCAATGGTTAATTGAAAACGGTTTTCAAGGAAAGGACGGTCAAGACATCCCAGATATGAGTGAGGAATATTGCAATTCTGTTTCGCAAAGATATATTGAATTATATGAATATATTACTGGAGATAAATTTGTAAAAGAAGATGTAAGTGATGTAATAAATAGAGTTGAAAAAAATATACTTAACTATTTATCTCAATAATTAATGGTTCAATATGTTTTAACAGCAATAGCTCTTTCTGCTCTTTCTGTTATAGTTTTATATACTATTTATTTTTTCAGTAAACTCACTTTTTTTAAGAGCAACACAATAGTTTTTAATAAACCAATATCCATAATTATTTGTGCTAAAAATGAGCTTGAAAATTTAAGGAGTCATTTGCCAAAGATACTTGAGCAGAATTATCCTGAATTTGAGGTGATTGTAGTGAATGATCAATCCAATGATGGAAGTGATATTTTTCTAAAAGAATTAGCAAAGGAATACAAATCTCTAGTGGTAGTTGCGATTGAACAGCATATTAATAAACACATAGGGAAAAAGTTTGCATTAACCCTAGGAATTAAAACAGCAAAATATGAGTATTTGCTATTAACGGATGCTGACTGCTTTCCTAATTCAAAAAACTGGGCACAACTAATGTGTAATAATTTTAATGCTGCTGATATCGTATTAGGATATGGGGGGTATCAAAAAAAGAAAGGTTTGCTTAATAAAGTTATTCGCTTTGACACCTTTAATGTTGCTCAGCAATATTTATCTTATGCTTTGGCAGGACACACTTACATGGGTGTGGGGCGCAATATGGCCTACAAAAGATCATTGTTTTTTGACAACAAAGGTTTTGCTAATCACATTCATGTTCCTTCAGGTGATGATGATTTATTCATACAAGAAATAGCTACTAAAAATAATGTTATTACTGAAATAAATACGCAAGCACATACAAGCTCAGAAGTGATAAAAAATTGGAAGGAGTGGAGCTATCAGAAAAGAAGACATCTTACCACAGCACCACTATATAAAACAAAGTTTAAAGTGCTTTTGACACTTTATCCGTATGCTCAATTTTTGTTTTGGTTAGCAATTATTTTGCTTGTTGTATTAAAAACTTCTATTGCGCTAATTTCTATATTATTAGGGGTGAAATTACTCACATCTTATCTAGTTAATTATAAGTCAATGAAACAATTAAATGCAATGGATTTATACTGGATTTATCCTATCTATGAGTTAATGCATCTTTTTATACAAGGAATTTTTGTATTATTGAATCTTGTTAGTAAACCTAAAAATTGGAGTAAATGACAGATAATTTGACCGAAAAAGGCAAGAGAGATTTGATACTTATAAATAGAGCCTTAGCATCTGGCGATCCAAAAGCATACAATGAATTAATGAAATTGTACCGAGATCCTATTTATTTTATGTTGTATGAAAAAGTAGGTGATCAAGAATTAGCTAAAGATTTAACCATTGAAGCCTTAGGCAAAGCATTCAGAAAACTGCATATGTACACGCCAGATTATACGTTTAGTACGTGGCTGTATACGGTAGCCCGCAATAATTGTATTGACTATTTGCGTAAACATAAACTACCGACTATTTCTATTGATAAGATGATGTTGGATGAAGATGGAAAACGCAATACGTTTGATTTAAAATCTAAAGACCCTAATCCTGAGAGTGTGATGATAAAAAAGCAAAGGATTGCTATTTTACGTCAGATTGTTGACCAACTCAAGCCTAAATATCGTGATTTGGTAAAGCTTAGATATTTTAAAGAATTGAGCTATGAAGAAATAGCTACAATATTAGAAATTCCTTTAGGAACTGTAAAAGCTCAACTGCATAGAAGTAGAGAGCAGCTCTTTAAAATTATGTCAGGGTCGAGAGATGCATTTTAAATGCAAATAATACACAAGTATTTTCCGGATTTAACGGAAAAAAAAATTCAGCAGTTTTCTGAATTACAAAACCTTTATGAGTATTGGAATAGTAAGATTAATGTGATTTCTCGCAAAGATATGGATGCTTTATATATCAATCATGTATTACACTCATTAGCTATTGCAAAAGTAATTCAGTTTAAAAAAGGAACAAGTATATTGGATATTGGCACGGGAGGTGGTTTTCCGGGTATTCCTTTGGCTATTCTTTTCCCTGAAGCAGATTTTTTGCTAGTGGATAGTATTGGTAAAAAAATAAAAGTTGTAAATGAAGTAAGTACAAACCTTGGCTTGAATAATGTACGCACTATGCATGAGAGAGCTGAAAATATAAATAAAACCTTTGACTTTATAGTTAGCCGTGCCGTAACCAATATGACGGACTTTAAAAAGTGGGCAAAAGGAAAGTTCAACAAGAAGCACAGCAATAGTTTGGGCAATGGAATACTCTATTTAAAAGGAGGAGACTTGTCAGAAGAACTTAGGGGGATGTCTCATCAGAAACATGAAATAGCTAACTTTTTTGAAGAAGATTTTTTTGAAACTAAAAAGGTTATTTATATTTCGTATTAAAATTTAACAATGTACTTGTCGTTAAATTATTCTACGACAATCCTTTTCACCACACTACCATTGTCATATATGTAAAAGAGAATTCCTTTTGTATTCTTAATCACTTCTTTTCCTAGTAAGTCCACTGCTTTTATGAGTTTTATGTCAGAGATTTCTAATTCATGTGTAAAGCTAATTACGGCATCCACTTCTAATTTTAATCCAACTGGCCTATGGTCAGAAACATTATTGTCATAGATATTCCAGCTGCTCATATAGTCATCAATCCTTATGCAGGAAACTATAGAATTAGGTTTAGAAAAATCTGCAAAAATTTCGTTTGTTATTAGTATATGGTCTAAATGTGATGGCCAAGTAGGGTAGGACCAATCCGCACTATTACCTTGTGAAATTAGCATATCACTAAACAAATAATTTGCAGTATCATCAATAAATGATTGAAACACATTATTTATGAGGTTATCTGTTAATTCATCATTCAGATCTCCCGCAACAATTACTCTTTCATTTGTAAAAGAGCTATCAATATATTGTTTTAAAAGTGTGACGGCAGTCAGCCTTCTATTTTCCTCATCACTAGAGTTATTTGTATCTAAGGCTCCATCACCACAGCACTTGAAATGATTGTTAATAATTACATAATCTTCCCCCATAAAAGTAAGTTCCAATATTTGAGGTGATCTTGGGAAGGCATTCCAATAGGGTTGAGAAGTATAAATTTCATATTTATCGTTTATATGAACAGTATTGGCGTTGTATACAAATGTCAATCCACCATAATATGTGCTCTTGAAATCACACTCATATCCAGGGATATTTGCAACCACTGATTTCAGTAAAGCAGTGTCATTTATTTCTTGTAAGGCATAGACATCTGCCTGTAAATTTGTGAGTATTGTCTGTACATAATTGGCAGTTGTCTGTCCGTTTTTTGGGAACCATTCAATATTCCAACTTACTACTTCAAAGGTAGAATCAGTCCCAAAGTGTAAATCCTCCAAACTTTGTCCATTTAATAGTTGTGAGCTTACCATTAGTAAAAATAAGAGTTTTCTCATTAGTTTAATTTTGTGATTTCTCCTTCAATTATTCAAATATGTATTTAGATCAAGAAGGTGATATGTATTAGCCGCAAACTAATATACAGGTTTATATTGAACTATTTATGTCGCTCCACCTCTTTTCTAATATCAATAATTAATAAAGAGTCTGATACGATACTCTTTTTAATTAGAGCTGCATAATAAGAGAATAGCCCACTTTTTCTAGCCAGAACATTTAGTTCATAATTATTTAAAGGTTCATTGGATAGATATGTGCCATGAGCTCCGTATAAGGTTTTTCCTATTGTTTTAGAGCTGATTTTTTCATTTGCTATTTTATCTAATTCTGTAAATCTAGATATCCAGGCTTCAAGCCTTTTAAAATGTGAATGATAAGAATATTTAGCTTGGAGTTTTGAAACAAGTGAATCGTTATCTATTAATTCCATTAAGCCTGAGTTTCTTAATGTATTATATTCCTCTTGGTTATCTACAAAACTTGTTGCGAATAGACTAACAGATTTTAGATAGTAACCTAATGAATCCTTATCACTATTATAAAGCTCATCAGACCTTTTTAAAATTATTTGGCCAAACTTAGCCCCTTTGGAGTGGATGTTATAATTAAATTTAGAATCTATAATGTCATTCTCAATATTAGCTATTAGTCTACCTAGTGATTGATTCTTTAATTCATCTTTATATGAGATAGCGTTTTGTTTCTCAATATAAAAAGAAACTAATATCCCGGCAATAATCACAATAAATTCCAGTGCGTATCTTAGTATAGTATTTCTCATAATTTTAATCTATTCCTTTTCACAAAAGTAAACAATCTCTCCTTTCGGCAAGGCATATCGTTCAGCTAGTTTAGGGTCTAATTCATTAATAAAGTCGCTTTCAGTAACTTTAAAGCCTGCCGCAGCTAATTTCTTTCCATAATCCAACCCGAACAACCTTAAATGATCATTCTGCCAATACAGGCGCTCTCTGTCCTTTGGGTTAGTTACGTTTTTATCTTCTTCTGTATTCGGATTAGTGCTATCTATAGGTACTTGAAAAATTCCCCAGCCCCCAGGCTTCATCACTCGGTAGAATTCCATCATTACCTTATGAGAATCTTCTACGTGTTCCAATACATGATTACAAATAACCACGTCAAAAGAATTTTCATCAAAAGGAATATCATGCACATCCATTTTCACATCTGCCCAAGGAGAAATTAAATCCCCAGTAATATAATCTAAGTTTTTCATTCCCTTGAAAAGTTTAATAAAACAATATTCAGGTGCAATATGTAAAAACTTTAAATCAGTTGTAAAAAAGTTAGTTTTTTCTTTCATAAAAAGCCACATTAATCTATGGCGCTCTAAACTCATACTATCTGGTGCAATAGCATTTTCACGAGATTTTAACCTGCCGTAAGGCAATAGCTTTCTATATGTTTTTCCATTTATTGGATCTTCAAAATTATTTCCTCTCATAAAAAGGGAAAAGATTTGTAAGAAGAAATGACTAACATGTTGTAAATAGTGCCTAGGAATAAGACGTGTTGCTAATGATATAATTAATTTCATTTTTTCGTTTAAAGGTTGCCAAAAATAAGAAAAGGAATGTATTAGCTCTGCTTAAAACTTTTAAATCCTAAGCGAACCAACATCTTTTTCTCGAAATTCCAAAAGAATTTGAATTGCCCAAATAAAGCACCAATAATTACGATTAATACTTGGTAAATAGGGAATATTATTGAAATTCTGATTGGCCAGAAAACCCAAGGAGATAAAGTAGTTTTATCTAGCTCTGCAAAATCTAATAATGGTTTCGCAATACATACGGCAATTGATCCGGTAACTGAAAATACAATTAGAATAATTACTAATTGAAAGTTGGATGTAATTTCCCATTTTTCTTTAAGTTTTTTCATGCTGCAAAAATAGAATATTAATCCAGCTTAGATAATTTAAAAGAAGCTAAGAGCGAAAAAACACCAACAATTACTGCAAGTACATAAAATGAATTTTCTAAAGAATGATTTTCGGCAATATAACCCAGTATTGGTGCGCATATAGCAAAAGATATTCTAATAATGAAACTCCTTACAGAGAGCACAGTAGCACGCTTATTGGAAGTTGTGTTTATATTTATTTCATTGCGTAAAATGGGCGTTACTATTCCTCTTAATAAATAAATAATGAAGATAAAAATCAAGCCAAATAGAGAGTTATTTAAACCTAATAATATGAATGAGATAATAATTGCTAATGACATGTAAAACAATATATTATGGTTATTTTTATTTTTATCAAGTTTATAGGCATTAAAAGAAGTGATTCCAGCTGAAAAGTTAAGCCCAGCCCAAAGGACTCCAAAGTAAAATAAAGGCACACCAACCTCCTTGAAAAAAGGCTGTGCAAGCCAAGCCATAGACAAAGTTGCAACTCCCATAGCAGAAGAGTAAATAATGAGCCATCTTAGCTTACTATGATCAACAATAGCAAAGCGTACCACTTCAGTAATAGCCGAAAAGGAGCGATCCAACTTATTTTTTTCATGCATTGTTGGCTCTACTAAAGATAAGGCAATAGGAATACTGAATAATAGGATTGTAGTCTGTACATAAACAGGAAGGTATATAGAGCCAACTGCCAAAAAACCACCTAATATACCTGCAAGTGCTTCTGAAAAATTACCAACAGCATAGCTTCTTCCTTCAATTTTAGTGTATGTTGTTTTATCACCTGTCTCAAGCAAGGTATCATAAAGTAAAGCGCTATCACTTCCTGAAATTAAACTCCCACCAATACCAACTAACACCTGCGCTACTGCAAAAGCATAAAAACCGCCATAAAAAGAAAAAACCAAAAACCCTATAAAGGAGAAAATCGTGCTAATTACTATACTTTGTTTTCTTCCAAAGATATCAGCTATATAACCTGATGGGATTTCAAATAAAGCCACTGAAAGGGAGTAGATAGATTGCAGTATCATTACTTCCGTTAATGTTAAGCCATGTTCTTGGAAAAATAGTACAATAATCGGCATAGAAACCATAAACCAAAGCACTCCTTTTAGGAAGTACATCTTTACTATATTGTGTTTTAATTGCACTAGCTCCTTGGATGAAACTGAATGATATTACTTCTTAAATATTCTTTATCTAAGTGAGTGTATATTTCAGTGGTAGTAATGCTTTCGTGACCAAGCATTTCCTGTACAGCACGCAAATCAGCACCACCCTCAATAAGATGAGTGGCAAAACTATGCCTAAAGGTATGAGGGCTAATCTTCTTTTTTAATCCTATTTTTTCTGTTAGCTTTTGAATAATGAGAAATATCATCACCCTAGTAAGCTGTGTGCCTCTATTATTTAAAAAGACAAAATCTTCATGTCCTTTTTTAATTTCTTGATGATTCCGAACCTCATTTATGTAAATAGTCAAATACTTTATTGCTCTTCCTCCAATAGGAGCTAAGCGTTCCTTATCTCCCTTTCCAATTACTTTTAGATAGCCTTGCTTAAAATGAGTGTTAGACAGTTGCAGATTTGTAAGTTCGCTAACCCTTAAGCCGCAACTGTAAAGGGTTTCCAAAATAGCACGATTTCGTTCCCCTTGCTTATTGCTTAAATCAACCCCAGCAATCAAGTTGTCAATTTCAATTAAGGATAAGGTATCAGGAAGCTTAAGTCCTATACTAGGGCTTTCAATAAGCTCGGTAGGATTTACTTTTAGATAATCCTCCATAATCAGGTATTTGAAAAAAGCTTTTATGCCAGAAATAATACGCGCTTGAGAACGAGCTGAGATGCCTTTATCTTTTATTTCTGATAAAAAATTACTAATATTCTCTCTAGTAATCTTGAGTTCTGAAAGCTCCAAAGGAATAGCATAATTTGCAAACTTTTTTACATCACGAGTATAGGCCTGTACCGAGTTATCAGAAAGTGATCGTTCTATCTGTAAGTAAGATTTAAAGCCCTTTATGGATGTGTCCCAACTCATTTATGTAAATTTGTGCTATGAAGGTAATGATTATTAACGGTCCAAATTTAAACTTATTAGGCAAAAGAGAGAAGTCTATTTATGGAGATATTTCTTTTGAAGATTATTTGAAAGATTTGCAAGCGCAATTTACCAAGATGAATATTGAATACTTTCAAAGCAATGTAGAGGGTAAGTTGATTGATAAACTGCAAGAAGTTGGTTTTTCCTATGACTATATTTTACTTAATGCAGGAGGGTATACACACACCTCTGTGGCTTTAACAGATGCGGTTGCTGCTATTAAAACTTCGGTAATTGAAGTGCATATTTCTAACATTTATACTAGAGAAGAATTTAGAAAAAAATCTTTGCTTTCACCAAACTGTAAAGCAGTAATTTGTGGCTTAGGTTTGGATTCTTATAAAGCTGCACTTTCAATATTAAAGAATTAAAACTATGAAAAAAATAGTTATAAATCAGAGTAATTGTTTATTCCTTGTAGTTTATTTTTTACCAAAATAGAGTAATTCATTTTCCCTACTAAATCATTCCTTTGGCTAATCTTTTTCCGTCTGGCAATCAACTTTGGAATAGCAAAATAAAAAGCAAAATGAGCCCTTACAATAGCAGAAAAATAGGAAAAACCATTTTTTTGTTTTAAAAAAGTAATTGCAGCAACTGCATCTAAAAATAAACGGATAGGAATAACCACAAATAAAGAGGGTAGAGGTAGGTTCTTAAAAAGCATCTTTAAGTTATTTCTAAAATTAAGATGTGTTTTAAAAGATGAGCCGGCATCAAGAGTTCCACCACCCACATGATACATCACAGAGTTTGGCTCTACCATAATTTTATATCCTTTGTTTTTTAATCGCCAACAAAGATCAATCTCTTCTTGGTGTGCAAAAAAATCTTCATCTAGCCCTCCAACTTCATTAAAATGTGATGCTCTCACAAATAGGCAAGCTCCTGTTGCCCAGAACACTTCTACAGCATCATTGTACTGCCCTCTATCTTCTTCCAAAGAATCAAATACTCTTCCTCTACAAAAAGGATATCCTAGATTATCAATAAAACCACCACTAGCACCAGCATACTCAAATATGTTTCTGTTGTTGTAATCTAGTAATTTTGGCTGACAAGCTGCAATATTTGAGTCGGCATCCATCAAATTGATAATAGGATTGAGCCAATTTTCTGTTACTTCAATATCTGAATTTATTAGTACAAAATAATCTGCATCAATTTGTTTTAGTGCATCATTATAGCCTTTAGCATAGCCACCATTTGTATCGTTTATAATAATATTAACGTTAGGAAAATTGTTTTGTACAAATTCAACAGAATCATCATTTGAAGCATTATCTGCTACAAAAACAGTAGCATCAGAGCTGCATTTTACAAGAGCAGGTAAAAATTTAGCTAATAAATCCTTTCCATTCCAATTCAGGACTACAACTGCTATTTTTATCTTTTGTGTTTCCATCTTTTATGTGTCCATAACCAATATTGTGGCTGGTTTATTATATCCTTTTCTAATCTTTTTGTAAAATCTTCTGTTATTTTTCCGTGCGGCTGTTCAGTTGGCTTATCTGTAATTAAAGAATATTCCACTTCATAGTACCCTCTTCTCACTTTACTTATGCTAACAAACACCACTGGCCAATCATATTCTTTAGCATATTTTTCTGCCCCAAAAAGCACAGCAGTATCTTGGTTTAAAAACTGCACCCAATGTGCTCTATTAGGGTTTGATGGATTTTGATCCGAACCAAACACTATAGCTCTTGGTTTTGATTTTTCTTCAAATGATTTTTTTGTTTGTTTCATGGGGATTAACTGAATCCCATATTTTGATCTTGACTCTGAAAGCTTCTGATTAAAGAATTTATTACTTAATGGTTTGTAAATCCCTATGCATTTATGATTTGAGTACATAGCGAAAGCTTGGGCACATATTTCCCAATTATTATAATGACCTCCTACAAAAATAATGCTTTTTCCTTTGTCTGAAAAGTAATTAGAGAATTCAGGATTATTAATGACTAAGCGTTTTCTTAGCTGTCTTTCTGAGATTGTAAACCCCTTAACACTTTCAACAACTATATCACAAAAATGGCGATAGAAATCACTCATAATCGTTTTTAATTCTTGTTCACTTTTATCAGCAAAGGAATTTCTTAAATTGGTGAAAACTACTTTTTTTCTGTATCCTAACATACAGTATAGCACAAGGTACAGAAAATCGGAAAACAAATACAATATCCTATAAGGAAGAAAGGATATCGGAATAAGAAAAATATAATAAAAACCCCTTGTAATCATTGCTGCAAATGTATAATTATTCAATTAGATTTAATTAGGTTTGTATAATTTAAAAATCTAGCATATGAAAATCAAAATTCTCTCTTTCTTGCTATTATGTGCTTTAAGCATTAATGCCCAAATTTTTACACAAATACCTGATTCAATTTTTGAGCAACACTTAATAAATTTAGGCTACGACAATACTCTTGATGGTCTTGTGATAACAGATAGTATTTCAAGTCTAGATTCTTTAACTACTATTGGATTTTCAAGTTTTGAAATTACTAATTTAAGTGGTATTGAAGATTTTAGTAATCTACAATACCTAGATTGTTCAAATAACAAAATTGAGACATTAAATCTAAATCTTAATGCTAACCTCAAATACTTAAATTGCTCATCCAACTCGTTAGACTTATTAAGAATTGATAGTTTAAATGCACTTTATACTTTTAACTGCTCATTTAATAACCTTTCTGATTTAAACATTGATGGAAATGGATCATTAACTGTGTTAGAATGTATCAGTAATAATATCAACTCTTTGAACCTAGATAATAACACTTTCTTGGGAACGGTTAGGTGTGCACATAATAATCTTAGCACATTAGATCTATCAGCATTGGATTTAGAGATTTTATGTTGTCAAAATAATCCTATTGCAGATATTAACCTTACTAATAATAGCTCTTTAAAGCATCTTACTTGCCATGACAACTCACTTCCAACAATTAATTTAAGTGGTAATACGAATTTAGAATGGTTGAGCATAGGCAATAGTGATTTATTGCCACCTAATAATGATCTTTCCACTCTAGATTTAACTGCTAATTGTAATATCACTAATTTTTATTGTAACAATAATTTAA
>CAJQRK010000058.1 GCA_905612305.1 uncultured Flavobacteriales bacterium | reverse complement strand
GTTAGTTGTTATGGCTATAGTGATGCAAGTGTGTTTGTAGATACTATTTTTGGTGGCAATCTAGGAGAATATAATTATACATGGACAGATGCCTTAGGTAATATTATTGGGACTACTGATTCTATAGGTGGTCTGCAAGCTGGATGGTATTTTTTAAGTGTTGTAGATACATTAGGATGTACGCCCTCAACAGATACCAGTATAGAGATTACCTCACCTACGCAAGTCATTATGAATCTTACTGTAACAACTATCGATAGTTGCGGCTCTGGGAATAATAACAATTCAATAGGAGAATTTCATATTACAACTACAGGAGGAACCCCGTATAGTAACGGAAATTATGACTTTACAGTTGACGGTATTGTTGTGGGTATTCCGTGGAGTGATGCAGGTCAAATAGGAATGATTGATTCTGTTGGTGGTTTAGATTCTGGATGGTACTATGTTCACATTCAGGATTCTTTAGCTTGTTTTGCAGATGACTCCGTATATATTGATCAAGGATTAAATCCTGAATTAGACTTTAGTTCATTTACGAATGTAAGTTGTAATGGGGGTAATGATGGATCTTATATTGCTATTGCATCCACAACCTCTGGAAGCTTATCATTTCCATATGTGTATTATAACTACACTACTTTAGCATGGGATGACCCTCCAGGGTACACCCCGCAAGATAGCGGTTTAATAGCTGGAGATACTGTGAGTATTTCTATTTTAGATAATTTTGGATGTGTGGATTCTATTGGATATATCATCACAGAACCAGACACCTTAATTATCCAGAGTGTTACTCCTTCATTATATCCAGGAGGGTGGAATGTAACTTGTTGGGATTCATTAACCGCTACAATAGATATTGATACTGTAACTGGAGGGACAATGCCTTATTCTTATTCTATAAATGGATTTTATAATTCAGATAATACAGTCCATTTATTTGATACACTCGCTGCAGCTTGGTATTATTGTGATGTAATTGATGCTAATGGTTGTACATATCGAGACAGTATCACCTTAACTCAACCAGATTCATTAAGTATAGATTCCTTTACTACCTCAGCATATATTGGGGGATGGGGGGTTTCGTGTAATGGGCTTAATGATGGGTCTGCTGTCGTATATGTTAGTGGAGGAACATTTGATGGGATACTATATAATTATACTTATGGTTGGTCAACTATGGATAGTTTAGTTTCTATCGATACACTTAGTGGTAATACATGGTATACTGTTAATGTTACTGATACCAACGGATGCCAAACATTAGACAGCGTATATATATCAGAACCGACCCCATTAGTAATAGATGCAATTACAACTGATTCTGTTTTATGTGTAGGAGGAGATAGAGGAGCGGCAACTGTTGTTGTATCAGGAGCAACTCAAGCGTATTCATATTTATGGAATAATGAGGATACTATTTCGCCAACATATGTTAATCCTAATGATACTGTAGGGTCTAATAATGATATAACAGCTACCGCTGACACCTTAAGAGTAGGTTGGTATACTGTTGAGGTATGGGATGCAAACGGCTGTTACATAACCGATTCAGTAGAAGTAGGAGGGCCTACTCAATCTGTATGGATAAATGGTTTAGTTATTGAACAAATGACTTGCTATAATTATAATAATGCCAGTGTAGATATTCAAGCATTAGGCCCTCAGCCTGTTCCATATTATTATTATGTTTATGATGAGTTTAATCCAACTGATACCTCTTCTCAGGGTAATCTTGGTTTTAATGATGGATTATCTCCAGGCAATTATGTTGCAATGGTTGAAGATGACTTAGGATGTTTAGACAGAGATACTTTTGAGATATACCATCTTGACTCCGTATATATAGCTAATGTGGCATGGGAAAATGTAAGCTGTTATGGTTTTAATGATGGATATGTCACCAATATTATTCCTATGGGAGGGATTCCTCCATATCAATATGCTATTGACGGATTAACAACAACTTATCCTTCATGGATATGTGATAGTTTAAATCCTAACTGCCCTACAGGGTATGTATTTACTGGACTTACGCCAGGCTGGCATACTGTTGAAATATGGGATACAAATAACTGTGCTAATTCATTCCTTATTGAAATAACAGAACCAGAACCTATACAATTTGCTATTTCAACAAATAGTTATAATAATTATTTGATTCAGTGTAATGGAGATACTGATACGGCATTTATTGTTGTTAGTGGAGGAGATGCTCCTTATGATATTACTTATGATTCTGCATTTATTGCTACTACTATCACTACATTTCACTCTGATACTATGACAGGTATTTATGCAGGGGTACAAACATTTGAGATTGAAGATCAGAATGGATGCATGGTAGATACTACTATTCTATTTACTGATCCACCAGCCATTACTGCCGTTCCGGTCATTTTTGATATATTCTGTGTCGGTAGTTCTACTGGATCAATTACCGCTATTATCTCAGGAGGAGTTGGAATGGGAATAGGAACTAATTACACATATCAATGGTATACTGGAAATAATGTGACTACAAGCCCTATTGTAGGAGCAACATCATATGTAATTAATAATTTATCAGTAGGGTGGTACACTCTAGAAGTTACTGATAATAATAATTGCTCTAAAAAATTCCCTTGGCAGATTGGGGCTTATGTATTAGATATAAATGTCCCTGCAACCAACTTTTCTATAAATAACGTAACATGTTATGAAGATTGTGATGGCTCAATATCAGTAGTCATGACAACTAATGGAGTTCCACCAACTCCTGGAGGCGTCCCTCCTTTTACTTATCTTTGGGATGATGTGCTAATACAACAATCAGCAACAGCTATTGGTCTTTGTGCGGGTACATATACTTGTATAGTTACAGATGCTGCTGGATGTGTTGTTTCGGAATCATTTACTGTAACAGAACCTTCAGAATTAGTAGCAGGTATAACTGTTACGCAGGCAATAGATTGTTATGGTAACTCAACAG
>CAJQRK010000057.1 GCA_905612305.1 uncultured Flavobacteriales bacterium | reverse complement strand
TATTACTACCTTTACCATCATGAAAAGTAAGGTAGCATTAATTACAGGTATCACAGGGCAAGATGGGTCCTATCTAGCAGAATTTCTTTTAAAGAAAGGATATAAAGTTCATGGGATAAAAAGAAGAGCATCTTCTTTTAATACAGATAGGATTGAGCATTTGTATCAAGACCCTCATATTGAAAATAGAAATTTGATTTTACATTATGGAGACATGACGGATTCTATGAATCTGACTAAAATCATACAAGAAGTTCGGCCTGATGAAATTTATAATTTAGCAGCAATGAGTCATGTGCATGTTTCATTTGAGATGCCTGAATATGTGGCTAATACGGATGGAATTGGGGCTTTAAGGATTCTTGAAGCTATTCGTTTGTTAGGCTTAACGAAAACAACAAAGATATATCAAGCTTCAACATCAGAGTTATTTGGCAAAGCACAAGAAGTGCCTCAGTCAGAAACTACACCCTTTTACCCAAGAAGTCCTTACGGTGTAGCTAAATTATATGCGTTCTGGACTACTAAAAATTACAGAGAGGCTTATGGCATGTTTGCTTGTAATGGAATACTCTTTAATCATGAGTCACCAGTAAGAGGGGAGACTTTTGTAACGCGTAAGGTTACTCGTGCTGCATCAAAAATTGCATTAGGCTTACAAGACAAATTATATTTAGGAAACTTAGATGCAAAAAGAGATTGGGGGCATGCTAAAGATTATGTTCGCATGATGTGGATGATATTACAAGTTGATAAGCCGGAGGATTGGGTGATTGCTACAGGTAAAACAACTACTGTTCGTGATTTTGTAAAAATGTCTTTTTCTTTTGCCGGCATAGAATTAGAATTTAAAGGAGAAGGAGCTAATGAAAAGGCAGTAGTAGTTTCTTGTTCAAATGAAAAATATCAAGTTGAAATTGGTAAAGAAGTAGTTTCTATTGATTCTCAATATTTTAGGCCTACTGAGGTTGATTCATTAATAGGAGATCCTACAAAAGCAAACATTAAATTAGGATGGATTCCAGAATATAATTTGGAACAATTAATAAATGAGATGATGCAGTCAGATTTGAAATTGATGACCAAAGATCAGTACTTAAAAGATGGCGGCTACACCATTATGAACTACTTTGAGTAAGATGCAGAAACAAAGTAAAATTTATATTGCAGGACATAAGGGTTTAGTGGGCTCAGCAATTGTAAATGATTTGATTTTCAAAGGATATACTAATTTAGTTTTTAGAACTCATGCTGAATTAGATTTAACTAATCAGTTATCTGTTGCAACTTTCTTTAGCAATGAAAAACCAGAATATGTAATTTTAGCAGCTGCAAAAGTGGGGGGTATTGTTGCAAATAATAAGTATCGTGCAGATTTCATTTATGAGAATTTAATGATTCAGAACAATGTGATTCATCAATCTTACGCGCATGATGTTAAAAAATTATTGTTTTTAGGCAGCACCTGTATTTATCCTAAAGAATCTTCTCAGCCTATGTCAGAAGACAGGTTACTTACTTCAGCTTTGGAATATACAAACGAGCCTTATGCTATTGCTAAAATTGCAGGCATTAAAATGTGTGAGAGTTATAATTTGCAATACGGAACTAATTTTATTTCAGTGATGCCGACTAATTTATATGGTCCAAATGATAATTTTGACTTAGAAAAATCCCATGTATTACCCGCACTGATCCGTAAAATTCATTTAGGGAAGTGCATTGAAAATAATAACTGGAAAGCCATAAAGATAGATTTAAATAAAAACTCAATTGTTGGGGTAGATGGCGAATCTTCAAAAGATAATATTTTAGCAGTTTTAGCAAAGTATGGTGTGAAAAAAGGCGAGATTGAGATCTGGGGAAGCGGAAAGCCAAAGCGTGAATTTTTATGGTCAGAAGACATGGCAGATGCTTGTGTATTCTTGTTGGAGAATAGAGATTTCAAGGATACTTTTTCTGCTCAACAAACAGAAGTGAAAAATACACATATCAATATAGGTACAGGAGTTGATATTTCAATAAAAGAATTAGCGGAAAAAATTAAAGCCAGCGTTAGCTACCAAGGAAATTTTACTTTTAATACTTCAAAACCTGATGGTACTATGCAGAAACTAACGAATGTAACAAGATTAAATTCTTTAGGATGGAAGCATGTAGTGAGTCTTGATAAAGGTGTTGAAAAGATGTATGCTTGGTATTTGTCTTAGTTTGCAGTAACTTTTAGTTTTATATTTTTGCATTATATGAAAGGGTATTCACGATATTTTTGGTCAATTCACTTTATAGGGGATATTTTCTTTATCAATATTTCTTTTATTTTGATGTATTATCTGAAATTTAAAACTATTGATTTCTCAGATGAATATAGATTCTTGCTTATTATCTTTAATGCAAACTGGATTTTAGTTGCTTTGTCGCTAAAACTATATGAATTAAAAAGGTTAAAACGATTAGACAGGGTCTTATATAATCTTTTTAAAGCTTTTGTTTTTAATGCTTTTATTATTAGCGCTGTTTTGTTTTCTCTTAAGCGTCCCGATTTCTCAAGAGTATTCTTATATGAAACTTATGCGTTGCTTTTTGTATTAATTTTGTTATGGCGTTATTCAGCCATTAAGTTAATTTATCTTTATAGAAAATCAGGTTTCAATTACAATCGAGTAATTATTATTGGTGGCGCTGAGGTAGCTAAACAATTGTATACTTATTTTATTTCTGATGATGTCTTAGGAGTACGCGTGAAAGGAGTATTTGCAGATAGTAATCTTTCATTTGATACTAAAGAGAATATTCAGACAGGAGGATTAGATGAATTTAAAGCTTTTTCACTTGATAATGAGATTGATGAAATCTATTACACCCTGCCTTTAACTTACACACAAAAAATTGCAGATTTAGTGAATTTTTGTGATAAAAACATGATTCGTTTCAAAGTAGTCCCTGATTTTAGAGGGTTTCTTTTTAAGCGTGTAAATATTGATTTCTTTGATGATGTGCCAGTGGTAACTTTAAGGGAAGAGCCACTTACAGATTTTGTAAACAGAGTTGTAAAACGACTCTTTGATCTTGTGTTTTCGTCACTAGTGATTATATTAGTTCTAAGTTGGCTATATCCAATGATTGCAATTCTTATTAAGCTTTCATCCAAAGGACCGGTATTGTTTAAACAAGTGCGCTCAGGAGTAGATAACATGGAGTTTATGTGTTATAAATTTCGTTCTATGACTCAAAGCGTTGACGCAGATACTCAACAAGCTACTAAAGGGGATGCGCGTATAACAAAGATGGGTGCTTTCCTCCGTAAATCATCATTAGATGAATTCCCGCAATTTATGAATGTATTTATGGGTAATATGTCAATAGTAGGGCCTAGGCCGCATATGTTAGTGCATACGGAAGAATACTCTGCTTTGATTAATAAATACATGGTGCGCCAGTTAGTAAAGCCTGGTATTACTGGTGTAGCGCAAGTCAGGGGGTATAGAGGAGAAACCAAGGAATTAAAGGATATGGAAGGAAGAATTCGTTTAGATGTTTGGTACATTGAAAATTGGTCGTTATCACTTGATATAAATATTATTTTTCAGACAGTTTGGAATGCGTTTAAAGGGGATGAGAAGGCTTTTTAAACTTATCTTTTTTATAATTTCCCCATTTTTCGTAAATGGGCAAATAAGTACTTTTCAAATAGGAACTAACAGACTTTTTTTGAAATCTTTTACAGATATAATAACTTCATCTGTTTCTGATACTAGCCCTCATATTAGTATTGGGCCAAGATTATTTGGAGTAAGTAGTTTGAGTGATAATCAGACATCTAGTTCTTTTTTGTTAGGTACTAGTTTATCTGCAAATATTAGGAATAAAATCATTTTTACATCAACTTATGATTATTTAGGAGGTAATCATAATTTATTGATTCATGATTATCAGGATTCTTTAGGAGTTTTCCCCGGTTTTGATTTAGAGAATAAAAGATGGAAGCTGAATCTAAGGTATAAGTTAAACAAATTTATCACAGTTGATTTTGGAAAAGGAAAACACTTTACCGGAAATGGGTATCGTTCTCTTTTATTATCATCTGAACATTCTACTTATCCGTATTTTAAATTAACAACTGAATTTGGAAGAGTAAAATACTATAATCTTTATGCTGCTTTTTTGGATATTCAAAATTCAAAGCAAAATAGAAAGAAATATGCCTCCTTTCATTTTTTAGATTTTCAGCTAACGCATAATATTAATATTGGAGTCTTTGAAGGGGTGCTTTGGCAAGCAAAGGATGAAAATTACAATAGGGGTTATGATGTTGAATATTTGAATCCAATCATTTTTTATCGTCCTGTTGAGTTTTCAAAAAATTCACCAGATAATGTATTGATTGGGGCTAGTTTTAGTGCAAAATTTGATAAAACTATTTTGTACGGACAAATACTATTAGATGATTTAAATATTGCCAGACAAAAAGATAGAGATGAAAATTATACTGGAGGATTCTTTCAAAATAAATTTGCGTATCAATTAGGAGTTAAATCTTCATTTAATGCAGTAAATGCTTTGATTGAATATAATCAAGCCCAGCCCTATACTTATGCGCACAAAGAGTCTATGCAATCCTATACTCACATGAATCAAGCATTAGCACATCCTTTAGGAGCTAATTTTAAAGAAGTAGTTGCTTTTGCAGATTATAGAAAAGACAAGTGGCGTTTTAATTTTAAATTAACTGTAGCTAGAGTTGGTTTGGATTCTGCTAATACTCATTATGGGCAAAATATATTTGCTTCTGATTTTGAAGCTCAAGGAGATGGAGAAGAGTACTCTTATGGTAATTTTAATGGTCAAGGTGTACTCACTCAAATAAAAACCGTACAAACTGAAGTTGCTTACTCTTTAAAAGGTTTTGATGTTTTCGGTTCTGTTTATTATAAAAAGAAGAAGTCTGATCTAGTAGATCAGACTTCTTTATGGTATTCGCTAGGAATTAGAACTTTTCCTTTCTCAGCTTTTACTGATTATTAGAATTCTACCTTTTCACCATCTTTAAAAGCAACAATAAAAGGATTAGTATAACCACTCTTTTTAATGGATTTCTGGTAAGAAATAGCGCTTTCTAGGTTATCAAATAAACCAGCTAAGTATGTTGTTTTAGAATCGGATATAGGAACAATAATCAAGTTATCTTGGTCAAATAATCCAACAGGAGTACCAAATTCTTCATAAGTACCAAGATTTACCCTAAAGACATAAGGTTCTCCACCCTGATCTATTTGCTCTTGTTTGCTAAATGATTTCATTAGTGATTTCCTTGCTTTCTCATAAGCATATTGTGCATTTTGAGCCTTACTATCCTCTTCCAATTCTTTATAAATAAAAATAAGGTTCTCATGGGCAGGTAAAAATAATTTATCATATTTAATAGACCATCTTAAATACTTTATAGCTTTATTTAGATACTCCTTTTTTGTATTTTTACTTCTTTGTTTAGATGCAAAAGCATAATGAGCAACGGCTAGGTTATATGTCCATTCCCGAGATTTATAGATTTTAGGTGTTAAATATTTTAGATATCTTTTTGCTTGATTAACTCCTCTTTTCTCACCAGAGGATAAGTAAGCAATAGCTAGATTACCTCTAGTAAATGACAGTCCATCATCACCAATTTTTCCTCTTCTGAATTTTTTCTCAGCATTTTTAAGATGGGTTTGAGCTTTCTTATATTCTTTATTAGCTAAAGCATCTGCGCCAATATTATATTCGCTTATTCCCTCTTGAATCTGAGTCATACTTCTTTCATCTACCTTGTCGATATTTATAAATTGTAAATGATCATCTTTTTTAACTATTTTAAGATTACAAACATCTGGCGTTACTCCTTTTGGAGTAAAAACTCTTTTTTTTATTTTTTGACTACTAGGGTTACTAGTGACAAGTTGTTTTTTTCTTATAAATTTTGCTTCAGCGGTTTGTAGTCTTTGTCTAACTTTTTTAGCATCTCCCTGATTCCCAGTGTCTTTGTAGATCGCCTCTAGCGTAATGTATGCCTGAAAATTAAACTCATCATTTCTGATTAGCTGAGATAATAGGTTTGTTGCTGCTTTTTTGTGATTCGTTTTTATTTCTGCTATTGCAATATTATACGTCCAGTTATCATCAGAATAGACTTTGGGTGTTAGTAGACTTAAATATCGTTTTGCTACTACTAAATCTTCTTTATTACCTGTATGAGCATAACACAAAGCCATATTTACTCTTATAAAATTTAAAGCATCGTCATTTAATCTTGCTCTTTTATAATCTTTCATGGCATTCTTAAAATTAGAAATAGCAGCAGGATATTCTTTATTTTTCATTTTATTAAATGCATCATTATATTTTGTTTTTGCACTATTAATAAACTTCATCTTACCTTTAGAAATGGTTTTAATATCTTCATATTGTAAGGCTTTATCTATGTCTGAAATTGGATTCCATGCAAATGGAACTAAATTTTCAATATTAGTGCCGTCAACAGAAATAGCACTTAAATAAAATGTATTTGTAAATAGAACAAATACTAACAGAAGGTTTTTTAATCTCATTATTTTATTTTTTTATTAATTGTGTGCAAATTATGAAAAATTATTGAAGAATAATTTTATGATTTGATATTTGATTATTTATTGTGATTTGCAGGTGATATATTCCTTTAGAGAATTTTGATAAATTTATTGTATGATTTTTTAATTGTGATTGTTTCTTAATTTCGTTACTTAGAACCAATTCACCAAGATAATTAAGAACATCTATTTTGCTAATATTATTTTTACTTTCTATAAATATTCCACCATTTGTAGGGTTAGGATAAATTAAGATGTTTGCACTTGTCAATTCCTCAGTACTACTAATTAAATCTATAACATTATAAAATGCAGTATCAGATACACATTCATTAGTATCGGTAAGAAGCAGCCAATACTGCCCATTTATCGGTCCAGGTATAATATTAGGTGATGTTACTGTAGTATTCCATTCATAGTCATAAGGATTAGCAGTATTACCAAGTATCAGTCCTGTCTCAAGAATAACACCTGGGCTAGTATATATTATTTCCACCAAGAAGGTGTCGTTATTTTCTGGAACAATAACAGCTATAATCTCTGTACATTGATTACTATCTATTATAGTACACCAGTAAGTGCCAGCCTCTAAACCAATAGGTAATGTTGTTGGTCCCGGACTAGATCCTGAATACCAATTTCCTTGTGGATTTGTAGGGTCTGGTATTCCATACCAATGATAATCTATAGAAAAAGATCCACCACCTGCACTAACACTTGCTGACCCATCATTTCCATCTTTACATGTAGGAGCATTAGATGATGTGTTGTTAACTGTTATAGGGGGGGCATTATAAATAGTAATATTATTTAAAGATGTTGTGCAGCCATTATCGTCAGTAAATATGCAATTATACATTCCAGGGCAAAGTTCATTATTTAAACTTCCTCCTGACCATTGTTCCCATGAAGCATTAGGTGTTCCATTTTGGTTACTATAGTTAAATTGAACTAATCCATTACAATCTCCATTACAATCTACAGTATCAGCAGAAGAAACAGGATTCTGAGTAGTTACACCAAATGGAGGAGGGTTACTAATAAAGAAAGAATCACTCGCAATACAATCATTGGAATCCTTAATACTTATTAAATATCCACCAGAACTTAAATTAATAAAGATGTCAGTTGTTTGATGCGTAATAAAATTATCAATAGTGTATAAAAATGGTGACGTCCCATTATGAATATTATCGATAATAATTACGCCATCTGTTCCATTATTACAACTTGGAAGCGCTATATTAGCTGTGAACCACATTGAATCAGCTTGAGATAGCATTATACTATCAGATATTATACAACCATTGAAATCTGTTACAGTTACATAATGAGTTCCTGTATCTAATAATGTGCTGATATTTTGAATGCCATTGCTCCAAAGCCAATTATATGGTAATGTTCCTCCATATGTGTATGCTGTTGTAAGAGCATTTCCTGCATAACACAATATACCATCAGTATAAATAGCAATTTGTAGGCTGTCTGGTTCATTTATTGTAAAATTAAATTCAATTGAATCTGTCCCTGAAATTATAAATAGAATATAATTCCCAGCACATAAACTATAAATATCCTCATCTGGAGAAGTATATCCACTCGGGCCCATCCAATATGTAGTAAAAGCAGCAGCAGGAGAAAGAATCGGATTAATTGTTATACTTCCATCACAACTATTATAGCAAGTTGTAATAAAATTACAATTAATACTGTCAATATTTATTGACACTGAAGGTGGCTCAGTTATAATGTAAGTAGCCGTATCAGAATAACAACCTAAAACATCATAAACAACAACTTGATATGTTCCTGGTAATAAATTATCAATATCAATATTTGCTGATGTGTAGCCATTTGGTCCAATCCAAGAATATACATTTCCTCCATTTCCTCCACTTGCATTTATATAAATAGCACCATCAGACAGTCCATTTTGACTAACATGAAATAGCAAGTCAAGATTGATGGATAGAATTAACGGTTCAGATACCGAAGTCGTTAGATTGTTTATGCATCCATTATTGTCAGTAACAATTAATGAATACGCTCCTGCGCATACATCAACCGTATCATTAGTGCTAATAAGATTATTTATATTATCATACCACTGAAATGTATACGGTCCATTTACATTTACTGTACCGTGAATCGAATTAGCCATTAGCATACCGTCACAATACCCATTACAGCTTACACTAAAATTATCAAGATATGTATCTAAAGCAAAATCTGGTTCAGTTATTTGGATGTCATTAATAAATACACACCCAAATGAATCAGTTAATATAGATGTATACCAACCAACAGATAAAGTGTCAATTAATAAAGCAGAATCTCCATTTGACCAATTAAATACATATGGAGATAAACCACCAAGAATCGCATCAATTGTAATCCAACCATCACTATATCCTTTACAAGATATATTTACACCATTATAATTAGATGAGGTTGATGTAAAAAATAAACTGTCAGTTAAATGTATAAGCGTAAAGGAATCGGTGTAAGTACAGCTATTATTGTCTATTATCGTATACGTATGTGTACCTGCAGGATGCCCTGTAAAGTTAAAGACTGAATCCCCTCCAAACATTGTCCAATTCGCCAGTGTGCTACTAATCTCATAATCTGTAACACCACCATATATAGTGATTGCTGCAAATCCATCTGCTGGATTATCTGCATAGCCCCAGCATCTTAAATCATAAGTACTATCTAATGATGTATAGAGTAAATTAGGTTCTTCTAATAAGAAGGTATCTAGTTTTTCACATCCTAATGAGTCAGAAAGGATAACACTGTATTCTCCTGCTATTAGTGAATCAATAAAAGATGTAGTGTCTGTAAAGCCATTAGGACCTATCCATTGGTATGAGTAAGGATCTCCTTGAGTGCTTGGCACACCACCAGTAATAATTATATTTATTAAACCACTATTATCACCATGACATCCTATTTGATAACTATTATAATTTGACATTGAACCTGAATAAATCATATTAGGTGATTGAGTAATATTAATTGTATCACTTAATTCACAATTATTATAATCTATTATCGTACATATATTTATCCCAACCGGTAAATTAACAGCTAAGGGATTAGTTTCTCCATTATTCCATAAATAACTATAAGAACCCCATCCTCCATTAACAGTTATCAATGCAACTCCTGTCGAATCACCAAAGCATGCAATAGTATTTACAATTGCTATAGAACTTGATAGCGGAGAAGATGGTTGGCTAACAAATACTGAGTCAATAATATTGCAATTATTATTATCAGTTATAATACAGGAATAAAAACCCTCAATAAGATTTATGGCAATTGCATTAGTATCTCCATTACTCCATAAATACGTGTAGGGAGGAGCTCCGCCAGTTACTAAAAAAGTAGCTGCACCTGTACTATCTCCATAGCAAGCTACATCAGTTTCGTATCCAACTATATTTAAAGGATTTGCAACAACTAAATACACGGAATCAGTTATGAAGCAATTGTTTGTGTCTGTAATTGTGTAATAATGAATCCCTGCACTTAATGAGTTAGGGTCATCTCCGTACCAATTAGTAGTATAAGGAGAGGTTCCTCCATGTATGATTAAAGAATCTGAGAATAAAGATAATCCACCACTACAATTTAGCTGGGTAACTACATTCTGGGCAAATATAATATTAGGTTCATGAATTTCAATGTTTCTAGTATCTGAACAATTTGAATTGTCTGTAGCTGTAACAGTGTATGTTCCAGCAGACAAACCAACAACTGTGCTAGTTGTATCTCCAAAGTCCCATAAATAAGTAATTGCACCTATACCACCAGATATCGAGATATAAATTTCTCCATCACTTGCGCCATTACAAGAAACAGCATAACCATTATAATTTGTAGAATCAATTGTCCAATCCATTTGGTTTGGATTAGAAATAGTAAACGTATAGTAGTAACCAGTATTACATCCATTTGTATCAGTTACTGTAACAGTATAGATGCCAGCAGATAAACTTGAAACATCTTCAGAAACAGATGAATATCCAGCTGGTCCATTCCATAAATAGGTATAAGGAGGAGTTCCTCCCCAAGGTGTAATATAAATACTTCCATTAGGGGCTGAGCAATTTGTAACATTGTTAATATTGTCTGTTGTAATCGTTATAAGAGAAGGCTCTGTAATAGCCACACTGTCGCTAAATATACAACCAGCTCCATCTGTAACAGTATAGTAATAAACTCCTATAGCAAGAGCAGAGGAATCATTTACACCCCAATCTACAGTATAAGGAAATGTTCCTCCAGTTATTATAAGTGTTGCTGTTCCGTCATTCCCTCCATTACAACTAACATTTGTTACATTTTCAGCAACAGTTAACACTGCAGCCCCTGTAATAAGTACGCTATCTGAATATGTGCATCCAGCGTTATCTGTAATGGTATAAATATATATCCCTTGAGT
>CAJQRK010000056.1 GCA_905612305.1 uncultured Flavobacteriales bacterium | reverse complement strand
TTGGGACTTTTTATTTATAACTCTAAATTTACCATATGAAAAAAATAGATACTGATATAACTAAAGCCACAACATTGGAAGGAGATTTTTATGCTTTGGAAAGTAGCTTTAAGGATACTTTAGAAAATGTATTTGCCAAAAACTGGCAACTGATTGCAGATGACAGTAAGCTGAAAGAAAATAGAAACGCCTTACCTTTTCAGTTTTTAGCAGATTTGCTTCCTGAACCCTTAGTGCTGATTAATAATGAAGGGGTAATTAATTGTTATTCTAATGTATGTACACATAGAGGTAATGTTTTGATTGATGAGCCCTGTACTATCAAGAAAGATATTACTTGTGGTTATCATGGGAGGCAATTTGATAGTTGTGGAAAATTCAAATTTATGCCCAAAACCGAAGGGATGCAAAACTTTCCTTCCGCTCAAGATGACTTACCGGTAGTTCCGGTGGAAAAATGGAAGCAGTTCATTTTTGCTTCACTAGTACCAAATTTTGAATTTAGTGAATTGATAAAAGATGTAGAGCAAAGGGTAGGGTGGATGCCAATTGAGGATTTTGTATACAGAGATGATTTATCTAAAGAATATCATGTAAAAGCCAATTGGGCACTATATTGCGATAATTACCTAGAAGGCTTTCATATTCCTTTTATTCATGCTGATTTGAATGCTGTATTGGATTTTAATAGTTATGATGTGGAAACTTTTAAGTATGCTAATTTACAAATAGGAATAGCTACGGATAACGATATTTGTTTTGACCTACCTAAAGAATCCAAAGATTACGGAAAAAAAATAGCGGCCTACTACTTTTGGTTATTTCCAAACCTGATGCTTAACTTTTATCCTTGGGGCTTATCCATTAATATTATTACACCGATTTCGACTTCTGAAACTAAAGTGCTGTTTAAATCCTATGTGTGGGATGAGAGTAAATTAGATAAAGGAGCGGGAGCCAACTTAGATAAAGTAGAACTAGAAGATGAGCGGGTGGTTCGGCAAGTACAAAAAGGGGTTGCTTCTCGTTTTTATAAACACGGAAGATTTTCACCTACTATGGAAAAAGGGGTGCATCATTTTCACACCTTAATAAGTGATTGTATAAGTAAGTAGAAAAATAAATAGAGTGTGGGTTGTAATCCTGCTGCCCTGACTTTTTTTCTTCTATATTTCTCATAATTTTCTGTAAGTTTGCTTTATGAAAAGACTTTTTCTAATTTCATTTTGTTTTCCAATGATTATTTTTGGGCAAAATAGTGCAATTCGACTTTTCCCAATTTATGCAATGTTTACACCGGTTCTTACAAATGAAGGCGTAGAGGTTTTGTCAGTTGCTGCTATTGGAACCACTTTGGGATATGATCATAAAATATCAGATTCTGAATCTATAGAGTTTAATTTTAAACCTAGAATACATATTTTTGATGGTGACCAAGATGCATCTGAGTTTAGAAGTAATATTAATTATAAGAAGTTTATAAAATATAACTTCTATACGTCTTCTGGATTAGGGTTTAATTTGATAAAGAGTTTCTCTTCTTGGTCTCCATATGGTGGGGGTGATTATTCCACTGTATTAACAATTGGTCCAAATTTATCTTTTGGCAGAAGAACAATGTTTACTAAAAGGTTCTTTTTAGATTTTGGTTTAGGTTTAGCATTTAATTATCCAACTTATAATCAAATTAAAAAAACAAGACCTATTGATTTAGAAGCTAATGATGTGCAATTTACTACATCTACCGAGTCAGGCCCAAAGATTTATAATTTCAATCATGTTTTAGCTTTTCAATTTGGATATATTTTAAAGTAAACCCATACAGAAAACACTCCATTCTTCAACATTTATGATGACGGAACAGTAGATGAAAAGATAGTGATAGAATAAATTATTTTATAAAATAACTGATTACTCAGAAAAACAAATTAATTTTTTAAGTTTGTTTTAGTAGATTGGTTAGCGGTGCGAAAAGTGGTGCAAATTTCAGTCTAAAAGCTTGCTGTAATCTAGTGAAATAAGTGTTGGCTGTAATCTTGCTACCCCGATTTCCCTCTCTTTTATTATGCTTAGCATAATACTTCCTTTTTATTTACTTTTCTTTGTGTCATGAAAAGGATAATTCTATTTTTCGTTACACTAATAACAATTACAAATGTAAGTTATGCTTCTTTTCCGGTAAATGTAGATATCCAAGCTAAAGTTGTTGAAATACCAAATACAAAGTTTAATGATCCTGTTGATAATTTGACATTAATATTAGCTGTTTTTTGGCCTATATCTTATTATTTGTCACTTCCCCCAGCTTTTGGATGGGTAATATGTTTGGATCCTTTATACTTTATCGGATCAACCTGTGTTAGCCCTTTCTTAATTTTATCTTTAGTTTCTTTACTTGCATCAATTGTAGTTTCAATAATTGCTTTAAAAAGAAAAAAGAAAAAAGGCATTAACAGTAATAATTTTACACATTGGAAAGCAATTTTATCATTATTAATACTTCCTTTAGTCATTATACTAGATCTTTTCTTTAGATACTATTAAATCTTTTTAAAAAAATATTGAATAGAATTATTTGAAAATAATTCTACAATCATAAAATTAAAATAATTCTCTAAGGTTGTTATAATGATTTTAATGTATAACTAGCGACTGTTCATGATGGGGCTGCATATTATGACAGATGGAATGGGCTTTCAAAAGAAAATTTAGGATTGTCTTATTGCAGTAATCATAAAAGAGCTTGTGATGTAGGAAAAGAAAAGTGTTGTGAATGATATTATAATTAATATATATAACCACTCATTAGAACAAAATCGCAGAAATTCTATTATATACAAAACAATAGATAAGTAATTAAAAACTATTTAACAACTGATAAATAGTTTTTCCTTTAATTAATTCGTTTTCCAGCATTTTAAATTTCCCTTCAACTAAAAGTAAGTTGTATTTTTTACTGCCTAGTTCTTCTTTTGCTGTATTGTGTAGCGAATATATATTTTGCTTTTCTCTATTTTTATTTTTGTATCCACTAGCACTCATTTGTGAATCATAAGTAGTTATCATGTCCCAAATCTTGTCAATACCTGTATTTTCAATAGCAGAACAAGTACTTACTTGTGGTGTCCAGCCGTTTTCCATTCTAGGAAATAGGTGTAAGGCTCTTTTGTAAGCCATTGAAGCATTATTGGCATTTGTAACATTATTTCCATCCGCTTTGTTAATGATAACCCCGTCCGCCAATTCCATTATTCCTCTTTTAATGCCTTGCAATTCATCACCAGCGCCTGCTAGCATTAATAGTAAAAAGAAATCTACCAAATTACTAACTGTAGTTTCACTTTGGCCAACGCCAACTGTTTCTATTAAAATAACATCATATCCTGCAGCCTCACACAAAATAATGCTATCTCTTGTTTTATTAGTCACTCCACCCAAAGTTCCACTACTTGGGCTAGGGCGGATAAATGCATTTTCATTAGCTGCTAGTTCGTGCATACGGCTTTTATCCCCTAATATACTACCCTGTGTCTGTTCGCTAGTTGGGTCAATAGCCAAAACGGCTACTTTCTTGCCTCGGCTAGTTAATAGTTTTCCAAAAACTTCAATAAAAGTACTTTTTCCAACTCCTGGAACTCCTGTTATACCTACTCGTATTGATTTTCCGCTATGGGTTAAGCATTCAGCAAGTAATTCACGGGCTTTTTTTTCATGCACAGGTAAGGTGCTTTCCAATAGGGTAATTCCTTTTCCTAATGCAGTGCGATCCCCTTTAATAATTTGCTGAGCTATTTCCATTATTTTACGGCTATTACCGAAATTTCTACATTTACATTTTTGGGTAAGACTGAAACCTGAACTGCCTCACGAGCAGGAGGAGTTTCTTTAAAATATTGAGCATATACAGTATTGATTTTTACATAATCGCTCATGTTTTTCATAAAGATACTGCATTTTACTACATGATTAAAACCCATTTCAGCCTCTTTTAATACTGCGGCTATATTTTTCATTACTTGAGTAGTTTCAGTCGTAATATTATCCAACACTAAATTTCCTGTTGCAGGGTTAATTGCTATTTGCCCTGAACAATACAGGGTGTTGCCACTAAGTATAGCTTGGCTATAAGGCCCAATGGCTACCGGAGCATTGTGAGTACTGATTACCTTTTTCATTTTATTTGTTTCTGTGTCCAAATATAGCACTGCCCACTCTAACCATAGTGCTGTCTTGTTCTATGGCTAACTTATAATCGCCACTCATTCCCATTGATAAGGTAGTAAGTTTGTCGTTTTTTATGCTGTCAAATACAGTTTTCAGGCTTTCAAATTCTTCTTTGATTTGGTTATTGTCATTCGTAAAAGTAGCCATTCCCATTAGGCCAATAATGCTGATGTTTTTAAAAGATGAAGTGGTTAATAACACTTCTTTTATTTCATGTATTTCAAAACCAAACTTTGTATCTTCCTTAGCAATGTGTACTTGCAAAAGACAGTCAATTTTTCTGTTATTTTGTCCTGCTCTTTTATCAATTTCTTGTAATAGTTTAAGGTTGTCTATTGCATGTATTAATGCAACAAAAGGAGCAATAAATTTCACCTTATTTCTTTGCAGATGCCCAATCATATGCCACTGAATATCTTTGGGTAATTCTTCTTCTTTTTTTACTAATTCTTGAACTTTATTTTCGCCAAAAATTCTTTGTCCTGCATTATAAGCAGCTTGGATATCTGCATTGGGTTTTGTTTTGGAAACCGCTACTAAAGTTACTGTTTTAGGCAGCTTACTTTTTATACTTATTAATTGGTTAGCAATATACATTAGTCAATTGAATAAATGGTTAAGCCAGAACGCAATTTGGGTTCAATATAGGTGCTTTTTGGAGGCAGAAACCTATTGTTGGCGGCTACTTCCTTTATTGCACTCATAGGGATGGGTTTTAGTATAAACGCTACAGCAAATTTTCCGTCATCTACTTTTTGTTTTATTGCCGAGAGGGGAGAGGTTCCTGCCTCAAAACTGATGTTCTTATCTGTTTTCTCATCTGTAATATTCAAGATAGGAGCCAAAATATTATCTGACAAAATTGCTGGATCTAACTTGCTTACGCAATCTGTATTTAGTAGTTCTGGTTTTAGAATTAAGGAATACCAATTTTCTGCTAAATACATTGAAATTTCATCTTTTAAAGTTGGAGAGAATTTTTGCTTTCCTTTATATTTAACAGTAAATGATTTTTCAATTTCTGTAATTAGTTCATTTTCAGTAAATCCATTTGTATGTTTTACTAAGCGGTTAAAATTGATGATATTCAGCTGATTTTCATCAATCAAACAACTCATAAAATACTGACTATTTGCTTTATTGCTTGTTTGTGCTAGTAAAGCTGAAGAAGCCGACCTGTGATGCCCATCTGCAATATATAAATTATCAATGTTGGCAAAGGCATTAATAAGCATGTTGCAGTCCGTCTTATCATTAATTAACCATAGTTTGTGTACGGATTTATTGGTAGTGGCAAACTCATACTCGGCTCTTTGCAATTTATGTTTTTCAATTACTTCACTAATGGTTTTATTAGGCGCATGACTTAGCAGCACAGGATCTGCATTAAAGCCTGTTATTTCCAAATAACTTTTAAACATTTGCTTCCTTTTAGTAAGAGTATGTTCGTGTTTTTTAATGATTCCATTTTGATAATCTTTAATTGCTGTAGCAGCAATAATGCCTTCAAAAACATTACGGTTATTATTTTGCTGATACAAATAAAAACAAGGCTCATCCTCTTGAAGAAAAATTCCTTTTTTCTGAAATTCTTCAAACTTTGCTTTTGTTATTTCAAATTTCTGAATTCCTGATTTTTTTACTACATCCGAATAGTCAGGATTAATGATATGCAAAAAGGTATATGGATTGTGATCTAACTTTTCAGTTAAGGTTTTGTCAGAATAGGATAGATACGACCTTGAAGCAACTAAGTTAGCTTTATCTCTTGTAGGGCGGATTGCTTTAAAAGGTTGTACGCTAGCCATTTTTATTTATCAAAGTGAGTAGCAATTTGTTCTGCTAATTCTGTACCAATTCTATCTTGTGCTTCTAGCGTTGCTGCCCCAATGTGTGGGGTAAGCGAAATAGCATTGTGCATTAGTAAGTGAATACTAGGTGTTGGTTCATTTTCAAAAACATCAAGACCTGCATAGGCCAATTTTTCTTTATCCAAAGCAAACATTAAAGCAGTTTCATCAATTACGCCACCTCTTGCTGCATTTACAATGCCAGCCCCTGTTTTCATCATCCCAATCTCTTTGGCTCCAATGACAGCTTTATCATCAATTTTAGGGATGTGTACAGTTATAAAATCTGAGTTAGATAATACATTTTTCAAACTTTCAGTTTCAATAGTAAATGATTTTTTATCGCCATTAAAAAAGTTCAAAGTAATATTTGCTTCTTCAATAAATGTATCGTGCGCCATAATATTCATACCTAAACCTATTGCTCTTTTTGCAACTTCTTGTCCAATTCTTCCAAAGCCAATAATTCCTAAAGTTTGACCTTCAAGTTCTTGTCCTTTAGCATATGATTTTTTTAATGCCTTAAAGTCAGTGTCGCCTACCATTGGCATTTTACGGTTACTGTCAGATAAGAAACGCGTCATGCTAAACAAATGCGCAAAAACTAATTCTGCTACTGAAGCAGAAGCTGCTGCTGGTGTATTGATTACGTTTATGCCTTTTTTACGAGCATAATCTACATCAATATTATCCATTCCAACACCTCCTCTTCCAATAATTTTTAAATGAGGACAAGCATCAATTAAATCTTTACGTACAGTAGTTGCACTCCTAACTAAAAGTACTTCATAATTTTCAGTATTTATAGTGTTAATTAAATCTACTTGAGCAACATGCTCAGTAATTATATTAAATCCTTTTGCTTTTAAATTATCAACCCCAGCTTGTGAAATCCCATCATTTGCTAATATATTTATCATCTTAATTTTGTTCTAATTTTTGCATTATATCTACTAATACTTGTATACTTTCTTTTGGCATAGCATTGTAAATTGAAGCTCTATATCCTCCAACTGATCGGTGTCCTTTTATACCACTTATTCCTGCGTCATTCCACATTTCATTGAATAGAGTTTCTTTACTATTATCTGTAAGTAAAAAACAAACATTCATATTAGACCGATCATCCTTATTTGCAGTTCCTTCAAATAGTTGGTTTCTATCAATCTCATTATATAATAATTCTGCTTTTTCTTGATTGATTTTTTCAATAGCAGAAATGCCACCCAAATTCTTCAGCCATTGTAAGGTAAGCATGGAAACATAAATTGGAAATACAGGAGGAGTATTAAACATGCTTCTGCTACCAATATGGGTTATATAGTCTAGCATAGCAGGGATTTTTCTGCCTGTTTTTCCTAAAATTTCATCTTTTATTATTACAAGAGTAGCTCCTGCAGGACCCATATTTTTTTGTGCACCAGCATAAATTAAATCAAAATTACTCACCTGAATTTTCCTACTGAAAATATCCGAACTCATATCACAAACCATTAGGGTAGGGCAGGTAGGAAATTCTTTCATCTGTGTGCCGTAAATGGTATTATTAGAAGTGCAGTGGAAGTAATTAACATCTTCAGGTATTTTGTATCCTTTAGGAATATAATTGCAATTTTTATCTGAAGAATCACCAACTATAGCAACCTCTCCTAAATTATTAGCTGCTGCAATTGCTTTTTTTGCCCAAACACCTGTATTGGTATAAGCTGCTTTTCCGTCTATTTTCATAAGATTTAAAGCTACCATTAAGAATTCCATACTAGCTCCACCTTGTAGGAATAATACAGAATATCCTTTAGGTACTTGTAGTAATTCCTTTACTAAGTTTTTTGCTTTATCCATTACTTCAATAAAAGGCGGGCTTCTATGTGAAATTTCAATTAATGATAAATTGTCATTATTAAAATTAAGTAAAGCCTCTGATGCTTGTTGTAATACCTCTTGAGGTAGAATACTAGGCCCTGCCGAAAAGTTGTGTTTTTTCATGTACAGCTATTGATTTTTGAATTATTATGATTTTACTCTTTCTATATATGCACCTTTTTCAGTATCTATTTTAATCTTATCACCTTCATTAATAAATAAAGGAACATTAATACTTGCACCTGTTTCAGTAGTTGCAGGCTTAAATGTATTGGTAGCTGTATTGCCTTTTAGTCCAGGTTCGGTATGTGCAATTTCCAATATAACATTTGCGGGAAGTGTGGCTGATAAAGGCATTCCCTCGTCAGCATGAAATAAAACTTCTACATTTTCTCCTTCTTTTAGGAATTGAGCATTATCAATAAAACCTTTAGCTAACATGATTTGCTCGTAATCATCATTATTCATTAAATGACAATCATTTCCTTCAGCGTAAAGAAACTGATATTTTCTATTTTCAATTCTGATAATATCAATTTTTACTCCTGAAGTAAACGTATTGTCTAATAATCGCCCAGTATTTAAATTTCTGATTTTAGTTCGGACAAAGGCTGGTCCTTTTCCAGGCTTTACATGTTGAAAAGATTCGATTTTCCAAGGCTCACCATTGTAATTTATACAAAGCCCGTTTCTAAATTCTGCTGTAGTTGCCATATTCTTATTTTTGGTTAAAGCCTTTCATAATCCCTCTTCCTGAATTTTGTATAAATGAGATAATTTCATCACGCTCAGGAGAAGCATTTATTTCAGTTTCAATTTTTAATAATGCCTGTGTATTATTATTATTATTTTGATATAAAATTCTGAATATATCTTGTATTTCTTTAATTTTATCATCTGAGAAGCCTCTTCTTCTTAGGCCAATAGAATTGATGCCAACAAAGGATGAAGGCTCACGAGCTGCCTTTACATAAGGAGGAACATCCTTACGGATAAGAGAGCCGCCAGAAACCATTGCATGTTTACCTATACTTGCAAATTGGTGTACTGCTGACAAACCTCCGATAATTGCATAGTCGCCTATAGTAACATGCCCACCAAGCGCAACACTATTAACAATAATACAATTATTGCCAATTTTGCAATCGTGAGCAATGTGTGAATAAGCCATTATTAAGCAGTTTTCACCCACTTCAGTTTTTCCAGTTACTGATGTGCCTCTATTTATGGTAGCACATTCTCTTACCGTAGTATTGTTGCCAATAATAGCAAGTGATTTTTCACCTTCAAATTTTAAATCTTGAGGGATTCCTGAAATAACTGCTCCAGGAAAGATTCTGCAGTTTTCTCCTATTCGGGCACCTTCCATAATAGTTACATTGGAACCTATCCAAGTTCCTTTCCCTATTTCAACATTTTTAGCAATGGTAACAAATGGGTCTATTACAACACTGTCTGCAATTTTTGCGTTAGGATGTACATATGAAAGTGGTTGTATCATGTTTTATTTCTTAGGCATAATTTGTGCTAATAAATCTCCTTCTACTACAATATCCCCATCTACAAACCCTTTGCCGTGCATGTGACATAGCCCTCTTCTTATTGGAGAAATTAAGTTTAATCTGAAAATAATTGTATCTCCAGGCACTACTTTCTTTTTGAATTTAGCATTGTCAATCTTCATAAAGAAAGTTAGATAATCTTCAGGGTTCTCTACAGTGCTTAAAATCAAAACACCCCCAGCTTGTGCCATAGTCTCTAACTGTAATACTCCAGGCATTACTGGTTCTTCAGGAAAATGACCTCTAAAATAATCTTCATCAGCATTAACAAATTTTGTTCCTATAATATAATCTTTGCCTAATTCTCTTATTTCGTCAATAAATAAGAAAGGTTCACTGTGAGGTAAAATGGTTTTAATTTTAGATCTATCGTATAATGGAGCCTCATCAAAATTAACTTTTGGGACTATTTTACTCATATTTTCTTGCATAATTTTTTTTAATTGCTTTGCAAATTCTGTATTGCTTTTATGCCCTGGCTTATAGGCTGTGATTTTTCCTTTTATTGGCTTTCCTAATAAAGCTA
>CAJQRK010000055.1 GCA_905612305.1 uncultured Flavobacteriales bacterium | reverse complement strand
TGCTAGATAAAGTAAATTAGGAAATATAAAACTTAAAATTGAGAGAATAAAAAATGCATTAAAAATTTGAGATAAAGGATATTCTTTTTGATAGGATTCAAAAATATAATTTAGGAAAAAAAGTAGCAAAAAAGAAACAAACCATTCTGTTGGCGTATTGACAAATGGCGTACAAATAAGTAAATAAACAAAGCCAAGGACAAGATTGTCTTTTCGAATAATGTTTTTTTCATAAATAAGATTGTTAAGTCCTAAGGCGTGAAATGAGGGAATAAGCACGCCTAATAAAAGCACAACAACTGGAGACGCCCATTCGTGATAAAAAACTTTTTGAATAGGAAATTGAATCAGAGGGATGCAAGAAAACACAATACAAAACACAATAAAAAATAAAATTATTATGGGTTTTGGATTGATAAGGTATTTAAGAAACATTGTATTCTCTAAAAATAGTTAAATTTGCCACAGTAAATTAAAACAAAAATTATGAGTAATATATTTTATGCAATTGGCGATTTTTTTGGTATAATTTTTAACGGTGTAGAGGCTCTTGGAAATAGTGTCAACTATATTTATATTGGCGTAATATTTACTTTTTTAGTGGTTTGGACAACTAAAATGATCAAGCATAAAAAAGACGGAGAGGAACACGCTTCATCATAAATCAAAGCCAATATCTTTTCGGTAATATTTGCCTTCAAATGATATTTTATCTGCACTATCAAACGATTTTTCCAGTGCATCTTCCATTGTTTCTCCAAATGAGGTAAGCGCTATAACTCTGCCTCCATTTGTTTTAACAGTACCGTTATTATTTTTTGTCCCAGCATGGAAAACAATACTTTCCTCCACCTCTTCAATTCCTGTAATTTCTTTTCCTTTTTCGTAAGCTTCTGGATATCCGCCTGAAACAAGCATTACTGTGGTAGCTACTTCATCAGTAATCTCTAAATCCTTTTCACTAAAAGTTCCGTCCCTAATTCCTTGCAACAAATTTAAGAAATCAGATTTTATTCTCGGAATTACAACTTCAGTTTCCGGATCGCCCATTCTTACATTGTATTCAATAACTTTAGGCTCTCCTTTAACATTAATAAGTCCTATAAAAATAAACCCCTGATAAGTGATATTGTCCTTTTTTAACCCTTCAACTGTAGGTTTTATTATTTCTCTTTCTACTTTTTCAATGTAGAATCTGTCTGCAAATTGCACAGGAGAAATTGCTCCCATTCCCCCAGTATTTAGCCCTGTATCTCCCTCTCCAATTTTCTTATAATCTTTGGCAGACGGAAGCATTTTATAGGATTCCCCATCAGTAAGTACAAAAACGGAAAGTTCAATTCCATCTAAAAACTCTTCAATAACTACTGTTGATGATGCAGTACCAAATTTAGCATCAGCTACCATTGCTTTTAATTCGTCTTTAGCCTTTTGTAAATCATTTAGGATTAACACTCCTTTTCCTGCAGCTAAGCCATCCGCCTTTAAAACATAAGGAGCTTCAAGGCTTTCTAAAAAAGCATAACCTTCTGCTAAGTTCTCTTTTGTAAAGGCTTGATATTTTGCAGTAGGAATATTATGTCTAAACATAAATTGTTTTGCAAATTCTTTGCTTCCTTCTAATTGAGCTCCTTCTTTAGAAGGGCCTATAAGGGTAATATCTTTTAAGGCTTCATCTGCTTTGAAAAAATCATAAATCCCATTTACTAAAGGGTCTTCAGGACCCACAACTACCATTCTGATTTCTTCAGTCAATACTAATTCTTTGATTTTATCAAAATCATTTACGTCAATATCAATATTAGTTCCTAATTCACCAGTACCAGCATTTCCAGGTGCTACTAATAATTTTTTACACAAGCTACTTTTAGCAATTTTCCAAGCAAATGCATGCTCTCTCCCTCCGCTCCCTAATATTAATACATTCATTTTTTATTTTTTATTCGCTATCCATAGCGTTTAAAATTTCTTCTGTCAATTCCATATTATGGAATACCTGCTGAACATCATCATTTTCTTCTAATAGATCCAAAAGTTTAAGCACCTTCTCCGCTTGTTCACGAGATATTTTTTTTGTATTATTTGGGATTCTTTGAAGTTCAGAATTCTCAATTTCAATTTCTAATTCTTCAAGCTTTGTTTGCATATTGTTAAAGTCAGTATACTCACAATAGACAGTAATAGCTTCTTCATCAACTTCTAATTCCTCCAAACCAGCATCAATAAGTTCCATCTCTAATTCCTCAACAGTTATTTTTATTTGCTCAGGCTTAATAGTAAAAACTCCTTTTCTATCAAAAATAAACTCTAACGAACCATTAGTCCCCATTGCTCCATCACATTTACTAAAATAAGAACGAACATCAGCAACCGTGCGGTTGTTATTGTTGCTAGCACAGTCTACAAAAACAGCAATTCCATGCAGAGCATATCCTTCTAGTGACATTTCTTCATAATTAGCCGTATCTTTATTACTCGCATTTTTTATGGCACGCAATACATTGTCTTTAGGCATATTTGCTGACTTTGCATTTTGCATGACTTGTCTTAATCTAGAATTTGTATCAGGCTCAGGACCACCATCTTTTACAGCCATCACAATATCCTTCCCAATTCGGGTAAAAGTTTTGGCCATTTTTGACCATCTCTTCATCTTTCTGCCTTTTCTTAATTCAAATGCTCTTCCCATAGCTTATTTTAATCATCTAATTTTAATACTGACAAAAAGGCTTCTTGAGGGATTTCTACATTACCAACTTGTCGCATTCTTTTCTTTCCTTTTTTTTGTTTTTCTAACAGTTTTCTTTTTCTTGAAATATCCCCACCATAACATTTTGCAGTTACATCCTTTCGTAATGCTTTTACAGTTTCTCTTGATATAATTTTAGAACCAATTGCTGATTGTATCGCAATATCAAATTGTTGCCTTGGGATTAATTCCTTTAATTTGGCACACAATTTTTTGCCTAAAGTATAGGAATTTGTTTTGTGTACCAATGCTGATAATGCATCTACTGGATCACCATTCAATAGAATATCTAGCTTAGATAATACTGAAGGCCTATATTCAATTGGGGAATAATCAAATGAAGCGTATCCTTTGGAAACAGATTTTAATTTATCATAAAAATCAAACACAATTTCTCCTAATGGCATCTCAAAAGTAAGCTCTATTCTATCTGTTGTTAAATATACTTGGTTGGTTATTTCTCCTCTTTTTGCAATACAAAGAGTCATTACTGGGCCGATAAAATCAGTTTTTGTAATGATTTGAGCTCGAATAAAGGGCTCTTCTACACTCTCTAAAATACTAGGATCAGGGTAGTCAGAAGGATTATGAATTTCCAGCTTTTTCCCAGCTCTTGTATAGGCATAATAGGATACATTTGGAACGGTAGTAATGACCGTCATATTAAACTCACGCTCTAATCTTTCTTGAATGATTTCCATATGCAACATCCCCAAGAAACCACACCTGAAACCAAAGCCAAGTGCTACTGAGGATTCTGGCGCATAAGTTAATGAGGCGTCATTTAGTTGAAGTTTTTCCATGGAGTTTCTGAGTTCTTCAAAATCTTCAGTATCTACAGGATAAATCCCCGCAAATACCATTGGCTTTACTTCTGCAAACCCTTTTATGGCTTCATCTGCAGGATTTTCAACAGTTGTAATTGTGTCCCCAACTTTTACTTCTTTTGCATTTTTAATTCCTGAAATAATATATCCAACCTCTCCTGCTTTTAATGATGTTTTGGGGAATTGCTTGAGTCTTAAGGCGCCAATTTCATCTGCATAATACTCCATATCAGTTGCCATAAATTTTACTTTCTGACCTTTTTTTATTTCACCATTAATAATTTTAAAATAAGCTTCAATCCCTCTAAAAGTATTGTAAACAGAATCAAATATCATGGCCTGTAAAGGAGAATCAACATCTCCTTTAGGGTGAGGGATTCTTTCTGTAACGGCAACTAATATTTCTTCAATTCCAACACCTGTTTTTGCACTTGCAGAAATAATATCTTCATATTTACAGCCAATTAAATCAATAATTTGGTCCTTTACTACTTCAGGATCAGCAGAAGGCAAATCAATTTTATTTAATACTGGAATAATTTCTAAATCATGTTCTAGCGCTAAATATAAATTAGAAATAGTTTGGGCTTGAATCCCTTGTGCCGCATCAACAATCAATAAGACTCCTTCACAAGCAGCAATGGAACGAGAAACCTCATAAGAAAAATCAACATGTCCAGGAGTGTCAATTAGATTTAGAATATACTCCTCTCCTTTATAAGTATATTCCATTTGTATAGCATGACTTTTGATGGTAATCCCTCTTTCTTTTTCAAGGTCCATATTGTCGAGTAATTGATCTTCAGCTTCTCTTCCTGTAACTGCTCCAGTAAACTCTAATAATCGGTCTGCTAAAGTAGATTTACCATGGTCAATATGTGCAATAATGCAAAAATTTCTAATCTTCTTCATGATGTGCGAAAATACATTTTTTCATATAGATAATGTCAGTTTTTATCCAAACTATATATCTGCTTTTTTATGCAGTTATTTTAGTATTATTGCTTTTACGAAAAGAAAAAACATGAACAAAGTAAAGATAAGCAAGAAAAGACATTTTGTAAAAGCGATTACATGGAGCCTTTTAGCATCAGTAACTACATTTTTTGTAGGAATGGCTTTTGGGTTGGAAAGCGACACAGCATTAATGATTGTAGTAATAGATAGAGTTTTAAAATTTGGATTTTATTACATTCATGAAAGAACATGGTTTACATCTAATTGGGGAGTTGTTAAGCCTAAAAATTAATTGGGTTTATCATCCTTTTTTAGCGTATAATTAATTTTTAGTTCATTTTCTTTAAGAAATTCTTCTTCCAATTCTTCATCAATTTCCCATTGATATTTTTTACGTTTTGGACCTTTATTTCTGTAAAAAATTGCCACTATAATACCAGCCATAAAACCAGATAAATGACCTTCCCATGAGATGTGCTCTTTAGTTGGAAGAACTCCCCAAATCATAGAGCCGTATAAAAAGATTATTAGCATAGAAACAGCAGAGAGTCTTGGATTTTTTCTGATTAAACCACTAATGAATAAAAAGGCAGCAAGCGCATAAATAATACCACTTGCACCTATATGAAAAGATGGCCTACCAATAATCCAAAGCCAAAACCCAGCAATAAAAAAGAGCCATAAAAACAGCTGTTTTGCTATTTTTTTATAAAAGGAAAAGAGCATTCCTCCCAAAATTAAAATAGGATAACTATTGTTGATTAGATGTGAAAAATCCTTATGAATGAAAGGAGAAAATAAAACACCCTTTAATCCGCTTAAGCTTTGAGAGCGAACGCCATAATTAGCAAAAGAAAGTCCAAGGCTATACTCTATTAATTTCACCATCCACATGATTATTAAAAATAATATTGGGAAGAATAAAATATTCAAAAGTGCTTTTTGCTCTACCTTATTCATAGCTTCAAAGTTCAAGCGATAAAAGTAAGAAATTACAAATCAAATAGCGCATAAAATTGTACTTTTACGGGAATATGAAATCAGAAAAAAAACTTTTTCTTTTGGATGCTTTCGCTCTGATTTACAGAGCATATTTTGCATTTGCAAAAAACCCAAGAATCAACTCAAAAGGCTTAGATACTTCAGCGGTTTTTGGATTTGTAAATACTTTGGTTGAAGTAATTAAGAAAGAAAACCCAACTCATTTGGCAGTAGTTTTTGATACCAAGAAACCTACAGAAAGACATATTGAATATCCTGAATATAAAGCCCACCGAGAGGCAATGCCTGATGGCCTACGCGATGCACTTCCTTATGTTGATAAGCTTTTGGAAGCATTTAATATCCCTAAATTATATAAAGATGGATATGAGGCGGATGATGTAGTGGGTACCTTGGCAAAAAAAGCAGAAAAAGAAGGATTTCAAGTTTATATGATGACTTCTGATAAAGATTTTGCTCAATTGGTTTCAGATAATATATTTATGTATCGCCCAGGAAATAAATGGCAGCCTACTGCTATTTGGGGAATCCCTGAGGTATTAGAAAAATTTGATATTCAGAGAGTGGATCAAGTGATTGACTTTTTAGGAATGATGGGGGATTCAGCTGATAATATTCCAGGAATCCCAGGTATTGGAAAAAAGACAGCCCAAAAGTTTATTAAAGAATATGACTCAATGGAAGGTCTTTTTGCAAATTCGCATGAGTTAAAGGGGAAGATGAAAGAGAATGTTGAAGCCTCAGAAGAAATTGGCTTGCTATGTAAAAAACTGGCTACGATAATTATAGATGTCCCTATTGAGTTTGATGCGGAACAAATGCGCCTGATACCTAAAAATGAAGAAAAAATAACAACATTATTTGAGGAATTAGAATTTAGACCTTTATTACAAAGAGTGCTTTCTTCTACTCCTTCGCAAGCAAGTTCTCCAAAAAAAATTGAAGTAATTACTGAAGCGAGCTCTAGTTCTCAATTTGATTTGTTTTCCCAAGCATCAGCCTCTGTTGTTGTGGCAGTTGCAAGTAATAATTTTGAGTTGATTGATAGTGCAGAAAAGTTAGATAAATTAATACGTGAAATTAAAAAAAGAGGGCAAGTTGCCTTTCAAATTATTACAGATACAAAAGAGGCCTTAAGCACTAAAATTGCCGGTTTTTCTTTTAGTTATTCAGACGATAGTGGATTTTATATTCCCTTTGAAAATGAAATAATTCCATACTTAAAATCACTTTTTGAAGACACTTTAATTCATAAAATTGGATATGACTTAAAGTTTGCTATTAAAGTTTTATCAAATAAAGGAATTCAGACGAAAGGCTCTTTGTTTGATGTTGAAATTGCCCATTATTTATTGCATCCTGACATGCGTCATGCATTGGATATAATTTCAGATAATTATCTGAATAAAATCATGATTGACCAACAGTTAGTAGTTGGTAAGGGGAAATCAGAATTAGATTTTTCCGCATTAAATAAGCAAGTAATTACTGACTTTGCAGCTGAGAAATCATCAGTAATTTTTAAACTTTCTTCTATTTTTAAGAAAGAAATGAAGGAAGTTGGGGTTTGGGATTTATTCATCACTATTGAAATGCCGCTAACTGTTGTTTTGGCAAAAATAGAAAATGAAGGGATAGCTTTAGATGTTGATATGCTCAAGGAATATAGCATAGAATTGACTGATGAGTTAGCGCTACAAACCAAAAAAATTCATGAGCTTGCAGGTGAAGAATTTAATATCGCTTCACCTAAGCAAATGGGAGAAATTTTATTTACCAAGATGGAGCTTGGCAAGAAGCCTAAAAAAACAAAATCAGGTCAATTCTCAACTTCAGAAGAAACTCTTCTACAGTTAAAGGATAGTCACCCTATAATTGAGGAAATTTTAAATTTTAGAGCAGTAAAAAAATTACTATCTACCTATGTTGATACTTTACCAGCATTAGTGAATTCGACTACTCAAAGAATTCACACTACTTTTAATCAGTCAGTGGCAGCTACAGGTCGTTTGTCTTCAGTAAACCCTAATTTACAGAATATCCCAATCAGAACAAAAAGAGGAATGAAAGTACGTGAAGCGTTTATTCCTAGCAATGAAGATTTTATATTAATGGCTGCTGATTATTCGCAAATTGAATTAAGAATTATAGCTTCTTTAAGTAAGGATGAGGGAATGTTAAATGCCTTTAATCAGGGGGCAGATATTCATTCTGCCACAGCCGCTAAGGTATATAAAGTACCTATTGATCAGGTAGACAGAACTATGCGTTCACATGCTAAATCAGTAAATTTCGGAATTATTTATGGTATTTCTGCATTTGGCTTATCACAAAACATTGGTGTTTCCAGAACTGAGGCCAAAACAATAATAGATAATTATTTTAAAGAATTCCCTGGAGTTAAGGAATATATGGATTGGTCAATTGAACAAGCGCGCGAAAAAGAATATGTGGAAACAGTAATGGGAAGAAGAAGATACCTGAAAGAAATTAATTCAAAAAATGCTGTGATGCGAGCCGTAGCTGAACGTAATGCTATTAATGCTCCAATACAAGGTTCTGCAGCTGATATTGTAAAAAAAGCTATGATTGATGTGCAGCAAGAAATGGATAAAAGAGAGATGCAATCAAGAATGCTATTGCAAGTACATGATGAATTAGTTTTTGATATGCATAAAAGTGAATCAGAAGAATTAAAATCGCTTGTAAAACAAAAAATGGAGCAAGCAGTTACATTGAAAGTCCCTTTAACAGTTGATATAGGTGAAGGAATAAATTGGCTAGAAGCCCATTAGGCTACTCCGCTTTCTTTCTAAGAAATAATAAGTACAATACTACTAACGCAATCACTCCAATAAATGATGGTCCCGCATCCTGTATGTTTCCTATAGGATTCCATCCTAATAGTTTATCATTAATTAATAATTGCACAATCACCCCTAAACATAAAAAAGTCAGTCCAAACGAAATTAACTCAACTAGTCGTTTTTGTAATGTATTGAAAAAGTTATTCATGATTAATTGTGTTATGGTAAAAGTAATAAAAATAGCCCTACAAAATGCAGGGCTATTTTAATTAAAACATCTGAGTATTCTTACTTAGCTGTTAAAAGTGAGAATAAAACACATAATCCAACTAAACCACCAAATCCTGCACCTCCTAAATCACCAATAACTCCCATTACATTGTCAATAACAGTCATTCCAAAAATAGCTCCAGATCCAAAGAGGACTTCTGCAGCCACACCAAGACCTAAAACTGTCATGATTAAACCTGTTAAGCCTTTAAAAAAGCCATTGAAATACTTAAATACATTTTCCATAATTAAAAAATAATTTGATTAATACTGAGACAAACTTATGACATAAAACTATTTAATAAAGAAACTTGCAAAAGAAATCTTCTGAGCCGCCTTTTTTTATTTATCATCTATATTTGATCGGTATAAGTCTTTTTAAATATATGATAAACAGTATGTTATATGTGATTTATGATAAAATAAAGATACTGATTTAGTAAGCTTTTGCACATTAAAATGTTAAGAATTACAAGTACTCATAAGTAATTGAAAATTAAGATATAAGAATATAAAAACCAATATAAAAACCAATAAAAGACTATTTTATATTAACATCACGAATTGAGAGGATATTTTTGGTGAATTCGGTAAAATTTTGTATAATATAATAGAGTTTCTTAGCTACGGTTTCTGTATCTTCTAACTCATTATTGTTATAATAGCTGGTAAACTTATTTAATAAAGGGAATAAATTAGGGTCTACGTCTCTTATCTTTTTTTGCATATTTGTATCAACTATACCAGGGTGAATAGAAAATACTGTTAAGTTTTCATAATTTTCTTCAGTAATTACTTGTGTAAGCATATCTAGCCCAGCCTTAGTGGCGCAATAAGTACTCCATGAAGGAATGGGATTATTTGCTGCTCCTGAGCCTATATTGATAAGTAGTTTCAAATTCTTCTTATAAGTGCTAATGAATTTCTGACTTAGTAGTGTGGGGGAAATTAAGTTCAGCTGATACTCATTTATTATATCTGTGGGGGTTTTTTTATTAAAAGGAACAATGGTTCCTATAGTAGCAGCATTATTCACTAATAATACATCTGATTTATTAGTTTTAGGAAAAATTAGCTTTTTAGTTGCCGCCAAATCACTCAGATCAATTTTTATAAAGGTGAAGTTTGTGTGTATTATTTTATTTGTCCTTGAATAGCCGACTACTTTATAGTTTTTATCAAGTAATAATTCGGCTAGGGCTTTTCCAATTCCGCTTCCAGTTCCTGTTATGAGTGCTAATTTTTGCACTTATAGTTTTGCTAGGGCTTGTTCCAGGTCAGCAATTAAATCTTCAATATCTTCTACGCCAACACTTAATCGGATTAAAGAATCTACTACTCCTGTTTTTTCTCTTTCCTGTTTTGGTATTGCGCCATGAGTCATGCTTGCTGGATGCCCGCATAAGGATTCTACACCCCCTAAGCTTTCAGCTAATGTAAAATAATGAGTATTAGAAACCACAGTTATCGCATCTTCTAATTTATTTCCTTTTAGGTTAAAAGAAATCATCCCTCCAAAATCATCCATTTGCTTTTTGGCAATTTCATGATTAGGATGTGATTCAAATCCCGGCCAATAAACATCACCAACTTTAGGATGTTTTTTTAAGAAATTAGCAATCACCTTTCCATTTTCACAATGTCTTTGCATTCTTAAGTGTAAGGTTTTTATTCCTCTTAATATCAGAAAAGAATCCATTGGACCTGGTACTGCACCACAAGAATTTTGAATAAAATACAAGCGTTCCGCAATTGCATCATCTTTACAAATAGCTGCTCCCATCACAACATCAGAATGACCTCCCATATATTTAGTGAGTGAGTGCATCACAATATCAGCCCCTAAATCCAAAGGTCTTTGTAAATAAGGGGTGGAAAAAGTGTTGTCCACCACAAAAATTAAGTTGTTTTTTTTTGAAATTTTGCTTAAACTTTCAACATCAACAATGTTAAGCATAGGATTTGTTGGCGTTTCTGCCCAAATCATTTTAGTATTTTTATTGATTAATTTTTCAATTTCATCAGTATTTCCCATTCCTGTGAAATGGAATTTGATGCCATAAAATTCAAAAATCTTAGTGAAAATTCGGTAAGTCCCTCCATATAAATCATTGGTGGAAATCACCTCATCACCAGGAGATAATAATTTAATGATAGCATCAATTGCTGCTAAACCACTTCCAAAACAAAGTCCGTATTTACCATTTTCAAGAGATGCCAAATTTTTCTCTAGAGCATTTCGGGTAGGGTTTCCTGTTCTGGAATATTCATATCCTTTATGGTCACCTGGGGAAGCCTGAATATAAGTTGAGGTTTGGTAGATTGGCGTCATTATTGCTCCAGTAGTTGGGTCAGCTTCTTGTCCTGCATGTATAGTTTTAGTTGCGAATTTCATTGCTATTTTTTTTTGGTGTATTTTACTTTTAGCAAAAGTATTAAAAGATGCAACATTTAATTTTATTTTTGCTAAAAATTATGACACTTGAATAAAACTGTATTTGCTCATGTCTCCTTGTTTTTCGCGAATTTAATTTATGCCCTTAACTACACTTTTGCAAAAGATGTAATGCCTGATTTTATTCAGCCTTCTGGCTTTATTTTATTAAGAGTAATAGGGGCAGTTATTTTATTTTCAATATCCTATTTTGTGTTTGTGCGCGAAAAAGTACAAACTAAAGATTTCATGCGTTTAGCAATTTGTGGCGTATTTGGTGTTGCTATTAATCAGCTATTATTTTTTGAGGGGCTGAATTTAACTACCCCAATAAATGCAGCAATTATCCTGACAACTAATCCTGTATTGGTGATTGTCATGTCTTTTTTTATCCTTAAAGAAAGCATTACTTTTCGAAAAGGATTGGGAATTATTTTAGGGATTATTGGGGCTTCTGCTTTAATATTAAATGGCGGTAATTTTAGCGGGAATGCTAATTTTATGCTTGGGAATTTATTTGTATTTATTAATGCTTTAAGTTATGGTTTGTATTTAGTATTTGTAAAACCATTAATGCAAAAATACCATCCTATAACAGTGATGTTTTATGTATTTGCTTTTGGACTTTTGTATGTGTTCCCTTTTGGATATCACGAATTAAGTGTAGTTGATTTTTCTTCTTTCCCTTTAAAAATTATTTGGGAAGTACTTTTCGTAGTGGTGTGCACTACATTTATAGCTTATTTGCTGAATTCAGTTGCTTTACAAAAATTAAACCCTTCAACAGTAAGTATTTATATTTATTTGCAGCCTGTTTTAGCTAGTGTTTTTGCTATTGCATTAGGCAGTGATGCTTTGGATATGAATAAAATAATTGCCGCTAGCATTATATTTATTGGAGTGTATTTGGTAAGTGTTCGCCCCTTAAAGTCAAGAAAGCAGAAACTTTCCTAAATTTGCAAAAAATATTATCTGATGATTCAATCAATGACAGGCTATGGTAAAGCTGAGTTAAATCTGAAAAATGCTAATTTTACTATTGAAGTAAGATCGCTTAATTCCAAACAAATAGATGTGAGCGTTAAAATGTCTTCTATATATAGAGATAAGGAAATAGAGATCAGAAATTTACTTTCTGAGAAATTGAAAAGAGGGAAAATTGAATTATCTATTTGGAAAGAATCCTCAGTATCTAATGCTAAATATACTTTAAATACGGAATTGATAAAAGAGTATTTTCAGCAAATTGAGGGCATAAGTAATTCCCTTAATTTAAATAGTAAGGATATTATGCCCAGTCTTCTGAAAATGCCTGAGGTATTAACAAAAGGAGAGGAAAAATCGGATGAAAATCAATGGGTGGAAATAGCAAAAGGGATAGATATTGCAATTGAAAACACATTACAATTTCGGTTAGATGAAGGCAAAAAACTAGAAGAAGATATTATTTTAAGAATTAATGAATTGACCGCCTTATTAATAGAAATTGCTCCTTTTTCAAAAGGAAGAATAGAAAAAGTTAAGAAAAGTTTATCAGATAAATTAGCGGAAATTGACACTAAGAATATTGATGAAAATCGTTTTGAACAAGAGTTAATTTATTACTTAGAAAAACAAGATATTACTGAAGAACAAGTACGGTTAGATGCACATCTTAACTATTTTATCTTAACTATGAAAACAGATTTTCCTAATGGAAAAAAATTAGGTTTTATTGGGCAAGAAATTGGAAGAGAAATTAATACAATTGGCTCTAAATCTTCAGATGCAGGAATGCAAAAAATTGTGGTACAAATGAAAGATGAGTTAGAAAAAATTAAAGAGCAATTATTAAATATTTTATAGTGAGGAAACTCATTGTCATATCGGCACCATCTGGAGCAGGAAAAACTTCTATTGTTCATTATTTACTAAAGAATATTCCAGAACTTGCTTTTTCAGTTTCAGCTTGTAGTCGTGAAAAAAGAGAGAATGAGATTCATGGTGAAGATTATTATTTTTTAGGAGTTGAGGGGTTTCAGCAACAAATAAAAGAAAATGCCTTTTTGGAGTGGGAGCAGGTATATAAAAATCAGTATTATGGCACTTTAAAGTCAGAAATAGAAAGAATTTGGAATGAAGGAAAAACGGTAATTTTTGATGTAGATGTAGAAGGGGGGCTTAATATAAAAAAACAATATTCAACGGACTGCTTATCTATTTTTATCATGCCGCCATCATTAGAAGTTTTACAGGAGCGGTTAATTTTTAGAGGTTCAGAGTCAGTTGAAAGTTTGCAAAAAAGGTTAGATAAAGCAGAGGAAGAAATCGCTATGAATCAAGAATTTGACAGTATAATTCTGAATGATGATTTTGATATTTCCTGCCAAGAAACTATGCGGGTAATTCGTAATTTTATAAAAACTTAAGCATGAAAATTGGTCTTTTTTTTGGTTCGTTTAATCCTATGCACATAGGACATAAAATTATTGCTTCCTATATGGCAGAATTTTCCGATTTGGAAAAAGTGATCTTTGTAGTTTCTCCTAAAAACCCATTTAAAAGAAAAAAGACTTTATTGGATCAATATCACCGACTACAAATTATTAGAGCTGAGGCGGAGGATAATCTGAAATTAGCAGTTTCCGATATTGAATTTAGTATGCCACAACCTTCTTATACCATTGATACTTTGGTGCGTTTGAAAGAAGAATATCCAGAAAATGAGTATGCACTTATTATGGGAGCTGATAATTTACAGCATTTTCATAAGTGGAAAAATTACGAGCAGATCATGGAAGATTATTCTATATACGTTTACCCAAGGCCAGGCATTGAAATAAATGGAAATCACCAAAATATCTATATTGTTAATAACGTTCCTCAGATGGAGATTTCGGCTTCTTTTATCAGAAATTCTATTAAAGAAGGTAAAGACGTCTCTTATTTAATGCCCGAAAAAGCATGGAAATATATTGATGAAATGAATTTTTATAAAAAGTAAATGAAGGATCTTAGATTCCAAATATTAGTTTTTTGTAGTGTAATACTTTTTTCATGTAGTGTTCAGCTAAAAACAAGTGCTGAACCAGAAAAAACTCCAAAAGAAAGTGTAATACAAATAATTGAAGAAAATGCTGATGAAAACAAATATATAGGATGGTGGGTATATGGGGAAGGACAACATATTTTTAAAGATGAAGCTACTTTAGGAGAATTTGATTTAGTATTTCCAAATGAAAACATGGAAGAGCTAGTATCGCTTTATCTATCTATTTGTGAGATGGAATATTTCCCTATGGAATGTATTATGCAAGGACGTTTACAAAATGACACTTTAGAAGTTGCCGACTTTGAAATTACCTATATTCAGGGTTGCGGGGAATAGTCTATTTTATTTCTCCTCTTTATAACTATATCTTACCTTTGCAAAAAAATCCTATAACAGGAATACTATATGAAATTTGAAGATTTAAACTTACACCCTAGCTTACTAAAAGCTGTTAAAGACCAAAATTACACTCACCCAACTGCTATTCAGCAACAAGCAATTCCTTTAGTATTAAAGAAAAATGATGTACTAGCAAGCGCCCAAACTGGAACCGGTAAAACAGCTGCTTTTGCCTTGCCTATTTTACATCATTTGATAAATGAAAAAGATGATAATAGTAAAATAAAAATAAGAGCTTTAGTAGTTACACCCACTAGAGAGCTTGCCATTCAGATTGGAGAAAATTTTACGGACTATTCAAAGTACAATACCATAAAGAATACGGTAATTTTTGGAGGCGTTAAACAAGGGGCTCAAACCTCTGCACTTAATAATGGTGTTGATGTCTTAGTAGCAACTCCAGGTAGATTATTGGATCTTATGGGGCAAGGATTTATTTCCTTAAAAGATATTGGTTATTTTGTGTTGGATGAGGCTGATAGAATGTTGGATATGGGTTTTATTCATGACATAAAAAAGCTGTTAGAAAAACTACCTGAAAATCGACAATCTTTATTTTTCTCCGCCACTATGCCTAAAAACATTGTAGGACTTTCATCTCAAATATTGAAATCGCCACAAAGAATATCTGTCAGCCCCGTATCTTCAACGGCAGAAACTATTAAACAGTTTATTTACTATACGAACAAGACAGATAAAAAAAATTTACTACTGCATATTTTAAAAGATAAGGAGATCAATCAATTGTTATTATTTTCAAGAACCAAGCATGGTGCCGATAGAATAGTTCGTGATTTAAAAAAGAATAATATTGAGGCGGCAGCAATTCATGGAGATAAAGCACAGAACCAAAGACAAAAAGCATTACAGTCTTTTAAAGATTCCAAAATACGAGTTTTGGTAGCTACTGATATTGCCGCTAGAGGTATTGATATTGATAAATTGAGTTATGTGCTGAATTATGATATTCCTAATGAGTCAGAAACCTATGTGCACAGGATAGGGAGATGTGGTAGGGCAGGAGAAACAGGAGTTTCTATTTCAATATGCGAACCAGAAGAAAATGAGTACGCAAGAGACATTGAAAAATTGATAAATCAAAAAATTGAAGTGATTCAAAACCACCCTTTTCCTCAAACGGAAAAACCTATGAATACACAGCAGAAAAAGGAATTTGAAAAGGAAAAAAACAGAAAGAAACAAGAGTTTTTTGCTAATAGAAATAAAAAGAGCGGGAATAAAACACACAATTCTAGAAACTATAGGAGGTAGTTTTTTTTAGAATTTCAGATCCCTAAAACATATTTTTTATTTATATTCTGCTTTGGTAGGTAAATAAATCAAAGTACCTTCCTTTCTTATCAATCAACTGTTCATGCTTCCCTTGTTCGGAAATTTTACCTTGCTCAATAACTAATATTTGATCGGCTTGTCTTATTGTGCTTAGTCTATGAGCAATAACAAAGGTTGTTCTTCCTTTCATAAGTTTGGTTAAACTTTTTTGAATTAAGGTTTCGCTCTCGGTATCTAAATTTGATGTAGCTTCATCTAATATTAATATTCTCGGGTTGGCTAACACAGCTCTCGCTATAGTAATTCGTTGGCGTTGGCCCCCTGATAATTTAACCCCTCTTTCTCCAATTACCGTATCCAATCCATTATCAAAACGATCTGTAAATTCCTCTATATAAGCAGTTTTAACAGCAGCCAATACTTGTTCTTCAGCTGCATCAGGCCTAGCAAAAAGTATATTTTCTCTTATTGTGCCTTCAAATAAAAAGTCATCTTGCAAAACAACTCCTAGTTGACTTCTAAAAGATTCTAAATTCACTTTAGCAATATCATTGCCGTCTACGGTTATAGTGCCTGAATTTGCAGTAATAAATGAGGCTACTAAGCTAGCAATAGTTGATTTTCCGGAACCAGAAGTACCGACTAAAGCAGTAACAGACCCTTGTGGAGCTAGAAAGTTAATTTCATGTACTACTTCTGATCCTTCTTTATAAGAGAAAGAGACATTATTAAATTGAATATCTCCTTTTATTTTTGGTAATGTAATTGTTCTAATAGCATCATTAGCCTCAGTTGGCAAATTCATAATTTCTTTAGTTCGATCCAAACCTGCAAAGGCTTCAGTTAATTGACTTCCAATATTACTTATTTGCACTATTGGAGCTATCATAAATCCTAGTAAAAGGGTAAAGGAAAGAAAATCCCCAGTGGTTAAAGTATTATCAATAATCATCATACCTCCAAGCCCCATAATTGCAACAGAAGCTAAGCCTAAAAGAAGGGCTGATGAACTCGTCATTATCGCTGTAGCGGTTAAGCTTTTTTTTACATTTTGAAATAATCGATCAACCCCTTTTTCAAAACTTATGTTTTCTTGCTTTTCAGCATTAAATCCTTTTATGACACGCACTCCATTTAAAGTTTCGGTTAATCTCCCGGTTACTTCAGCATTAATAACTCCTCTATTTCGAAATATAGGCCTGATGTATCCAAATGCTTTAATGGCAATTACTGCAAAAATTAGCACAGGAACTAAAACGAAAAGAGTCATTTTAGGGCTGATATTGATTAATAGAATTAAGGAGATAATTGCGGTAAGTGTACCTCCAAATAATTGAACTAACCCTGTTCCGATAAGATTTCTAACCCCCTCAACATCACTCATAATACGAGACACTAAAGCCCCTGATTTATTATTATCAAAATAGGAAATTGGGAATGAAAGAATTTGTTTTTGCACTTTGACTCTTAGTTTTGATATGAGCAGTTGAGCTTCAACACTTAATAATCGGGTTAATGCAAATGAAGTAAGGGCTTGAATAAGTATTGCCCCTGACACAAGTAAAATCATTGATAATAAGGCATCCATATCTTTATTTGGAATTATTTCATCTAATAATACTTTACTTTTTAATGGCAATACTAAGCTAGCTAATCGGCTAATTACGATTAGAACTAAACCTACAAATACGATTCCTTTTCTTGGCCAAATAAACTCTTTAAATGCCTGTGTAATGCTTACTTTTTTTTTACTCATAATTTGATTTAAATTTTTGCAAATTTACAGCAATGCCTCCCCCTATTTTTATAAACAGCACTTTTTTATAATGAAAGCATCATTAATATAAAAGCAAAATATTTATATTTGCTAACTTACGCCACTTCCTTATAGTGTAGTTAATTAAAAACAAGTTTAAATATTCCAAAATGAATGATAAAATTAATATTGAAAACTTCCAAGTCAATAATCTATTACACGGAATAAGGCTAATTGATATTCTTGATTTTCTGGTGGAAGAATATGGATGGGAACAACTTGGATATAAAATTAACATCAATTGTTTCACCAATAATCCTTCTGTCAAATCCAGCCTGAAGTTCTTAAGAAAAACCCAATGGGCAAGGGATAAGGTGGAGCGGCTTTATCTTAATACGATTAAGAAATAAAGACAGTATAAAGTCAGGGTAGCAGGATTACAGCCTACACTCATTTCACTATATTACAGCAAGCACTCAAACCTGTAGTCATTCATGGAATTAGAATTATGAGTCAGAAATTTACTGTTAGTAACTTTGTTTACAAACTATTTATCAACAATGTCTTAAATATAAAAATTGAGGATTAATTTAGCTGTCCGCTTTAAGCATGAATTTTCAAATTTTCATCTCAATTCGTTTTGAACACCTACAAAACCTAGATGAAAACCATAAAAATTAGAAGTAAGATAAGTGAAGGTTAATTCAATGAAATTCTTATAAATTTCATTTTCTGCATCAGTGAATCAAACCCTGAAAAGCAGAAACAAACAACAATATTTATTGTTGATTAGCTAATACAAAAGCCAATTAACAATGTAATATCTAAAAGCAAACAACTGCTCTTGATTAATTCTTGGGCTGTATATATTAAGCGTTTATTAATCGGCACGAGCAATTACTTCTTAAGTAGTTAATGGTGGAACTATTTGGAAGTCTTGTGAGTGCTAAAAAACAATTTAGATGAGAGAAAAAAAGACAAAAGAAAAAATAATTTTAAATTATCAAAGTAGTGTGTTTGATGATGAAAGTGAAAAAATATTTGAAGCTATATCACAAATGAATATAGTGAAATTAGTAGATTTAATTGATGAAGATATCAATATAGATGATGAACCCTGCAAATATACATTACTTGCAGAAATGAAAAAATGGTTTAAAGTTTTCAAACATAAAGGAGACACCTACTTAAATCAATCAGAAGGGCATTGTTTGAATTGTTCCTATGGAGCAATAACAAAGATTTTTACAGGAGATAAATCCGGATACCAGTACTCACTAAAATATACAGCTAGAGAGCAGGAAATAATTGAACTTATGCAGTGTAATTACTGTGAAGAGCATCATGCTTAATCAGAAAATAGATTACATGTATTATAAAACATATATAGAGCTAATTACCTTTTGCAAGCACTTATCAATTCGCCAATTAATGGACTATAAAGATGCCGTAAAAGAAATGAAAAACAGAGAATTTTTAATTGCTTGTGAAGTTCTTGAAATTAGATTAAGCAAACAATATAAAGCTTATTTAAAAACCAAATAAATTTAAAATATGATAAAAATATTTCAAGAAATTAAAGATAACATTAAGAAGTATCGAAAATTAAGAAACATCAATAATAGGGTTTCTGAAGTTTGGCTGTCTTTAAAAAGGGATTACGAACAAAGTGGCTGTAATTATGGCACTTATGAAAGCATGAAGTTTATTGAAACTACTTATGCAATTAATGAGAAACATCAGATTTGTAAAAAATTTCATTATCATGTTGATGAAAACACAGATTTATTTAAATCCTTAGTTTGGATTAGTGAAGGGTTTGATTCTGAAAAAGCAAAAAACATTTTAATCTTATCTTCTCACCTAAACACATTTATGAACATGGGATTGATTAGAGTCGATACTAAAAACTGCACTATAAGCATGGAAATAGGAATTTCATTACTAGCCCCTTATTTATATGAAGATCAGATATATTTTCAACGTGTTAGGCATTTTAATCTTAGCAAGGATATAGTGTGGGCTTTCAACAGATTATTAATATTTGATGAGGATCCTGTTTTCATTATTATTGATTTAATGAAAAAAGTAGATAAGCAACAAAATAAAACACAAAAACAAGATTAAGATGAATAATAAAATAATTGATTGCCCAAGATGTCTTGGAAAAGGTTTTGTAAACAAAGAAGATATAAAAAGATTGAGGAGAGAATTTTTTTGGATAGAGGGTCCTCATTGTGCTTTTTGTGATGGAAATAAACATGTGCAGTATGATTTTGCAAATAGATTTAATGCAGATGATTGGTATATTACTTCAGATCTGGATAAAGGTAAATTTCAGAGATATTTAAATGAAGATGAAGAAATTCTAAATGAGATTAGATCTACAGAACAATACATATATTATATTGGAAATTATATTATGGAACATCATGTCAGCAGAGGCTTGAGTAAAGAAAACGTAATAGCATCATTGGCAAATGAACTTCAGATAGAAATAGCTGAAATTAAAGAAGATATTGACGGGATGATAGAGCAAATAAAAACTAATATATTGGATGTAAAGTTGTCAGCAAAAGATATTGATCTAAATATAGAGAACCTACTATTTTAATACTATTATTATGTTAAAAATACTCTTAATAATCATCATAACCCTTTCGCTTCAGACAAGAAAAAGCAATGAGCTTTGTGAAGCTGGCTTGGCACTTAAATTACAAGGAAAATATACTTTAGCAATTGAAGAATTTAATCAATCCATAAAACACAAAGAAAATAGGAACTCTTATTTCTTTAGAGCTAATTGTTATTTCAAATTACATGAATTTGAAAAAGCAATTACTGACTTTACTAAAGTAATTAAAGAGGATAGCTTAAGTGTATCTTCTTATTACAATCGTTCTAATGCATATTTCTATTTAAAAAAATATGAGCTTGCGATAATTGACATAGAAAAATCAATATTATTAGAACCCAAAGGAGCAGATCTATACAACAACAGAGCGGCAATAAAAGAACAGCCACTTCTCCCCTTTTGTGATAATTATAATAATCTATGTAAAAAAATCTTAAATAATAAATGAGACTATTTCTTGTTATCTGCATATTAATTATGTTTAGCTGCCAATCAGAAACATCATTTCAATTCTCTACATATTGGTGGAAACATAGTACTAAATTAAACGAAAAGCATGAAGAATTCCTAACTCAGAATAACATCAACAAAATATACCTAAGAATTTTTGATTTAAAATTTGATGAGAAAAATCAAAGTATCTCAACCCATAAAGTTAACTCCGGTTTTCAAAATAGCACGATAAGTACAATTCCTGTAATATATATTGAGAATGCAATCTTATTAAATTTTAGCATAGATAAGGTTTACAATATAATAATACAGAATATTATAAGAGCTAAAGATATTGGTGTCATGCCAAACTCTGATATTCTACAAATAGATTGTGATTGGTCATTGAGAACTAAAGAATCATACTTTAAACTATTATCACTATTATCAAAAGATGTTAAGGAGTTAAGCGCAACAATTCGTTTGCATCAAATAAAATACGCTAAATCAACTGGGGTCCCTCCTGTAAAAAAGGGAATAATGATGATTTATAATTTGGAGTCACCTAAAGATACAAATACACAGAATTCTATTTTCACATATAATAAAGCCATACAATATTTGGATGGGTATTTAAAAGATTACCCCCTACAATTAGATGTTGCTCTACCTGCTTTTAGCTGGGGAGTTCATTATCATCATGGTTTAATAAAAAGTTTAATCCCTGACTTTGATCCTCTTAATATTGACAGTGTAAATATGTATCAAAAGAAAAATGGATATTTTAAAGCTAAGAAAGCTCATTTTTATAATAGGCATAGAATATCTAAAAGGGATGAAATAAGGTATGAATACCCTAATATAAAGGAAGTAGAGAAGATGATGAATTTTCTAAAAGAGAACTTAAGACAAGATAGTACTGAAATTATTTTTTTCAGTTTAAATTCCAATTTTTTAATAAATAACAAAACCGATTATGAAAAAATTATTTCTATTTATCAGTAGTATTTTATTTGCTATAAATGTAGTTGCATGTTGGCTGGGCCCAAGTTACACACAAGAAAGACATAAGCATTTTCTAATTCCAAATCTTTTTGCCTCAGTAGAATATGGGTACAACGCTACTGAAGACAAAAGAAAATGGTACTACAATGGATATTATGATATCTATAATATGGAGGAGGATAATTTGATTATTAAATTGACAAAATTAGGAATTAGTAAAGATGTAATAAATCTAATGTGTAGTAAGATTGTAAGTTCAGTAAGCATTACCAACAACTACACTGAAATTATTTTTAAAGAAAATTATAAACATAAACAAAGGAGGATTTATGAGTTCTCCATTTCCAAATTTTATTCTTTTGATATAATTCAAGAGTTTCAAGATATAAATCAGCTTGGATTATTAAAATATTTAATGTACAGACATGTAGTTTTATTTAACTCACAGAATACTGAAGATGCTAAAAAGAGATTACAGAACAATATAATTGAAGAAATTGAGAACTGCAGATCAGATTTAGTGGAGGAATATGCTATGCTATTAATTGATCTTAATTTACATAACAGAAATCCAGCTGAAGTAGTGAGTGATTATATGAAGTATTTTAATGACTCAAAAAAAATTAATGTAATTGCTTATTCACATTTCTGCGGAGCAGTAACTCATAATTATGCATTATATCCTACTGATAAATATTTTGAATACAGAAATAACAGAGAGTTAAGCGTATATTTATTTAGCAAACTATTTAAATATCCAAAATTATTTAAGAATACTAAATTTGAGATAAGTTATGTTATCGATTTAAACAGTAACTTTGATTGGGAAAAATGCCTTTCTTATTGTAAAAACCAAGAAGAAATTGATCAGATAAATTTAGTGAAAGTATCCATATTTGATGGTGTAAATATTTCTTTACTTGATTATTTCAAAGAAAAAACTAATAATAACTCTAAGCTATTTGAGGCTGCATTAACTCAGTATGTTCAGAAAATAGAATACAACTTATTTTCTCCTTTATATATTTCTGGAGAATTCAAAGAAGATTACACTAAGAACTCTGAGTTTGTAAATAAATTTGCTTTAGCTGATGCAATTGATTTAGATAAATATCTAAAATCAATTAATATTGAAAATAAAGTTTTATTACATCTTCTAAGGGGTTACAGTTCATTTATGCTTGGAGATTATATAAATGCAAGAAGAGAATATAGTCGTTCTGAAACTGCTCTTAAAAATGCTACTTATTTAGAAAAAAAACAACACAAAGGATATGTCATACAATTAGAAGGCCTGAAAGTTTTAGAGCAATTTAACCAAGAGTATACTAAAGATGCGCACAAGAAACTAAATATTAGATTAACAACACTACTAAGAAAAACTTATTTGTCTGGTGAAATGGAATCTTACTTTGAATTAGGAATGACACAAGCTGTCGGAAAACATGATTTTGTATCAGCAATCCTATTTACATCTAAAAAAGGGTTTCATTATCAAAATATTCTTGATGTATTTATGACTAATGATGACTTGATGAAACTTTTAACTCTTATTGAAAAAACCCAATTGCCTTTTAGTGAGAGGCATCCAAAATCTATAAGATTTGCAGTTATAGAACAAATTGGAACAAATTATTTTAGAGATCATAATTTATTAAATGCTAAAAAATATTTTGATTTATTACCCGACCATATTTTCAGTGAAACTGGGAAGGGAGGGAATGCATATTATCAAATCAGACCCTACTCATGGAACTACTACAACTTTCCTGTTGACTTCTCTAGAACAGATAAGAAATTAATTAAGAGATATAACAAAAAAACTGCTCTAGAAACCATTATATCAATGAAAGCAGATATCAAACTTAAACACAAGAAAATAAACCTTGCCAAATATGATAGTTTGATTTTAAAAAAATTAAGAAAAGATATATCAAATCTAAACTTTGATTTATCATGTGTATATAGCTCACCATTCTGGGGATATAGCAGAATTTGGCACTCTGGCCTTAATAGAGGTATTTATTATTCTGATAGCCCACCATTTAATGTCTTAGATGCTGAATACGTACGAACTAAAATAGATTCTTTCCTTCATAAATATGGAAATCAAAACAAATCAATAGAATATCTAAACAAATCAATTGAATATACTGATGATATGGAGAGCCTGGCTCAATTTAATTTTAAATTATATAATAAATTAAACAATCCATTCTCAACATCATTTCATAAAATAAAATACTATAAAGAAGATTGGCATTCTGACTGGGATATAAGCTACCTGCAAAGGATAGAGGTAGAAAAAAGAGAACATGAAAAAATCGCAATAGCTTTATTAATAGACTCTTTATATAAAAACACAAATTATTTTACAGAAGTTATAGCAGAATGTTCAAATTACAGAAATGTAAAAAATTATAATGATACTTGGAATATATTAAAAAGAAATCATACTGATGTAGTGACGGAGTATAATGATGAAAAAAGAGATATTTATAAATTACTACCTTTAATTCTGTTAATACTCATTATAACACTTTTCATTTATATTAAAATTAAAAAATAATGGAAAAGTTAGATTGGCTAGCAATAAATAAGAAAGAAAATTGGGCTTCATTTACATCAGTAGACGCATTAGCGACACTCCCTTTTCTTAGAAATAGAGATTTTAGAATTTTGGAGATGATTGGGATGAAAAATAAAAAAGAACAAAGTTTATTATGGAAAAATGAAGAAAGAATGTGGGTTAGAGAGAGGCACTATATTGATATTAACTCAATAATAGAAGAAAATAGTTATTATCCAATACATTGTATGGAAATTGAACTTGATAATAGTGATTTTATTAGATTCTCTTATGGCAACCTTTTTGTTAAAATATCTTCTGAGATATTATTGAAGAAAATTACTTTACAGATTTTAGAATTTTATGGTTATTTTGCAGCAAATACAATTTGGGATAATGTATATAATCAAGACAATGAAATGCCCATTTATTTTGCTTGTGGAATGGAGGAGAGAGATATCACAGACGAGATGTCAAGATTAACAATTGAATCTGATAGAATAGCTAAAGAAATAAGAGCATTTGAAGATGAATTATAAGCTATATTAGCATTCATTATATCAGTTAAAAAAGACGGGGTAGCAGGATTTGAACCCTTACTCATTATAAATTACATCCAGCAAAGTTTGTCCCACAGCATTTAACGTATTTTTATCAATATTATCCATATTATCTTTATGGGTGTGCCAATGTTTATTAAAATTACTTTCAGTTGATGGATCATACTCAATAATGTCAATGGTGGGGATACCTGTAATCGTATTTACATAATAATGGTCATCCATAATTTGTTTGGCATTTTCGAATACAAAATAATTACCAAAACCTAAACGACTTGCCTTGCGCCAAACCTTTTGCAAAATAATTGAGCCGTAATAAAAAGAAATTTCCTCATGCCTAAAAGTTGCATTCTTTGCACCAACCATATCTAGTAAAATTCCATAGCGAGCAAAGTAGTTTGCTTTATGGGGATTGTTGCTCCAGTATTGTGACCCTAAGCACCAAGAATTTTGCATGATTGGAAAGCCAGAATTTTCAGGTTGCCCATAATCTTCTGCATCAAAAAGGATAATATCCACCCCAATTTTTGGGTTTTTTATACTGAACTGCCGAGCCATTTCCAACAAAACACCAACTCCACTTCCTCCATCATTTGCTCCTAAAATAGGAGAGTTTTGTTTTTTAGTATCATGGTCGGCAACATGTCTGCTATCCCAATGTGCAAAAAGAGCAACTCTATTATTTTTATCAGCAGAAAAAGAAGTAATAATATTCTTTAAAGTATGATTTCTCCCGTCATAAGTTGTGATAGGAGCCTCCTGTACAATTACATTTGGGGTATAGGTTTTAAATTTCTGTTCTAACCAAACGGCACAATTCTTCCAGCCCTTACTACTGATTACTCTTGGGCCGAAACTGACTTGTTTTTCCACAAAATAATAAGCAGAATCTGCATTAAATGTAGGCACTTCCACCGCTTTTTTCTTAGCAGCAGGTTTCTTAATCTGCTGATTAGGTTCTGTAGAACAGGAAAAAAGCAAACAACAAAAAAAAATGAAAAAATAATTACGCGACATTTACTTATTTTTTAAGTTCCCAACTACTACCATCCCGGCTATCTTTTACTTGTATGTTCAGTTTATTTAACTCATCACGGATTAAATCGGCAGAATCAAAATCTTTGTTTGTTTTAGCATTTGCTCTGAGTTTTAGCACTAATTCCATAATTTCATTGCTAAGGTTGTGCCCACTATTTTCTTTAGCAGAAATAAAACCTAAAATATCTGTAACAAAAGCATTGAAGATGTTTTTCAGTTTCTCTAAATCAGTTGAGCTTAGACTTTCTTTTCCATCTTTTGCCGAGTTAATGATTCTTACGCCATCAAATAAATGAGCTATTAAAATTGGCGTATTAAAATCATCATCCATTGCAGCATAACACTTATCCTCTAATTCATTTACATTATAAGTGGAACTCTCTGAAGCAGATAATTTTTGCAAAGTTTCCATTGCAGTCATTAGTTTATTAAATCCTTTTTCTGCCGCTTGTAAGGCCTCATTACTAAAATCAACGGTGCTTCTATAATGTGCTTGTAAAATGAAAAAACGAATAGTCATTGGCGTATAAGCTCTTTCTAATTTCGCATGACTTCCTGTAAAAAATTCCTCTAGGTTAATGAAGTTCCCAAGTGATTTCCCCATTTTTTTTCCATCAACAGTTATCATGTTATTATGCATCCAATAGTTTACAGGATTACAATTGTTACAGGCATTACTTTGTGCAATTTCTGCTTCATGATGTGGAAAAACTAAATCCATACCACCTCCATGGATATCAAAAATTTTCCCTAAATATTTCTCGCTCATAGCAGAACATTCCATGTGCCAACCAGGGAATCCTTTTCCCCAAGGAGAAGGCCATCTCATAATATGTTCAGGATTTGCTTTCTTCCAAATTGCAAAATCAACTCCACTTTTCTTTTCCGATTGTCCATCCAAAGCCCTTGTCCCTTCCAAAGCATCCTCCAGATTTCTTCCAGAAAGTATTCCGTAAGGATATTTTTCATTGTATTTATTGACATCCAAATAAACTGAACCATTTATTTCATAAGCAAATCCGTTTTCAAGAATTTGTTTTACCATTTCAATTTGCTCAATAATATGACCTGTTGCTCTTGGCTCAATAGAAGGGGCTAAGCAATTCAATTCCGCCATAGCCTTATGATAACTTAGCGTGTAGAATTGAACAATTTCCATAGGCTCTAATTGTTCTAGTCTTGCTTTTTTGGCAATTTTATCTTCTCCTTCATCTGCATCATTTTCTAGGTGTCCTGCATCTGTTATGTTTCGCACATATCGCACTTTATAATCAGAATGTTGTAAATAACGAAAGACTACATCAAAAGTAATTCCTGGCCTTGCATGTCCTAGATGTGGATCGCCATAAACAGTAGGGCCACAAACATACATCCCTACATAATTTTTTACAATAGGCTTAAAGATTTTTTTTTGTCTTGTAAGGGTGTTATATATGCGTATTTCTCTACTCATTATGCACTAATTGTATATTGTTTTTTCAGATTTTTCATCATATCTGAAGTCATTTTTTCTAAATCATATTTTGCTTCCCAATCCCAATCTTTTTTAGCATGACTATCATCAATTGAAGATGGCCAAGAATCCGCAATAACTTGTCTGAAATCAGTATTATAAGTCATCTCAAAGTTAGGAATATATTTTGAAACTTTTTCAGCAATTTGTTTTGGCGTAAAACTTATCCCTGATAAATTATAAGAGGAACGAATTTTCACCTGTTTTGCAGGTGCTTCCATGAGTTCAATTGTAGCACGGATGGCATCTGGCATATACATCATTGGTAATACTGTATTTTCAGCAAGAAAACTTTTATATTTCCCATATTTAATGGCTTGATGAAAAATATCTACCGCATAATCGGTAGTTCCGCCACCTGGGGCTCCTTTCCATCCAATCAACCCTGGATAACGCAGACTTCTTATATCAACTCCAAATTTATTAAAATAGTATTCGTTCCATCTTTCCCCAGCTTGTTTGGTTATTCCATAAACAGTATTGGGTTCCGTTACCGTATATTGCGGGGTGTTTTCTTTTGGAGTTGTAGGCCCAAAAACTGCAATTGAAGAAGGCCAGAAAATCTTTTTGATGAGCCCATCTTTTGCCAAATCCAATACATGAGAGTGCGAACGCATATTTAACTCCCAACCTAATTCTATATTTTTTTCGGCAGTTGCTGAAAGCAGGGCGGCTAACAAATAGACTTGCGTAACTTTGTATTTTTTTACAATAGTTCTCAATAATTGCTCGTCCAATATATCTAATGTTTCAAACGGACCAGAGCTCATTACATCTTTAGATGAAGGACGAATATCGGAAGCAATTACATTGTTTTCCCCGTATATTTTTCTTAACTCCATTACTAATTCAGTACCTATTTGCCCTGAAGAACCAATAATCAAAATTCTTTCTTTCATCTGTGAAATATTTTGCACAAATATAACATTAAACATTATTTTTAGCCTACTAATTATAATTACAATAAAAATAGAGAAATTTGTATCTTTGTCGTACAATTCAAGTTTAAAATATGGATCCGAATAGTAGTAAAAAAAATATGTTTAACAAGCTCAGCAAGGAGCAAGGTTTAAAATTATTAGCTCAAGAGGATTTTAAAAGAAAGACTGTTTCGTTTTACAGATATGTAATTATTAATTCCACTAGTGACTTAAGAGATGAACTATATGAAAGCTGGAAAAACTTAGGAGTTTTAGGAAGAATTTATTTAGCGCATGAAGGAGTGAATGCTCAGTTGAGTATTCCGGAACATAATTGGGATGAGTTTGTTAATATAGTTCATGGCAATATATTATTTACAGATATGCCCTTCAAGATTGCGGTGGAGGATGATGGTCATTCTTTTTTCAAATTAACTATAAAAGTCAGAAAACAAATTGTTGCTGATGGTTTAGAAATAGATGAGTATGATGTCACTAATGTAGGTAAACATTTGGATGCAAAAGCTTGGAATGATGCTTTGGAAAATGGAGCAATAGTTGTTGATATGCGAAATCATTATGAAAGTGAAATTGGAAAATTTAAAGGAGCAATATGCCCAGACGTAGAAACCTTTAAAGAGGAATTACCAGAAGTAAAAGAGATGCTAAAAGGGAAAGAAGATGATCAAATATTGTTGTATTGTACGGGTGGAATTAGGTGTGAAAAAACTTCAGCTTATTTAAAGGACTATGGGTTTTCTGATGTTAGCCAGTTGCATGGAGGGATAATTGATTATGCTCGACAATTGAATAATAACGAAACCTTATCCAATAATTTTGAAGGGAAAAACTTTGTTTTTGATGAAAGAAGAGGAGAACGAATTTCAGATGATGTGATAAGTAGCTGTCATCAATGTGGCGAGCCTTTTGATACACATGTAAATTGCCGAAATGCAAATTGTAATTTATTGTTTTTACAATGTGATAATTGTAAAGAAAAATACGAAAATTGCTGTTCAGTTGATTGTATAGACATTATTAATTTACCATCTGAAAAACAAAAAGAATTACGAAAAGGAACGGATAATAAAAAGATGTATTATAGCCATAAAAGAGTAAATTTAAAACTAAAAAATGATGATTAGAATAACTAAAGAGTTTAAGTTTGAAATGGCACATGCTTTGCATGGCTATGACGGCTTATGTAAAAATATTCATGGTCATTCTTATCGTTTGTGGGTAACCATAAAGGGGGAAGTAAGGAATGAAAATGAGCATGTTAAAGATGGAATGGTAATGGATTTTGCGGTGTTAAAAGAAATTGTAAAACCTGAAATCATTGATAAATACGATCATTCTTTGGTGTTGAATGCCAATTCTCCTCACGCCTCAATTGATTTATCAGTCTTTGAAAAAGTATTTTATTTGCCTTATCAGCCAACTTCAGAAAATTTGGTAATGGATTTTGCAACCCTCATTCAATCAAAAATGCCTAAAAGAATTATTTTATGTAAGGTTGTTTTGTCCGAAACAGCCACTTCATTTGCCGAATGGAAATTAGAAGATAATCAGTAAAATAACACTTTCATTTTCGAGGGAGCTTCCAAGCGTCTAATATAGAATTAGTATAAATTGCTTGTAAATGAAAAATATGATAAAAATCATAGTTTTCCTTGAGAGTATTTTCTATTTTTGCGACCGAAAAATTCTAAAAAATGACGAATATATTAATTGCTATAGTTGTACTCTTATTAATCGCTACTTTGGTTCAGATACTTAGGGTTAGCGAATTATTATCAGAAATAAAAAATAAGGATGTTAATGAAGTAACGGATGAAGACAATAATACTCAAGGGGTATTATTTTTAATAGTAGGTTTTGGATTTTTAATTTTTGTGATCTGGCAAATGGTAGCTTGGGATCATCTGCTATTACCTCCAGCAAGCTCTGTTCATGGTATTCAAATTGATTTTTTAATGAAAATGTCAATGGGATTAATCCTAATTGTATTTTTTGTTTTATCACCTATATTATTTTATTTTCTATATAAATACAGAGGTAAAAAATCCAATAAAGCATATTTTTTCTCTCATAACAATAAGTTAGAAGTTATATGGACTGTTGTCCCTACTATAATTCTTACTGTATTTATTGTTTTTGGATTAAAAACTTGGGATAATGCTATGAATGTTGAGGTTTCTGAATCAACTACAACAATTGAAGTTTATGCAGAGCAATTTAGATGGACGGCTCGATATGCGGGTCAGGATAGGTTATTAGGAAAAACAGACTTTCGCTTTGTTGAGCCTAAATTTAATCCGTTGGGGTTAGTAAATAACGAATATTTGAAGATCGCGATAAAGGATAAGCAGGTGGATTATGACACGTTATCAAGAAATCCATTAAAAAAAGATGATTATGGAAGAACAAATCAAGAAAAAATGGATGTTTTGTCTGGCCATATTAAACAATTACCTAGCATTTTAAATGAAGTCAGTACAGATGTTTTAGCACAATCAAGTGATGATATAATTACTAGAGAAGTTCATTTGGTAATTAATGAGCCAGTATTATTAAAATTTCGTTCTCAGGATGTAATTCACTCTGCTTTTTTGCCTCATTTTAGAGTGCAAATGAATTGTGTGCCAGGTATGACTACTCAATTTGGATTTACTCCAACGAAAACTACTGAAGAGATGAGGAAAGATCCAAAAGTAATTAAACAAATGAATGAGATTAATAGGATTAGACTAGCAAAGGGTAAAAGCGAGGAAGAATTTGAGTATATATTACTTTGTAATAAAATATGCGGATCAGCACATTATAATATGCAAATGAAATTTGTTGTAGAAACCCAAGAAGAATATGATTTTTGGTATGCTTCTCAGAAAAACTTAAAAAATAAATTATTAACTCAAAACTAATATAAAGATGTCGGAACATCATAAAGAAAACTTTATTACTAAATATGTTTTTTGTCAAGATCATAAGATGATCGCAAAGCAATTTCTTATAACCGGAATGTTTATGGCAGTTGTTGGAATGCTCATGTCTGCTATTTTTAGAGTTCAATTAGCTAACCCTGGAGAAAGCTCTATATTATATAACTTACTCCCATCTCATTGGTTAGATCCGGATGGAGTATTAAATCCTGATAAATATTTAGCCTTGGTTACTATGCATGGTACAATTTTAGTTTTTTGGGTACTAACGGCAGGGCTTTCAGGAACATTTGCTAATTTTTTAATTCCATTACAAATTGGAGCTAGAGATATGGCTTCTGGATTTTTAAATATGTTATCCTATTGGTTCTTCTTTCTTGCTACAGTTGTATTGATGAGCTCATTATTTGTTGAAACAGGCCCTGCATCAGGAGGTTGGACAATTTACCCGCCACTTAGCGCTCTTCCGCAGGCCATACCTGGATCTGGCACTGGGATGACATTATGGTTGGTAAGCATCACTTTATTTGTTGTTGGTTCATTACTTGGCGGATTAAATTACATTGTTACTATATTAAACCTAAGAACTATAGGCATGACTATGCAGAGGTTACCTCTTACGGTATGGGCCTTATTAATTACAGCGATACTTGGCGTCCTTTCGTTTCCCGTTCTTTTATCTTGTGGATTATTATTAATATTTGACAGATCATTTGGTACTAGTTTTTATCTTTCAGATATTATTATTAATGGTGAAGCCCTACATAATGCAGGAGGAAGTCCTATTTTATTTGAGCATTTGTTTTGGTTTTTAGGCCATCCTGAAGTTTACATTATTTTATTACCGGCACTAGGTATTGTTTCTGAGGTTATTGCTGTAAATTCTAGGAAACCTATTTTTGGATATAAAGCAATGGTTGGTGCATTATTATTAATTGCATTTTTATCATTTATTGTTTGGGGGCATCATATGTTTATGACTGGGATGAATCCTTTTTTAGGGTCTGTATTTACATTTACAACTTTACTTATTGCAATTCCATCTGCCATTAAAGTGTTTAATTACTTAGCAACTTTATGGAGAGCTAATATACGTTTTACTCCAGCAATGTTATTTGCTATTGGTACTGTTTCAGCATTTATTACTGGAGGGTTAACTGGAATTATTCTTGGAGATAGCGCTTTAGATATTAATGTGCATGACACGTATTTTGTAGTAGGGCACTTTCATATTGTTATGGGTCTTTCAGCTATATACGGGATGTTTGCTGGAGTGTATCATTGGTTTCCAAAAATGTATGGTAAGATGATGAATAAGAATTTAGGATATATTCATTTTTGGGGGACATTTATTTGTGCTTATGGTGTGTTTTTCCCAATGCACTTTTTAGGATTAGCGGGTTTACCAAGGAGATATTATACCAATAGCGCCTTTCCAATGTTTGACGGGTTAAGTGACATAAATAGCATTATTACTTTCTTTGCATTAGCCGGAGCTATATTCCAAACAATTTTCCTCTTTAATTTCTTTTATAGTATATTTAAAGGAACAAAAGCAACTCAAAACCCATGGAAGTCAAACACTTTAGAATGGACTACTCCTATTGAAAGAATACATGGAAATTGGCCTGGGGAATTACCAGTTGTCACGCGTTGGGCATACGATTATTCAAAGCCAGGCGCTGATGAAGATTTTATTTTACAAACTGAGCCATTAAAAGAGGGAGAAGTAGAGCATTAATATGGATATAGCCTTAAGACATACAGTTAAAAAACAGCTTTTATGGGTCGCATTAGCTGCTATTTCAATGTTTTTTGCCAGCATGTTATCTGCATTTATAGTCGAAAAGGCTGATGTTGGAAATTGGCAAGAAATTATTCTGCCAGTTTTTACAATAGACTGGTATTATGTAAGCTTTGATGTTGGTTATTTTGTAATAAGTACTGCTATAATTATTCTAAGCAGTTTTTTATTGTTCTTTATCAAACCAAGACTTACTAAGGGAAAACCTATATTTGGGTTAGTTTTTATCGTTTTAATTCTAGGAATATTATTCTCATACTGTCAGATTAAGGGATGGCAACAATTAACTAATGAGGGTGTTTATTTAACAGGAGCTGGAAGTAATGTAGCAGGTTCTTTTATATATATTTTAACCTTAACTCATCTATTACATCTTGTTGGTGGGCTAGTTGGATTATGCATAAGTACAATTAAATCAAAGCAGAATTTATATTCAATTAGTAATTATTTAGGTTTAGAATTAACAGCTATTTATTGGCATTTTTTAACTGTACTTTGGATTATACTCTTTGCTTTTTTAAAATTCTATTAAATTAATAAATTAAAAACTATGGATCAAGCATTAATAAAAGATCATAAGCCCGCATGGAAAGGAGGTGACTTGCCTTACAAAGCAAGTTATGGAAAATTAATGATGTGGTTTTTCTTAATAACGGATACCTTGACATTTTCTGCTTTTTTAGCATCTTATGGGTTTAGTCGTTTTAAGTATCAGGATAGTTGGCCAATAGCTGAAGATGTTTTTACTCATTTCCCGTTTTTACATGGAGATCATCCTTTGTTGTTTGTAGCACTAATGACCTTTATTCTTATCATGAGTTCGGTAACAATGGTATTGGCGGTAAATTATGGCCATAAAATGGAAAAGAACAAAGTAATACTTTGGCTTTCGTTAACAATTGTAGGGGGGGCTATTTTCTTAGGCTCACAAGCATGGGAGTGGAGTCATTTTATTCATGGTTTGGATGGAGTACCCGCTACATTGATTAGTAACCCTTACGGGCTGCCATTATTTGCTGATTATTTTTTCTTTATCACAGGCTTTCATGGATTCCATGTATTTAGTGGAGTAGTTATATTAATTATAATTTTGATTAATGTAATTAAAGGAACTTATGAAAAAAGAGGACATTATGAGATGGTAGAAAAAGTAGGATTGTATTGGCATTTTGTTGATTTAGTTTGGGTATTTGTATTTACATTCTTCTACTTAGTATAATTAAAAAATAAATTATTATGGCAAGCGAAACAAAAGGAAACTGGTGGATTTGGAAAGTGTTTTGGATATTATTATTCATCACAACATTTGAAGTTGCTCTTGGTATAATAAAGCCATCATTTTTAGTAGATACAATCTTTTTAGGAACAAAATTATTAAATCATATATTTATTGTTTTAACTTTAGTAAAAGCAGCATATATAGTTTTGCAATTTATGCACTTAGGGCATGAAGAGGTAACTTTAAAATGGACAATATTATTGCCAGCAATTATACTTGTCCCTTACTTGTTATTTATTGTTTTAAGTGAAGGGGCGTATGCCTATTTAATGCTTTAGGAATTTAAATACTATGAAGTTAGAAAAAATAACACTTCTTTTTTTATTATTGGTTTTGCCGGCTATCATGTACTTTTATATAACTAGGGGATATAATAATTTTATCAAATTAGAGGTTATAGGAGAAGCTGATTATAGTATTGATGATTTTAGTTTTATCAATCAAGATAATGACACCATTACTAAGGATAGTTTAACAGGATCAATATATGTGGCAAATTTCTTCTTTACATCTTGCCCTTCTATTTGTCCAATAATGACAAGAAATATGTCTTATTTACAAGATAAACTTAGTGTATTTCCTAATATCAGGTTTTTATCTCATACTGTTGATCCGGACAATGACAATCCAGAAAAGTTGAGTAGTTATGTTAGTTTAATGCAACAAAAAAATATTAATATTAATTTATCTAATTGGGATTTTGTGACGGGAGATAAAGATGAATTATACGAATCAGCAGCAAACTATTTTGTTAATGCTAGTGTTGATTCATTAGCTCCTGGAGGATTTTTACATTCAGAATATTTTATTCTAATTGACAAACAGGGAAGAGTTAGATCTGGAATTGATAAAAATGGAAATGCTGTTGGTGCTTATGATGGCACTAATGAAGTCCAGATGAAGGACCTGATTAATGATATTAATGTTCTAATGGCAGAATACAAAAGACCTTTAAAAAATGATAAAGATTAGATTATTTTTTTTAGTCATTTTAATGACTTGTTTTAATTCTCTTAGCATTGGTCAATGTGCAATGTGTAAGGCTGTTGTTGAGGCTAATTTGGAATCAGGAGACACTAAGGCGGCGGGTTTAAATGATGGTATTTTATTTCTAATGTCTATGCCTTATCTTGCCGTTTTCCTTTTTGCACTATTCTTCTATTTACAGAAAAGAAAAACGCAGACTGCTTAGATTTTTTTTCAAACAACTAATCTCCTAAGGTAATATTTAATTCCTTTAATTGCACTTCATCAATATAGGATGGCGAGTCAATCATCACATCTCTACCTGAATTGTTTTTTGGGAATGCAATAAAATCACGGATGCTTTCTTGCCCACCCATTATCGCACATAAACGATCAAATCCAAAGGCAACACCTCCATGTGGTGGTGCTCCATATTCAAAGGCTTCCATCAAAAATCCGAATTGTTCTTTTGCCTGTTCTTCACTAAACCCTAAATGCTTAAACATGAGCTGTTGTAAAGCTTTATCGTGTATTCTTATACTTCCACCACCTATTTCGTTTCCGTTGATAACAAGATCATAAGCATTGGCACGCACTGCCGCTGGGTCAGTGTCTAGTTTTGCAATATCTTCTGGCTTTGGTGAGGTAAACGGGTGGTGCATGGCATGGTATCTTTCACTGTCTTCATCCCATTCCAATAAAGGGAAATCCAAGACCCATAATGGGGCAAATACTTCCGGATTTCTAAGCCCTAATTCCTCAGCTAAGTGTAGTCGTAAAGTTCCTAAAGCCTTTCTAGTTTTGTCTGTACCCCCTGCCATTATTAGTAGTAAGTCACCATTTTCACAAGCTGCTTTTTTGGCCCAAGCTTTTCTAGCATCTTCATCAAAAAACTTATCTACAGTTGATTTTGATGTTCCGTCCTCATTATACTTGCAATAGATAAGTCCTGTTGCTCCAACTTGTGGAGTTTTTACAAAATTTACCAAGGCATCTAATTGTTTCCTTGTGTAGCTAGCACATCCTTTTGTATTAATAGCAACTACAAGTTCAGCATTGTCAAACACCCCAAAACCTTTTCCTTGGGATAGGTCATTCATTTCTACAAACTGCATGTCAAAACGAATATCTGGTTTGTCCGAACCATAGAGCTTCATTGCAGTATCATAAGTTATTCTTGGGAATTCATTCAGCTCAACTCCTTTTACTTCTTTTAGTAAATGGCGAGTTAATCCTTCAAACATATTCAGGATATCTTCTTGTTCAATAAATGACATTTCACAGTCAATTTGAGTAAATTCTGGCTGACGGTCGGCACGCAAATCTTCATCTCTAAAACACTTTACAATTTGATAATATTTATCAATTCCACCTACCATAAGCAATTGCTTAAAAGTTTGTGGCGATTGTGGTAATGCGTAAAACTGCTTTTCATTCATTCTACTTGGCACTACAAAATCCCTTGCTCCTTCAGGTGTGGATTTTATTAAGTAAGGTGTTTCCACCTCAATAAACCCTTGGTTGTCTAAATAATTTCGTGTTGCTTTTGACACCTGATGTCTTAGCAGTAAGTTTCCTTTTATTGGATTTCTTCTTATGTCTAGGTAACGATACTTCATTCTTATTTCTTCTCCACCATCTGTTTCGTTTTCAATAGTAAAAGGTGGTGTTTTTGATCTGTTTAGTATTGTGAATCTACTAATCTCAATTTCAATCTCTCCTGTTGGTATGTTCTTGTTTTTGCTTTCTCTTTCTACTACTTTTCCTGTTATTTGAATCACAAATTCACGGCCTAATTTTCTGGCTTCCGTACATAAATCAGTATTTACATCCATGTTAAATGCCAATTGAGTAATTCCGTATCTATCACGCAAATCTAAAAAAGTCATTCCTCCTAAATCTCTTGTTTTTTGCACCCATCCGCTTAGGGTTACTTCTTGGTTAACATGATTAATGTTTAATATACCGCAATTGTGTGTTCTTAACATTTTTAAATTATTTAGTTGCGAAATTACAAAACTAATTGTGTTAGTTATCTTTGCGCTATGGAAATAAATCCTTTTGATGATACTTATTTTATGACTGAAGCTTTGAAAGAAGCACAAAAAGCATACGATAAAGATGAGGTCCCCGTTGGAGCTGTTATAGTTTGTGAAAATCAGATTATAGCTCGTGCTCATAACTTTACAGAGACTTTAAATGATGTCACCGCCCATGCTGAGATGCAAGCGTTTACTTCAGCAGCTGATTATTTGGGAGGAAAATACCTAAACGAATGCACGCTTTATGTTACCCTTGAACCTTGTGTAATGTGTGGGGGGGCAGCTTATTGGACACAGCTCAAAAAGGTAGTTTATGGGGCAAAGGATGAAAAAAGAGGCTTTTCCTCTTTAGCAGAAAATATCCTACACCCAAAAACCGAAATCGCGAGGGGTTTATTGCAAGAAGAATGCACAAAATTATTATCCAATTTTTTTAAAAGTAAAAGATAAATAAGAGTATTTTTGTAAAAAAAATTACAATTATGTATCCAGAAGAAATGTGTGCGCCTATGCGTGAAGATTTAACTTCAGTTGGCTTTATTGCCTTAAGAACTCCTGAAGCTGTATCAGAATTATTAGATAAAAAAGAAGGAACTGTTTTAGTAATGGTGAATTCAGTGTGTGGTTGTGCGGCAGGTAATGCACGTCCGGCTGTAAAAATGACAACTCAGTTTGAAAATAAAGTAGATACTTTTGCAACTGTTTTTGCAGGACAAGATATAGACGCAACTACCAAGGCTAGAGAATACATGGCGCCATTTCCTCCTTCATCACCAGCTATTGCTGTGTTTAAGGACGGGAAATTAGTGCACTGTATCGAGCGTCATCATATTGAAGGAAGGTCAGCCGAAATGATTGCTGATAATTTAAAAGATTGTTTTGACAACATCTGCTAAGTAGCAAAATTCTGATTTCAAATTTAAAATATTATGGGCAACTGTTAAAATTTAAGTTGTCAATTACGGTTGTATTTTCAGCTACAATAGGGTATTTGTTAGGAGTCACTACTTTTGAAATTACTACTTTTAGCTTATTAATTGTTGGCGGTTTCTTGGTGACAGGAGCTGCTAATGGTTTTAATCAAGTATTGGAACGCAAGCACGATAAATTTATGGAGCGCACTGCTGTACGCCCTTTGCCAATGGGAAATTTATCGTTATGGCAAGCACTTATATTTTCAATAATAATTAGTGCTTTAGGCATTTATACGCTTAACCATATTAACCCTCAAGGAAGCTTTTTTGGTTTAATGTCAAAGTCAGGGGCATTTGGGCTGCTTTCCATGGCGCTTTATGTTTTGGTATACACCCCCTTAAAAAGGATTTCACCTTTTGCAATTACAGTGGGCGCTATTCCAGGAGCCATTCCTTTTTTACTTGGTTTTGTTGCAGCAACTGATAATTTTGGTTTTGCGGCAGGTGTACTTTTTGCAATTCAGTTTTTTTGGCAATACCCTCACTTTATCGCTATTGCCTGGGTGCTTGACGGGGAATATAAGAAGGCAGGATTTAAAATGATGATTGGCGGAGAAAAAGGTAAATACCCTGCATTTATCGCGGTAATTACATCTGTTATAATGACACTAATTTCTATTATTCCTTTTCTTCGGGAAGTCCCATTATTAACCCTGTCAGTTTATGGGTCGGTTATAGTATTTGTATTGGGAGTATGGTTTACTTTAAAAGCCATAAAATTATATCAAAACTGTGATGATGTTACCGCAAAGCAATTAATGCTAAGTTCTTTTGCCTACCTACCCTTAATGCAAATAATATACATGTTAGATAAATTTTTAATTCAATAAATAAAATGAAAAAACAAGACTCTTTGTTTGTGCCATTAATTATTGCTTTGTCAGTAATTATACCAATTGCGGTTGCTTTATTAATGTTGTTGCCAGATGTTTTTCATATAGAATCAGAAACCATTCATTTCAGCTCATTGCCCTTTTTTCATGCTATTTTGAATGGCTCAACAGCAGTGTTATTGTTTACTGGCTTTATCTTGATAAAAAATAAAAAAACTAATTTGCACAAAGCGGCTATGCTATCTGCTTTTGTATTATCATCTGTATTTTTAGTTTCCTATGTGACTTCAAAGTTAACTAACACACCTGTTCATTTTGGAGGAGTAGGAGTGATTAGATATGTTTACTTTTTCATTTTGATTTCCCATATTTTACTTTCTGTACTAGTATTGCCATTAGCCATGTTTTCAATTTATAGAGGAATGACAGGTGAGATTTCCAAACACAAATCAATTGTAAAGTATACTTTTCCTATATGGATGTATGTAGCTATTACGGGCGTTTTGGTTTATGTATTTATGTCGCCGTGGTATTTGTAATTCAGTATTCTTCCTTAAGACGGTAAGGGGTAATTGCTTTTTTTAGCAATATAATTATTGTTGTAGACTCTTTATTTTTTAATTCTTAATCAGGTTACTGCTGTTATTCTATAATATATTAAATATTAGTGCTGTTTTGCAAGTAATTAAAAGACAGATGTTCATATATTTTTATCAGTAGTAAATAGAATAAAAGTTAAAAATTTGTATCTTGCGGAAAATTTTAATATTAAAATACAATAAATGAAAAGATTTATACTTTTTTTATTCGTCTTCTTTTTTGCGTTAACTGCTCATGTAAAGGCGCAAACTATAGACTCTCTGGTAATTAGCCAGGTTTTATCATGCCCTGGCACTACAGGAGAGCTAACTGTTTATATAAGTCAACCATTACCTGTAAATTATATTGTGCTGGTGCAGTCGGAGCAAAGTACAGGCACTTGGCAACAAATACCAAGTGGGTTAATAACCAACAGCACTATACTAGCTTCTAATACCTTTTCGGGATTATTTGCTGGGAATTACAGGGTTTTACTTCTTGATGAATCATATCCTTTGCCGTATCCAACAGGACAAGCTAATGATTGCCCGCCTGCCGATCCTTTAATTTTTGATTGTGAATCACAAGGGCTTTTCGGTCCTAATCCAATACAATTAGGGATAACAACTGATACTTTAAATTGTTGGTATGACACTACAGCTGTTGTAACGCTTAACATATTAGGGTTCACCCCGCCATACACCGTAACACTAAATGATTTAACTAATGGCACTTCACAAGGGCCAATAATAGTACCTAATAGTGGCGCTTCAGCTCCTTTTCCATCTCAATCTGCAGGGTCGTATAGTGTTACACTTGATGACTTCTTTAATTGTGGTCCATTCACTGGTACTTTTGATATTACGGCAGCAGATACTTTAAATTCTGATACTACCGTCACTCAAATCACCTGTTACGATGAAGATGATGGTCAAATAAGCCTTGCAGTAAATGGAGGTACGGGACCAGGTACTTATACATATGAATGGTTTGATGCAGTTACTGGGCTTCCAATTGTTCCGGCTAATACGTCAAACCCTACAGGTAATGTCTTACCTCCAGGACAATATTATGCGGTAATTACAGATGATAATAATTGTCAGATAAATAGCGATACAACTACATTAACAAATCCGCCAATGCTAACAGCTACAGTAGATACATTGGGGTCAAATACTTGTAATGGAGATTGTTTTATTATAATATCCGTCTCTATTGACTCACCTGGTTCAGGAGCACCATACCTTTATTCAAACGGAGGTCCTTTTGGGTCTGCCTCTACCTTTCCTAATCAATGTGCAGGTAGTTATACAATAGAAGTGCTAGATGCAAATAACTGTCCTGCAACTACTGTAGATCCTGATCCCATTCTATTAGAAGAGCCAGACCCTATCACTTTTTCTGTAAGCGTAATTGATGCTAGTTGTTTTGGTATTTGTGATGCTGAAATAACTATTGACAATGTTCAGGGAGGAAATTTACCTCCATATGGCAATAGCTTACCTTACTTAGGATTAGTTGCTTTTTCTCCAGATACAATTATTGCTTCAGACACTTGTTCTGGATCTTACACTTACATAGTTACAGATGATTTAGGATGTTCCTCGGTTACTACTACAGTAACTGTTAATGAGCCTCCACTTTTTTCAATAAGTACGTCAATTGTGCCAAATGCTAGTGGTTTTGATGTTTCTTGCCCTGGAATTTGTGATGGTATAGTGAATATAACACCTACTAATGGAATTGCACCAATAGTTTATTATTATGAAAATTCATTAACTACTGCTTCGGTAGATTCAGTTTGTGGTTTTAATACTAACGGCTACGCAAATTTTTTTGGTATTGATTCGAGTGGTTGTGTGGCAGAAGATTCAGCTCTTTTAAATGAGCCAGATACATTCATCCATACTATGGGGGCAGATTTGGAAAATTGCGCCTTAGGTAATGGTCAAGCATGGATAAATATTACACAAGGAGGAACGCCCCCTTATACATATGCTTGGTCCGGACCATTTGGGAATAGTGCAGTACCATCTTCAACTTTCTTCCCTGCCATTGATACTATACCTAGTCTAGTATATGGCTGGTATCTTGTTACAGCTACAGATGATTTAGGATGCTCTCTCCTTGATTCAATTTTAGTTGATTCTGGGGCTATCATTGTTGATGTTTCAGTAGTAGTCGCTTGTAATAATTCTCCTGGAGTTATTACATTAACTTCCGTAAATGGCCAACAATTAACATCAATAGTTTGGGTAGATAACTATGTAAACTTTACAACAGGAACGTATTTGCAAAATGATTCAAATTGTCTAATTTCAATATTAGACAGTCTTACTTCAGGAACTTATTGGTATGAAATACAGCGCAATGGATGTGATCCATTAAGAGATTCAGTTGTTGTAGGCCCTGGCGTAACAATGAATGCCTCATTAGATGTCCTTAATTCAGTTTTGGATTTAGATTGTTTCGGAGATCTAACTACGAATATTTGGATTGATGTATTTGATGATTTTGGAGAGCCAAGTTCTCCAAATAACAATTCATATAGAGCATGGACCGTAGCACCGA
>CAJQRK010000054.1 GCA_905612305.1 uncultured Flavobacteriales bacterium | reverse complement strand
ATATTAATAGTATCTCTTAGCATGCAATTATTACCATCAATAATAGTAATAATATGTTGACCGGCAGGCACATTCAAGAATACAGAATCTACTGGATTTGTATTTAATACACCATCTAAATAAATAGAAAATGGTAAGGCGGCATTACTAACATGTACAGCTATTCTTCCGTCATTCCCCCCATAACAACTCACATTTTGTAAGAAAGAAGATAAAGTAAGTAACATTGAGTCCTGTCCAACCGATACATTAGTAATCCCTGAACATCCAGAAACAGGCTCAATAACCTGAGCCATATAAGAACCTGGAAATAAATTAGTAAATGTATATGAACTCATGACATTATTTTGAGTCTGAATAATAGTTCCGTTAAAATCAAGTATATTAATAGTCCATGGCGGTTGAGTTATATTCTGATTAGGAATAACTTCAATACTAGCATCATCTCCTTCACAACTGGCATCAACAGATATTACATTAGAAGTTATATTAGAGCCAACAGTAATCGTTACAGAATCTACAACAGTACCCGAACATTGACTAACCATGGTTGCGTAATAAGTTGTAGTAACAGAAGGCATTACATTAATTGAGGTTCCAAAACCTAAAACATTGCCTATTCCATCTGTCCAAGTAGTTGCACCTGCAGCAACCGCAACAAAAGGTATCGGATTTATTACATAAGAAGTGGCTCCATTTGGCAAAAACTCCCAACCTTCATTATTTGCCGTCCATGTAAGCGGAAAATTTCTTGGCAGCAAAAATAAAGGGTCGTTCACAATGTCAAAATTAGTAGAAGTGGCATCTACAGTGCCCTGTATACCTGCTCCAAGATTCCAAGTTATACATAATGGTTTATCTTGTAAATACATTTCAATCTTATTAGACCCCTCATACATTCTTAATTGAGAAGTATAAATTAGTTGATTGCAGGAAAACATAGGAATTGCACACCAAGTAACTACATAAACTTTATTTGGGGAAGCCCCATAAGAACCAAAATATATTGCCCCTCCCCAATTTGGATCTGTATCTTGCCAGGTAACCATAATAGCATTTTCTGGTTCAACGCCTGGATTCGGTATTGGCGCACCAATAGCCCAAGGAGAATATCCTGCTGCATTAGTTGTGTCAAATGTTACATATCCATTTGAAGAAATAAGCATTTTATTATAAGTATTGCCATAAAAATCAAAATTAAAACCTATATCAACAACATCAGTATACACATCATCTGTCACTAAAGAATCCACAGCTGAACTAATAGCTTGTAAATTAAAAGTTTGCATACCACAAACCGTGGTATCAGTATTTAAAATAATTTGTGCATTTATTGATTGTGCACCTAAACAAAATATACTCATTAAAAATACTATTTTTTTCATGTCTTATTTTTTAAAAAGAAAATCTCTGCTTTTGAACAGAGATTTTCTTTACTTTTTCATTATCTTATTAAAGTAATAGACCCTTTCTTCTCATAGTAATATCCATCTTCTCCTGTTGCTTTTAACACATAGAAGTAAACTCCTTCTGAAAGGGCTTGTCCATCAACTCCTTTTCCGTCCCATTCTCCCCCATCTCCTTCCCAAGAATAAACTTGTTCACCCCATCTATTAAAGATCGCAACAGCCATATTATCCATTCCAAATTCACCAATACTAAATATATCATTTATCCCATCACTATTAGGAGAAAATACATTGTTTATTTCTGGCATCCCCTGAACTTCAATTGTAAAGTCAATTTTATGAGTACAGCCTGTTTCATTATGTGTAACAATAACAAAGACATCATTAACACCTATATTGTTAAATACATGATTAAAGGTTTGTGCTGTATTAGGGGATAATTCAGTATTTCCTAGAGTACAGGCTGTGTCATATGTTTGTAGCTCTGCATCCCATTCAATTACATAATCCCAACACCACTCATGATTAAGATTTATAATTGGTATCGGTATTCCAGTACTGTAAGTTGTTAAATCTTGGAAATCAATGCTATAAGGAGAATTTCCAGGTCCAGCATAATTTACAGTATTAACAGTTGCGTTAAATGTTTCATTTGGGGAAATTAATGTTTCGGAAAAAGTACTAGTACAGCCATACAATGCCTCTACCACAACCGTATAAGGTCCTTCAGTCAGGTTGATCCCTATTGATCCATCATTATTAATAGGATGATTTACAGATGGAGTCCAAGTATAAGTATACTCTCCATTATTATCAGGAATTCCTCCAGTTGGGAATAATGAAATCTGACCATCACTACCACCAAAACAATCTACATTATAACCATATCCATTTGGGTGAAGATTAAAATCGGATAGATCTATAGGATTTGGCTCAAGTAAAGTAATACTCTCATCTGCTATACAACCATTACCGTCAGTGACAACAACTGATAGTAAACCTGCAGGAACACTATATGCTGGATTTGTAATTTGAGCATTACTCCATGCATATGTAAATGGTGATATACCCCCTGACAATGTAGCTAAGATTTCACCATCACTAGCTCCATCACAACTTACATGAAAATCTCCATAATTAATATTAGAGCTTAATGTAACACTTAATTCGTTAGGTTCTCCAACGATAGCAATATCATTAATAAAACATCCATTTTCATCCGTAATAGTAACAGGATATATCCCATCACCTGCATTCCATGTAAGTGAAGCAGGTCCTCCAAAAGCAACTGGTGTTCCAGGAGTCCAATTAAAATCATTATTTACTGCATTTGGAGTAAAAGTTCCCCCAGAAACAATAGCAGTAATAACACCATCATTATCACCATTACAAGATGCATCTATAATTGTAAAATTATTTTGTATTTGATCAGGTTGACCTAAAGGAATATCAAATGTTTCTTGACAACCCTCAGCATCAAAAATTGTAATCGTATATGTGTCATATTGTAACCCTAGTATATACGGTGTACTACCAGAACCTGTTGGCCCAGTAGGTGTCGATAATGTTACATCCCATTCCCATTGATAAGGTAATGTTCCTCCAAAAATATTTATTTTAATTTCACCATCAGAATAACCCCAACAAGATGGTTCTATTGGATACGGCAGTGGAAATGTATATTCAATAGCAGATGGAGAATATATTGTAAAAAGAGCTGTAGCATCACATCCAATATAATTTTGATCAAAATTTGCTGCATCACTATAGTGAGCAACTAGCATATAGTCTTCACCTATTACACTACCATAGAAAAGATTACAGGATATACCTGTGTCTACCGGATTAGTGCCAATAGGATTCGTCTCCCAAGTATAATTAAAAATAGAGTTTGGCATATCAACCATAGCTGAACCATTATTACTATTTGAACATAATGCATCTTGAATTGCAGTTACAGAAGCTGTTACGTATATTCCTATATCAATAGTTGCGGTTGCAATTCCTGCAGGATTTACATAACCTTCACAATTATTAGCATCTGTAATATAGATTGTATGATTACCTGAATATAAATTATCAATTAAGGTATCTCCAGGGGTTGGAATTGGCACAGTGTTAACTAATGGATATATTCCTTGTTCATCAAAATCATAAGAATAAGGACCAGTGCCACCTGTAATACTAACCATAATCTGTCCATCAGCAGAGCCTTGAATAGTAGGCGTTTGTGGTGATATGAGGTATCCATCACCAATACATGTTGCGCCAGTAGTATCATATATAGATACTAACAGTTGTTCTGGTTCAGTTATCTCAATATTTATCGTTATGTCACATGGTGGGCCTGCTAAACCAACGGCACTATCAGAGATAGTTACCGCATAACTACCTGCCTCTAAAGTTGAAATATTAGATAGAGTGCTAGAATAACTATTTGGGCCTGTCCAAGCAAAACTGTATCCGGCTGGAAAACTACCCATACCTCCTGTAATATTCGTAATATTAATAGACCCATTTGTTCCGTTAAAACAACTTACATGCTGTATTTCTATAGTATCAATATCATTTAATATATAGGTAGTGTCAGTAATATCAATAGACTGTATGTAAAAACTATTTGTAACACTATCAATATTAATATAATTATCAGCAAAACATCCTCTTTCATCAATAACAGTTACATAATAATCGTCTATAGGAATGCCTGGAGCAGTATTAGTATTAACTGGTGTTAGATTATTTGCGCAAAATGGATTATTACTACCCGTACCACTGCCTGTATTATTTTGATGATAATTATCATTAAACTGATATGTGTAATTCACTGTTCCTCCATATGCTTGTACGCATAAACTAGCAGATTCTGTAAATTCACAATATGCATATACAGTATCAGTAAATTCAAGTGTTAATAAAGCTGGTTCAATAAACTGAACTGTATCTGATGCTGAACAGCCTTTATAATCCGTAACCGTAACAATATGAACTCCTGGAGGTAATATTGAATCGGTATACTGTGCAGACTGATTATTTAATGATTGTCCTAAATTATTAGTATCTGCAGCCCAGAAAAGCGAATCATCCAGACTACTATAAATTGTAGGATCTAATTGCCAACTATAGCTATATATTGAAGGTGGTAAATCATTTCCTCCAATACCATATACCTGTGCAGAACCGTCATTATAACCAAAACATGAAATGGGCGTTGTTAGTGTTCCTATTGCATATATTTGATCTGGTTGATAAATTCTAAATCTAACTACAGCTCCACATCCTATATTATCCACAATTAAAATATCATGACCACCAGCACATAAATAATCAACTGTATCTGGTTGATTAAGACTAGTATGGTTTAGCCCTGAGTTACCAGGCTCTAAAACATCCCAAGTATATTCATGAGGCAATACCCCTCCTATTGTTGATAAAGCAGCTACACCATCACAATCTTCATAACATGTCACACTATCTTCAATGATATTAATTGCATAAACTGAATTACCATTATCAATATAAAATGGTTGTATTTTTTCATACATCTGCCTAATCTCTACGCTATCTTCTATTTGACAGCCATTTGCATCAGTTATTGTTACAAAATGCAAAATTGCACCAGGAAACCCAAGTGAAGTATCTGCCGATAAATTATATGCATGACTTGTTGTTTCTCCTAAAGAATCTGGACCAAAAGGAGTATTACCCCATTGATATATATAAGGCCCCACTCCTCCTATCACAGCTACTGATGCTTGTCCTGTTGAGTCTCCCCAACACGCAACATTATCAATCAATGAAGTTGCAGAAAGTAATTCTAAAGGCTCTGTAATGTCAAATTGCATCATTTTTGGACACGGCATGTAATCACCATACAAATTATCAGGAACAGAATCATATAAATAATAATAATATGTACCAAATGTAAGACTATCAAAAACAATAGAATCTAATCCAAAACCCGAATAAACCTCTACGGTATCTTGGGAAGATCCTGAATCATATATTAACACACATAAATATGGTTGAAAGCCTCCACTATTATATACTGTAATAGAAGACTCGGATTCACCATAACACACAACATTAGTTGAATTCGAATTTGTATCTATCTCTAAAGGAAAGTCTGGTTCCATCACTAGTAATGCTCTATCATAAGTACAACTAACTGCATCAATGACGGTTACAGTATAAGACCCTGCAGGTAATCCAGTGGCAGTTGCATTTGCATTAACAATATTTCCCAAATTATCTTTCCATTCATATATATAGTATGGATTCCCCAATGCATCTGTAAACGGAACCCCCCCGTTTGGATAAATAGTTGCAAAACCTGTACTTTCTCCATAACAAGTATATGCAGTATCTAAATCAGGACAAACAGATTTATATAATTCAAAGTCTAATTGTCCTGTACTACCAAAATAATCGCCAGCTATATCGGTATAAGAAAATACCTGAGCATTACCAGTACCAGTAAAACTATACGAGTATGTGTGAGTATTACTATATGTATCTGGATCTGGTCGTGCATTAAAAGTCCCATTCCATGACCACGGGTTAGTAGCATGAGCAACAACTGTCGGCATAAATCTATATGCTGCGTCAAGATAAGGAATGTTGAGATTAGTTATAGTGTCGGTATATGTACCTGATACAATTAACTCATATTGTAATCCTAACTGAGTTTGTACAGTAGTGTATGAGGTGGCTGTATCGAAAGATAAAGAAAAATTTTCCACCATAACGGAAACAAAATTTATAGGATCTATACAGGAATATAATGAATCATTCTCAAGGATCTCAATTGTAGTAGTATCTGATAAACAACCTACAACATCAGTAATAGAAACTGAATATACTCCTGCTGGCAAATTAAATGTTGTGTCATTAGTTGCATTACCGTTAATAATATATGTGTATGGAGCAAAGCCGAAATTCTCATTCACACTAACAGCTACATAACCTGTTGATTGTCCGTTACATCCAACATATGATGCGGAAACAGTATCTATTTGAAGTATCAATAAATCCCATGACACATTAATTGTATCTTTGGTTTCGCAACCATTCTGATCCGATACAGTGACAAAATAATCTGTTCCATTGACCCCAGGATAAGCTAAAACTGTATCCGCAGCACTAATTATAGGTGGGTTTGGTCCTCCAGGTGGATTACTTGTCCAAGCATAAGTATAAATAGTAGTGTCTAATGAAATCTCATATAATTGGAAAGTTAAAGTGCCAAAAAAGGTGTTTCCTGCCGGAAGAACAACTTGCTGAACACCGTTAAATCCTGAGAAACCAAAGTTATATGTATTTGAAGGCTGATAAATATCTGGAGTAGGCCTTTGTGTCTGAGCGACACCCAGTATCCAATCCATTACTGGAGTCTGAGTGGCAGTATTATATGCTGCATCATACACATTTCCTAGTGCGTCTTGATATGTTCCGCTTACTACTAATAAATACTCTTTTCCTGCAGACAAAGTATCTGTAAAAGAAATAAGAGAACCAAAAGACAAGGATTCTGTTCTAATTAAAATTGTGTCGTTTATTATATTACCACCACTTGGAGAGACGCTTAAAACTGTATCTTCTCCACATGGCAAAACAATATCTGGTCCTAATTCTATTTCAACAGGTAGCGGATCAATAACTATAAACTCTTGATCAGCAAATGAATTCCCATAATAATCATAAACTGATAATCCATATACTCCTGCACATCTATTAGTATATGTTCCTACATGAGAAGGACTATACCAAGGAGAGCACGCCCACGACAGAGACAAGCTGTCATAAATGCAAGAATCTGTTTTTAAGAGAGCGCCAGTTAATAAATTATACCATTTAAAAGTAAAAGGCGGAACAGCAAAAGTTCCAACACCAAGTATGTGCGCCCAGAGCTTTCCATCACAAGATTCAAAACATGTTGGATGAATTACAGATAAAGTATCAATCACTAAAGAATCTCCAGCATTTTTCGGGTGCACATAAACTATTGTGTCTCCAAAACAGCCATTTGTATCTGTCACATTTATTGTATATCCACCATTCCATTGATTAGAATATCCCAATGAGTCCTGTGTTAGATTGCCAAAAGTAGGAAGTGGAATTAATACGGAATCTAACCAAGTAATGTTATATCCAAGATTACCTCCGGTAATAGAATCTATAGTAATTACTCCATCTTGAATCCATGGTGCTGAGGTACTATCAACTGTTGTATAAATTACAATAGGCTCAGGCTCGGTTAATGTAACATTTGTATAGCATGAATCCCCCCAAGATCTATCATAAATAGAAATAATATAATCATTTGCGAATAATGGAGTTATAAAAGTTGTGATTGCATTGGTTTGTATAGTGGTAACTAAGACATATGGATTGACACTATAAATGTCAACAATAAATCTAGGCAATGGATTATATGGGATAGGTCCTGTTCCTAAGAGTGTATCTAAGGTAACTTGAATTGTTCCTGAACCACCATTACATAAAATGGGTGTAATAATTGAATCTGTTAATTCACATGGATTCCATTCTATATTAAAACAAGTATCAGTACTACATCCGCTACCACTTGCATCAGTTATAGAAACACAATAAATATTTTCACATAAATTTTGCAATACTGCTGCTCCAGGAATGCTAACACCTGAAGTATCCCATTGATAATTATAAAGAGGTTGTCCTCCACTAACAGATAAGAAAATCTGGCCATTACATGCAGCTTGTGAACTAACATTATTAACAACAGCTAAAACATTCAGTGGAGGTTCTATCGTTACTGTTACAGAATCATAGCATGTTACTACTGTAGAGTCGAATACCATAACAGAATAAGTGGTAGTATTTGTAGGAGTTACAGATATGCATAAAGTTGTATCTCCTGTTGACCATAAAACTGATGTTGATGGTATAGAATTATTATTAATAAGATTTAGATTTAAGCTTACACGAGTATTTCCATCAAAAGGACCTATCCCATCTTGACCTGTAAAGGTTGTGTGTGAAGAAAATGTAGTTGGCAATAAAGGATAGCTACAATTCGGGCCTGTTGCAGCGTTCCACTCAGAGCCTAATGATAAGGGAAGGTTAAAATTCTCCTGAAAAAATGTCTGCCAGCTTGTACTATTATTCCATAATGAGATTTCTACATTATCCATGGACCAAGACTCATTATTAGGAGCTTCATTTAAACCACTAATAAAATCAATAATCGCTGAACTGCTATTATGTGCTATTGTGTGTGTGAGTCTGTATTTTGAAGAAATTGTATTTGGTGTTCCTGGTATAAGTGCTCCTGTATAGCCAGGATTACTATTAACTGGCAGAGGAGGCCAAATTCCACTACACTGTTGATATGGCGGCACACTTCCATCTACAAATTCATCTGGAAAAGATTGAGTATTTCCAAAACCGCCAGTATTAGAAAATGTTGTTGTAAAAATTGTATCTTGATTAAAAATACAATACCAAAAATCAGTTCCTCCTCCAAAGTCACCATTACCATCCCATGTGTTTGCAGGAAATAAATCATATTCAATACGAATAGAATCATGCGCAGGAAGTGAACTGGTATTAACACAATAAGTTATTTCTTCACCATAACAAATAGTAGTGTCTCCTCCTGGTATGATGCACTGACCATTAGTATTTTTACTAAAGCTTAGTATCAGAAACAAAAAGAATATCATCTTTAAAAAAGTGATATTTCTAAAAATTTGATTACTCATATTTATATTGATATATTTATTATCCATTTCTTTTTTTTTAAAACTTTTACCTTACTACAAAGATATCTTTAATTAAAGAAGCC
>CAJQRK010000053.1 GCA_905612305.1 uncultured Flavobacteriales bacterium | reverse complement strand
CTTTTTCAGCTCATGCGGGTGTCGAAATTGAAACAAAAGATATTTCATTGGCAGCAAGAGTTTTATCTGCTTTTCCAGAATATTTAGAAGAAAACCAAAGGGTAGATGATGCATTACAGGAATTGGGCGAATTGGTGAAAACGCCAGAAGCCAACATTATAAAATTGCCAAATATTAGCGCATCAGTTCCGCAATTAGTAGCTGTTATTCAGGAATTGCAAAGCAAGGGATATGCTATTCCTTCTTACCCTGATGCGCCTAAGAATTATAAGGATGAACAAGTAAAATTACGCTACGATAAAATTAAAGGTTCAGCAGTAAACCCTGTATTAAGAGAGGGTAATTCTGATAGAAGAGCCCCAAAAGCAGTAAAGAATTACGCAAAAGTAAATCCTCATTCTATGGGAGTTTGGTCTGCTGATTCTAAGTCGCATGTTGCAACAATGCAGTTTGGTGATTTCTATCACAATGAGAAGTCAGTATGTGTTGAAAAGGCTACTGATGTTAAGATTGAGCTCTTTAGTGATGATGGAGCGGTTACAACTTTAAAGGCAAGTACTCCATTGTTGGCAAAAGAGATAATCGACACTACTATTATGTCTAAAAAAGCTTTGTTAGCCTTTTTGGAAGCTGAGATAAAAGAAGCTAAAGAGCAAGGGATTTTATTATCCTTACATTTGAAAGCGACTATGATGAAGGTCTCTGACCCAATTATTTTTGCTCATGTTGTGCGTATTTTCTTTAAAGAGCTAATTGAGAAACATGAACCTACTTTTAAGGAATTAGGAGTGGATTTTAAAAATGGATTCGGAGATTTAATGGCTAAATTAAAAAATACTTCATCAGAAAAAAGAGCTGAGGTAGAAAACGATATTGCTTTAGCATTTGAAAATAATGCAAATATTGCAATGGTAGATTCTGACAAAGGAATTACGAATCTACATGTTCCTTCTGATGTCATTATTGATGCTTCAATACCAGCAATGATAAGGACTTCTGGTCAAATGTGGAATAATGACAATAAAACGGAAGACACAAAAGCAATAATTCCAGATAGCTCCTATGCTAGTGTGTATAGCGCAACTATTGATTTCTGTAAAAAGCATGGTGCTTTTGATCCTACAACTATGGGTACAGTTCCTAATGTTGGTTTGATGGCACAAAAAGCAGAAGAATATGGTTCGCATGATAAAACATTTGAAATTCAAACGGATGGTATTGTAACAGTTACTGATTCTTTAGGAAATGTGTTGTTAGAGCATACTGTTGAAAAGGGAGATATTTGGAGAATGTGCCAAACAAAAGATGAGCCAATTAAGGATTGGGTAAGGCTTGCAGTAAATAGAGCAAAAGTAACAGCCTGGCCAACTATTTTCTGGTTAGATGCTGAGAGAGCTCATGATGCAGCAGTTATTAAAAAAGTAAATGAATACTTGCAATTACATGATACTGATGGTTTGGATATTCAAATTCTTTCTCAACAAGAGGCGACACAGTTTACATTGGATAGAGTTAACAGAGGAGAGAATACTATTTCGGTAACAGGAAATGTGTTAAGGGATTATTTGACTGATTTATTTCCAATTTTAGAATTGGGTACTTCTGCAAAAATGCTTTCAATTGTTCCATTAATGAATGGCGGAGGTTTGTTTGAAACGGGTGCTGGAGGTTCTGCTCCAAAGCATGTTCAACAATTCACTAAGGAGGGGCATTTAAGATGGGATTCGCTTGGAGAGTTTATGGCAATTGTTGTTTCTTTAGAACACCTTGCAGAGGTGAATAATAATCCTAAAGCAAAAATTCTTGCTGATACTTTAGATGCTGCAATTGAGAATCTATTGAAAAATGGAAAATCGCCAATGAGGAAAGTTGGGCAATTGGACAATAGAGGTTCTCATTTTTATTTGGCAATGTATTGGGCAGAACACTTAGCTAACCAAATTGAAGATGCAACATTAAAAACTGTTTTTGAAAAAGTGGTTGGCGACATGAAGTCTAAGGAAAATAAAATTGTTAGCGAGCTTAGTAATGCACAAGGTAGAGTTGAGGATTTGAAGGGTTATTATTTTCCAGATACTGAAACTATTTTTGCTGCTATGAGGCCAAGTGCTACTTTGAATGCAATTATAGATAATATATAGTTATTTGTTGTTGTGTTTTAAAAGCCAAGCAGTTTGGCTTTTTGTCATTAAAATATTTTTTGTAATATTGAAGTTCTAGATGTGGGGTTACCTCATCAATTATAGAAATTCTTAAAGGGAATTTTCAATTTGCTTGGGAAATTAATAAGTTGACATTTTTAGTTTCCCCATTACTATTATTTTATAGTATTAAAGAAGTCTTCTTTGAAATTTATAAGGTATAACTTCTTGCTTGCACGGGTAAGGGCAGTGTACATCCATCTGAGGTAAGATTTGTCCAACATATCTTTAGTAAAGTAGCCTAAATCTACAAATACATTTTCCCATTGTCCTCCTTGGGATTTGTGGCATGTAATAGCATAAGCAAATTTTATTTGTAGTGCATTAAAAAACTCATCTTCCTTTATTTTTTTGTTGAGTTCCTTTTCTCCTTTATAATCTAGTGCTACTTCTTTATAGAGTTGTTGATACTGTTCATAGGTTATAGCAGGGCTTTCAGAGGTAAGTGTGTCTAATAATAAAATAACATCCAGTTCTTTTTCTTCTGGGTAATCTATTAATTGTACGCTTGCCTTTACAAATCGGAAGCCATAGCGCTCAATGGTCTCCTTAATTTTTACAACTTCTACTATATCGCCATTGGCAATAAATCCTGCTTTACTACTATCGGACAGCCAATAATAATTATTACGCACTACCATAAGTATATCTCCTGCTGAAATTTCATTTTCCTGCCATCTGATTTTTGCCCTGACTTGTTGATTGTATTGGTTAGCTCTTTTGTTGGATCGGCAAAGTATAGTAGTGCTATTTACCCCTTCATTGCTGTAGGCTGTTTCCAAGGCATCTTGTAAATCTTCCCCAGTATTTAACCGTATAACTTCAGTGTTGGTTGCTAATTTAGGGTAAGAATAATCAGCATTTGCTATTTTATTTCTAAGATCAGTGGCATTTTTAAGTATCAAGGAATCTTCTTTTTGCCTAACTACTTGCGTAAGTTCTTTACAAATAACCTGTTTGCTATAATTTTCTTCTAATTTTTCTTCATCTAAAGCTGGGCTTATGTCCAAATGAACAGGTGGAAGTTGAGCAGTATCGCCAATTAAGATGAGTTTACAATCTGTCCCTTGATACACATATTCAATCAAATCATATAAAAGTGAACGATTACCAAAACCTTTATCTGAATTTTCAGGAATCATAGAAGCTTCATCAACTATAAAGATAGTGTTACTATGCGTATTCTCTTTTAAAGTGATGAAAGTGTTGCCGCTTTTATTGGTGCGTATCCAATAAATCTTCTTATGTATTGTGCTTGCTGATTTTTTAGAATACTTAGCAAGTACTTTTGCAGCCCTTCCAGTTGGCGCTATAAGCACGGAACGCTTACCTAAAACGGGTAATGATTTTACTAAAGTAGAAACTAAAGTTGTTTTCCCAGTGCCGGCATATCCTTTCAGCATAAAGATGCTTCTGTTCCCAATTGTAGAAACAAAATCTGCAATGTCTGTAATTAATTGATCTTGTTCTTTGGTGGGTTGATGCTGGAAATGGAGTCTTAGTTTTTCCTGAAGTTTCTTGCTGTTCAACTTACAAGATCTTTACTTCTGGCTCAATTTGTATGCCGTATTTTTCTTTTACTATTTCTTGTATTTCTTTAGCTAAATTGATGATTTCACTACCACTAGCACTCCCATAGTTTACTAAAACCAATGCTTGGTTTTTGTGCACACCTGCATCTGCTTTTCGGTAGCCTTTCAGTCCTGCATTGTCAATAAGCCAGCCGGCTGCAATTTTTGTTTGGGTTTCTGAAATTCTGTATCCCACCATTTCAGGAAAATCTTTTTTCAACTTTTCAAATCGAATAGTTTCAATAATTGGGTTTTTGAAAAAACTACCGCTATTTCCTAATACTTTTGGATCAGGTAATTTACTGCTTCTGATATTGATTACCGCCTGAGCAATGCTTTCAGGGGAA
>CAJQRK010000052.1 GCA_905612305.1 uncultured Flavobacteriales bacterium | reverse complement strand
ATCTCTAAAATCATCTCTTGTATGAGCGCCTCTACTTTCTGTTCTAAGATGTGCGGCTCTTGCTACTGCTTCTGAAGTAATTAAAAGATTTCGCATAGCAAGCGCTTCATGCCATCCAGGATTAAACTGACTAGAACCATTTGCCCTTACTTGTTTATAGTCTTCTTTTAAAGATTCTATTTTATTAATTCCTATTTGTAATTCAGAGTCGGTTCTAATGATCCCTACATTGTTTTGCATATTTTTCTGCAAATCTTCATGCAAAAGATACGGGTTTTTACCTTCTTCTCTATTTAATATACTGGTAGCGTTTCGGATAATTCTTTTAGCATCCTCATCACTAAATTGAGGCATTGTGCTTAGCTCCTTGGCATATTTAGATGCTCCTGTTCCTGCTAAATTCCCAAACACCAATAAATCGGATAAGGAGTTTCCTCCTAGTCGATTGGCTCCATGCATTCCTGCTGCACATTCTCCACAAGCAAAAAGCCCCTCAACAGTTGACATTGTTGTATCGGCCTCTACTCGAATTCCTCCCATAAAATAATGGCAAGTTGGGCCAACTTCCATTGGCTCTTTTGTAATATCTAATTCGGCAAGCACTTTAAACTGATGATACATTGAAGGCAATTTCTTTTTAATATCCTCTGCACTTCTTCTTGTTGCGATATCTAAATAAGCCCCTCCATGTTTTGATCCTCTACCTGCTTTCACCTCAGCATTAATAGCTCTTGCAACTACATCTCTTGTAAGTAACTCTGGCGGTCTTCTTGCCTCTTTATCTCCAGCCAACCATCTAGCAGCTTCCTCTTCAGTATCGGCAGTTTCATTTTTGAATTTCTCTGGGATATAGTCAAACATAAATCTTTTTCCTTCACTGTTTTTTAAAATTCCACCTTCTCCCCTAACTCCTTCTGTTACCAATATCCCCCTTACAGATGGAGGCCATACCATTCCTGTTGGATGAAATTGATTGAATTCTAAATCCATTAATTCGGCTCCAGCTTCATATGCCATAGCATATCCATCTCCGGTATATTCCCAGCTATTTGAAGTGATTTCCCAAGCCTTTCCTCCTCCTCCGGTAGCAAGTATTAAGGATTTAGTTTTAAAAATTATAAACTCCCCTGTTTCTCTGTACATACAAACAACCCCAGCTACTTTTCCATTTTTATCTTTCAAAATATCCAAAGCAGTGCATTCCATATGAATGTCAATGTCTTTATGTATTCCATAATCTTGAAGGGTTCTAATCATTTCTAGTCCCGTTCTGTCTCCAACATGAGCAAGTCTTGGATATCTATGCCCTCCAAAATTTCTTTGGTTGATAAGCCCCTCTTTTGTTCTATCAAAAACAGCTCCCCATTGTTCTAATTCTCTTACTCTATCGGCAGCATGCCTAGCGTGCAATTCAGCCATACGCCAAACATTCAACATTTTTCCCCCACGCATGGTATCTCGAAAATGAATTTTCCAATGATCTCGTTTATCCACATTCCCAAGTGATGCAGCCATACCTCCTTCAGCCATTACCGTGTGTGCTTTCCCTAATAAAGACTTGCATACTAAGCCAACTTTTTTGGATTCCTTAGTGGCTGCAATAGCCGCACACAAACCAGCTCCTCCCGCTCCAATTACTAGTACATCAAATTCTATCTGTCTAATTCCTGAAATATCTAACATAATTATTTTTTAAATTCCCCAACTGTTTAAATCTGTAATCACTCCCATTGAAACCAAGCGCACATACACATCCGATATCCCAACCCACACCAAAGAAAACCATGCAAAAATTTGATGCCTTCTATTCAAATAAGTAACAATCTTCCATCTACTATGTGCATGTTCTGCAGAATGTGAGCAAGAAAAACAATCCATTCTCCCTCCAATTAAATGCCTCAATGAATGACATCCAAAAGTATATCCTCCCAATAATATAGGATTAATAAGTAAGATAATACTACCTACCCCAACACCAAATTCTCCATTTCTAAAAAAGGCCATAACGGCATCATAAGAAAGAAGAAAGATAAATATTATTGCAAAATACATGGCATATCTGTGCAGGTTTTGAACCCATAAGATTCCTGTTTCTCCTTTATAATTTTTTTGCGGAACACCTCCTACCGCACAAGCTGGTGGAGAAAACGTAAATGCTCTGTAATATGCTTTTCGATAATAATAGCATGTGAATCTAAAAGAAAGAGGGAATATTAAAATTAGCCAAGCTGGAGAATGCCCAGGCAACCACCATAACCAATCTGGCCATTCACCAAATAATGCATGAGATATTGGTGGAATCCCTTCTTTTGTAATATCAATAAAAAATGTTGGAGAATAGAATGGCGAAAGATATCCTCCAAAACCTTCCGCATTTACAGCTCCACTCCACCAAAAATATTCTCCTTGCCAAGCGGCCCAAGTGGAATAAATAATAAAACTAAGTAGTCCAAAAAGAACTAACATAGGACTAATCCACCATTTATCTTCTCTCAAAGTTGAGAGAAAAGATTTTTCCCTGCC
>CAJQRK010000051.1 GCA_905612305.1 uncultured Flavobacteriales bacterium | reverse complement strand
AATCAATTTCTAATTCACTTACTATAACATTTGGTAAGTCGTCACCATGAAGCTGCCAACCTGCACTTAATGTGTCATGTGTCATATATACTCCTAAATCAGTGCCTATATAAATAGTGTGATTAGGCGACCGCTCGTCCAAAACAATGGTATTCACAGGAAGATTTGGGAGATTCTGAGAGGTATTAGTCCACGATACGCCTCCATTTGTAGTATTATATACCTTCTGACCTGCCTTAAAACCACTGCAGGTAACCCAAGCTATATCAGCATTATCATCATCAACTGACAAATAAGTGAAATATAATGAGTCTGGTAATCCATTTGTAATATTTGACCATGTGCTACCCTCATCCTTTGTCACCCACAATTCAGATTTACTATTATATGAGTGGTATATTCTTTTAGCCATATAAATAATATCTTTATCTTTAGAACATTGTGCTATCGCGGATGCCGGTGCTGGAAAATTTGCTCCATTCATATTGTTCATATTAGATAACATTTGCCATGTATCACCATCATCAATCGATTTCCATAGATTTCCAAATCCTGCATAAATTGCATTATTAGCTTTATTATATAAATATGGTGTTATCCACTCTCCTTCTTCACCATTATTGAATATTGGTCCAGTAAGATTATGATCAATATTTTGACCTCCATCATAAGAGCGTGCTAAATTACCATATTGAGACATACCCCAAATTGTACTAGGTTGATCTGGATGAATAATACATTCCATTCCATCTCCACCAATAATATTAATCCAGTTATTATTATTATAATAAAAAGTAGAATTATCTTGTGCTCCTGCAATAACATAATTTGAATTATTATCACTCAATCCTAATCTGTAAAAGGATGTGATTTGCATCCCATCAGATAAATTTTCCCAACTAGTAGGCCATTGGTATCCAGGTATATTATATGCATCATCCCAAGATCCAATTATCATAGAGTCTGTTCGCATAATTCCTCCATCATTACACACATAAAACTTATCATCAACAGGATTATATTTAAATTGATGCTGATCAGCATGAATGCTTTGGCCGTAATAATTAACCCAGTAAGACATTCCATTCCAATTAACCCCACCATCATCTGAACCCCAACAATTCACCCCTCCCGCATACAATCTATCTTTATTACTTGGATCAACAATTAATGCTAAATCGTATGTCCCTTGCCCTCCAGTGGAACCTACTCCTGAATACCATGAAAGAATATTTACTAAAGAACCATTAGATTGTTGAGTCCAACTTACACCTGCATTTGTTGATCTATAAAGACCATAGAAACCCCTACTCATATCACAAGCAATTGCATAAACATAATTAGGATCTGAAGGCGAGATTGCTAATTCCACTCTTTGAGCTTGATTTATTGGAGGTATACCAGTGTTTAAAAAAGTCCATGTATTTCCAAAATCAATTGATTTCATCACACCAGCCACACCTTCTTGCAAATTATTAATAAAAGCTGTTGCTGCATAAACTATATTAGGTGTATTGGGGTGTTGCTCTAAATCACTCACGATAGAATCCATTGTTTGCACCCAATTAATACCACCATCAGTGGATTTCCAAATACCTTCAAAGCCACCAGCTAATAAATTATTAGTGTTGTTTGGGTCTATTATTAAGCGTCTTAATAAAGAATGATCAAGAGTTGCTTGAACTGCTGTTAAACCAGACGGGAACCAATTTAGACCGCCATCAGTTGATTTATACACTCCTAATCCATAATGAGTGTGTCTTTTCCTGTCATCTGCTGCCAAAGCAACTCCAATATATTCATAATCACCCAAGCAAGCATATAATATATTTGGATTGATAGGATCAACAGTAATGTCACTAATTCTTAAAATAGGCAATCCATCATTCAAAGGAGTCCAACTAGCACCAGAATTATTTGTTTTCCAAATTCCACCTTGTGCAACTCCAACCCAAAAAGTATTTGGATCGGTAGGATGAAATGCAATACAATTTATTCTTGCAACTCCATGTCCAGAAGTGGCAACAGGAGATGTCGGTAAGTAATTTGGCCCAACAGGAATCCAATTTGTTAAAGACTTTGATTTTTCTTCTTTTCTTTTATTGATAAGCATAACAGCTTCATTCAAAAAGATATTTGGATCAGATAAAGATCCATCAGGATTAGCACGCTGAGCATGATGATTTTCCCATCTCTTAAACCATTTCCATCCTTTAATATTATCCATATCATTTTCTTTAGACCAATTTTCAAAAGACTGCTGAAGATCTTGAAAAGTATTTCTCTTATTGGTGCTCTCAAGAAGCATT
>CAJQRK010000050.1 GCA_905612305.1 uncultured Flavobacteriales bacterium | reverse complement strand
TTTTAATATTTTTTTCTTACTCTCGGTATCATTAAATTCACCTATACCTAATATTGTCGTTGTAACACATGCAGTGTCATTATTGTGCTGCATATCAGTAGAATAATCTGTCCAAGAACAAATTTCAATTTGTCCTACTGGAGACGTGTAGGGTGTTATAAATATATAATTCATATTATTCCCAGACAATAATATAGATGTAATGTTTTCAGAAACAGGAGTAGATCCATCAACATTATAAATCACATTAAAATTATTAACATCATTTACGCCAGAATTTACTATTTCAATCTGAACAGTACCATTACTTACATTAATAATTGAATTAACTCCAATATCTTCAGAAAATGGTACCTTTTCAATATCTATTGAAATAAAAAAATCTTCTGTTTGATAATCTCTATAGGTAGACCAAAAACCACTTAAAACTTCATAAGTTTGTCTGGAAATAGGAGAAGTATTTTCTCTTGCTAATGAAATATTGTTTCCATTCATATACCACAAAACATATACTCCTCCATCATTAATAATATATGGAGAGGTTAGAGGAACATTATTCCATCCATTAATAATAGAAAGAGAATCTATAAAAACAGAATCTATTAATGTGCCAGCTGCACCGTTTGCACCATCATCATCATAAATTTTAGCAGTAAAAGAGCTTCCTGTTAAGTCTATTCCAAAATTCGAAGCAATTAACTTTGCTGGATAAAAAGAAGGCTCAAAATAAACACCTATTCCTCCATTCCCTCCTGCCCAATTTATTCCAGTTAAAGTAGTTGAAGTTAGGTTTTTTGCATAACATAAATTTATCGCATTTTGCATAGTGTCCAGAACAATAATCTCATGTGCAGTATTATTATTTGTTGGATTAAGATCTCCAGTAACGCCTGTAGTTTGAGAGAAAAACGTATAAGTGCCAGCAGTAGAAGGGGGGAAGCTTGTAGATAAAACAATGGTAGTATCTTGTCCTGAAGCTAAGGTGTTTATGGAAACATTATTTGTAATAATAGAGGCGCCTAAATAGGAAGTAATTTCTGATATTAAAGCAAACGAACTTACATTCTGATTACCAACGTTTTCAACATTTGTCTTCATAATATAATTATCCCCTTGTCCTGAAAGAAAAATTCCTTTATTCTCAGAGTTATCATTCCAACTTGCAGCAATATCAGTAATTGGAGAGGCATTTGATATTGATGGTGGTGTATATTTTATACTGTATAGAGATGGAGGGTATATGTCTTGCGAATGCTGTAAGCCTATTGATCCTGCTACAGATTCAATGCCAATAGTAATATCATTTCCATTAGTAATTCCACTCATTGATTTATATTGAAAAATAATTGTAGAGTCAATATGACACAAAATAATTTGAAATGTATTAGAGCCTGTATATTGAGGACTAGCTTGTTGCCAAAACGGAACATCTACATAAGAAATAATAGTACTATCTATATTATGACTAGCAATATAACATTTTCCAGGGTTATTGGTGCCCGTAAAAGTTAAATCACATAAAAAAGGAGCTATGAAATCATTGGCACCACTAGCTGTAGGAATTATAGGAAATGGAGATGCTATATTTTGAGGGTTAGAGAAAGAAATGTAGCCATTTGAGCCTATTGACAGACCGGAAACAGTGTACCAATAATAATTAAAGCTACTAATTTGAAATGAACCAATAATATTATCATCACCTAAACCAGTCACTAAATTATCAATAATTTCAATATCTATCCAGCTATATATAGGTCCATTTGGATCATTGCTGTCCACCCATGTATATCCATATCCATCTGGCCCTCCTGAAGTTTGTGACAACATAAGGAAAGGCACACAAAGTAATATAAGTAGTAGTTTTTTCATAATGGTGTGTTTAATTAGTTGTCTGTTTTATTCTATAATTATTCTTTTCTCTACTTTTCCATCATCATAGATGTAAAAAAGGGGTTGATTATTATTAGTTTTAGTTTTTCTGCCTAATACATCTCTAACCTCAACCAAAGACTTTTTAAGAGATTTTAACACCTCAACAGTAGTTGTATTTATACAATTAGAAGTATGGGTGTTAAGGTCGCTATAATCTTCTATTTGAGATACAATCCACTGTGAAGAGCCATTAGAACCATCTGATAAAGACCAGTCTCCAATATTACCCCCACAAACATCAGGTTTTCTTATCAATGTATGATTTTGTGTAGCATTAGTAATTCCAGCTACATCCCAAGCAGAGATATTATCCGAACTATCTAAAATCCCAATAATATCAACAACAGTATTAAAGGGAGCGTGAAACAATCCTGCAACATCATCTCCATTACTCAATATATTAGTAGTTTGATTTGCCAAATCTAATAAGTTACTATCTGAATTATGATGCACAAGGAGATAAGTTTCTCCAGGCGATAGCACATAACCACTATCAAATTGAATGGAGTACTCCCACTGCATACTATCACAACCATTAAAGCAAAAATTATATCTATACTCATCTAAGGGAATATTTTGAAAAGTTGGGTTATATATTTCTATCCACTTATTAAAAGAAGTGCCCTCTCCATACTCCGAGAAGAAAAGAGTGCTTTGCCCAAACCCAATCATAGGTAAGCAAAGTAATATTAGTAGTAGTCTTTTCATAATCTTAGTTTATTGTTAATCTATTGTTTACCAATCTTCATCAGTAGTATTCGCTTCTTCTAATAAATAACCTTTAATTGTATTTATTTTATTGTTAAAGTAAAATTCTATATCTGTTTTAGTTTCAGGTCGTATTAGTTTTTGCTTCTTTTTCTTATAAATTGGATAACTTGACATTATACCTCCAGTAAATAAAACTTTATATCCACTTGAATGATACATATCTAAATTGATAACTTCAAGCTTAACTCTATCACCCTTAAATGATAATTCAATTGAGTAATTAGCATCAATCGGAAGCTTAACTCCTGAATTTTTCACAACTAAAAAGTTAGATACGTGAGTATCAAAACTTATATATTCTCCTTTCACATCTCCCTTCATAACATCTTTTGGGCTTTTATAAGTTTTATTAATATACTTTAGTGCATTATTATAGTTTTGTTCTGCTGTCTTTCCTGGTGTATTAATTACAACATATGTTTTCTCAAGGTTAGCATTGTCTTTTAATCCTGTTGAAGTAACAGTAAACTCTTGCGCATATACAATGCTAGTAATTAGTATTAATACAAATAATATTTTTTTCATAATTGAATAGTTTTAAGTTAGGCTCAAACTTAATAATTATTTCTTAACGAATCCATAATCAATCTTATCATCACACATAAACTTAGAGACATACATGCTTGCACTCTTTTCATAAGGTAGGTTCTTAACGTAGTCTCCTAGCAGATATTTACTAACTAAGTATTGAACAAAAAGTTGAAAAGTATCTAGTGAAAAGGAGTTTCTAGATAAGGGTAGGATAGGAGTTTACTTTCCGATACAGAACTTTCCGAAAATATTACCTAATAGGGTGTCAGTAGTAACCTCCCCTGTAATGCTACCTAAATGGAAGAGTGCTTGGCGGATATTTATGGCTAAAAAATCACCTGTTAGCCCACTATTTACACCAGAAATTATAGTCTCAATTTCATGTAATGTCAATTGTAATTCATCAAAATGTCTTAGGTTAGTTACTATGGTTTCGTTACTGGATAATTGTTCAGTATTTACAAAAGCTAATAATTTATCTTTTAAGCGTTCTATGCCTTCATCATTTTTTGCTGAAATGAAAATTGTATTACTAAAATCAGCTTTAAGACTAGCATTAAGGTCAATTTTATTGAAAACAACTAACAATTTATCTTTGCTAGTTTTCTTTATTTTATGAAGTTCTTCTAGCTGACTTTCTAGTGGAGCAGCTGCATCAATCAGAAACAAAACAATACTAGCTAATTTGGCTTTTTCAATTGTTTTTTTAATACCTAATTTTTCAATTGTATCTTGGGTTTCACGGATTCCTGCAGTGTCAATAAATAGGAATTTAAAACCGTCAATACTTAGTGTGTCTTCAATAGCATCACGGGTGGTGCCTGGGATATCCGACACAATTGCTTTTTCTTCATTTAGTAGTATATTTAGCAGGGTGGATTTCCCAACATTTGGAGCACCTAAAATCGCTACAGGAATCCCATTTTTTATTACATTTCCAAGTTTGAAAGAAGCAATCAGTTTACTTAATTCGGATTTAATTGTACTTAGTAAATTCAAAAATTGTTCTCTGTCGGCAAACTCTACATCTTCTTCCGAAAAGTCTAGTTCTAATTCTATGAGTGATGCAAAATCAATAAGTTTTGTTCTTAAATTTTGCAGTTTATCAGAAAAACCCCCCCTTAATTGCTTAAGGGCTGTTTGGTGTGCAGCTTCACTTTCTGAAGCAATCAGATCTGCTACTGATTCTGCTTGTGATAAATCTAGTTTTCCATTTCTAAAGGCACGCATGGTAAACTCCCCAGCTCTTGCCATTCTGCAGCCCTTACTAATAAATAACTGCAATAGTTTCTGCTGAATAAAAGTAGAGCCATGACATGAAATTTCTACTGTTTCTTCGCCTGTATATGATCTTGAACCTTTAAAAATACTGACCAATACTTCATCAATAATTTTATTATTATCAGCAATAGTGCCAAAATGTATGGTGTGTGTTTTTACAGTACTAATATCCTTGCTGAAAATAGAATTGGTAATTTTTATTGCATCTTTTCCTGATAAACGAATTATAGAAATAGCGCTTAATCCTCCGCCAGTTGCTAGTGCGCAAATAGTATCTTCTTGGAATAAATTATTCATGCTGCAAAAGTATTCAAAATCCTTTGCTAATAGCCATAATGTTCTAATTTTGCAATCCACATTAAAAAGCAAATAGATGAGTGTATTAGTTAATAAGGATTCAAAAATAATTGTACAAGGTTTTACGGGTACTGAAGGTACTTTTCATTCAGAACAGATGATAGAGTACGGAACCAATATAGTGGGAGGTGTTACTCCTGGAAAAGGAGGTCAAACTTACTTGGACAGACCTGTATTTAACACTGTAAGTGAGGCTGCGGAAAAGGTAGGTGCTAATACTTCAATAATTTTTGTACCACCAGCATTTGCTGCTGATGCGGTAATGGAAGCGGCTGAGGCTGGAATTAAAGTAATCATTTGTATTACTGAAGGTATTCCTACAAAGGATATGATTATGGTGAAAGAATATATTTCTGATAAAAATTGTATTTTAGTTGGACCTAACTGTCCTGGTGTTATTACTCCTGAAGAGGCAAAATGTGGTATTATGCCAGGTTTCGTTTTTAAAAAAGGAAGGGTAGGAGTAGTCTCAAAATCAGGCACTTTAACTTATGAGGCAGCTGATCAAGTTGTAAAAGCAGGAATGGGAATCTCTACTGCTATTGGTATTGGTGGTGATCCAATTATCGGAACAACGACTAAAGATGCTGTTCAATTTTTCATGAATGACCCTGAAACAGATGGTATCATTATGATTGGCGAGATTGGCGGTCAATTAGAGGCTGATGCCGCCAAATGGATTAAAGAAAATGGCACAAAACCAGTTGTTGGTTTTATTGCTGGGCAAACTGCTCCTGCTGGAAGAACAATGGGGCATGCAGGTGCGATTGTAGGAGGTAAAGATGATACTGCTGCAGCTAAAATGGAAATTTTGCGTGAGTGTGGCATTACTGTTGCTGAATCCCCTGCTGAAATTGGTAAAATGATGGCTGAACTAATGGGAGTTACTGCTTAATCTCTTTATTTACAGCTAAAAGATCTTACTAGCAATACTATAATTAGGCACTGTAGTGAAACTAAAAAATAGTGCAATATGTTAATTTGTGTTTTGGATTCAGCAACATCAAAACCATATTCTAAAGTTTTGTAAAATAAAAAAGAAGCGCCTAATCCTAGCAAGTAGCCTAAATTTTTATGGACATCAATCCTTCCTAACAATTCTTTATCCTGTGCTACTAAAGTTTCAGCTCTTACCAGATAGCCCCCAAACATAAAGGTAAGCTGATAACCCATATAAATCAAAAGAGCGGAGGTAAAAGTATATTGCAATAGCATAAAAACTAGTAAAGTGATTAGTATAACTAATTCTACACTAATAGAGATTTGGAAGAATTTGCGAATATTTAATAGCTTTTCGTAAAACTTTGCAATGATTAGCATTGCAGATGCTAAGACTATTCCTCCAATTGAGTAAATAGATAAATCTTTTTCTAAGGGTTGATAGATGGTAATTAAAATCCCAATAGATAAGCCAGTAAAAGAAGAGTTTAGTAGCTTGTACCATAAAAAATATTGTTCATTTAGCTTCAACCTACCTGAATTTTTAATAATAAGTTAGCCTTCTTACTTTGGCGATTTGTTTTGCTAATCGGATTACTTGTTTGGTATAGCCAAATTCATTGTCGTACCATACATACAATACTACATCTTCACCGTTGTCAGTAACAATAGTTGCCTGACTATCATATACTGAACAGCAACTATTTCCAATAATATCAGTTGAAACTAATTCAGGATCTATTTGGTAGTTAATTTGATTCACTAAATTTCCTCTTAAAGCAGCTTCTCTCATACTGTTGTTGATCTCAGCTATTGAAGTAGGCTTTTTTAGGTTTAATTTCAAAATTGCCAAAGAAACATTAGCAGTAGGAACTCGCACTGCATTAGCTGTTAGCTTTCCAGCTAAAGAAGGAATTACTTTAGTAACTGCATTTCCGGCACCAGTTGAAGTGATTACCATATTAATTGCGGCAGACCTTCCTCTTCTTGGTTTTTTGTGCATGTTGTCCAATAAGTTCTGGTCATTAGTGTAGGAATGTACCGTTTCCAGATGTCCTTTGTTTACCCCATATCTATTTTCAACTATGTGTAAAATAGGAGCAATACAGTTTGTCGTACAAGATGCTGCCGAGAATATATTCATTGCATCTATATCAACTTCTTTAGAGTTAATTCCGTAAACAATATTAGGAATTCCTTTACCAGGGGCAGTTAATAATACTTTACTAACTCCTTTTGCTTTTAAATGACGAGACAAAGATTCTTTATCAGTAAAAGCACCTGTATTGTCAATCAACAATGCATCATTAATTCCGTGTATAGTATAGTCAATATCTTCAGGGTTTTCCGCATCAATAAACTTGATTACCTGTCCGTTAACCACTATAGCTTGATTGGCTAAATCCACATCAACCACTCCTTTAAAAGTGCCATGTACAGAATCGTTTCTTAGTAAAGCTGCTCTTTTAATAATCTGAGCATCTGTTAATCTTCTTACGGCTATAGCTTTTAAACGTAACTGTTGACCTTTTCCAGCTTGTTTTATTAATTCTCTAGCGGCTAATCTTCCGATACGCCCAAATCCGTAAAGAATAACATCTTTGGGTGCTACATTGTCTTTTTCAGCTGCAATTATTTCAGCTAGTTTATTGGTTAAAAATGAATTAGCATCAGTAGCTCCCTCTGATATGTATTCTGCAGATAGTAACCCAATATCTAATTTGGAAGGAGCTAAATCCAATTTTGACATTTCATTAGCAAGTAATGCGGCAGTTTCTATAGTTATGGTTTTTTCCACTATATTATTTGCATAAGCAATATAGTTCATTAGCTCAGAAACACCAATCTCTAAAAGTTGGATTCTGAAAAGGACAAGCTCAATTCCTTTGTCGTACATTAATGTCCCTACAGAATTTAGCAAATTTACTGCTAATTTTTCTTTGTTTACCCAGTCATTCAACTGACTTTCATAAGATGCTGACATGCGCTTTAATTTTTGATTATAAAATTGCTACAAAAATAGAGTTTCTTATCAAATATAGTGCTGATTTTTATTCTTACTTTTACCCCATGATTATAGAATTTTACAAGTATCAAGGTACAGGCAATGACTTTATCATGATTGATGATAGAGAAAATAAGTTTGACATAGTAGATGATGTATTAATTACTGCTCTTTGTGAAAGGCGTATGGGTATTGGGGCAGATGGTTTGATTCTTTTGCGCGAACATGATACGCTTGATTTTGAAATGACCTATTTTAATTCGGACGGTAATCAATCTAGTATGTGCGGTAATGGAGGTAGATGTATTATTGCTTTTGCTAATATGTTGGAAATGATTGATACTGAAACTACTTTTATGGCGATTGATGGCGAGCATAAGGGTGAAATAATGGAGGACGGTATTTCTTTAAAGATGCAGGATGTTGCTAAAATTGAAGGAGTGAATGATGGTCTGGTAATAGATACTGGTTCTCCTCATTTTATTGAAATGGTGGATGATTTGGATGATTTGGATGTTAATAAAGAAGGGAGAAGAATAAGAAATTTAGCTCCTTTTAAGAAAGATGGGATAAATGTGAATTTTGTGCAAGTTAGTGCTGATTTGCATGTAAGAACTTACGAAAGAGGAGTAGAAGCGGAAACCCTTAGTTGTGGTACAGGTGTAGTTGCAACTGCACTTGCCATGCATTATGCTAATTGTATTGAGGAAAATCTGATAAGTGTAAACACAAAAGGAGGAGAGTTAATGGTTAGTTTCGAAGAGTTTAACAATACTTACCGAAACATATGGTTGATTGGTGAAGCAAGCATGGTTTATGTTGGTGAATTTGAATGTTAAAGGGTAAGAACATAGCTTTAAGGTCTTTGAAAAAATCGGATCTTTATTTTCTGAAAAGGATTGAAAACAACACAGATAACTGGCAATTTGGAAGCGAAAGAGAAGAGTACTCTGACAAGCAGTTATCTGATTATATTGCAAATGCCACAACAGATATTCAAATAGCTAAACAATACCGTTTTGTTATTGATTTAGATAGCACTCCTATTGGCCTTATTGACCTTTTTAATTATACAGCTAATAGTGCAGGAGTTGGTGTGATTATTGCAAAAAATTATAGAAATAGAGGCTTTGGAAAACAGGCTTTACTGTTACTTGGTGATTATGCTTTTACTACTATTAATCTATTTAAATTATATTGTAATATTTCAAAAGATAATCTGGAAAGCATTAAGCTGTTTTCTTCTTGTGGCTTTGACTTAGAGAGAGAAGAAAAAGAGTTGCAATATTTTGTTAGATTAGCAAAAAAATAAACTAAGATGAAAAAACTACTACTTATATTACTTTGCTTGCCTATCATTGGTTTGGCTCAGAATCATTGGTGTGGAACTCAAGCTACACAACAACAAATTAATTATCTTTCACAAACAAAATCTGAAAGACAAGACTGGAATAATACAAAGTCAATAATTTGGATACCCGTACAGCATCATATAGTTAGAGAGTCTAACGGAACAGGTGGTTTAGGCACTTCTAGTTTGCAAGGAATTATGGATACTTTGAATGCGTATTTTATTCATGCAAGCATTCAGTTTTTTGAATGTGAATCAGTTAATTTTATTGATGATAGCTTCAATTATGATTTTGACAGTTGGAATGAGCAATATTTTTGCGGCCCTAACGATATTGCAAATGTTATTAATATTTATTATTTTAACTCTATGGATGGGGGGTGGCTTTATGGTAAGTCAAATTTTCCGGGTGGGGCAGATAGAATAATCATGGATAGAAATGTTGCTGATACTGCACAATCTATAGTTGTGCATGAGTTTGGACATTATTTTTCATTATTTCATACGTTTGAGACTTTCTTTGGGGCAGAGTTAGTTAATGGTTCAAACTGCTCTTGGGCTGGAGATCAACTTTGTGATACGGAAGCTTCTATTCCTCTGTGGGGGCTGGTAGGCCCACTATGTCAATATACAGGAATTGATCTTGATGCAAACGGAGATTCTTACAGTCCAGATCCTAGCAATTTCATGGGATATTCTACTCCATCTTGTTTAAATTTTATGTCAGCAGGGCAATATAATAGAGCTAATTATTCTGCTATAAATGATAGAAGTTATTTAGGATGTGATACTGTAGGATGTACTGATGTTTTGGCAATTAATTATAATTCTATTGCTATAATTAATGATAGTAGCTGTATGTACATTAATGATAAAACTTATATTCCTGATACTGCTTTCGAACAGGCTCTAATTAACTTAGGTTATGATAATGTTTTGGACGACTCTGTTTTGACAGGAAATATAAATACACTAACATATTTAGATATTTCTTGGAAAAGTATAATTGATTTAACTGGAATTGAAGATTTCTCAGCTTTAATTTATTTGCATTGTACTGGAAATAACTTGTATTTCATCAATATTACTAACAATCTTCATCTAAGAGATTTGTATTGTAATTATAATTACCTTACAACACTTGATGTGAGTAATAATATGGATTTGAGGAATTTAGAGTGTTATGAAAATCAACTCACAGTACTTGATGTAAGTCAGAATCTAAACTTAGCCTCTTTAAACTGTTCAGGTAATCAGCTTTTAACATTGGATGTAAGTACTAACCCTTCTTTAATTACATTACAGTGCTCATCAAATCAACTTACCTCATTAGATGTTAGAAATGGGAATAATCATAATTTTTTTAATTGGAGCTTTTATGGTCCAAGTTTTGACGCAACCATGAATATAGAGTTATACTGCATAGATGTTGATAATCAGTTTTGGTCAGATTCTTCCTGGACAGTAGCTGATGGTAATATAAATTCTTGGAATAACTTTAGTGATGATTGTCAATCAGAGATTTATGGATGTATGGATTCATTAGTGTCGGGCTATAATCCTAATGCGACTATAAATGATTTAACAAGTTGTGATTATGGAAGAACTTGGATTCCTGATAATAATTTTGAACAAGCACTTATTGATCTAGGTTATGATATTGACCCTATTCAGGATGATTCCGTTCTTACAGCTCATATAAAGTATGCAACTTCTCTTAATGTGGGGTTTAGTTCAATAGCAGATATGACTGGGATAGAAGGTTTTGATTCCCTTCAAAATTTGTATTGTTTTAGTAATCAAATCACAAGCTTAGATGTAAGTAATAACACTGCTTTAACTTATTTGAATTGTTCTAATAATATCCTTACAAACTTGGATTTAAGTTATAATACTTCCTTAACTAATTTGTATTGCTCTAATAATACACTTACTACAATTGATGTAAGAAATGGCAATAATGTAAATATGTATTATCCTAATTTTACAAGCAATTACAATTTGTATTGTATTGATGTGGATAATCCATCTTGGTCTGCTTCCAATTGGTATAGTGTTGATCCTTGGGCAACTTTTAGTGTAAATTGTCAGAATGCAATATATGGCTGTACGGATCCTTTAGCTCCTAATTATGATCCATTAGCTACAATAAATAATTTAACTTGTAATTACGGAAAAACTTGGATTCCTGATAATAATTTTGAACAAGAACTTATTGATCTGGGCTGTGATCCTAATCCAATTCAAGACGATTCAGTACTCACTTCTAGAATTAAACCTATTATCAATCTTCAGCTCTATGGTTTAGGGATATATGATTTAACAGGAATAGAAGATTTTGAAGACTTACAAGAGTTGTGGTGTTCTTATAATCAACTCACAAGCTTAGATGTAAGTAATAACACTGCTTTAACTAATTTGTATTGTAATGATAATCAAATAAATAGTCTTAATGTAAGTGCTAATGGTGGTTTACAGTATTTTGACTGTGGGAGCAATCAACTCACAAGCATTGATGTAAGTAGTAATATAAATTTAATGCTCTTGTCCTGTAATAATAATAATCTTATGACATTAAATCTAAATACTGGGTTAAGTGCTTTAGATTGTTCTTATAACTCAATCACTTCATTAGACTTAAGCTCTAACATATACTTGGAAACTTTGCTCTGCAATTCAAATCAACTCACTTCATTAAATATAAGTAATGGAAATAATCAAAATATTTACGATTGGTTTTGGATTGGCGGTAATGGTTTTGACGCAACATTTAACCCTCAATTATCCTGTATAGAGGTAGATGATAGCACTTGGTCAGCAAGTACTTGGTCAGATATTGATCCGCAACATTATTTTAGTGCAGATTGTAGTATTAACTCATCATGGGATTGTGTTGGAAATGCTTGTATAGACCCAGGAACAGGAACAGGAATCTATCCTACTCAAGCTGCTTGCAATGCTGTTTGTGTAGTAAGTGTAAGACAAGAATACTCTACAAATAAAGAATTACTTACAATAACGGATATATTAGGAAGAGAAACAAAACAAACTAACCAACCTCTCTTTTACATCTATGATGATGGAACAGTGGAGAAAAGAATAGTTATAGAATAAATGAGAAGGATTATTTTTTTAATTGCTACTTGTTTACTATTTGCTTGCCAAAGGGGAGAGGTCAGCACTTATACCGCTTACCTTAATCATAATGATACGGTAAAATATGTAGGTAAAGAGCAGTGTAGGGCCTGTCATACTGAAATCTATGACTCCTATATGCAGACAGGAATGGGGAAATCCTTTCATTTTGCTACAAAACAGCATTCTGCTTTGACCGACACTTATTTACCCCTTATTCACGATTCTATCAAAAATTTATCTTATCAGCCTTTTTGGAAAAATGATAGTTTATATTTGTTAGAATCCCGATTAAAAGGTAGGGATACTATACATCAACTCATCAAGAAAGTTGATTATAAAATTGGCAGTGGGCAGCATACTAATTCCCATTTATTTGAGATCAATGGATATGTACATCAAATGCCATACACCTATTACACACAGGATAAGATTGCTGATCTTCCGCCTGGCTTTGAAAAGGATAATAACACAAGATTTAGCCGTGAGATTGGCATTGAATGTATGAGCTGTCACAATGCTTATCCTGGGCATGAAAGTGGCTCAACAAACAAATACAATACTATTCCGCAAGGGATTGATTGCGAAAGGTGTCATGGCCCTGGTGAGGTGCACGTTAAGCAGAAATTAGCTGGAAATATTATTGATACCTCCAAATACATAGATTATTCAATTGTAAACCCTAAAAGGCTACCTTTGAGTTTGCAATTTGATGTTTGCCAAAGGTGTCATCTGCAAGGTACGGCTGTATTGGCTGAAGGAAAATCATTTACTGATTTTAAACCAGGACAACACTTAAGTGAAGTGATGGATGTTTATTTGCCAAAACACAAAAATGATCAGTCATTTATTATGGCTTCGCATGTGGATAGATTAAAGCAAAGTGCTTGTTTTCAAAATGCTGAAATGACTTGTGTTACTTGTCATAATCCCCATAAAAGTGTAACTACTCTATCAACTGCCTATTTTGATAATAAATGTATGCAATGTCATGATGTATGTGAGGATAAACAAACCCAAAATTGCACTTCCTGTCACATGCCAAGCTCTTCATCTAGCGACATTATGCATGTTTCTATTACAGATCATAAAATAGATTTCCATACTACTAAAAAACAAGAGAAAGGTGCTTTTATGGGCTTGTTTGCCATTAATAATGCGAAACCAACAAATTTGTCAAAAGCAAAAGCTTATTTAAAGCAATATGAAAGTTTTCAGGAATACCCAATTTATTTGGATAGTGCTTTTCATTTTCTTAAAAAAACGGATAATTATTTTCCTGCTTTCATTCAGTATTTCTACTTAAGAAATGATGATAAAGGGCTTATTAATTTTGCAATGAATAATGAAGTAGATAGTGCAAAATATAGTAATACTGATTTGGCCATAGCTTATAGCCGAATGGGAGAGGTGTATGTTAGAAATAATATGAGTGCTGCTGCTGGAGAGTATTTAGCGAAAGCAACTAAACTCATGCCTTTGGTAATAGATTACAAAATAAAACAAGGGGCTTTTTTGATAAAACAAAACCAGTCTACAGCTTCTAAAAAAGTATTTTCATCAGCTTTATCGCTTAATCCTACAATAAAAGAAATTCATTTGAACTTAGGCTATATATTCTTGTTAGAGCATAATTTTAAAAAAGCAGATTTATATTTAAAGCAAGCCCTTGCCCTTGATCCTGATTATGTATTAGCTTATGAAAACTTGGTGCTTTCCGCACAAATGCAAAATAAAATAGAACAGGTCAAAGTGTATTTGAATAAAATTTTAGAAATTGCTCCTAATCATAAAGCAAAAACCATTTTAGAAAAAATATAGTTTGAGAAGAATAAAAAGAAAGAAAAAATCAGCATTACGAAAGTTTGTAATTGCATTTTTTGTCTTAACTGTTTTAGGGGGCGTAGGAATGGCTTATGAATTGTATTTAAGAGTGTATGAGCCTAACATTGTATTGCCACAAAATGTTAACGAAAAATATATTTACATTCCTACTGGCGCTGATTTTAATAAGGTAATTCAGATTCTATCTGAAAGCGGACTATTAATTAATGCTAATTCATTTGAGTGGCTAGCAACAACCAAAAAATATACAACTAATATTAAACCAGGTAGATATCGCATCAATCGTAATTTAAATAATAATGAATTGATTAATTTATTGCGTTCTGGTAAGCAAATTCCTATACAAGTTACTTTTAATAACCTGCGCAATAAAGAGCAATTTTCTGGAAAAATTGCTAATCAAATTGAGGCTGATTCTGCTGATCTACTATCCTTTATAATTGACACTTCATTTTTAAATAGCAATGGCTTTAGTGCAGAAAATATGATTTGCTTATTTGTGCCTAACACCTATGAATTTTATTGGAATACATCTTCCGAGCAATTTGTGGAACGCATGCAAGAAGAATATGAAGCTTTTTGGAATGTAGATAGAAAAACAAAAGCTAAAAAAATAAAATTAACTCCTTTTCAGGTTGTTGCTTTGGCCTCAATAGTGGAAAAAGAACAAAATATTAAAAAGGATGAACGTCCAGAAATTGCAGGACTATATCTGAATAGAATTAAAAAGAAAATGAAATTAGAATCAGATCCAACTTTAATTTTTGCTTTAGGTGATTTTACTATAAAGCGAGTGCTTAATAAAGACAAAAAAGTTGATTCTCCTTATAATACTTACATTCATAAAGGATTACCTCCTGGACCTATTTGTATTCCCTCAATTAATGCAGTTGATGCCGTGTTAAATGCAAGTGAGCATGAGTATATTTTTATGTGTGCAAAAGAGGATTTTTCAGGATATCATAATTTTGCAAAAACCTATGTAAAACACAGGATAAACGCAAGGAAATATCATAAGGCTATGAATAAGCGAAAAATTATGCGCTAATTTTATAAATTTGCATCTGATTTTAAAAACAAAGAAATGACAAAAATTAAGTTTGGTACTGATGGCTGGAGAGCCATTATTGCAAAGGAATACACTACCGATAATGTAGCGCGAGTAAGTATTGCAGTTGCTGATTGGCTTACAGAGAATAATGAGACTCCCTCATTGGTAATTGGTCACGATTGCCGTTTTGGGGGTGAGCTTTTCGCAGAAACTGCTGCTAAAGTATTAGCCTCAAAAGGAGTGTTGGTAAAATTAGCTAAGGGTTTTGTCTCAACTCCTATGGTATCCTTAGGTGTAGTGAATGAAAAAGCATCTTTAGGAGTAGTTATTACGGCTTCTCATAATCCGCCAAGTTATAATGGTTATAAACTAAAGGGTGATTTTGGTGGCCCTCTTTTACCTGATGATATTACAGCTGTTGAAAATAGAATTCCCGATACTAATTCAGTAGATTATAATTCCATAAGCATGGATGATTTAGTAGCTGACGGAAAGGTAATATATGTTGATTTGGAAGATGCTTATTGCAAACATGCTGAAAATAATTTTGATTTGGAAGCAATCAATAACTCTGAGTTAAACTTTGCTTATGATGCCATGTTTGGCGCAGGAATGAATGCTGTAAAACGCCTTTTGCCAAATGCAACCTTATTGCATTGTGATGATAATCCAGGATTTTTAGGAACTGCTCCTGAGCCAATTCATAGAAACTTACAAGAATTTTCTGATTTGATGAAAAATAATAAGCTGCATTGTGGCTTGGCAACAGATGGTGATGCGGATAGAATTGGACTTTATGATAGTAAAGGAAATTTTATTGATTCTCATCATATTATTTTATTATTAATCCATTATATGGTGAAATATAAAGGTATGAAGGGAAAGATAGTGACTGCATTTTCTTGCTCGGTAAAAGTGGAGCAAATGTGTAAGTATTATGGATTAGAACAAGAAACGGTACAAATTGGGTTTAAACATATTGCTGGAAAAATGATTACTGAAGATGTGCTTTTGGGAGGAGAGGAGTCCGGAGGAATCGCCACTAAAGGACATATCCCTGAGCGTGACGGAATTTGGATGGGATTAATTTTATTTGAATTTATGGCTAAGTCAGGTAAATCATTAGAAGATTTAATTGCTGAGGTATATGAAATTGTTGGTAAGTTTGCTTTTGAGCGTATCGATTTGAAGATTGATAATAATACAAAATTACAAATTATTGAAGATTGTAAAGTTGGAAATTTTACGAAATTTGGAAAATATAAAGTAGAACGAATTGAAACTACTGATGGCTTTAAATTCTTTTTTGATGCTGATACTTGGCTGATGATCCGCCCTTCTGGCACAGAGCCTGTATTAAGAACTTATGCTGAGGCTTCAACTCAGGAAAAAGTATTTGATATTTTGGCTGACGCCAAAGCAACTATTCTGTAGATGAGATTTTTTTTTCTGATATTATTTGCCTTTTTACTTTTGCAAATGAATGCTCAGGACTTGAAAGCGCCTAGTTCCAAAAAAAATAACTGGGAGATGGGTGCGCCATCTGAATTAGATAAAGAAAAAAGAAATATACTATTGATATCAGAGGCAAGTGCTTATACTATAGCTTTAGTAGGATTGAATCAGTTATGGTATGCTGGTTATCCCAAAAGTGATTTTCATTTTATTAATGATAATGGAGAATGGCTTCAGATGGATAAATTAGGCCATATGTCATCATCATATTATACTGGAGTAGCTGGAATTAAAGCATACGAATGGGTAGGATTCAGCCGTAAGAAAGCTATTTGGTATGGAGGTATGACGGGTTCTTTGTTTCTGACAATAATTGAGATATTAGATGGACATTCAGAGGAGTGGGGCGCATCATCAGGAGATTTAATTGCAAACACTACTGGTTCGTTATTGGCTATTGGACAAGCTTTAAAATGGAATGAACAAAGAATACAGCTTAAATACAGTTATTCTCCAACTAAATTTGCTGCCAACAATCCTGAGCAGTTAGGAGAGAGTAACTTGGAAAGAGCGCTTAAAGACTATAACGGACAAACCTATTGGATGTCATTTAATTTAAAATCGCTTATGCAAATTGAAAATGAAAATTTCCCAAACTGGTTAAGTTTAGCTTTAGGGTATAGCGCTACTGCAATGGAGACTCCTTTTGCTGAGGATAATAATTCAGATAGAGAAAGACAATTTCTTTTATCACTTGATATTGATCTGAATAAGATTAGAACTAAAAATAAAGCATTAAATGCAGTGTTACACACTTTCGGTTTTTTGAAGTTTCCTGCACCAGCAATGCAATATACGAATGGAAACATGTTATTTCATCCAATTTATTACTAATGCAATTTACTATTGGCGATCAAGTGCTCTTTAAGAAAGATGATTTAAAGGGTGAAATAATCCGAGTAAAATCTCTTTATAAAGTTACAGTTTTAACTGATGATGGTTTTGAGATGAATATCTCTATAAAGGATTTGGTAAAAGTTGAGGCAGGAACAGATAAAGCAGCTTCCTATGGAGAGATAGGTTATTCAAAAGATAAAATCTCAAAATCATTAGAATCTCAAAAACAAGAAAAAAGTCAAACACTACTGAAAGTTGATTTGCATATTGAATTATTGACAGATAATTATCAGTATATGGATAACTTTGAAATAGTTCAAATTCAGCTAGATCTTTGTCAAAAAAAGATTGAAAAAGCTTTAAATAGTAATTATCAAAGAATAATTATAGTACATGGTATTGGTACGGGTGTACTCAAAGCAGAAGTGCATAAATTATTAAGCCATTACAGGCTCAGGTATTATTTGTCAAAAGATGCTGGAACAACAGAAGTGATGTTGTAATTACTTTTTTTCTAATCTTCCTATTATTTCGGTAATTTGCTTGTAATTTATTCTTTTCGCAATAATCTTTTTGTCTTTATCCAATAAATAGATTACAGGAGTAGAGTAGATGTCATATTTATCTCTCCAGTCACTACTTGCAACAGGATTTCCTTCATCATCATGATTAATATCCGCTACATTTAACCAATCTCCTGTTTTTTGAGTATTGATGAATTTCTTCCATTCTTTTTTGTCAAATTCAGTAGCTACTGCAAAAGTTTTGATATCTATTCCTGCAGTAATTAATGAATCAACATTATGTTTGATTTTAGGCATTTCTTTCTTACAGTGCCCACACGTTGGGCCAAAGAAAACAAGTACGGTGTAGTCTGCATTTATTTCTTGTAACGTATGTGTAATTCCAGAAGTATCTTTCATAAAAGGTCTTCCGTAAAAATCAACAAACTCAGAAGCTTCTCTTCCAATTAAGTTAGGAGCAATTTTTTGAGCCCTATCTGCAATTTTAACCAACTGTGTAGAGTCAACCCAATCACATTGTTTTGTGATGTAATAATTTTCCACCA
>CAJQRK010000049.1 GCA_905612305.1 uncultured Flavobacteriales bacterium | reverse complement strand
ATTGTCACCGAATTTGTATATACGCACTGATTGGCATCTGTAATTGTATAGATGTATGTTCCCTCACTTAGCTGCATAGGGTTTTCTGTTCCCCAATCTGGTGTTAATGTTCCCGTTCCTCCACTTGAGTTTAGTGTAACTTCTCCATCACTGCCTCCATTACAACTAACAGTAGAAATTGTTTCAGTGACTGAAATGGCTAAAGGTTCTGAAATAGTAACAGGGTTAGTAGATGAACATCCGTTAATGTCTGTTGTGGTGCAAGAATATGCGCCAGCTGCAACTCCAGAAATTGATGCTGTGGTATCACCGTTGTTCCAGAGATATGTTGCAGGAACAACATTTACAATAACAATAGAATAATCTTCAGTTGCTCCATACCATGGTTGGTCGTAGGTTCCTGAAGCTCCATAAACACCTACTGCACATGCAGAAACAGGTCCGTCAGGGTAGTTTGCGTTATTTATCTGAGCTTGAGAGACAATCCTCATTCTTGTAGCTCCATAGTATCCGTTAGGTACGACAAATGAAATAGTGTTAGAAGTTGGAGACTGATCTCCTGAGAATACAGCAATTTTTTCTCCACTATCAGTAAAATCTCCATCTATATTCCAATCAATAAATATTCCAGCAGAATCAATAGTTCCTCCGGTTATATTGCAAGTTCCTAGATTAACATCTATAGAATATGTTCCTCCTGGAGTTAAAGAAGTATATTGAGATGTATAATCTTCATATGTATCACACGTGCCAGCGGTATTGTTTACAATAGAATCACCATCACCTATAATTCTCACCAATTCAATATTAGCGTAATCATTATTTCCTGGAGAAGATGCGCAATAAGTTAATGTAGAAATACTACCACATCCTCCAATTATTGCTTGCGCACTACCATCCGTTCCTCCAATACAACTAACATCTACTGATGTTATACATACGTTAAGAGGCAGTGGATTATCAACAACAGTTCCAGTTTCAGTAAATGTACTACAAGAGTTTGCGTCTGAAGCTATTATTGTATGTGACCCTGCACATAAATTGGTTCTAAGCGAATCCGTATTGAAACTACCTGTCCAACTATATACATATGGCTGGTTTCCACCAGAGAGTGTTAATCCAAATGAGCCGTTACAAATATTTGCATTACAAGAAGTGTTATCAGTTGTATTAATTATTGAGTAGGAGAGTAGATTTGGTTCAGTTAAAGTGTAAGAGGTTTGAGCATTATCTCCACACACTGCATCAGAAACATTAAGTAAATATGTACCTGGAGTAAGATTAGTTTGATTACCTTGATTAGGTAGTGGGGGTGTCCAGAGAAAATCAAAGTACCCACTTCCACCAATTACACTCGTGTTTAATATTCCATTACTAGAACCATTACAAGTAATGTGTGTTCCGATTAAAGAAACATTTAGAGAGCTAGGTTCTGTAATTATGAAGCCTACAGAATCTGTACATGACCAATTGTTATCGGTTACAATACAGCTGTAAGTACCAGCGGCTAAATTTGTGGCACTCGCATTAGTCTGTCCATTGTTCCATAAATAGGAATAGCTGCCTGATCCATTTGCAATACTGAATACAGAAGCACTTCCATCTGCTCCTCCAGTACAAAAGGATACATTGGAAGATGATATACTGTCAATTGAAAAAGTTGAACAATCTACTAAGCTTAAAGATACCGAACTAGACGGAGCTAATGTTTGTAAAATATTTCCTAAACCATCTACCTGATAAGTGGTCCAAGCAGCAGAATACGTTCCGTAAGGAGCAAGGTTAGCGTTTGGGTTGGTTGCGGCATTTGTATATCTTACTTTAACTCTTATTCTTTGAGGAGTACCGCCTGTCGCTAGATTAAATCCTGTAGAATCAATTGAATTTATATTCCAGAAACCATAAGCATTACCGCTTGCATCAATGTTATAGGGAATTTCTGGCCAATTTGTCATTCCGTCAACTTGCCACTTTATAGTTAAATCTCCTTGATCAATTGCAGAATCTTGATGAGAAATAATAAATTCTGGACGAATATTTATATCACAAATGGATGTATTTGTGATTGCCAATGTGTCGTATGACCACTGCATATATCCTGTAAGCGGATCTGGAAAAAAATCGGTTATTGTTTGTGTTATCGTTTCTATACATCCTGATGAAGTTGTAAAGTTAGGCCCATCAAACCAATTTGTTGATGAAGTGCAGCCGAATGGTCTTACTCTCCATTCATAAGTAGTGCTAGGAATTAATAAAGAGAGCGATACACTATTGGAGGTTACAGTTGTGTCGAACATACCATTTGTTGAAGAGTTCCATCCTACCGTACCGCTAAGTTTATATTTTACCATAAATGAAGTTGGTTCACTTGCAGTCCAATTAAGGTTTGCGCTAGTTGCATTAACATTGTTAGTTGTTAAATCGTATGGATCACAATCAACAATAATAACGCCTGACATTCCTGGCGCATGAGGATCACATTGATAGTCGTATGTGCCAGCCATAGTGAATATCCACTGGAAAGTCCATCCAGCACCAACCAAATTACCAAAACCTTCTGGGTTATTTGGAAAAGTAGCTTGAGTGGCGTTTACATTGTGTGAGCCTGCTGTATTATTCCAGTTTACCGTATCGCCAACATTAATAGTTAAACTAGAGGGAGAAAATGTATTCCCTGCAGTGTTAATTGTGTGTGAATTTTGAGCAATTCCTAG
>CAJQRK010000048.1 GCA_905612305.1 uncultured Flavobacteriales bacterium | reverse complement strand
ATTCAGGAAAAAATGTAAAGATTTGTGCTTCTCATGCTGGAGTTACTTTAGGTGAGGATGGAGCCACACACCAAGTATTGGAAGATATTGGTATGATGAAGATGCTCCCACACATGATGGTAATTAATACGTGTGATTATAACCAAACTAAAGCAGCAACTATTGCTATTGCTGAGTATAAAGGGCCTGTTTATTTACGCTTTGGTAGGCCAAAAGTTCCTAACTTCACTCCTGCTGATCAAAAATTTGAAATTGGAAAGGCATTACACTTAAAAGAAGGAAAGGATGTAACTATCTTTGCTACTGGACACTTGGTGTGGGAAGCTTTGGAAGCTACAAAAACCTTAGCGGAAGTAGGAATATCTGCTGAAGTAATAAATATTCACACCATTAAACCTTTAGACAATAAAGCTATCCTAGATGCTGTTAAAAAAACAAAATGTGTAGTTACAGCTGAAGAGCATATGTTGAATGGTGGTTTGGGAGATAGCATTGCACAACTGCTAAGCAGAAATAACCCTACTCCAATAGAAATGGTTGGTGTTAACGATACTTTTGGGGAAAGTGGAACACCAATGCAATTATTAGCAAAATACGGCTTGGATGCAAAAGCAATTGTAGCAGCAACCAGAAAAGCAGTAGCTAGAAAATAGCATCTTAAGCGTCAATGAATATGGTGATTTATATTTTAAATCAAAAATATCTCATTTAGATGGTACTTGTCAATATTTGCATATTAAATACTTATGAAGCATGAAAAATATATTATTAATATTTTTAATATTGTTGGCTGGTGATACTTCCAATGCTCAAACATGGCAAAAATCTTTTAACGCTGGTAATTATGATCTTAATGGGCAATACTTAGGTGGATCTGAAGTAATGCAACTAGTTAGTCATAAAAAGAAGTTATATGCATCTATTGGTTATTGGGAGGATGAGACCAACATTTGGTATGGTGGAAGCAATTCTAATATAGGATGGGGACAAATCATACGCCTGGATAATTCAAATGGAAATTGGCGGGAAGATTTTAAATTTGGAGCAAGCTATTTAAGGCCAGAAACATTAAAACAGTTAATTTTTACCAAAGATGCACAAGGAAATCTATTAACTTCACCTGATACCTTGTTAATAGCAGCAGCATACTCTCCTAATTATATTACTAGTATAGTATCGGTAAGAGCCTTTGTAAGAAATGATAACAATGGCACATGGGAAGAAAATTTAATTTATCAAGGAGGATTGCCTGCCGGTGAGAATTACTCTATACGTGATATTCAAGTTTATACTGATCAAATAACTGGAGTTGAACAAATCTATGTATCGGTAGGAATTCAGGGAATCTTTACAGGAACATATAATCCAAATATTACAGGAAATATTAATTGGAACGCTACACCTGAGATCGGTCCATTAAGCATTCGATCTTTAGGAATTACACAAACTAACAATGCATTATATTTTTCTTCTGGAAATAAACTTTATAAAAGAAATGACGGAATCAATTATTCATATTCTGTTATTCATGATTTTAGTGACTTAAGTACAAATATTAACTCTGCAGTTGGTGGAATAAGGGGTTTAACTACTATCTCAAATCCAAATGGAACTAATGAAGCACTTTTATTAATGTGGTGTCCTGACGGTCAATCAAAAGGAACAATCTATCGACTTGAACCAAATGGAAATGGTGGGTTTGACCGTTACTATGAAACTAAAATCTCCTTATTAGTTGAAAATTATTTAGCAGGAAGCAGTGTTAGTTATCTTCTAGGGGCATATAACGAATTTTATGAGTATACAGATCCATTAACGAATGACACTTATCACATTATTGGATTTGAATCATCTATTTCAGCAGGAGCGCATCCAAGCTGGAATGGATATTATTCAGGAGCATTGTTTGCTAAACGAGATAATAACATGCAGTATACTCTTGAAGAAGTAAATGGTGCTATTGGAATGAATGATACAGCTCTTGTAGCCATAAGATGTTATGTGAAATCTCCTTTCGATAGTGATGAATCAATCTATTTTGGAGGATTTGATCCAAATAGTAACATTTCCACAAATATGGCTTGGATTTATAAAAAAATTTATCAGAATACTTCTGTGGGCGAATTGGCAACAACAAAAGAACTAGTTCGCATAGTAGATGTCTTAGGTAGAGACACTAAAGAAACAAAGAATATTATTTTATTCTATATCTATAATGATGGAACAGTAGATAAAAAAATAATTTTAGAATAAATAAAAACCTACTCAAATTGAGTAGGTTTATTTTTTGCGGACCTTACGGTTCTAATTTCGAGCTTTTTTATTTTATAGTAGCTTTTAGATTAAACACATAAGGTATGCTTTGCTTCTCTATTTTCTCTAGAACATATTTTCCTTTTGAATCATTCAATCCAACAAGACTAGGCTACAATCAAATTCTTCATTATTATAAAATCTAGATTTTATATCAATAGGAGTTTCTTTATTGCATGCTTTTTTATTGTTTTCTATATGTATTTTAAATTCAGTCAAGTTTAAATGGTCTTGGGCTTGCATTTTTTTAAAAAAAATAAAACTGCACAAATCTGTAAAGGTTTGAGTGCGCTTCAAAAATTCTTATTTTTAACTTTTTTTTAAAAAGAAAATTATTAAGTACGTTTGCGGCATGAAGAAACTATTACTACTATGTGTCCCTTTGATATTCTCTTGTGGAGAGAATAAAAAAGATGAATTAGAAAAGAAGGAAGATAAAGATTACAATAAAAATATGGAAACATTTAAAGTAGTCGTTTCAGAAGTCAATAACTATTTTGAAAATTCTGACCTGAAAGAAATAAATATTTCTGAATACTATACAGAGGATTTTATTTTTCATTCTTATGTTGCTGGAAATAAGAAAGGACAAGAGACATTAAAATCTGCGTACCTTAGTAGTTTAGATGTAATGAAAATGATGGGTATGTCGATTAATATTGGTCATTCTATTTATCTACCAGGAATTGATGAAAAAACATTTAAGCTTGACGGAAGTGTCAGGGTCTACTATGGAGCCACTATCAGCATAGATACAAATCATATTGATTTCTCGGGGTATCAAACTATCAACTTTAAAAATGAAAAGATATCAGAAATATGGGAATGGGCTGACTATGGTGGAGTTAACAATCAACTATATGAAAAAACCATCAAAAATCCGTAAGGGTTTTGGTGCATCTTAGGCTCGTATTTTAAATTTGTACTTATTAATTTTGCCAGGAAATAAAAATAAATTAAGTTTGGGACAAATTTTCTCCCCCTTTTATGCATAGAAAAACAAGTATTTTAGATAAGATTGGATCCATAATACCTGGATATCGTGGATATGCTGAACGAGATGGTAGAAGAAACTGTGATAAACAATTAAGAAGCATCTTATCATTAAAACTTTTTGAGTGTGAAAACATTTTAGTTAACAGAATTAATGAAGCAATTAAAGATTCTGACAAACCGTTAATGAGAAAAGTTGAAATCTGCAGAAAATCAATCAACACCATTCAATCGAAAATAAATTATGCTCCTTACGGAGAAAGCGGATTCTTTTCTGACCAACAAATAAAAGAAGATGAACTAATGAAAATATATCATTTTGACTTGGATATGGCAGAGGTAGTTGATGAGATTGAAAATATTATTTTAGAGCATGACATAGAGGTTATTATGAAAAAGTTGTCTGAATTAGATAATGTTTTAAGAAGTAGAAATCAATTTATTAGAGAACATAAATAATGGCTAAATTAATGGAAGTTTTAGAGTTTCTTGATAACTCAGGAAATATAATGGTTAAAAGGGTTCCTCATGATGGACCTGCTGAAATAAAGTATGGGGCACAATTAACGGTAAGAGAGAGTCAAGAAGCTGTATTTTTTAGAGATGGAAAATCATTAGATGTATTTGCTGCCGGAAGACATGTTCTAAAAACACAAAATATACCAAAAATAACTAAATGGGTAACTTCATTTGGTTATGGAGAAGATTCTCCGTTTAGATCTGAAGTCTATTTTGTTGGAAAACAGCTATTCCCTAACCTGAAATGGGGTACATCAGAACCAATCTTATTTAGAGATGAAGAATTGAAGATGATAAGAATCAGATCTTTTGGCTCTTACTCTATACAGGTAAGTGATTCATTATTATTTGTTAATAAAGTAGTAGGTACTCGTGGAGTATTTAGTAACAAAGATATTACTGACTACTTAAGAAGTATTGTTATTTCAAAACTAACAACAGTTTTAGGATCTGAATTAAAATCAGTTTTTGATATGCCCGCTTCATTTGATGATTTAAGCACAATCATAAAATCAAAATTACAAGGGGAGTTTTTAGGTTTAGGTTTGAGTTTACATGATTTTTATTTGAACTCTATTTCAGTTCCAGATGATGTACAAGAGATGATAGATCAAAGAAGTGGGATGGCAGCTATAGGCAATATGGATGAGTTTATGAAATATAAAGTTGCAATGAGTTTACAAGATGCGGCTCAGAATGAAAGTGGAGGTATGGGAGCTATGGTAGGGGCTGGAGCTGGACTCGGCATGGGGTTTGCCATGCCTGGCATGATACAGCAATCTATGAGTGGAGCAATTGGAGGAAGTCCTGATGAATCAGCGATGGATAAATTAAAGAAATTAAAAGAGCTCTTAGATATGGAAGCTATTACAAAGGAGGAGTTCGAATTGAAGAAAAAAGAATTAATGAATAAAATGTAATGAAAAAAGATTTACAGGGTACATTTATTGGAATAGTAACGTCTATAATAGTGATAGGATTAATCATTTACTCTATTGAGGATGACAAATCTATATTACAGATGATTGTTGGGTTTATTGTATTTATACTCCCATTTACTTTCTTTTCTTCATTTGCGTCTAAGATTATGTCCTTTATTTTAGCTTCAGTCACTATTTTATTTGGATATATTGTATATAAGTTGGGATATTATGATGTCTGGATGGGTATTGTACAAGCAATGTTAATTGGTGGATCTATATATTATTTTAGAATTAGAACAACAAAAGTTTTTTCTGCAACTGATTACAAGAAAGAAGTAAAAAAACAAAGAAACAATGCATGATAAAGAGAAAACATTATTCACAAATGGTTTAAAATTCGCTCAAGATGAATTCTTCTTGGATTCAATAAATGAGTTTAATACGTTAGTGGAGGATTATGCTGATAGTGAACTAGCTGATGATGCACTTTATAATATAGGATTGTGCTATTTTGAGATGAACAGTTTTGTAAAAGCTATAGAAATTTATAATGTGGTTATTAATAATTATCCAGGTTCTACAATAAGTAGTCTGGAAGGTCGAGGAGAAACTGGTAAAACGGCAGCTAAGTGTCATTATGCAATTTTGAATTGTTTCTTAGCTTTGAATAAACTAAAAGAAGCAACAAGAGAATTACAAAAAGCAAAAGAGTATACAGAATCTTTTGTAATTTACGAAGGCAAAAGAATTACATTTTATCAACTAGCTACGCAAGCATTGAAAACATATAATCAAATACAACAACAATAATTAAAAATTAAAAAATTATGGGAAAAATAGAACTTAAAGAAATGAAATGTCCTTCATGTACAGCTCCAATGCCAGTGACTGGACAAAGTCAACTAGAATGTCTCAGTTGTGGTAATAAATCAGTTTTGATTATTCCTAATGATGTTAATGTCTCTAAGTATGAGGCAAATCTAAAAGGAGATAAAAAAGATGCTTTTGCAAATATTATTTCTATACTAGTTAATTCAATGACAGCAGGTAATTATAATGAAGCTTATAATTATTGTAATAAAGGGTTAGAGATTAATCCAAATGTAGTATAATTGTGGGAGAATAAAGCAATTTGTGCATTTTGGGCTTCAGTTAGTTTTCTTTATGAGGATAAGATTGTGAATACTAATGCTAGAGAGATTGTTGCGTTCTTATCTGCATCAAAACAACATGATCCTGATTCTACTACTTATGAGGAATCAGCTGATGCTATAGGCAGTAATCTGGGGCAAATAATAATTCTAAAAGCAGACCTTGTAGCTCCTGACACAGTAGACGACACAACAAAACAACCATCTTATTCACTTATGAGATTAACTTCACTAAAAGACTATCTGGACACTTTAGAGACCGCTTTTGATATTCAAGTGAATAAAAATACTGAATTCTTAAAGTATATTGTTACTGAATATTCAAATCTAGGAAATGTTATTTGGATTAAAAAAGAGTCCGGTGTTTTTATGAATTCTACAATATTAACTTTTGATCCAGTAAAGAAAAGAGAGTTATTGATTAAGAAAATTCAACAGGCTGAACCAGGATATACGCCACCAGACATAAAGATAGCTGAAGTTAACTGGGGATTAGTGATCGGTGTTTTTGTAATAGCTCTTATCGTATTCGGCTTGCTTTTTGATGCAACAATTTAATGATTAAGATGTTTAAAATTCTATAAGAAAATATTGAGAAAGGTCTTTATTCTTATTTCCCTTCATTGTTTAACACCGTTAATTTTAGGTGTTTTCATCTATTTAATATTTAGACCTACTATTGTTCCTGTTAGTGAATTTTTTGCATTTCTAAATCCTAATAAAATATATTATGATTCTTATATGATAAGGAATCTACCTGATTTTTTATCTGTTTATTCGATTAATTCATTTCTTATAATTCTATTAAATAGATTATACGTTTATTGGTATTCTATTTTGCTATTTTTCATTGTTCTGTTTTTTGAAATAATACAGTACATCTTTGAGTGGGGAACATTTGACTTTATTGACATAATCTTATATTTATTAGGTGTTTTTAGTTCTACATTCTTTCTTAGAAGTAATACTTTTTTAAAATATTAATCAACAAATTCATTAGCGATGAAAAAAATAGCAAAAGACATCTTTAAAAAACATCAAGCACAAACCTTTCCCTTTCCATCTTGTTTGGAAGTAGAATCTGCCAAAGGCAGCTACATTACAGATGTAAACGACAAAGATTATTTGGATTTTGTAGCAGGTGCTTCTTCTTGCACTTTAGGCCACTCCAACCCTATTATTATAAATGCCGTAAAACAGCAATTAGACAAATATACTCATGTAATGGTATATGGAGAATATGTTCAATCTCCACAATATAAGTTAGCGCAACTACTTGCAAAAAATCTTCCAGAAAATTTAAGCACAACTTATTTTACCAATTCTGGTGCAGAGGCTATTGAAGGTGCTATGAAATTAGCTAAGAGAGCAACAGGGCGCTCTGAAGTTATTTCTTGTAAAGATTCGTACCATGGCTCTACACAAGGCGCTCTTTCCATTATGGGCAATGAAGAGCATAAAGCAAAGTACCGTCCACTTTTACCTAATTGTAATCAGATTATTTATAATGATGATAGTTCATTAAAAAACATAACAAAACAAACAGCAGCAGCTGTAATAGAACCCATACAAGGCGCTACAGGCTTTATAACCCCTACAAATAATTTTTTGCAAAAAGTAAGAGAAAAATGTATCGCAACAGGCACACTCCTAATTTTTGATGAAATACAAACTTGCTATGGCCGCTTAGGAACACTTTTTGGTTTTCAAACTTATAATGTGATTCCTGATATTTTATGTATTGCAAAAGGAATGGGTGGTAGTATGCCAATAGGTGCATTCATTTCCTCTTGGAAAATGATGAATCTACTCACATTTGAACCCAAATTAGGGCATATTACTACTTTTGGTGGACATCCAATAAATTGTGCGGCATCACTTGCAACTTTAGAACATTTACTTACTTCTACAATAATGAGTGAAATTGATAAAAAAGAACAATTATTCAGAATACATCTACAGCACTCAAAAATCAAAGAGATTAGAGGAAAAGGACTTATGCTTGCTATAGAGTTTAGCAGTGAGGAATTAGCTAAAAAAGTAGTAGAACAATCGCTTGAAAACAGATTAATTTTATTCTATTTTTTATTTACTAAAACTGCTATCCGGATTACTCCTCCCCTTACTATATCGGAAGATGAAATAATTAAAGGCTGTAATATTATAAAAGGAATTTTAGAGCAATAAAAAAGGAGCCAAAGCTCCTTTTTATAATGATTATTAAAATAGATTATTAGTCCATCTCTAATCTAACATTAATGCCTATACCAAGAGCTATTTCTATTTTCTCATCTCCAATAGCTAGTCCTAAACTTGGTTCAATAGCTACTTTATCATTCCACATCAAAGATAGTCCAACACCAACATCAATATCCGTTGTAGAGTCATAATCTTTCACTGTAATCATGGTAATACCCCCCATAGCATAGAGAGAGCCATTCAAGTAATATCTAAAAAATGGGCTCATTTCCATTTTATTTGAAGAAGCATCTCCAGATTCCATCGTGAAGCCAGTTCCAACTAGCATATTATCAGCTATAAAGTATCCAACTGTTGGCTCCAAAGAATAATCCTGCCAAGAAGACCCTGCCATATCAGAACCTACTCCTAAAGCAAATGTTCCTGATTGTGCAAAAGACATAGCAGTTGAAATAGCCACTAGCATTAAGATTGTAATTAATTTTTTCATATTTTTGGTTTTAATTAGTAATATTTTACA
>CAJQRK010000047.1 GCA_905612305.1 uncultured Flavobacteriales bacterium | reverse complement strand
AGAAATCTGAACTAAATAAGTTCCTTTTGCAAAAGTTGATAAATCAATAGTAGTAGTATAATCTCCATTAAATTTAAGTAACTCATCACGATAAACCTCTGCGCCATTGTAAGATATTACCTTAATCAAGTAATCTGCAGTTTGTGTTGTTGTAAATTCAAGAGATATATAACTAGTAGTAGGATTTGGATAAATATTAAATTCTGAAATATTTAATTCACTTACTGAATTAATATAGATACTTTCACATACCTCACTTGAAACACATCCATTGTCATCCGTTACCTCAACACAATAATCACCAGTTTCTGATGGATCAATTGTAGGATTAACTGAAATAATTTGATTTGAATTTGTCCACGCATAAGTATATGGAAATATTCCTCCAGATACAATAGCGGTAAACAAATTAGAATTAGTTCCATTTACAAGGATAGTTACAATAGGACTTTCATTAATTGTAAGATCTAAAGTCACTGTACTATCACATCCAGCTGCATTAGGATAAACCATAGTAGCCGAACTATTAGATGCAGTATACGTATTTCCATCTATCCAAAGATATGAATCACACTCTTCTTGAGTATCTATACTTCCATTATCATATACACAACTACCATCATCACAAAGAGCTGTTGAGTCATAGTTACAAGCTGTAGCATCTGTACATCCATCAGGTACAATACAAGAACCATCATCACAAGTAGCTGCCGCATTATAGTTACATGCTGTAGCATCAGTACATCCTAAAAGACCTGCGCAAGTACCATCATCTACATTTGCAAGTGAATTATAATTACATGCTGTAATATCCATACATCCATTTACAATAAGTGTAATACACGCACTAGTATCAGAACAGCTTGCTAAAGGATCATACTCTAAATAAAGAGAATCTTGACAGCCATAAACTGTATTACAAGAACTATCATCACAAGTAGCTGTAGCATCATAATTACATGCTGTAGAATCCATACAACCATAAGCAGTTAAGCATGAGCCATCATCAATTGTTGCTGCTGAGTTATAATTACATGCCGTAGTATCCATACATCCATTTAAAATAAGGGTAATACATGCATTAGCATCACTACAAGTTACTAAAGAGTCATACTCCATATAAAGAGTATCTCCACAGCCATCAGGTAAGATACATGAAGCATCATCACAAGCGGCTAATGGGTCATAATTACATGCTGTAGCATCTGTACATCCTAATAACCCTCCAATAGTTAAGTTAACCGTGACAATACTATCACAACCGTCTATAGTAGAAAGAGTATTTGTAACTACAGTGTCAGCAGTGTAAGTGTCTCCTTGCCAAGTATAAGAATCACATGCTGTAATGTTTTCAGATACACTAGCACTATAATTAATAGTAAGGTCTAACCATGCTGTACTATCACAACCAACTGAATTATTTCCATAAGAAATCCAACTTACTGGTCCAGATGTGTAATACATATTACCATTCCAGAAAAGACTATCACATGCAGTAATAGAATGATAACTATGTGTACTTTCTAGTACTGTTAGGTGTATTGTAATTGTACTATCACAACCAACTGAATTAGCTCCACTTAAAACAATATCGTGATCACCTGAAGTAGTAAAGGCAACTGGTCCATTAGAAGTTGAGTAATTTAAAGTATCACAAACAGTAATAGTTGTGTCAGATAAAGTAGAATATTTAATATATAAATTTAATGTAGCTACACTATCACAACCTACCGCAGATGTTAATGTGTCTATATAAACACCTGTAATAGTATAAGTATTACCTACCCAGAGATATGAATCGCAAGCAGTATCTGAACCAGAACCATAAACCATTGGGTTTATTGTTAAGTTTAGGTATGCCGTATCAGTACATACAGAGCTGTTAATACTATTCCCAAGTACAATATAATTCAATGAATTAAGACCGGCATTAAAAGTTGATGTAGTATCAAATCCATATGTATTGTTTGGGTGATGCATTGGAATCCAATCATAAGAATAACATGCTGTAACAGTGTCATAAGTTATAGAGGTGCTATCAATTGTAAGACTTAAAGTATGTACGCTATCACATCCTGCAGCATTTGTAAGTGTTTGAGAATATGTACCAGATCCTGATATAAGTTGTCCATTCCAGCTATAAGAATCACAAGCAGTAACTGCTGATGCTCCTGTATTGGAATATCCTATTGTTGCTACTAAGGTATGTACACTATCGCAATTATCTTGATTTGTAAAAGTATATGTATAATTACCTGAAACTGTAATCACCATTGAATCGGCCTCAAGCCAAGTATAAGTATCACAAGTATCTTTTGTAGAATTACCTGTATTGGAATAGTTAATCGTTAAATCTAACTGAGCAGTACTATCACAACCATGTACAGTACTAGTATTGAAATAATATGTACCAGATGTTGTATGTGTTGTTCCATTAAAAGTATAGGAATCACATACATCCTCTGTAGTTAAACTACTATCTAAGTGATTAACTGTTAAATCTAAAAGAATTAAACTATCACACCCATGTATGCTTGGGAAGTAAGAAGTATATAAACCAGTAGTATAATAAGTATTTCCAGTTCCTCCAACACCTACATCCCAGTGGAATGAATCACACACTATTTCAGTTGGGGAAGTTAATGTATAAGAAGGGTTAATTGTTAAATTTAAAGTTACTAAACTATCACACCCACCAACAACTGATTGATACATATAAGTTGCTGTATTATTACTTGCTAAATAAGTAGCTCCATCACCAGCAAGCCATATAAATGTATCACATGCTGTTTGAGTATCAATGGTGGTATAGTGGCTTGGATTAATAGTCAGGTCTAATATTATAGTACTATCACAACCATCAACAGTTGAAAGGAATTCAGGTACAGTTACTGATGCAGTATAAATTTGCGCATTAACTGGCCAAGTATAAGTATCACAATGTACTTGAGTGTCTGTTATAACTGTATCATTATTAATAGTTAAATGTAGATACACTATAGAATCACATAGAATTGTTGAATCAGGAGCCGAGAAATTCTGACTTACAACATACACCATACTATCAATAGTTGATGTATTGTAGTGTGTTGTATCTGGGTCACCATTCTCATCCTCTATAATCCAAGTAAATGCATTACATGCAGTTGCAGTTATATCAGATCTTTTTTCAAGTGCTATATGGATATTAAACTGAAAGATACTATCACATCCTTCTGGAGTTTGACCAGTAACTATAGCAACATTTGGTAGTGATTGAGTGTAGAGAATGCCATCAGGACCCAGCCAACCTTCATCACACGCAAAGATCTCAATTGGTGTATTTGATGCAACGGCGCTACTATTAAGAGTTAAATCCAGATAAACTGTACTATCACAACCAGCTTGATTTAGATAAGGCATTGTATCAAGATAATGTCCATCTAAACCATAAAAACCATCAGTAAATCCTGATAAAGAATCATTTTCATTTAATGCAGTATATATTGTATCTCCATCAGCATTAAACCAAACATAATAATCACAAGCATTAACAACAAGTGGTGTGTTATTGGTACTTAAACGAATAGTAAGATCTAGCTGAGCAGTACTATCACAACCATGTACAGTACTAGTATTGAAATAATATGTGCCAGATGTTGTATATGTTGTTCCATTAAAAGTATAGGAATCACATACATCCTCTGTCGTTAAACTACTATCTAAGTGATTCACTGTTAAATCTAAAGTAACCGTACTATCACAACCTACAGCATTAGTAAGCACAAAAGTATAAATAGCCGTAGAAGTATAATGATTTCCTAAAGTATCATAATATTCATCACAAACAGTTGTTGTAAAAGAGCCTGTAGAGCTATTGTTTATAGTTAAATCTAAAGTTACTAAGCTATCACATCCATCTATGGTTAGATACATCCAAGTTGCTGTATTATTATCTGATGTATAAGTCTGACCATCACCAGCAACCCAAACAAAAGTATCACATGCTATTTGAACATCATCGCTAGCATCACTATAATTTATTGTTAACTCTAAAGTCTCAGTATGCACGCAATCATTAATATTAGTATTAGCATAAGTATAAGTTCCAGAATTTGTATATGTATTACCATCTATCCAAGTATAAGCATCACATTCAGTATGAAAAGTTGTACCAAATGTACTATCATTTATAATTAAATTTAAAGTAACTACACTATCACAACCTCCTGCTACTGTAGTAGTCGTATAAGTTGCTGTGTTATTACTTGATGTATAAGTATTGCCATCAACCCAAGTGTAAGAATTACAATGTTGTTGATTATCAGTGCTATTATCACTATAATTAATAGTTAAAGCTAGAGAAACAATACTATCACAACCACCAACAGTAGTTTGATAAGAATCAACATCAGTGGTGGTAGCGTAATAAGTCTGACCATTAACTGGCCAAGTATATGAATCACAATGTACTTCAGTATAAGTAGTGTCATATGAATGATCAACTATAACATGTAAGTGTGCAGTACTATCACAATCTACAGCATTAGCCCCAGGCATATAGTAATCATAAGTACCAGAGATATCAACAATAAGACTATTCCAAATAGTATCATTACAAATAGTATCATATGTATGTGATTCAGTTGAATTTATAATTATAAGATTTAAAGTAACTACACTATCACACCCTCCTGTTGTAGCAAGAGTATCATAATACGTACCTGTTACAGTTCTATTAATACCTCCAAACAAATATGCATCACATGTATTTCTACTAATAGTAGAATCTAAACTGTAATAGCAAGAACCACCTGTTACTGTATCAATTGATGCAGTAGGAATCCAGTTACATGCTAAAGTATCTGTACATCCAAAAGCAGTTGCACAATCTAAACTATAATTAGTAAAAGCATCTACTGAGTAAGTTGCTTGCCCATAAGCATAAGCAGTATCCGCTACAGTTATACAATATAAATCACTATTATTACCTAAAGCATTAAAAATAATTAGTTGATTACCAAAAGAAGATATATCGATACTGCTTAAATTATTATTAGCAACATTTAAAGCATCTAAATTAGAAAAAGCATCAATACCTGTTAAATCACTAATACCAAGATTATCAAGACTTATATTTGAAGGAAATCCCGTAAATTGTGTGCTAATAGTATCATTATTAGCAAATCCATCACCATAATTATTTGATTCACACCATGCTTCAAAAGCATTATCAGGCACAAATGCAAATTGTGCAGAGATAGTAAATGAAACAAATAGCAATAATAGAGTAAATATTTTCTTCATAATTTTAATTTTTATAATTAATTTTTGCAATAATACATAAATTTTATGTTATACTTAATAGTCTTTATATGATAATTTTTATTGTAAGATGAGCTTCTTATTAATTATTCCATTATTTGTTTTAATTTCTAAGAAGTAAATTCCCTTAGGGTAAGTAGCTAAATCAATTTGTTTGGTGTACTCACCAACAAACTGTTGTAAGTTTTCATTTATTAGCTCCTCTCCTATTAAATTAAATATTCTTACCTTTAAGTCTTGAGCATCTTCTGATGTAAAACTCACATTAAAGATATCTCTTGACGGGTTAGGATAAACATCTAAGTTATTGATAGTCGTACCACCTTCTAATCTTATTATAGTTGGTTGATGCCAAATAACTGGACCATCCCAAACTGGAGATCTATAAGGACCACCTGATACATTACACCATGCTCTCCACATTACTCTGTACTCTGTGCCTGGAACTAAACCGTTCTTAGTTTTACAAAGTGCTGGAGCCATAACTCCGAATCCTCCAATGTTACTAAATGAAGAACCTGGAACATTTTCTCTGTATTGTAATCTTACGAACTCCCAAGAAGATGCCGGAGCATCCCAACAGAAGTCAGCTTGAGTTGTTGAAGTTGCTGTTGCAGTCATGTTAGTAGCATTCACACAAACATCAGCTGTTGTGAATGTGCCGCTTGCATGCCAGTTAACATTAGTTCCATCTTGGTACCAAATTTTGAAGTCATACTCATAAGTAGTAGAAGCCGTCAAGTTAAGTGCTAATTTAGAAGTGTTTAAACATGGAGCATTGTTTCCAACTGGTGCGCCCATAGTCTTGTTAGAATAAGTAGCCCCGCCATCATGCGAATAACGGATTCTAATTTGATCTACTACACAAGTAGCACTGTTCATATCATCCCAGTTAAATTGAGCTCTGTCATGAATTACATCCGTTAAGTTAACGCCCGTTATTGCGCCACAAATAAAACTATAAGTACAACTTCCATCATCAATAGTAGCAGAGGAGTTATAGTTAGTTGCTATTAAATCCGTACAGCCATAGTTAGGGCAAGTTATATTAGTTAGATAAACTGAAGCAGTAAGAGGAGTGTCTAATAATAAAGGACAATGACAAGAATCTTCAATTAAATATGCTTTCAACCAAGACAAAGCCATTCTTCCCACTTCTCCTTGTCCGCCTGAAGGGCTATTTGCAACCGTATGTCCTCCTAAGTTTATCTCATAAAGTAATTTACTGGTTGTGTTAGGGGTGTAATTATAATGTACATTAGCGTGAGTGCTTGGAGGTGCTACTCCATCAATCTGTCCACTAAAAAATAAAACAGGAATATCATGATTTAATAAATTAACAGTTATTTGCACAGGGTCAATCCAGGGACATAAAGCAATTATTGCTTTAATAGTTGAATCCTCTACTGCTGCTAGCTGTGCTCCACCACCACCCATTGACCAACCTCCTAGAGCTACTCGATTTGTATCTAACTTATTAAACAATGGAGAATTTATTCTTGTATTCTCAGATTTTAAACTAATCAAAGCGTCTTGTAGAGCCTCTTTTCTATCATTAACCAAATTAAAGATACTATTAGTTCCTATTGTCATGCAAACTATACCGTGTGAAGCTAAAAAGGGCCCCCAGTTTTGTATACTAGATT
>CAJQRK010000046.1 GCA_905612305.1 uncultured Flavobacteriales bacterium | reverse complement strand
TAAGATAGCTGGAAATAATTTAGCTATTTTTAATTCAAATGATATCATGCCTACAAATGCGGATGGCACTATACCTTTTAGACAAAACAATGATTTATTTTGGCTTTCAGGAGTAGACCAAGAGGAAAGTGTTTTGGTAATTTTTCCAAATCATCCTGATGAAAGTCAAAGAGAAATTTTGTTCTTAAAAGAAACAAATGAGCGTATTGCTATTTGGGAAGGGGCTAAACTTACAAAGGAGGCTGTTCTAAAAACTGCTGGAATAAAAACAGTTTATTGGTTAGAAGATTTAGAAAGTAAATTAGCGGAACTGATACAAAAATCTGATGCTATTTATCTAAATAAAAATATTCATAGTCGTGCGGCTTCAAAAGTAGAAACCAGAGATGATAGATTCAGAAACTGGATAAGCAAAAAATATTCTTCTGCAAAAATATTGGAGGTAGCCCCAATAATGCACAAGCTAAGATCCATAAAATCGGATACAGAAATTGCCTTGATGCAAAACGCCTGCGACATTACTGAAAAAGGAGTAAGACGAATTTTACCTTTCATAAAACCAGGCGTAATGGAATATGAGATTGAGGCAGAATTAATGCATGAATTTTTAAATAATCGATCTAGTGGATTTGCCTACCAGCCAATTATTGGTTCTGGGGGAGATTCCTGTGTTTTACACTACATTGACAACAACAAAGTTTGTAAGGATGGCGATATTTTACTAATGGATTTTGGTGCAGAATACGCAAATTATGCTTCTGATTTAACAAGAACTGCTCCTGTAAATGGTCGTTTTTCTGATAGACAAAAAGCGGTTTATAATTCTGTATTACATGTAATGAAAGAAGCCACAAATATGCTTAGGCCAGGAACAATTATAGATGAATATCATAAAGAAGTTGGTAAACTGATGGAGTCAGAATTAATAACACTAGGATTATTAGACAAACATGATGTCCAAAAACAAGATCCTGAAAAACCATTATTCCGGGAATATTTTATGCATGGCACTTCACACTATTTAGGGCTTGATGTACATGATGTTGGAGATTTTTCAGCTCCAATGAAAGAAGGAATGGTGTTTACTTGTGAGCCTGGAATTTATATTTTAGAAGAAGAACTTGGAATAAGGTTAGAAAATGATATCTTGGTTACAAATGACAAGCCATTTGATTTGATGGGAAATATTCCTATTGAAGCAGAAGAAATAGAAGATTTGATGAATAGTTAATTTTTAATTCAACAGCTTACTGTAATCTAGTGAAATAAGTATTGGTTGTAATCCTGCTACCCCGACACTTTTCTCCTCCAAAATCGACAATTTTCGGGTATCACACTGATTAACAAGCCCAAGAACATAAGATTTAGAAGTTATTTTTTAAAATAAGTATCGTCTCTGAAAATAAAATTAATTTCTTAAGTTTGCTTTATGTTTATGAGAAAATTAGGATTTATTATTTCTATATTAATATGTTCCGTATTCTTTGCGTCTGCTCAAAATGAGGGTAATATTTGGTATTTTGGGCAAAATGCTGGTTTGGATTTTAATAGTGGAAGCCCAGTTGCACTTACTAATGGACTGCTTAATACAATGGAGGGTTGTGCTTCAATTTGTGATAATAATGGAGGCTTATTGTTCTACACAGACGGGATGACAGTATATAATGCTAATCATACTATCATGCCAAACGGCTCAGGTCTTCTAGGACATTTTAGCAGTACTCAGTCTGGTGTTATTCTTAAACAGCCCGGATTAAGTACCATTTATTATATTTTTACTATTGATGGTGCTTCTGGGGCCTTGGGAGGACTTAACTATTCAGAAGTGGATATTAGCTTACAAGGAGGTTTAGGAGATATAAATTTAAATAAGAATATTCCTGTTGTCCCTGGAACTTGTGAAAAAATTACTGCAATAAAACATCAAAATAGTGTTGATTTTTGGGTGATTGTTCGGTTAGAAAATTCAAATACATATCATTCTTACCTATTTACCTCTAGCGGACTAAATATGATACCTATTGTAACTAATATTGGCCCAGTATATAATGGGGCATTAGGTTATCTAAGAGGATCTCCTAATGGAGAAAAAATTACTGCTGCAAATTTTATGGGAGGAGGAGGGTTTAATTTATTTGATTTTGACAATTTAACAGGGTCTTTAAGTAATGAAGTAACCATTATAGTATCTGATCCATATGGAGTAGAATTTTCTCCAGATGGCAATATGCTTTATATCTCCTCATCAGATATAGGATCTATTTATCAATACAATTTATTAGCATCAAATGTTGCTAGCTCTCAGGTTCTTTTAAGTAGCTCAATGACATATTGTGGTGCAATTCAGTCAGCTCCAGATAATAAAATATATTTTGCTGATTTAAATGCTAGTTATTTATCAGTAGTCAATAATCCTAATACGGTTGGAGTTGGATGTGATTTTGTAAAAGATGGGGTTTACCTTGATGGTATGCTTTCCCTTGGAGGATTGCCTACGTTTTACAGTTCTATTTTTAATTCAACTAATAATTTTAGTTTCAATAATCCATGTTTTGGAGATTCAGCTATCTTTAATATTAGCAATATGTCAGTTGATTCTGTTTTTTGGAATTTTGGAGACCCTAATAGTGGTACAAGTAATAGTTCCTCCAGTATAAATCCTTTTCATATTTTTTCAGATACAGGAACTTTTCATATAAGCTTATATAGTTACTTTAATGGAATTACAGATACTGCTACTAATGATTTATTTGTAACTGATCTTCCTATCGTTAATTTAGGAAATGATACTGTAATTTGTGATGGAGAAACATTAACTTTAGATGCTACTGTCCAAAATGCAACATATCTTTGGCAAGATAATTCTACATCCTCTAGTTATAATGTTTCCTCAGAAGGGTATTATTTTGTTGAGGTTACTGCAAATGGTTGTAGTAACTCAGACACAATTCATGTAATTTACAACCCTTTACCGGAGGCTATAATAAGTGGTAATTATGAGGCATGTGATGGAGATCAAATATTTATTGATGTGATTGTAACTGGAACTTCTCCATTTGAAATAACTTATACTACTGGAACAGAAACCAATATAGTTGCTGGCAACAATCCAATCATCATTGAAGCTAGTCAAGCTGGAATTTATACAATAACAAATGTTGTAGATCAATTCGGCTGTATTGGTAATTATTCTGGTTCAGCAGAGGTTATTATAAATACATGCAGCTTAACTGTTTTTATTCCAAACTCATTTACTCCAGATAATAATTTAAAAAATGAAGGTTTTATTCCATCTATGTACGATATAAATGATGTAGTGACTTTTAATATGATAATTTTTAATAGGTGGGGCGACATTATTTATGAAACAACTGAAAAGGACGAATATTGGGATGGAAAATTTAACAATACTATTGTACAGCAGGGAGTATATACTTATACCATTACTATTACAGATATTTTTGAAAAACTGCATAATTTTAATGGATATGTTTATCTTATACGATAATTATCAAATAAATTATTTTTAAAATCCTTTTCTAATCAGGAAATACAGATAATCTTTTTAAGTTTGCTTTAGTAGATTGATTAGCGGTACAAAAAGCGGAGCAAATTTTAGTTTGAAGACTTGCTGTAATCTAGCGAAATAAGTGTTGGCTGTAATCCTGCTACCCTGACACTTTTTTCATTGCATCCCACCCCTGTGCCGTAAGCGGATGTGAGGTCCCGTCTTTTGCAATAAAATTATTTCCCTCACTAGCATCTGTTACATAACCAACAATAGTGAAATCAGCATCTTTTTTAAATTTATCATAATGGGCTTGACTAATTGTAAATAACAATTCATAATCCTCCCCTCCGCTTAAGGCGCAAACAATAGGATTCATATTGAACTCATTTGCCAGATTCATAGTTGTATAATCAATTGGTATTTTATCTTCATGAATTGTGATCCCCACATTTGAAGCTTTTGCTAAATGTAATGCTTCAGAAGAAAGCCCATCAGAAATATCAATCATTGAAGTAGGAATAATCTCTAATTCCTTTAATATATCAATGTATTTTGCAGAAGCTTCTGGTTTTAGTTGCCGCTTTAACACATAATCATTACCTGTTAAATCAGGTTGAATAGTTGGATTGTCGACAAACATTTCTTTTTCTCTATTTAAAAGCTGAAGCCCTAAATATGCGCCCCCTAAATCACCAGTACAAACTACTAAATCGTTTACTTTAGCGCCACTTCTATAAGTAATCTTCTTTTTCTCTACTTCTCCTAAAACTGTAATACTAATCATTAATCCAGTTGTTGATGAGGTGGTGTCTCCTCCTACTAAATCAACCCCATACTGCTCACAAGCCAAATAGATTCCTGCATATAGCTCATCCAAAGCCTCAACTGTAAATCGATTACTAATAGCCAAGCCTACTGTAATTTGTTTAGCCTGACCATTCATTGCGCAAATATCTGATACATTAACAACAACCGCCTTATATCCTAAGTGCTTTAAGGGGGAATATCCCAAATCAAAATGAACGCCTTCAACCAAAAAATCAGTACTCATCAATTGATATTTATCTCCAGTATCAATAACAGCAGCATCATCTCCAACTCCTTTTATTGTACTTTCATTTTTTAACTTAATATTCTTGGTTAAATGGTCAATTAAGCCAAACTCTCCCAATCGTGAAATTGGGGTTGTATTTTTAGATTTTTCTTCAAGTAAACTCATCTGGCAAAGATAGGTTTTAAATGGTATGATTTTTGTAGCTTTGCATTCATTTAGATTAAATAAAAATAAGATGATCAATATTAGTGATTCGGCAAGAGATAGATTACTACATTTACTAGATAATGATACTGCTAAAAAGCAATTTGTAAGAGTAGGTGTGGAAAGTGGTGGTTGT
>CAJQRK010000045.1 GCA_905612305.1 uncultured Flavobacteriales bacterium | reverse complement strand
AATGTACTTCATTGCATCAATACTGAAAAAAGCAGGGGATTCTTTCATATAATTTCTGCTTTTTTTATTCTTAGAATTAGGTAAAGTTCGTATAACTAATCCTCTCAAAAAATCAGAATTTACATTCCTTAATTGTAATTCTAAATCTTCTTTTGTGATGACTAAATCTTTTGCATTCAATTCAGGAATATAATTTTCGGTTGAAGCTTTTGGAGTTATAGAAATAAGAGTAGTAGCAGTCATTCCTTCATTTAAAGAGGATAGAATATCAATTCGTTCGTTTATAATATGGCCAATACATTCAGTATGGGTGCCATTACAATGAGGAGTAAAACTATAGGTTTCAAAATTACAAGGCCCTCCTTTTCGGGTGTCTCCAATAAATTGTCCGTCTTGGTATGGCCTTGAAGTCGCTTTATCTACACCGTAAGTGTTAGGCTGTTCTCCATTAAAATTTAGAGGAATAGAAATATCAATTCCTTTTAAGAAATCAACATTATATTTTTTGTTTCCAATTTCAACTTCCGCTTTCATTATATGAAATCTTCTTTTTTCATATTTAGCCAATCAAGCGCATTTTTAGAGAGCAATTTCTCTTTTACATTATTTGGATAGGGCATTCCATGTATCAGTTTCCCAGGCTCTAGCTCTCCTAATGGAAAAGGATAATCTGTACCTAAAGCCACTTTGTCTTCTCCAACTAATTCTACAATATATTCTAGCATTTTATCATCATGCACTAAAGAATCTAACCAAAATTCTCCTAAATAATCTTTAGGGTTTATATTATTGTCTACTGCTACTAAATCCGGACGCACATTAAACCCATGTTCAATTCTACCAATAGTTGCCGGAAAAGAACCTCCTCCATGAGCAAAAGCAACTCTTAGCTTTGGGAATTTCTGAAACACCCCACTAAAAATCATAGAACAAATTGCAAGAGAAGTTTCCATAGGCATTCCGACTAGCCAAGGCAACCAATATTTATCCATTTTCTCTTTTGCCATCCACCACCAAGGATGAACAAAAATGGCCATATCTAATTCCTCACATGCAGCATATATTGGGAAAAATGAAGGGGCATCCAGGTTCAAGTCATTTACATGAGATCCAATTTGAATCCCTTTAAATCCTAATTTTTTTGCTCTTTCTAATTCTTTTATGGCCAATTTAGTATCCTGCATTGGCACATTGGCTAAACCAACAAATCTATTTGGATCTTTATCCACAACCTTTATTAAATCATCATTAATAAATTTTGAAATTTCTAATCCATCTTTTGGGCTTGTCCAATAAGAGAACATCACAGGCACAGTAGATAAAACCTGAACATCAACATTTTGATGGTCGCATTCTTTTATTCGAGTATCAGCCTCCCAGCAATTTGCTTCTACCTCTCTAAAAAATTGGTCATTCATCATCATTTTGGCACAACAAGGCTTATGATGTTCTAATTGTACAAATTCACCATAGCCAAATCGTTTATTGAAATTTGGGATATCCTTTGGTAGTATATGGGTATGAATATCTATGGTGAAAAGTTTCTTCATCTTAAATAAATCTTTCGTCTACCTCCATTTTTGCTCCACAATTATCACAAGTTCTTAACTCCTCAGATCGGTAAAACTCTTTAAATCTAGGCTGAAAATCTTTTTCTACATTATTTAATTTAAAAGTAACGCTATGTAATTGATGATTGCAGTTATCACAATACCATTGTAAGCCATCCATTTCCACCTCTTTTCTTTTTGCTTCAATTACTAAGCCAATTGAACCATCCGATCTTTTTGGAGAATGTGGAACTTTTGGAGGTAATAGAAAAATTTCTCCTTCTTTAACAGGAATCTCCACCGCCTTTCCGTCTTCCTGTATCCCTACTACTATATCGCCTTTAATTTGATAATAAAATTCTTCTGTTTCATTATAGTGATAGTCTTTCCTGATGTTAGGCCCACCTACCACCATAATAATAAAGTCTTCCGATTCAGCATATACACATTTGTTGCCTACGGGTGGTTTTAATAAATCTTTATTGTCATCTATCCATTTTAGGAAATTGAAAGGTCTTCTTACGCTCATAATTTTAATTTTAAATAGTTGCTATTATTTTTAGTTCTATTGATATTGGAGTTGGTAAACTCTTTATCTCAATTGTTGTTCTGCATGGCTGATTATCTTTAAAATATTCAGCGTAAATTTTATTGTAGGTTTTAAAATCATCTTTCATATTGGTAAGGAACACCTGAATATCTACTATGTTTCCCCATGATGACCCCGAATCTTCCAAAATATATTTTATGTTAGCAAAAACAGAATGACACTGCTGTTCAATATCATAACTTTCAATTTCTCCATTTTTATTTAACGTTACTCCAGGAATATCTGTTTGTCCTGCTTTTCGGGGACCAACACCAGAAAGAAATAATAGATCTCCTACTTTCCGAGCATGCGGATACAAACCAACTGCCTGAGGGGCTCTATCTGAATTAAATTTTTCTCCGTTCATCTCTTTAAATTTCTTTATACATATAATAATGAGGGCCTATTTCTGCTATATCAAATAAGTCTCCAGTAATCTTAAATCCTACAGATTTATAAAAATCTACTGCACCTAAACGGGCATTACACCACACCATATCACAATCTGTTTTTTTTAGTTCTTTTAAAGATTCTTTCATAAGATCTGTAGCGTAACCTTTTCTTTGAAAGTTAGAATCAGTTGCCATTCCTCTTAATCTATATGCCATTTTTGATTTTATCTTTATTGATTGTTCAGGATAATATGAAGCGCATGTTACAATCTTTTCATCTAAAATACAAGCCATATGAAAAGCACCTACTTCATAATCCTCTATATAGGAAGTAGTAGAGAAATCTTGCCCTTTTCTCAATTCAGAATGCCTTAAGGCTCTAACTTTATCGGCATCTACTTTACTTATATTTCCTTTCAATTGTGTTGTCATCTTTAAATTTTAACACATACGTTTTTAGGTTCAGTAAAAAATTGAAGGGATTTAAAGCCTCCCTCTCTTCCAATGCCTGATTGTTTCATTCCTCCAAATGGAATTCTTAAATCTCTAAGTAGCCAAGTATTAATCCACACTACACCTGCATCAATATTTGCAGCAACTCTATGTCCTTTGCTAATGTTTTCCGTAAAGATAGAAGCCGATAACCCATACTTGGTAGAATTAGCCATCTCTATAACTTCCTGCTCTGTTTTGAAAGGGATGATAGTTACAACTGGTCCAAAAATTTCTTCTTGGTTTATATCACAATCAAAAGGTAATCCTTCAATAATAGTAGGCTGAAGGTAATATCCATCTTTCAATTCTCCTTCAAATATTTCTCTTTTCCCTCCAATTAATATTTTCCCTCCTAATTGTTTTGCTTGTTCAATTTTAGACAATATTTTCTCCATATGACCTTTGGAAACTACAGCTCCTAAATCAGAGGAAATATCTTTTGGGTCGCCTACTTTTAAGTTGGAGGTTTTGGCAACTAAGGCAATTTTGAACTTTTCATAAATCTCTTCTTGAACAAAAATTCGAGAACCACACAAACAAATTTGTCCTTGATTGGTAAAAGCTGCGCGGGCAGCTGTACTTACCGCCTTATCAAAATCAGCATCTGCAAAAATGATGTTTGGGTTTTTACCTCCTAATTCCAAAGAAAGTTTTTTGAACATAGGGGCCGTAACTGTTGCAATATGCTTTCCGGTAACCGTCCCTCCAGTAAATGAAACAATTGGCGTATCTGGATGTGTGGTAAGCGGATCTCCTGTCTTACTTCCTAGCCCATGAACAATATTCAATACTCCTTTTGGAAATCCTGCTTCAATACAAATCTTACTAAGTAAATAAGCAGTCATTGGGGTAACCTCAGAAGGTTTTGCAACCACTGTGTTTCCTGTAGCAAGTGCGGGTGCAATTTTCCAAGTGAGTAAATAAAGGGGTAAATTCCAAGGAGAAATACAAGCGGCAACTCCTAAAGGGTTTCGTAAAGTGTAATTAATAGCTATTCCGTCCATTTCATGCATTTCTGAACTATCGTGTAGGATTGCTCCGGCAAAAAATCGGATATTGGAAGAAGCTCTTGGGATATCCACATGAGCAGCTAAGGTTTCCGGCTTCCCATTATCCTTACTTTCTGCTTTTATAAGTTCCTCTGAATACTTATCAATGGAATCCGCAAGTTTCATCAGAATCTCCGAACGTTCTTGTTTTGTGGTTTTACTCCAACTTTTAAAAGCTTCTTTGGCTGCCGCTACGGCATTGTCAATATCTTGTTTTTCAGAATCCGGAATTAAGGAATACACTTCACCATTGGACGGATTGTAGTTGTCTAAATAGTTTCCGTTTGTTGGCTCAACCAACTCCCCGTTTATATAATTTAAAATCTTTTCCATTTACAAACTTGCTGTTCTTCCCCCATCTACTGGCAGATTAATTCCGTTAATGTAACTTGCTGCAGGGCTACATAAAAATGCAACTGCATTTGCAACTTCATTAGCTTCCCCAAAACGGGCTGCAGGAACCCCTGTTTTCATAGCGCTTGCTATTTCTTCTTCTGACTTTCCTTGAACTTCTGCTTTCTTTGTAATCAAAGTTTTTAATCTGTTAGTATTAGTAAATCCTGGCAATACATTATTTACTGTGATTCCATAAGCCCCTAACTCAATAGAAAGTGTTTTGGCCCAAGAAGCAACTGCTGCGCGGATAGTGTTGGAAACTCCCAAACCAGCAATTGGCGCTTTTACGGAAGTAGAAATAATATTAATAATTCTTCCAAAACCTGCATCCTTCATTCCTTTTATAACTTGCTGAACCAAAATCTGATTATTGATTAAATGCATTCTGAAAGCCTCCTCAAAAGCATTGGTATTTGCATCTGTGATTGGGCCAGCAGCAGGGCCTCCTGTATTATTTATTAAAATGTGATAGGCTCCTTTTAAAAGTGTCATTTCCTGTTTTAATTTGTCTGAATCTGAAAAATCGATACAGATAAAAGAGTGGGTTTGCCCTTGACTTTTATCCAATTCGTTCAGCACATTTAAAAGTTTGCTTTCATTTCGAGCAATTAGAGTGATGTTTGCTCCTAATTTTGCCAATTCAGTAGCGGATGCTTCTCCAATTCCTTGTGTGCTTCCGCACACAATTGCATTTTTATTTTTGAGTGATAATTCCATTTATTCTATACTAATTATTTTTTATAATTAAATCCTAAAGTGTCTTTTATGTTTTTAGGTAACTCTGGTAAGTACGAACGAGAAATCATCAGTGTAGAAATGTTTGCCAAATCAGTAAATAGTTTGTGCTTGTCTACTGTCTGTTTTAAATATCCTTGGCCTGAACTTCCTCCTGTTCCTATTTTTTGTCCTAACATTTTTTCTACCATTTGCACATGTCTAAAACGCCAAGCAGCAATTTTGTGATCCATTTCTACCAAACTCCTAAGCAGTTGATAGGGTAAATGTAAAATTGGCTCATCTCTGTACAGATTAATCAGTAGTGCCGACATAGTCGCTTTGTAAGAAAGAGCAGTTTCTCCCTCCTGCATTGCTTTGTTGTGCTCCTTTTCATCCAATACTCTTTCAAAATACTTTCTGTTTTCATCAATCATACGTATTCTGAGTGCTTTATCTTGCTCGGTTAAGTTTGCTGATTTAATTCCTGCAATTTCTTTTTCCAACATTTCGTTTACTGCCTCTTCATATTTTTTGGAGAAATCAAATTCTTCCATATTCAAAAACGGGATGCGTTCCAACCATTTTTCTGCTAGTGCAAGAAGCGAATCACTTTCTTCCAGATTTAGGATTTCTTCTTTCTTTTCGCCTTCAAATTGAGAATGATACGGACACCCACCAAGCTGATGTCTTTTCTTTATTTTAAGCCCCAACATTACTTCTAACTTTCGGAATTGGTGAGATTGAAAGCCAGAAGCAGGAGAAAGGTGATCACGGAAATCTAAGAAATCTAAAGAAGTCATAGTTTCCAAAATATCCAACTGACCAACTAGTGTCGTCATGATTTTATTTACCCTATCCATTCTTCTTACAACAACACCAACAGAGGATTCATCAATTTTATCGGTTTCAAATAAATCCATTACCGATTGTATTTCATGCAAGATTTGCTTGAACCATAACTCATAGGTTTGGTGGATAATAATAAAAAGCATTTCCTCATGTGCAGCTTTTCCTTTTATATCACTTATTAGATGTTGAGCATCCAAAACCTTATCCAGCTGCAAGTAATTTATATAGTGTACTGATGTTGTTTCTTCTGACATTCCTTGTTATTTATATTGGAGTAAAAGTAAGCAATATGATTTAAAAAATCAAAGCTGAAATTAGTAAAAAAATATAGCCCAAAAAACTTAATGATTCTACCCAAAAAGAAAAATACATTTCCCGCTTACTGACATCTGATTTTGCAATGAAAATTGAGGACACAAAATACAGTAAAATTAATGCTAGTAAATTTGGTAAATTTATGTCCTCATTTAGATACTGAAAAACAGTAATTATTGCACAAAAAAACAAAGCTGATATTGCAATAATTCTTGCTTTTACAACCCCAAAAACGAGTGGAATTGTTCTTAATTCTTTATTGTCAAAATTTAAATCCCTAATATCAAAAGGAATGGTAATGGCGAAAATCAATAAAAAACGAGCAAGCAAATGCAAGGTAATATTTTGAGAAAGTGGGATGTGCTTTTCAAGCAATACTAACAGCATAGTACTAATTGTCCATACCAAAGCAATTATAAATATTTTACTGCTTGGAATTTTTCTAAGCCCAAAAGGATAGCCAATAGAAAGTAATGCAGAAAAAACTATAGCAATTTGAGTAAGTCTTTGAAATTCAAAAAATAGGTATGCGCTAATCAATCCTCCCAACAGCATAAGACTATAAATAGCGATTTTATGATGATTCAACCATTCTTTTCCAATGTGATCATTTCCTTTTTTTATCCCTACTACCCTTTGAAAATTATAGGCAAACAAAGTAGCAAAAAACACAAACTGACTTATTTTATAGTTCTCCTGAACATCCAATAAAATTTCTGTACTCAAAACGAGGGAGAGTACACAAAAAGCAACTAAAATATTGCTAAATATCAGAAAGCGAAAGAATGATTTCACTTTTCAAAAGTAAGAAAACTTAACTAACTATATTGATGATTCGTTTTGGCACTACAATTACTTTCTTAGGCGTTTTTCCTTCTAAATAATGAATGGTTTTTTCATGTTTCATCACCTCGGCCTCAATCTCAGTTTTCCCCATTTCAGCAGGCAAAGTAATTTTAAATCTCATTTTACCATTAAAGGAAACTGGGTAGTTCACCTCATTTTCTACCAAATAAATAGGGTTAAATTCTGGAAAATTAGCGGTTGTTACTGAGGTTTTATTGCCTAATTTTTGCCAAATCTCCTCAGCAATATGTGGCGCATAAGACGATAATAAAACTGTAAAATCCACAATGATTTCTCTGTTATTGCCTTTTTGTTCCGTTAGTTCATTTATACAAATCATAAATGTACTCACTACTGTATTGAAAGAATAGCGCTCAATTTCCTCTTCTACTTTTTTAATGGTTTTGTGCAAAGTCTTATAATTTTCTTTTGTTGGGTTTTCTTCTGAAACTAAAAAATTATTTTCTCCGTCATGCACCAATCTCCAAAATTTACGGAGAAAATTATGAACTCCATTAATTCCTTTTGTATCCCATGGTTTGAACTGCTCCAAAGGACCTAAAAACATTTCGTACAAACGTAAAGTGTCTGCTCCAAAATCCTTTACCAAATTATCAGGGGTTTGCACATTGTATTTTGATTTTGACATTTTTTCTACCTCATGCCCACATAAATATTCTCCATTATCATTCAATATAAATTCTGCATCCTTATATTCTTCTCTCCAATTTTTAAAAGCTTGCACATCCAACACATCATTATCAACAAAATTGATATCTACATTCAAAGGGGTGGTTTTATGTTCCTTTCGTTTATCAAAACTTACAAAAGTATTAGTGTCTTTTATTCGGTAAACAAATGAGGATCTCCCCAAAATCATCCCTTGATTAATCATCTTTTTAAAAGGTTCGTCAAATGAAATAAAACCTCTATCATACAGAAATTTAGTCCAGAAACGAGAATACAATAAGTGGCCAACTGCATGTTCAGCTCCCCCAATGTATAAATCTACTTGCCCCCAATAATCTGACTTTTCCTTTGCACAGAATTCATTATCATTTTTTGGATCCATATAACGCAAAAAATACCAAGAACTTCCTGCCCACCCTGGCATAATATTAGTCTCCATTCTATCACCCTCAAACACATTCCAATCTTCTTTTTTAGCTCTTGCCAATGGCGGTTCCCCAGTTGGAGTTGGTAAATATTTATCTACAAGAGGAAGGGCTACATGCTTGTCATCTTCCAAAATATAAACCGACTCTCCTTTGTAATACACTGGAAATGGCTCCCCCCAATATCTTTGTCTGCTGAAAATTGCATCTCGCAAACGATAGTTTGTTTTTCCTTTTCCAAAGCCTCCTTCTTCAATTTTTTGAATCGCTAAATGAATAGCCTTTTCAGCAGAAAGTCCACTTAAAAAATCTGAATTTGCAATGTTTACATTTTTATCTTCATTGGCAGCCTCACTCACATCAACTCCTTCAAAAATATTGATAATTTCCAAACCAAAGTGATTAGCAAAATCCCAATCCCTTTGATCACCACAAGGAACCGCCATCACAGCTCCTGTTCCATAAGATGCCAACACATAATCTCCAATCCAAACCTGTACTTTTTCGCCAGTAAAAGGATGAATTGCATGCGCCCCTGTAAATACTCCACTCACGCTTTTATCCGCTTGTCTATTGCGTTCTGATTTTAATTTTGAAGTATTTATATACTCCTCTACTTCTTGTTTTTTATCATCAGTAGTAAGTTGCTTTACTAATTCATGTTCTGGAGATAATACCATAAAATTAACGCCAAAAATAGTATCGGGTCTAGTGGTAAAAACTTTGATTTTATCATCTGAATTTCCCAATTTAAAACTTACAGAAGCGCCTTTAGATTTTCCAATCCAATTCTTTTGAATCTCCTTAATAGAATCCGACCAGCCTACTGTATCTAAACCAGAAATTAAACGGTCAGCATAAGCGGTTATTCTCAAGGACCATTGCTTCATTAATTTTTGTTCTACTGGGAAACCTCCTCTTTCCGAAAGCCCATCTTTTACCTCATCATTAGCCAATACAGTTCCTAACCCTTCACACCAATTTACCCAAGTATCCGATAAAAAAGCTAAACGATAATTCAATAACATTTTTTCTTTTTCTACTTCCAAAAAATTACTCCATTGTTCTGCGGTAAATTTTGGTGTATTACTATCACAAACTGCCTCAGAAGCAAAATTCCCTTTATTTTCAAAGTGGTTTATTAAATCAGAAATAGGCATGGCCTTATCCTCTGCATTACAATAGCAAGAATTAAATAATTGCTTAAAAATCCATTGTGTCCATTTATAATAATTCGGATCAGAAGTTTGTACCTCTCTACTCCAATCATACGAAAAACCAATTTGGTCTAGTTGTTTTCTGTATCTATCTGTATTGTCTTTGGTTGCAACTGCAGGGTGAATTCCTGTTTGAATAGCATATTGTTCGGTAGGCAAACCAAAAGAATCATATCCCATAGGATGCAATACATTAAACCCTTTTGATTTTTTATATCTAGCGAAAATATCGGAGGCAATATACCCTAGCGGATGTCCTACATGTAGCCCTGCCCCTGAAGGATAAGGAAACATATCCAACACATAATATTTTTCCTTATTTGCGTCTTCTGAAACCTTGTATGTTTCATTTTCACGCCAATAAATTTGCCACTTCTTTTCTACCTCATTAAAATTGTACTCCATCACTATTATTATTCAGTATGCAAAGTTAATAAATAACATCCATTAGTAATTTGTATTTTTATATTTTAGCCACCTATATGAAAACAGGCAGCAACAAATCATTAAACAGAAAGCTGATCTCTTCTTCAGCCTCAGTTGTTATTAGCTTATCACTTGTTTTATTTGTGGTTGGGCTACTAGGTTTAGTTCTGATAAATGCACAAAGACTATCCAATTATGTCAAAGAAAATATTGGCTTTACCATTATGCTAAAGGAAGGGATAAATGAAATGGAAATAATGAAATTTCAGAAAGTTTTGGATGCTTCTGATTTTTCAAAAAGCCGCTCTTTTGTTTCAAAAGAACAAGCAACAATTGATTTACAAAAGGATTTAGGAGAAGATTTTGTTTCTTTTTTAGGCTACAGCCCCCTATTAGCCTCAATTGATATAAAACTAAATGCTACTTATGCAAATACGGATAGCTTAGCGGTGATCAAAACAGAATTGAGTAAAAGTACAGCTGTTCATGATATTTTTTATCAGGAAAATTTAATAGATAAGCTCAATAATAATGTTAGCCGACTTACTTTTTTTATGCTTTCGTTTTGCCTTTTATTATTTATTATTTCCTTTGCACTTATCAATAATACAATTAGGCTTTCAGTGTATTCCAAACGATTTTTGATTCGCACCATGCGATTAGTTGGTGCAACTAATAGTTTTATTCAAAAACCTTTCTTAATAAAAGGGATATATCAAGGGGTTTATAGCTCTATTTTTGCTATTTTTATGCTCATCGGCTCCATTCAACTTATACAAAGTGAAACAGCAAGTATGCTAAACATTACTGACCTAAAAATAATTAGCCTTATCTTTATTCTAATATTTATTTCAGGATTTTTACTCAGTTGGGTGTCTACATTTTTTGCAGTAAGAAAATTTATAAACCAAAACGAAAGCGAACTTTACAACTAAAACATTACCTATGGATTTTGCATTTTCAAAAAAGAATTATATTTTATTATTTGTTGGCTTAGCATTTATGGCAAGCGGACTTATTCTGATGGTTGGAGGGGGATCAGAAGATCCAACACAATTTTCTGATGAAATCTTTAACACTACTCGTCTTACTATAGCTCCTATTTTACTTGCCGCAGGTTTTATTATCGAAATCTTTGCCGTAATGCACAAGCAAAAAGAGGCTTAATCTATGGATATTATTAGTGCAATTATCCTTGGAATAATTCAAGGGTTGACTGAGTTTTTGCCTGTTAGCAGTAGTGGGCATTTGGAAATTGCACAAGCTGTTTTAGGCGAAGGGAAGGTTGGTGAAGGAAGTCTGCTTATGACAGTAGTTCTACATTTTGCAACCGCCTTATCTACACTCATTATTTTTCGAAAAGATTTAGCAGTAATTTTCAGAGGACTATTTCAATTTAAAAACAATGAGTCATTTCAATTCTCTTTAAAAATCATACTCTCCATGATTCCAGCTGCATTAGTTGGAATATTTTTTAATGATAAAATAGACGCCTTTTTTGGTGGAGGATTAATATTGGTTGGTAGCATGTTGCTAGCTACAGGGATACTGTTATTTTTGGCCGACAAAGCCAAAGCATCATCAAAAAAAGTTGGAATCAAAGAAGCTATCCTTATCGGTATTTCACAAGCTATTGCAATAATGCCTGGGATTTCTCGCTCAGGAGCAACTATCTCAACGGCAGTGATTTTAGGAATAGATAAAGAAAAAGCAGCCCGTTTTTCATTTTTGATGGTAGTACCTTTAATTTTTGGAGCCATGACTATGGAAACAATGAAATATCTAGAAATTAAAGAATTGGAAGGGCTTGATGTACACCATAGAACAGAAATGATAGTTGATGAAATTCATGGAATTATTGATATTAAGTCTATTAATGTTAGCTTTTTAAATGAGGCTATAAGCAAAAAAGAGACTGCTTGGAACAAATTAAAAGGTGATTCAACTTCTCAAACAGTAAAGAAAAACTTCGAAGAAGACTTAGGCAAAGCTCTTCTAAACAATCAGCAGATTGAAAAAGTTATTAAGAATGATCTTGCTAAAGTTAGACCTCATCATGCAACAACAATTATATCAATAATTATTGGCTTTATTTTTGCTTTTATTACTGGTCTGGTAGCCTGTAAATGGATGATAAAATTGGTGAAAAACAGTCAGTTGAAATATTTTGCATACTACTGCTTTGCAATAGGAAGTATTGTAATTGCATCAACTCTTATTTAATATGTCAAATTTTCCTAAAACGGCAGAAGAGTTTTTATCAGGAAAGATTTTTTTGATTGACAAACCACTTGGATGGACCTCCTTTGATTTGGTGAAAAAGATGAAAAACCTTATCAGAACAAAATACAATTTGAAAAAAATAAAAGTAGGGCATGCGGGGACCTTAGACCCTTTAGCAACAGGTCTGCTTATTGTTTGCACTGGTAGATTTACCAAACGAATTTCTAAAATTCAAGGACAAGCCAAAGTCTATACTGGTGAGATTACTTTAGGAAGTACTACCCCAAGTTATGATTTGGAAACTGAAGTAGGTGCTCGATATGAAACCTCACATATCACTAAGGAGCTAATACAAAATACGATCCTGAATTTTATAGGTGAAATAGACCAGATACCGCCCATTTTTTCAGCATTAAAAAGAGATGGGGAGCGCCTTTATGAAAAGGCTAGAAGAGGTGAAAGTATTGAAATTGAAGCTAGGAAAGTACGTGTTCATTCTTTTGAAATTACTGCAATTGAAATGCCAAAAATTAGTTTTAAAATAATGTGTGGCAAAGGTACTTATATCCGATCTATAGCTCATGATTTTGGGGCTGCATTAAATAGCGGCGCTCACCTTTCAAAATTATGCCGTACTGCTATTGGCAACTATAAATTACCTGATGCTCTTAATATTTTTTCCTTTGAGAAAAAACTAAATAGCTAAATCACTTGACTTCCACTTACCAATACTTTATATTTACCGACTTAAAATTACCTCCTTTAGAAATGTCCTAAAGATAACAACTAAACTCCCTAAACACATGAAATATAAATTATCAATGTTCAATTTTGATCTACCACAAAATAGGATTCCAAAAAAACCAGCTGAAAACCGTGAAGATGCAAAACTTATGGTCATACATAAAGATAGCGGTAAGATAGAGCATAAAAAGATGTCCAACCTTGGCGATTATTTTAATGAAGAGGATGTAATTGTAGTAAATAATACAAAGGTTTTTCCGGCAAGGCTTTATGCTAAGAAAGAAAAAACAGGAGCACAAATTGAGGTTTTCTTATTGCGAGAATTAAATACAAAAAATCGCTTGTGGGATGTTTTGGTTGATCCAGCAAGAAAAATTAGAATTGGAAATAAATTATTCTTTGGGGAAAATGAAGAGTTAGTTGCCGAAGTAATTGATAATACTACATCAAGAGGGAGGTCATTACGGTTTTTATTTGATGGAACACATGAAGAGTTTAGAGCAGTCTTAACTACACTTGGTGAAACTCCGCTACCAAAACACCTTGATAGAAGGCCTACGGCTGAAGATACAGAAAGATTCCAAACTATCTATGCAAAACATGAAGGAGCTGTAGCGGCGCCTACTGCAGGTTTGCACTTTAGTAAAATACTAATGAAGCAATTAGAGCTTAAGGGTGTTGAATTTGCTGAAACTACTTTACATGTTGGCTTAGGTACTTTTAATCAAATTATGGTAGAAGACCTTTCTAAACACAAAATGGAATCCGAAGAAATTATTATTTCCGAAGAAGCTGCTAATAAAATTAATACTGGTAAGAATGGAGGCAGAAGAATCTGTTCTGTTGGGACTACCGTTTTGCGTACCTTGGAAAGTTCGGTATCAACTAAAAATGAAGTAATTCCTTATGCGGGTTGGACAAATATCTTTTTGTTTCCGCCTCACACTTTCCGTATTGCGAATTGTATGCTAACTAACTTTCATCTATCAAAATCATCATTAATGATGCAAGTAGCTTCTTTTTCAGGATTAGATTTGTTAAAAAAGGCCTACAAAGAAGCCATAAAGAACAAGTATAATTTCCATACTTTTGGAGATGCAATGCTCATATTGTAAGGTGCAAAAAATTGCTTTAATAGTTGCTGGCGGAAAAGGGGAGCGCATGAATACTGCCACTCCTAAACAGTTTTTACTACTAAAAAAGATCCCTATTTTAATGCACACCCTAAACCAATTTTCTCGCCTTGAGAAAATTATTTTAATTTTACCAAGTATCCAATTTGATTATTGGCATTCGCTTTGCGATACCTATAATTTTACACTAGAACATACTTTGGTAGAAGGAGGCAAAACTCGCTTTCACTCCGTAAAAAATGGATTAGGAAAAGTAGATGATGAAAGTATTGTTGCTATTCATGATGGAGTACGCCCATTAGTTTCTACATCATTAATTGATAGCCTGATTTCCAAAACTAAAGAAGGAATAGGAATTATTCCTGTTATGCCGGTAAAGGATTCTATCCGAAAAATAGATGGGGAAAATTCTACACATATAGACAGAAGTAAATTATATAAAGTACAAACCCCGCAATGTTTTTTCAGTTCTGATATTAAGAAAGCATATACTCAAGAATTCTCTGCACATTTTACGGATGATGCGTCTGTTTTTGAAGCAAATAGCGGAAAAATTAACACTATTTTAGGTGAGAGAAAAAACCTGAAGATTACTACCAAAGAAGACTTAAAGATTGCTGAGATTTTATGATTAAAAGTACTTTCATTACTGAATTTCAGACTACTAAAGAAGATAGTCTTGTAATAAATAACCTAGTACAAGATAATTTCTCGGAAGTTAATTATGAAGGGAGAGATTATTTTAAGCAAGTGTCTCACTATAGGATACTGGTAAAGGAAAATGATACGCTAATTGGACATATGACATATTGGGCTTGATTATCGAACAATGTGCTTAGATAGCACTCCAATTAAAGTTTTAGGCTTAATTGATATTTGTGTAGATCCCCATCATAGAAATAGAGGAATTGGAGAAAAACTATTATAAAAGGTAGACGAGTTATCTATTGATTTTCTATTTTTAGCCATTAATATTCCAAACTACTTTTCAAAATATGAGTTTAGGGAAATTGAGCCTACAACTACTTGGCTAAAAATTCATCATCATAAAAATTATGAAGTTAAGACTAAAAAAATAGATGATGCTCATTTCATGATTAAACCCATCAATGACAAAAAATGGGAAGAAGAGAATTTAGATTTACTTGGTTACATGTACTAAATAATCTTAATAGAACTCTCTATTAAAAATTCCAAACCATCCAAATTCTGAATTAAGTTAGCCCCAGGGATTTTCCCTTTTTCAAAAGACCCTAGCTGCTCAAAACCTAGAGCTTCTGCTCCATTTTTACAAGCTATTTTAAGTAGTGTATTCAAATCAAAATTTGAATTCTCTTGAATAATTAAAAGCTCTTCCAAAATAGACAGGGAGTCATTAGACGCTAAGCTATCTGTGCCTACACATAATTTATCTGTGTCAAAAATAGAATAATCTGGCAGTGCGTTTTCAATATACAAATTTGCCTTTGGGCATGTGCAGTGATAATTATCGGCTATATCTTCTTTTTTAGCAAAAGTATTATGCACTAAAAGCACTTTTTTGTTTCTTAATTCTTGCAAAATATCAACAGATTTATCTCTTGTTTCCCAAATACTTGCATTTGAATTCATGCCATTTAACCAATCAAAAAAAGACCCATTCTTATTTTCAAAAAGTTGGTTTTCTTCTTTTGTTTCTTGCATGTGAACTGAGAGTAATTTATCATGTGCATCAAAAGTACTTGCAATTTTTTTCATTAATTTAATGGGTACAGAATAAGGGGCGTGAGGGACAATAGTTGCTCGCATTTTTACAGCTCTAAACTGATTTCTTAAGTCAATTGAAGTATTAAGAATGGTTTCAATATTATTTTCATGCACCCCAAAAGTTTCAATAAAATTATAGTATTGCAAATTTCCTTTTTGCTTTTGCAAAAGGGTATCAGGTGTATTGCAGATATCACCAACTGCAACAATTCCATTAGCAATCATTTGCTGTTCTGCATTCTCAATTGCAATTTGAATTTTATCTTTTGTAAAATTATTTCTCTGCTGAATTGTTGTCATGAAATTCAAGAATCCTTTTCCTTTTTTGGTGATTCCTAAAAGATGACTAAGCTCCAAATGACAATGTGCATTTACAAATCCAGGGCAAATTATTCCGTTAAATACTTCTAATTTATTCTGAGGGATTTCATTTCTATTTTCAAAAAGTGCAATTACTTCTCCCTTGTCAGAAATTTGCAATACACCTTCTTTAATTGGGGATTTGTGTAAGGGAAATAAATAATCAGCCGTTAAAAATCGCATAGCACAAAAGTAGTATATCTTTGCAAACGAAATGAAAGAAAAAACAGACATCAGAAATATTAGTGTTGAGGATTTACAAAAATTCTGTAGCGAACATAAATTGCCAAAATTCCGCGCTAAACAAGTTATAGAATGGTTGTGGAAAAAAAGAGTAACTTCTTTTGATGAAATGACTTCATTATCAAAACCAATGCGTGATTTATTTGCCGAACATTTCAATATAAATCCTGTAAAACTACACAGGGGAGAAAGAAGTAAAGATGGCACTATAAAATACAGTTTACAGCTTCATGATAAATTATTAGTAGAAGGGGTTCTAATTCCTTCAAAAAAGCGATTAACCGCTTGTGTTTCTTCACAAGTAGGATGTAGTTTGGCCTGTGAATTCTGCGCAACAGGAACAATGAAATTAGAACGCAATCTAACTGCTGCTGAAATATACGATCAAGTATTTATTCTTAATGAAGAAGCTATTTCTAATTTTGGGAAACCCCTATCCAATATTGTATTTATGGGAATGGGGGAGCCACTATTGAACTACAAAGCTTTATTGGAAAGCATAAATATTATAACTACTGAAAAAGGATTAGGAATGTCGCCAAAGCGAATTACCGTTTCAACTGCTGGAATATCTAAAATGATTAAAAAACTTGGAGATGATGGAGTGCGTTTTAATCTGGCTATTTCATTGCATTCTGCAAATGATAATAAAAGAGATATTTTAATGCCAATTAATCAAAAAATTAACTTGGAGGAACTTAGGGAATCTGTTCGTTATTTTTATGATAAAACAGGTAGCAGAGTAACTTATGAATATATCTTATTTAAAGACTTGAATGATAATCTTGAGGACGCTGAAAAGTTAGCTCAATTTGCTAAAGCAAGTCCTTGCAAAATTAACTTAATTGAGTACAATACTGTAGATAATCTTCATTATGAAAAATCAAGCAATAAAGTAACAGAGCGATTTATTGCTTATCTGCAAGAGAGAAATATTATTGCTAACCTACGTAAGAGTAAAGGAAAGGATATCAATGCTGCTTGCGGACAATTAGCAAACAAGCTAAAATAACTTTTTAACAAAGTATTTTATACTATTTTATAGATAACAAAAATTGTATATTCGCAACTCTAGTCTACACCTATATTGTCAATACTAAAGAACATAAAATCCCCTATTCATGAAGAAATGAATTTGTTTGAAAGCAAGTTCAAAAACTCTTTAAAGAGTAATGTTTCCTTGCTTAACAGAATAATGCATTATATAATTAAACGAAAAGGGAAGCAAATGCGCCCTATGTTTGTTTTCCTATCAGCCAAGCTTTTTTGGTAATTTTGAAGAGAGCACTTACCGTGCTGCCTCAATGATTGAGCTATTGCATACTGCAACTCTAGTACATGATGACGTTATTGATGAGGCAAATTTTAGAAGAGGTTTCTTCTCTATAAACGCTCTTTGGAAAAATAAAATTGCTGTATTAGTAGGTGATTTTTTACTTAGCAGAGGGTTACTATTAGCTGTAAAACATGAAGAGTTTGGGCTCTTAAAAATAATGAGCACTGCCGTGCAAGATATGAGTGAGGGAGAACTATTACAAATTGAAAAAGCAAGAAAATTAGATATTACAGAAAATGTGTATTTTGATATTATTAGCCAGAAAACTGCAACATTAATTGCTGCTTGTTGTGCTAGTGGCGCTAACTCAGTTGGTCAAAATAAAGAAATCGTAGAAAAAATGCGATTATTCGGAGAAAAAGCAGGCATAGCCTTTCAGATAAAAGATGATTTGTTCGACTATATACAAAGCCCTTTAATTGGCAAGCCAACCGGTATTGATATCCGAGAACAAAAAATGACACTTCCTTTAATTTATACCTTAAACTCTGTTGATAAAGAACTAAAAAACCAGATAATTAATACCATTAAAAATTATCATAAAGATGATAAGAAAGTAGCAGACGTTATTGCTTTGGTAAAAGAAAATGGGGGACTGGAATATGCTAAAAAAATAATGAATGATTACCATAAATCTGCACTTGATATTTTAAATACCTTTGAAGATAATCAGGCAAAAAAATCATTAATCCTATTATTGGATTATGTTGTGAATAGAAAAAAATGATACCTAAAGATACCATAGATCAGATATTTGAAATTGCTAGAATTGAAGAGGTTGTTGGCGATTTTGTAACTCTTAAAAAAAGAGGTGTTAATTACATTGGAAATTGCCCCTTTCATAATGAGAAGACACCCTCCTTTACCGTATCTCCTACCAAAGGAATATACAAGTGTTTTGGTTGTGGAAAAGGAGGGGGTAGTATTAATTTTATTATGGAAATTGAACATTTCAATTATCCTGAAGCTTTAAAATTTGTGGCTAAAAAATACAACATAGAAATTCAGGAGGAAGAAATGACCTCAGAGCAAGCGGAACGAGCTAACGAAAAGGATAGTTTGTTTATTGTTTCTAACTTTGCAAATGATTATTTTCAGGATATACTATGGAACTCTAAAGAAGGGAGGTCAGTTGGATTAAGCTATTTTAAAGAAAGAGGATTTTCGGAAGCAACCATAAAAAAGTTTGAGCTTGGCTATAATCCAAAAGCTAAAGATGCTTTCAGTAAAGCTGCACTTAAAAAAGCTTATGACAAACAAGTGCTTGTCGCTTCTGGATTGTCTTTAATAAATGAAAGTTCTGGACAAATTGTTGATCGCTTTAGCGAGCGAACTATGTTCCCTATACAATCCTATTCTGGACGCACTCTTGGTTTTGGAGGAAGAGCTTTTAATCAAAATGCAAAAGCAAAATATTTAAACTCTCCAGAAACATTAATCTATCATAAAAGCAAAGTATTATACGGGCTCAACTTTGCTAAAAATGCCATTGGTAAAGAGGAAATGTGTTATATTGTTGAGGGCTATACAGATGTAATTTCAATGCATCAAAATGGAATTGAGAATGTAGTTTCTGCATCAGGAACGGCTCTTACTTTGGAGCAAATTAAACTCATAAATCGCCTGGCTCAAAATGTGGTTTTGCTTTTTGATGGTGACAATGCCGGAATAAAAGCTACTTACAAATCAATAAATATGATTTTGAATGAAGGAATGAATGTGAAGATTGTCGCTTTCCCTGAAGGAGATGATCCTGATTCTTTTTCTAAAAAATTATCTACTGAGGAATTTAAGCAATTTCTAACGACTGAAGCTCGTGATTTTATTGATTATAAAATTAATGTTTCTCAGTTAAATGAAGCGAATGACCCAACAAAAATTACAACCATTAAGCGTGATATTATAAAATCTATTTCCTGTATTCCTGATAGTTTAAATCGCTCGCAATATTGTAAAACGTATAGCAAAAAACTTGATATTGCTGAAGAAGTACTCTTAAGTGAAGTTGCAAAGGCAAGGGCTAGCATAAATAAATCTGCGCCCTCAGTAGTAAGAAGTAAGGCTGCTTCACAGCTACACAAAAAGAAACAAGAAAAATTAAATACGACAACCAAACTATTAAAACTAGAAGAAGAAGTTTTGCGCATCTTAATAAATTATGGGAATGATTCCTTTACTTTGGAAGGTGAAAATGAAAATGTTGCTGCGTTAATTATTAATGAACTTGAGGCAGACAATATTACATTTACACATCCTGAATTTTCTGAAATGTATAAAGAAATTATTCATATCATTGAAGAAAGGGGAATTATTGATTTGCAGCATTTTATCAATCATCCTAAAAATGAGATAAGTAAAAAAGCAATTGATTTAATTAGCAATAAACATAGCATTAGCACTAATTGGGTAGATCGTCATAAAATATATACAGGCAGAGAAGATGAAAAAATGCGAAAAACTACTGAGAAAGCTATTTTATCACTAAAAAAAGGGCATGTTGATAAACAAATTACTGATTTGCAACAAGAAATAAAAGAAGGCACCATTGATCTTAAGAGGATACAACTATTAAGCCAACTTACGCAAATTAAAACACAAATTTCAAAATCACTAGGAAGAAATGTTGGTTAATATTTTGCCATAGCACCTTTTTGATATCTTTTAGGATTTAATATCTCTTATTCTTAACTGTAAACTTTTCTTGCCATTCCACTCATTTTCGTCAATAGAATAACAGATATCAAAAGATTGATTGTCTTTAATATTTTCAAAAAGATTTCCCATGCCAAACCCAATTCCAGCAATAGAATTGCTTGTACGTTTTACATTTATCCGTAAATGGCTTTTATCCTCTCCTACTCTTTTGCCATAACCATTATCTACTACATTTTTGCTAATAAAAATAGGCGATAGATTTTTAGGGCCAAATGGAGCAAATTGTTTAATTGTTCTGTATAATTTGTCATCTATTGCATCAATATCAATTACCTTATCAATATTAATTTTAAGAATTAACTGATCTTCTGTAATTGTTTCGCATACTGATTTTTCAAATTCTTCAATAAATTGAATTAAATTTTCTTTCTTAATGCTTAATCCTGCTGCATACTTATGTCCTCCAAATTTCTCGCATAAATAAGAACATTTCTCAATTGCAGCATACAAATCAAAATCATGAACAGAGCGAGCAGAACCCGTCAGCATACCATCCTTTTCAGCCAAAACAATAGTTGGTTTATAATGAGTTTCAATTAATCTTGAAGCAACAATACCCACCACTCCTTTATGCCAATTTTCACTATGCACCACTGTTGATCTTTTAGCAGCATCTATCTTTTCAAGCGCTTCAGTTGTTATACTTTTATCCAAGCATCTTCTGGTAATATTATTTTCCTCAATTTTATCTGCAAATAATTTAGCTTTCGCATAATCTTGCTCTACTAAAATTTCAACTGCTTTTTTTGCATGCTCAATCCTTCCGGCAGCATTTATCCTTGGAGCAACACCAAATACTACATCTGAAATTGTTACACCTTTCTTTTTTTGTGCAATATCCATTAATGCTTTAAGCCCTACTCTTGGGGATTTATTAATCAATTGTAAACCATAAAATGCAAACACTCTATTTTCGCCCATCATTGGAACAATATCAGCCCCAATACTTACAGTTAATAAATCCAAATATTCTATAATTTCTGAAAAGTCAATATTGTTCTTTTGACTAAAAGCCTGAATCAATTTGAAGCCTACTCCACATCCTGAAAGCTCCTTATAAGGATAGCTACAATCTGTTTGTTTTGGATTAAGAATCGCAATTGCTTTTGGGACTTTTTCTGCAGGATTATGATGATCACAAATAATAAAATCTACTCCTTTTGCATTAGCATAATCAACTTGATCAACTGCACGAATACCGCAATCTAACGCAACTATTAACCTAAAATTATTTGCCTTTGCATAATCTATCCCCTTTAACGAAATCCCATACCCTTCATCATACCGACAAGGGATATAATACTCAATTTCAACTCCTTGTTTTTTTAGAAACAAGTACATCATAGCTACTGAAGTTGTACCATCAACATCATAATCGCCATACACCAAAACTTTTTCTTTTTTAACAATAGCCAATTCAATCCTATCGACTGCCTTTTGCATGTCCTTCATCAAAAATGGGTCGTGTAAATGTGATATTTCTGGGCGAAAAAATAATTTAGCTTCCTCAAAAGTTGTAATACCTCTTAATACCAAAAGATGTGCAATAATGTCACTTACATTTAAGGCTTTAGCTAATTCACTAACTACTGTTTTGTCTGAACTTAATACATTCCAATTTTTCTGCATTACTTTCGCATTATATTGGTTTGAGTAAGAATAGAATATTTATGGATTAAGGTAAAAATCTCTTCTACCATTTGCTCGTCTAATGCTAAAAATTTTGCATTTTCTTTTCTAGTATTTAAAATTTCAAACCACCTTTCTATCTGGAAAATAGTTAATCTATTTTCATGTTTAAAATTAGCGATTTGCTCAACCACCCCTTTTCTGTTATTGAGTAAATTAATGATATTTTTATCAAAAGTATCAATCTGATTTCTAAAATTGAGTAACTGCTCTTTGAATTGCTTATCTCTTAATTTAGTATCTCTCAATACTAAATTTTGCATAATATTTTTTAATGATTCAGGCGTAATCTGTTGTTCTGCATCACTTAATGCTAAATGCGGATTATTGTGCGTTTCGATCATCAATCCATCCAAATTAATATCCATAGCGGTTTGTGCAATATCCTCAATTAATGTTGCCTTTCCTGCAATATGGCTAGCGTCACAAATAATTGGTAAATCTCTAACTTCTTTCCTTAATTTTATTGGCAATTCCCACTTAGGATCATTTCTAAAAACTGATTTTTCGTAACTATAAAAACCTCTATGAATTGCGGCTAATTGTTTTATGCCCACTTTATCTAAGCGCTCAAAAGCACCCATCCATAATCCTAATTCAGGATGTATGGGGTTTTTAACAAAAATAGGAATATCTACTCCTTTTAAAGCTTCTGCAATTTCTTGTACATAAAAAGGGTTTACCGTTGTTCTGGCTCCTATCCAAAGCATATCTATACCTGACTTCAAACACAATTCAACATGTTTAGCTGTAGCCACTTCAGTAGCAACCTTCAATGAGCTTTCTTGTTTTACGACCTTCATCCATTCTAATGCTTTTTTTCCTATCCCTTCAAATGAATTTGGTTTTGTTCTAGGCTTCCAAATACCTGCCCTAAATACATCAGCAGTCCCTTCAACTGATTTAGCAATAGCTAAAAGCTGTTCTTTTGATTCTGCACTACAAGGACCTGCAATCAAATAGGGTTTTTTAAGTATGAATTTTTTAATCTCCATTATTTACCAGCAACTATAATTACAAATTCTCCTTTCGGTTTTTTCTCTTCAAAATATTGCAAAACTTCAAGCATAGTTCCTCTTTTAGTTTCTTCAAACATTTTTGATATTTCTCTAGATATAGAGACATATCTTTTCTCCCCAAAATATTCACAGAATTGAGTTAATGATTTTATAATTCTATGCGGAGATTCATAAAAAATTATTGTTCTCTCCTCTTCTGCAAGCAATTTTAATCTAGTCTGTCTTCCTTTTTTTACGGGTAAAAACCCTTCAAAAATAAATTTTTCAGATGGTAGTCCGGAGTTAACCAAAGCGGGCACAAAAGCAGTTGCCCCTGGCAAACAGTCTACTTCAATCCCTTCCTTTATGCATTCTCGAGCTAGTAAAAATCCTGGGTCAGAAATAGCAGGTGTTCCCGCATCACTTACCAATGCAATGCTTTCTCCAGTTTTTAATCTTGCTATCCATTTGTCTAATACCTTGTGTTCGTTATGCATGTGAAAGGCAGCCAAATTAGCAACTATTTTATAATGTGAAAATAACTTTTTGGTAGTTCTGGTGTCTTCTGCTAATACGACATCTACCTCCTTAAGTAAGCGTAACGCTCTAAGCGTTATGTCCTCCAAATTTCCTATTGGGGTTGGTATTAAATATAATTTTGACATCTTACAAATTTACAGGAATAATGGATAGAATTCTAATTTTGGACGGATTCTAATTGTTGGAGCTGGGAAATGAATATAATTGAGCCAATGTTTTACTTTTTTTCCTGTTGGACTATTCCATTTCTTTAACATCTTTGGGATATTATAATCTAGAGCAATATACCATTCATTATTTCCTCCTGTTTTGGTGTTGTGTTCATTCAAATATTGAGTATCATCAAGCCCAAAACCTATAGCAAGATTCAACCAATCAGGCCAACAACAAGTTTCTGCAAAATAATTTACATCAAATGTTATCCAATAGGTCTGATTTGGATAATCATCTTGCCAAGCATATTTATTTGTCTCTTTGCCTCTTTGCCTATCTAATTCCCAATAGATGTTAGAACGTTTGTAATAGGAAAATTTAAAATTTACAGCCTTCAAATCATCATTATAGTATTGTGCAACTGGCCAAAATGACCCTGTAGACCCAAAAGCTAAATCCCATTTACTAAAGCCCCAGTAAGGGGCATACGCATCCTTCATTTCTATTGCTAATTGAAGCCCAGAACCAAAAAAAGCGCCATACCAAAGTGATTTCCTTTCATTCATTCCTGCCCATTGCATTGAACCTGAAAAGAAATCTGCAGCTTCTATGCCGCCCATAAAGTGACCCGCTTTATCTACATTCAAAGCATATTTCAAATCTGCACCATCATCAAAATGAAAAGGAACTTGTTTATCAGCCCACCATGAACTTTCAATATATAAATAAGAGCCTGTTAAAGCAAGTCCCAAGGCGCTACTAACAACAAGCATTTTTCCTTTATTGACTTTATTTGTGTCTTGCTGAGAGAAAAGGGAAAGCGAAAATAGCACTAAGAGCAGGAGAATAAACAAACTTTTGAAATTCATAATAAATGGAATTGCTTTTTATACTTTTGTTAGCAAACTTAATAAAACAAATTACGCCAAATGTCTTTAGAATCACAAATAAATCACCTTACACAAAAAGGGAGTATAGAGGTGATTTGTGGGTCAATGTTTTCTGGCAAAACTGAGGAATTATTAAGGCGACTAAAAAGAGCACAATTCGCAAAATTAGACATAGCCGTCTTTAAACCAAAGATTGACAAGAGATACGACATTCAAAAAGTAGTTTCACATGATGAAAATACAATAAAAGCTATACCTATTAATTGTGCTAAAAATATCTTACCGTTAGTTAATCAAGCTCAGGTTGTGGCTATTGATGAGGCTCAATTTTTTGATGCCGATTTGGTAGTTGTTTGCAATGAACTAGCTAATGCCGGAGTGAGAGTAATTATTGCCGGATTAGATATGGACTTCTTAGGCAAGCCCTTTGGGGTAATTCCTCAGATGTTAGCCATTGCCGAACGCATTACCAAAGTACATGCTATCTGTATTGATTGTACTTCAATTGCGAATCATTCGTACAGAAAGACTACTGACAAAGCTTTAGTTAAATTGGGCGAAAAAGAAGAATACAAAGCCTTGTGCAGAAATTGTTTTTCAAACAAAATGAAATAAGCTTATGGAAATTATTCATGAAACCATACTAGAAGTTAATATTAATCGCTTAAAAAGTAACTTTAACTACCTTAAAGGGAAATTAAAAGATAAAACTAAAATTATTGCAGTAATGAAGGCTTATGCTTATGGACATGGAGATATAATACTTGCAAAAAAGCTGGAAGAATTTGGAGTACACGCACTTTGGGTGGCAGATTTTGAAGAAGGGGGTCATTTACGGAAAAGTGGTATTCATATTCCAATAATAATTGCTAACTCAGGAACAAAAAGCGCAAAAAAGATTATTGAAAATAAATTAGATGTTGTGATTTATAACTTTAAATTATTACAATTATATGGTGAGCTAAATGAAGAAATTTGCATTCATATTAAGTTCAATACAGGCATGAATCGTTATGGATTTAATCCTAAGGAAATCAAACTTCTAGCTAAAGTGTTATTAAAATATCCAAAGCTAAAAGTTCAAAGTATTTGTTCACATTTAGCAGCCACTGACAATCCTAAAAAAGATGAATTTACAAATAAACAATGTCTTATTTTTGATGCAATATGTACAGCATTTTTTCAGGAAATAGGATATGAAGTTGATCGACATATTCTGAATACAAATGGAGTATTGCGTTTTGTAAAAAATGAATATGAAATGGTTCGTTTAGGGATTGGACTTTATGGAGTCGCAGATGACAATCATCTAGAACAAATAAGTACACTAAAAAGTGTTGTTGCTCAAGTTAGAAATATTACGAAAGGCGATCAAATTGGTTATAACGCCTCCTTTGTTGCTTCAACAGATATGCAAATTGGAATTATTCCTTTTGGCTATGCTGATGGACTCAATAGAAAGTTAAGTATAAAAAATGGAGTGGTAATTATCAATAATAGGCATTGCCCTATCATTGGAAAAATAAGCATGGATTCCTGTATAGTTGACTTAAGAAATACAGCTACTAATGCAGGAGATGAAGTGATTATTTTTGGAACGGAAAATACAGTTTTATCAATTGCTAAAAAGTTAGAGACAATTCCTTATGAGATTTTTTCAACACTTAATAGGAGAATAAAGAGAGTTTATTCTTGTTGATATTTGGTGTAAATAGTAAACAAAAAAATATAACAACTTGTAAGGATGAAAATAAAAAAGTAAGAATCGATAAGCATTAAAAACATAAAAGATACCGGCAGTAAAATCCTGTGAATTCCATCTTTCTTTTTAAACAATTCTCTTATCTGATGAAAGAATATAGAAAGTAATAATAGTAAGCCAAGTATCCCGAGTTCAAACCAAACATAAAGATATTGATTATGCGGAGTGGTATGTGTATTAAAAGGATGTCCGGATTTTACTTCATTATTAAATATTGTCCCGAAACTACCTGTTCCGTATCCTAAAATAGGTTTCTTTATTATTCGATCTAGAGATTCTTTTACAAAAACATAACGAATATCATCAGTTTTTCCTTCTCCTCTGTGCCCATTATTTTGAATAATATTAGATACGGCATCAAATCTGTTTTTATAAACCTTTGTAGAATCAATATGATATATTACAGCCTGAAATGAGAATAGTAATAATAAAAAAGCAAATCCCCTTAAAATATGTTTTCTGTTATTGTTATAGTGGAAAATATAAAACACGGCTGATAAATTAAAAATTACTTGACCAGCTCTTCCTCTTTCAGTAAAAATGCTGAGCGCATAAATTAGAAGAAATGCTAAAAGTAAATGCCTGTACTTGCTTTTTCTCTCAATCAATATATACAAGCAAAGAGACGAGGCGAGGGCTAATATCACATTATGATAATTATACGTTATAAAGGCTGAATTCCTCCAAGAGCTATCAATAAATGACAAGTATTCTCCCAAAGGACTAATAACATTACTATTAATTGCTAATGCGGCTAAAGCAGAAATAAAAGCAGTACCTAAAAATGCGATTGCTGCCCTATTAATAGTTTTTTGTTTAAATTCTGTAGTAATAAAAATAGGGAAAACCAGTAATAATGCCAGCCTCTGAAATTGCCACTCTGCATTCAAGTGATTATCCCCCCAACACAAACCTAACGCATATAAACCTATTAATCCAAAGATAGAAAGTATCCATTTACTCTTTTTTATCTGATTTATCTTTTTTAAGAAATTCCCTTTAAAGTTTTCTGATTGTAAATGGTCGTACCATGCGTATCTTGGGAATACAGATATCCAGAAGAATACTATCCATTCCAATATCCAGCATAACACTAGCCCTCCAATAAGAAAATTAGCAATTGCTATTGAGGTTGGGATACAAACTCCTAATAAAATAAAAAAAAATTGTTGCGCCCGATTTCTTAAGCTTTCAAATAAAAGTAATGCTAGAATATGAAATGCAATTAGAAGGAAGGATATGGAGCCAACAACGGAAAACATACATATAAAAAATATTAAAGAACTAAAAATAATTTTTTGCGCCTGATTTCTTATACTATTCATGACCTAAAATCCGATTATATTCTTCTTCATTTTGCAAAACTTCAATTGCTTTTTTAAGTTCAAGATCAAAATTTAATGCTGATTTTATTCTCCCTTGCTGATAAAAATAACGACTCGCAATCTCACCTGTCAATATCTCTTTTATATCTTGCTTATTGTTAAACAGATCATCTCCTTTATTTGCTTCCAATTGTGCTAATAAGTTTTCATACTCTTTACTTAAGGCTTCAAAATAACTCTCATCAATTGCTTTCTGCTTTACTTTTTCTAGTGCTTCTTCTGTTTTTGTTTTGTAGGTGTATTCTTTGTCTGAAAGGTACTTTACAAAATGCTCATAATCACTTTCTGAAAAAATAAAATCTTCTGAAATACTATCATGTCCAAATCTAAAGTCAGTGGCATAATCAAAAAATAACCTTTCTTTAAAAAGCGAAATTACAATATTGCTAACCATTCCTTTTTCTGTTACAATGTCTGGATTAATTCCACCACCATCAAACACCTCTCTTCCGTTTTTGGTTTGAAAAGCAGTCATTAAAGAATCCTGCATTTTACCCACACTTCCATCCTTATTTCTATTAGAATAATCTAATGCTTGGATACATCTTCCGCTAGGTATATAGTATTTTGCAACAGTAAGTTTAAGCTGGGCATTATACGATAATTTTCGGGTTTGCTGTACCAAGCCTTTTCCATAAGATCTTTGTCCAATAATAACTCCTCTATCCAAATCTTGAATTGCTCCTGACACAATCTCAGAGGCAGAAGCGGAGGAGGAATTAATTATAACTACTAAAGGAACCTCAGTATCGAATGGCCTATTAGCTGCTATATATAATTTTTCCCATGATTTTATCTTTCCTTTTGTACTGACCACTTCCTCTCCTTTTTCAACAAACAGATTTACAATATCAACTGATTCATTCAAAAGCCCTCCAGGATTACTTCTTAAGTCTAAAATTAATCCTTTTAATTCCGCTTCATCTTTTAATCCTTGAATTGCTTCTTTAATAGCCTTAGTACAATTTCTGGTAAAACTTCTAAGTTTTACATAGCCAATCCCCTCCTGAATATATGCTGAATAAGGCACGCTTTTCACAGATACTTTTTCTCTGTCAAAAGTAACTTCAAATGGCTTTTCCAAATGAGGACGTTCAATAAGTAAGGTGACAGAAGTATTTGGCTGTCCTTTTAATACTTTACTAACCTCTTCAGTAGTTTTATCTTTAGCTGACTTTCCATTAATTTCTAAAATTTTATCACCTGCCATCAATCCTGCCTTTTGTGCTGGATACCCCTCATATGGTTCGCTCACATATACATAGTCTTCTCGTTTTGTAATCATAGCTCCAATACCACCATACTGTCCTGTTGTCATAAAGCGAAAATCTTCAATTTCTGATTCTGGGATATAAGTTGTGTAAGGATCTAATGATTTTAGCATTTTATCAATACCTTCTTTCATCAATTTTCCAGGATCAGTTTCATCTACATAAAAAGTATTTAACTCTTTATATAGGGTAGTGAAAATATCTAGGTTTTTTGAAATTTCAAAATAATCATCAGTAAATCCAACTGATACTATTGAGGTAATTGCTAGTGCAATTCCTAAAATAATAATTTTAACTTTCTTCTTCATGGTGTCTTTTTTATGGTACAGGATTATGTCCCTCCCCTCCCCAAGGATGGCAAGTTAAAATTCTTTTTTAAGGTTAGCCCCCCTCCTTTCCAAGGGCCATATCTTTTTATCGCTTCTAGGCCATAAGCCGAACATGTAGGCGCATATCTACACCTTGGTGGCAATAAAGGAGATATCACTTTCTGGTAAACACTAATAACTGCTCGGAAAATGAAAGAAAAAATAACCCTCATATTTCTTCACTTAAACGGTCCAAAATTAATTTTATTTTTTCTTCTATAACTTTATATGAAAATATTTCTTGTTCTTGGTAAATAATCGCAATTGCTAGTTGTTGTTTTTTACTTTTAATTTTTTCGTACAACGCTGATTTATAAATACAAAAAGCCTCTC
>CAJQRK010000044.1 GCA_905612305.1 uncultured Flavobacteriales bacterium | reverse complement strand
CCTGCCTCTGAAGGTTTTATTGCTTATCAAGATTCTCAAAAAGAGAACGGAATGTTGCTTTGTGTAAATCATGGAATTTTTTATGAATTTATTGCCTCTAATGAGTTTTTTAACGACACTCCAACACGAATTTCTCTTGAAAATGTAAAGTTAGGAGTAAGTTATGTGATTATCTTGAATACTAATGCAGGGCTTTGGGGGTATAATATTGGTGACACTATTAAATTTGTTTCGATTAATCCATATAGAATTATAGTAAGTGGAAGAATTAAACATTTCACCTCAGCATTTGGAGAACATGTAATTGCTGAAGAAGTGGAAAAAAGTTTGAAACAAACAATTGACAAACATGCTGCTCAAGTCAATGAATTTCATGTAGCACCACAGGTAACTCCTAAAAACGGGCTACCCTACCATGAATGGCTAATTGAATTTGAATCTCAACCTAATGATATGGCTGCTTTTACTAAAAATCTTGATGATGAATTACAGTCCTTAAATACTTATTATAAAGATTTGATTAGTGGTGGAATTTTAAAACCTTTGCAACTTACAGTAATTAGTAAAAATGGATTCAGGAATTATATGAAGTCAATAGGCAAATTAGGAGGACAAAATAAAGTCCCTAGGCTAGCAAACGACAGAAAAATTGCAGATAAACTAAGCATCACTTAATGGAAAGTAAGAAAAAAATAGCGCTTTTAGGTTCAACTGGTTCTATAGGAACACAGGCTTTAGAGGTGATTTCTGAACATGCTGGTTTATTTGAAGTTGAGGTGCTAACCGCAAACAACAATAGTGCGTTACTGGTTGAACAAGCAAAAAAATTCAAACCCAATACGGTTGTTATTGGAAATGAAAAAAAATATACAGAAGTAAATGACGCATTATTTGATTTAGGAATCAAAGTATTTGCGGGAGAACAGTCTTTAGAAGATGTGGTTGAAGGTGAAAATATTGATGTGGTTTTAACGGCATTAGTAGGGTATGCTGGATTAAAACCCACTATAAAAGCTATTAGAGCAGGTAAAAACATTGCTTTAGCCAATAAAGAAACTTTAGTGGTTGCTGGTGATTTAATTACTAAATTATGCCAACAATATGGTGTGAGTATTTACCCTGTTGATTCCGAACATTCTGCTATTTTTCAATGTTTGGTTGGAGAGATAAATCCTATTGAAAAAATTTATTTAACTGCTTCTGGTGGTCCTTTTAGGGGAAAATTAAGAAAAGATTTACTCAACATCACTAAAGCACAAGCCTTGAAACATCCAAATTGGGAAATGGGCGCTAAAATCACTATTGATTCGGCAAGTTTAATGAATAAAGGGTTAGAAGTAATTGAAGCAAAATGGCTTTTTGATTTAACTGCAGAACAGATTGATGTAGTTGTACACCCTCAATCTATCATTCATTCAGCTGTACAGTTTGAGGACGGCTCTATAAAGGCCCAATTGGGAATTCCTGATATGAAACTACCAATACAATATGCTCTTGGATTTCCTGAAAGGTTGAAAAACAATTTTAAGCGTTTCAATTTTTTGGATTATCCAAATCTAACCTTTGAAAAACCTGATTTGGAAACTTTCAGAAACCTACAACTAGCTTATAATGCAATGGAAAAAGGAGGGAATATGCCGTGTATTTTGAATGCTGCAAACGAAATGGCAGTAACTGCTTTTTTACAAGATAAAATTGGCTTTTTAAATATGTCTGATTTAATTGCGGATTGTATGGAAAAAATTACTTTTGTCCCCAATCCAACATTGGATGATTATGTGTCAACCAACACAGCAACAAGAATATTAGCTAACGAATTATTATAAATGGAGTTTTTAATCAAAGCAGCACAACTGTTAATGAGTTTATCAATCCTAGTTATATTACACGAACTAGGGCATTTTATACCGGCAAAATTATTTAAAACTAGAGTAGAAAAATTCTATTTATTTTTTGATCCTTGGTTTTCGGTAGTAAAAAAGAAAATTGGAAGTACTGAATATGGAATAGGTTGGTTGCCACTTGGTGGATATGTGAAAATATCTGGTATGATAGATGAGTCTATGGATAAGGAACAAATGAAAAAACCTGCCGAACCTTGGGAGTTTAGAGCTAAGCCCGCTTGGCAAAGATTAATAATTATGCTTGGTGGGGTTACGGTAAATTTGCTTCTAGGTGTTTTTATTTATTCTATGGTTTTATTTGCATGGGGAGATACTTATTTGCCTAATAAAAATGTCGTTGATGGTGTGGTTTGTTCTGATTTTGCAAAAGAGATTGGTTTTCAAAATGGGGATAAAATTATTACTATAGATGAGGGGGAGGTAGAACGATTTTCTGATATAAATGAGAATATGGTTCTAAGAGATGAGTCATTTATTGTTGTGGTAGAAAGAGATGGTGATGTACTGGATGTTTCTGTTGGGAATAATTTTATAAAACATTGGAAAAATAGCGGAAAGAAACGATTATTTTCTCCTAGAATAATTGGGGAAATAGCTAAGTTTACCAAAAACTCAAACTCGGAAAAAGCTGGTTTATTAAAAGGTGATATTTTGCTTTCTGTAAATGGTGCTGAAACTAAATATTTTGACGAGATTAGAGTTGAACTGCAAAATCATAAATCTAAAACTGTGGAGATTGCTGTTTTAAGAAATGATAAGGATTTGTTTTTTTCAGTTGAGGTTTCTGCGGAAGGAATGATTGGTTTTTATCCTTCTAATTCTGTTTTGGATCTTTCTGTTGAGCGGTTTAGTTTAATATCTTCCTTTCCTGCTGGATATAATTTAGCTATGAATAAGCTGGGAGGATATATTTCTCAATTTGCTCTTATTTTTAATTCGGATAATGATTTGGCGGGTGAATTGGGTGGTTTTGGAGCTATTGGTAGTATGTTTCCTTCTGTTTGGGATTGGTATTCTTTCTGGAGCCTAACTGCTTTTCTTTCTTTAATGTTGGCTTTTATGAATTTACTTCCTATTCCCGCTTTAGATGGTGGGCATGTTGTCTTCTTGCTTTATGAAATAGCTGTAGGAAAACCAGCTCCAGATAAGGTGATGGAATATGCACAGGGGGTTGGTATGATTTTACTTTTAGGGCTTTTGGTTTTTGCAAACGGAAACGACATTCTAAAACTTTTTTAGGTGGATTTTTTAAATTCATATGGTTTGATTATTGTCTTTTCGCTTACAATTATTATTTCCTATTTTTTTAATATTTTGGCTAAAAAATCAGGCGTCCCTGCAGTTTTAATGCTAATTGGTTTGGGTATAGTTATCCATTATGGACTTTTATTATTTGGAGAAAAATCACTTGATTTAGCTAGGCCGCTTGAGGTGTTGGGTGTTATTGGTCTTATATTAATTGTATTGGAGGCGGCTTTAGACCTAAAGCTGAAAAAAGAAAAAATAAGTCTTATTATAAAATCTTTTTTAGTGGCACTATTAGGTTTAAGTGGGACTTCTTATTTAGCCGCATTGGTATTAAAGTATATGATGGGGGTTGAGGTGTTAAATGCCTTGTTGTACACTATCCCATTATCTGTTTTAAGTTCTGCCATCATCCTCCCTAGCATTGATGAGTTTAAGGAGGTTAAGCGTGAGTTTATGATTTACGAAAGTACTTTCTCTGACATAATTGGGATAATTAGTTTTTATAGCGTATTGACAATAGTGGGGCCTGAAACAAATAACGGTGTTTATAGTGAGGTGTTTTCTAATCTAGCGCTAACAGTTTTTTTTTCTGTTATCATTTCTTATATTCTTATATATATACTTCAAAACATAAAAGGACGTGTGAAGTTATTTTTATTAATTGCTATTCTTTTATTATTGTATGCGGTGGGGGGAATGTTCCATTTGCCATCCCTTATTATCATTCTAATTTTTGGTGTGATTCTAAACAACTATAAAATATTTTTTAAAGGGGAGTTGATGAAGTTATTAGATACAAAAAGAGTGGAA
>CAJQRK010000043.1 GCA_905612305.1 uncultured Flavobacteriales bacterium | reverse complement strand
TTCTGTTATTGATCTTAATTCTTCTTTTAGAGTTTTGATTGATAAATGTACTGCATCTTTTTGTAGTATTATTGTTTTATACATTTCATTAAAAACATAAGATTTAGCATCAATGTAGATGGTGTCTCTACTAATAATTTTTAATTCAAGCGCTTGAGTATCTGTTAAAGAGTCAGGAGTTTCACCTATTGCCTTTACAATTGGCATAGAATCATTTTCTAAGAAATCAAGTAGTGATTCAAAGTTATTAGCATAAGTATGATTTACTTTTTTATAAGCAATTTGTACTTGTCTTAAATCCTTTAGTTTTTGTATATTTTCACCTATTCTTACTTTGGCTTCTTTCTGAAATTCTACTTCACTATGAATGCTGTTAAACACAAAGTAGGCCAAAATAATATTTAAAGGAATAAGTATAAGTGCAATCTGTTTTGCTTTCATAGTAATTATTTTATGATGCAAACTTACAATTTTTGCTGATATAACTATAAAATGTTTTTTCTTTGTAAAAATTTTTATGATGAAACAATTATTATCAAAGTTGCTATTTAAATTAAATGGATGGAAAATTGTAGGTCCTCATGTTTATCCTCAAAAGTGTTTAGTTATAGCAGCACCCCATACTTCTAATTGGGATTTTTTTATTGGCAGATGTTATTCTTATATTATTGGGGTTAGCCCAAAATACTTAGTTAAAAGCGAATTGTTTTTACCTGTTTTAAGAATATTGATTAAATTTAATGGAGGAATTCCTGTTTATCGAAAAGCAAAAAACAATGTAGTAGAGCAAGTTGTAGGTATGTTTGAAAATGCCACACAACTTCATTTAGGTATAGCCCCTGAAGGGACAAGAACAAAAGTGGCAAAATGGAAAACCGGATTTTATCATATAGCATCAACAGCTAAAGTGCCACTATTGTTATTGGCTATGGATTATAAAAAAAAGGAGATAGGAATAATTGCTGAGTTTATGATTACTGATGATTTTGACAAAGACATGCTTTTTATTCAGCAGAAGTATGCAAATGTTTCAGCAAAGATCCCTGACAATTATAATCCAAAAATATACTAAATTTATTTTTGAAAAAATGTTGAAAACCCTAAATGATTATTGCTTTTAGGCCCTAAAATCTCATTTTGAAAAACTATCTTTGCATTTCAATAATTTTTAAACTATGTCATTACAGGCAACGCTAACTTTATCAACAGTAGAACAAGCCCAAGAAATGGGACTGCGCCCAGAAGAATTTGATAGAATAAAAGAAATTTTAGGTAGAATTCCTAACTTTTGTGAGCTCAGTATTTTTGGTGTAATGTGGTCAGAGCACTGCTCATATAAAAACTCAATTGTTTGGCTGAAGAAATTGCCAAAGCAGGGGCCCCATATGTTAGTGGAGGCAGGAGAAGAGAATGCAGGCTTGGTTGATATCGGTGATGGATTAGCGTGTTGTTTTAAGATAGAATCGCATAATCATCCTTCAGCATTAGAGCCTTATCAGGGTGCGGCTACAGGTGTTGGAGGTATTAATCGTGATATCTTTACAATGGGTGCTCGTCCAGTAGCTCAGCTAAACTCACTTAGGTTTGGTAATATTGAGTTGGACAGAACAAAATGGTTAGTAAAAGGAGTAATAAAAGGAATTGGTGATTACGGAAATGCTTTTGGAATTCCGATTGTTGGGGGTGAGGTTTTCTTTGACAATTGTTATAATACAAATCCACTTGTAAATGCATTTTCAGCAGGTATAATGAAAAAAGGAGAAATGATTTCTGCTACTTCTTCAGGAGTTGGAAACCCAGTATTTATTGTTGGTTCCCGTACAGGTAAAGATGGGATTCATGGCGCATCATTTGCATCAAAAGATATCTCAGAAGATTCAATTGAGGATTTACCAGCTGTTCAAGTTGGAGATCCTTTTCAAGAAAAATTATTATTAGAAGCAACCTTAGAACTTGCAAAAACAGATGCAGTGGTTGGAATGCAAGATATGGGAGCGGCAGGCATTACTTGTTCTTCAAACGAAATGTCGGCAGCTGGTAAACACGGTATGGAATTATGGTTAGATAAAGTGCCTACTCGTCAGAATGACATGAAAGATTGGGAAATACTACTTTCAGAATCTCAAGAAAGAATGTTAGTAGTAGTACATAAAGGCAAAGAAGATATTGTAAATGCTATTTTTGATAAATGGGATTTATCGTGTGAAGAAATAGGAATTGTTACAGAAGGTGAAAGAGTACGTTACTTCATGCATGCAGAATTAGTAGCTGACGTTCCTTGTGATGATTTAGTATTAGGAGGGGGAGCGCCAGTTTACCACAGAGAATGGAGCGAGCCAGCTTATTACCAAGAGTGGAAAAAATTCAATATTGACAGTATAGAGCAGCCAAAAGATTTAGTTGAAGTTGCAAAATTTTTAACAGGGCATGAAAATATTGCATCCAAAAGATGGGTATACGAACAGTATGATTCCACGGTAGGTACAGTAAATATGAGTACTAATTACCCAACTGATGCAGGTATTGTAAATCTGAAAGGAACGAAAAAAGCATTAGCTATGACGGTTGATTGTAATGCTCGAATGGTTAATGCTGACCCTGAAGAAGGTTGTGCCATGGCAGTTGCTGAGGCGGCTCGTAATATTGTGTGTTCAGGAGGTATTCCTTCAGCAATTACTAATTGTTTGAATTTTGGTAATCCGTATAACCCAGAAGTATTTTGGCAATTTGTAGGAGCAATTAAAGGAATGGGTAAAGCTTGTGAAAAATTCAAAACACCAGTTACTGGTGGTAATGTCAGCTTTTATAATCAATCGGCTGTGGAAGGTGCTGAGGTGCCTGTTTTTCCAACGCCAACTATTGGTATGCTTGGGGTGGTTGAAGATAAAAAGCATATTACTTCTTTAGCATTTAAAGGAAAATCAGATTTAATTTACTTAATTGGAAAATCAGAAAATGATATCTCAAGTTCAGAATATTTAGCATCATACCATGCAGTGAAAAAATCATCAGCACCTCAGTTTGATTTGGATGCAGAATATGACATGCAACAAACAATCATAGAATTAATCCGAGCAGGAGTAATAGAATCAGCACATGATGTTGCTGATGGCGGACTATTCATTACTTTATTAGAAAGTTCATTTGTAAATAATGTAGGCTTTGAAATTGTAAGTAGCTCAGCGGTTAGAGAGGATGCTTTCTTATTTGGTGAAGCGCCATCAAGAGTAGTGGTTTCGGTTACTGAAACTGGAGAAGATGCTTTCCTTGATGCTTTGAAAACAAGTAAAACACCATTTATGTTATTAGGACATGTAACTCAAGGCAGAGTAGTGGTAGATGATATTGATTTTGGAAATGTGAAAGAATATAAAACAATTTACAACAACTCATTGGCTGAGAAGTTGATGAAATAGTCTTTTATTTAAAAAGTAAGTATCAATTTGGCATTTATCTGCCTTGCCGTCAAATAGTTAGGCACAGCATATTCTCTTCCGTTTACATCAGCTACCCAGAGGTAAGAAACCGTATTATCAATAGCTAATAGGTTAAATACTTCAGCTGAGAGCCAAATGCTGTTAAAGGCATTCAACCACTTTGGGCTACTTTTTTTGTTAGCCGATTTCAGCACTGCTGAAAAACCGATATCAACCCTTCTGTAATCAGGAATTCTTAAAATATCTTGGTGTTTTTCTCCATTAGGAGAGCCAAAAGGTAAGCCCGTACCATATATCATATTTAGGTGCATTTTATAATTTGGATTTCCTGGAATATAATCCTGAAAGAACATGGAAAAATTTACTCTTTGGTCAGTTGGTCTAGGGATGTAACCTACTTCAGCCACATTGCCATTATCGTCTAATTTTGTATCCCCTACAATATCCTCTTGAGTTTTCATTACTGATAAACTTGCCCAACTTTCAACCCCAGATACAAATTCCCCATTTATTTTTATGTCAATTCCTCCTGCATATCCGTTTGCTAAATCATTTGCCAGATATTGTATACTCACATTATCTACTTTGTAAGGGATAAGATTTTCCAGATTTTTGTAATACACCTCAGTTATCCACTTGAACGGACGCCCCCATTTATAAAAAAGGTAATCAGAGGCTAATACATAATGGGTGGATTTTTGGGCTTTTATATTGTGGTTGAGTGTACCTTCAGGGGTGCGTAATTCTCTGTAAAAAGGAGCTTGGTAGTAAATACCACTTGCCGCACGGAACACTATGTCTTTTTCCCAAATAGGAGCGTAGGCTAAGGATGCTCTTGGGCTCAGCAGTAATTCTTCATTATAAGTCCAGTAACTTCCTCTTGTCCCAGCATTGATTGTTAGGTTGCCTATATCTTTTGAGAATTGCATATATCCCGAATTACGGTAGGAGGATAAATTAATCTGTGTTTTTAAAAGTTTGCTCATTACTATTTGCTGATTAGGATTACTTGGCAACCCTATAGAATCATCAGGATGTGGGAAGTTAAAAAAAGCAGAATCAATTAAATTCCATTCACTTATTTTATCCTCAATTTCCTCCTTTTGCATACGTAAGCCCCAATCTACTTTTATGTTATTTTTTGTATAATTTCCTTTATGCGAGAAATTAATCACTCTAGCGCTTAAGCTATTTCTGGCATGGTTAATATATTTCCCGACTCCTCGGTCAAAAGCAACTTCTCCAAACTCATCCGAACCTAAGTTGTTTTCCAATTGATAAAGCCAGTATTCACCTAATATATCAAAATTTTCTTGTTCAAAGGTTTGAAATGCTGAGGTGGTAAATTGCAATTGCAATTGTGTGCTGGGCTGGTAGCTAGTACTTAGTGCTCCAAAATAGGTTTCGTATTTATCTACCTCTTGTCCTTCAAAATAGATTCTTAATTTCAAGGCTTCATTAATAGTTCCAAAATCTGTATCTCTGTTTTTGGGCACCATAGTGTATTCGTTTTTACTAATATTTCCTAAAAAACTAATTTGCCAATCGGTGTTTAGCTCGTAACTTATAAAAGTTTGTAAATCGTAAAACCTAGGAGTGTAATCAGCCTTAGTATCCATGGCATTGAAAAGATACTTATTTGTTTTGTGCCGAGCACCTATTAAATAGGAAAGCCTACCACTTTTATTTGTTCCTTCAGCATGTGTAGATACTCCTAAAAGGCTAAGCTGTACACTTGCAGCATTTTCCCTTGGGCGCTTGTAAGTAATATCCAGTACTGATGACATTTTATCGCCATATTTAGCGTCAAACCCTCCAGCTGAAAATAGAATGCTGCCTACCATATCAGTATTGACAAAACTTAATCCTTCTTGTTGCCCTGAACGCACTAAGAATGGACGATATACTTCAATACCATTCACATATACTAGGTTTTCATCAAAATTACCTCCTCTTACTGAATATTGTGAGCTGAGTTCATTCGCTGAACTTACTCCAGGTAAGGTTTTCAGTATAGCTTCAATGCCACCGCTATTTCCAGGTAGAACACTTACATGTTTGGGTTTTATTCTGCTAAAAGATTCTTTTCTGCTTTTCTGATCGGTTATTATCACATCTCCTAATAGGGTGGAGGATGCTCTTAGCTGAATATTTAGGGTATAAACCTGTCCTTCTTTCAGCATAGGAATTCTTATTTTTTCAAGCTGATAACCTATAAAGCTATAGGCAATGATTACTGATCGGGTTGCAGGTATTGTTAGGCTGTAAGTTCCGTCATCACCAGATGTAACTCCAATACTTTTTCCTAAAACACTAATATTTACAGCTGGTAAACTATTGTTTTGTTCATCAGTAATATACCCATTAATGGTTTGGCTATATCCTAAAACGGAGAATAATAAGAATAATGGAAGTAAAAGTCCTTTGTACATAGATTGCAAAAATAGAATTATGTAGGGTAATTAACTCTAAAACTTAATAGTTATTATATTTATCTTTTAATAGTATAATACTTTTTTTAGATTTTAAACTATATTTGTAGCTTTTATTACGACAAATACATTAAACCTTTTCTTAACTATGAAAAAACTACTACTTATATTACTTTAATGGTAGGTGTTGGGCCAACTTGTGTCAGTACTATTCATATAAGAACAATAATCAATACGTTCGTGCTATTCGTGCCTTTTAACAATTTAACTATTAAGAAATGAGAAAGGTTCTTATTTTATGTACGGGGAATTCCTGTCGTTCCCAAATGGCAGAAAGTCTGCTATCATATTTCTCAGTTAATACTAAGGTTTATAGTGCGGGCACTAAGCCAGAAAAAGTAAATCTCTTTGCAATAAAAGCAATGGCTGAAATGGGTAGTGATATTTCAAAAAACACTTCCAATCATGCTGATGAGTATGCTAATATTGATTTTGATTATGTATTTACCGTTTGTGATAATGCAAAAGAGATGTGTCCTATTTACCCAAAGGCTAAGCAAATGATTCATCATAGTTTTACTGATCCTGCAGATGCTACAGGAACTGAGCAAGAACAACTAAGAGTGTATATTGAGGTTAGAAATCAGTTGAGAGATTACTTTAAAGCTTTTGCTAAAAATAAATTGAGCTAATAAGTAAATTCAGCCTTGTAGTTTTTAGCGTTTCCTACATTGTCAATTACTTTTAAAGTAAAAGTGTGTTGTCCTTTGCTGATATTTTTTTCTATATCAAAGCGTAACAGGTTTCGCTTGTAGTCATAATCCATAAGTATCCATTTGCCATCAATTTCCCCTCTGTAGGATTTGATGCCACTATTTTTATCTTTTATAGTGCATTTAATAGTTGTTTGGGTATTGAATACTTTTCCGGGATAAATATTTACCCCTTTTATTTCAGGATTTGTGGTATCAGCAACAATACAGAAGTTGCCAAATTCCCGAACTTTATTTTTCAAGAAACCATTTTGCCATTTTCCACCTAAGTA
>CAJQRK010000042.1 GCA_905612305.1 uncultured Flavobacteriales bacterium | reverse complement strand
CCTTTTTGAAAGTAATGGGCTGGATAAAAGTTTCTTAAATACTATGCTTTATGGTGGGCATATTAGTAATGAAATGAAAACTGTATGGATTAATTCTGGTAGAGAAAATAACATTATCCATTCAGAAGTAAGCAATGAATTAAGCTATACTTATCATTTTAAAAAGCAAAATATTGGTTTAAGTCTTGCAGACAGGAGCCTGTTAAATGCCAACTTTACGGATGATTTGTTGCGTATTGTTTTTCAAGGCAACTACAATTATCAAGATAAAACCTTATTTTTTAACAATATCAGCATAAGGGCTGATCGATTTCAACAATACAAACTCAGCTACGGTAGAACCATTAATAAAGTAAATATTCATGGGGCAGTTTCCTATTTAGCAGGCAATCATCATCTTTCCTACATACTAGAAAAAGGAAGTTTGTATACCGCTCCATTTGGCACTTCTTTGGCTATTGAGTACGATATGAGCGCCTTTGTTACGGACACTTCCAATGTTTCAGCATTTGCAAATAATGGGAATGGAATAGCAATGGATTTAGGTGTAGATTTCAGTATTAAAGAATATGATATGCAACTATCCATTACTGATTTAGGATTCATTCTGTGGAACCCATCTTCTATCACTTTGGCTACTGATAGCAACTTTAGTTTTCAAGGAATTGAGGTAGAAAATATTTTCTCTTTTAACGATTCGATATTGGAGGCTAATAATTTAAAAGATGATGCGATTAGAACGAATAATGCATCTTTCAAATCCTATATTCCAGCTACTATTTATATGGAAGTTTCAAGGAAAACAGAACATAAATACTTTAAAACCTATACTGCAGGTATTGTTACCAAATGGCAGCCTTATATAGATGATGAGCCATTATCATTTGCTAAAATTGGACAAGGGTTTCATGAGTCAAATTTTAGTGCTTTATGGTATCTACAATCAGTGATAAAAACTCAACACATGAACTTAATTCCAAATCTATCTTATGGTGGCTATAGTCATAATTTCAATATTGGCTTAGCGATATCCAAAGGAGAAAAACAAAAATTTATACTAGGCACTCAGCATTTAGAGGACTTGCTAAATGGCAATAAAGCAAAAGCTGTAAGCGTTTTTTTCAACATTAAATTGCAATTTTAATATGTTAGCAAAAATCAATAAAATTCAGCACCAAAAAAGTGGCAACTTCTTTTTGATGGCAGGACCTTGTGCTATTGAAAGTGAAGCAATGGCTATGGAAATTGCTGAAAAAATACTTACAATAACCAACAAGCTAGAAATCCCGTTTATCTTTAAGGCAAGTTACCGAAAGGCGAATAGAAGCCGCTTAGATTCTTTTACAGGAATTGGCGATATAGATGCCTTGGAAATCCTTAAAAAGGTAGCAGAACGCTTTAATATCCCTACAGTAACAGATATACACACTGCTGAAGAAGCTGCTATTGCAGCCGCATATGTTGATGTATTACAGATACCTGCTTTTTTGTGCAGACAAACTGATTTGTTAGTAGCAGCAGCTAAAACAGGTAAAGTAGTAAATATAAAAAAGGGGCAATTTCTGGCTCCTGAAAGCATTGAACATGCCATAACCAAAGTAAAGGAAAGTGGTAGTAATTCAGTTATACTAACTGATAGAGGAACCATGTTTGGCTATCAAGATATGGTAGTTGACTTTAGGAGCATCCCTATTATGCAGGAATTTGGCGTACCTGTTGTGCTTGATATCACACATTCCCTACAAACACCTAATCAAAAAAGTGGTTTAACTGGTGGCAAGCCTGCTTTAATTGAAACAATAGCAAAAGCTGGAATTGCAGCTGGCGTTGATGGTATATTTTTGGAAACACACCCAAAACCTAGTGAAGCAAAATCAGATGGAGCAAACATGTTACAATTAGATAAACTAGAAAATTTGCTTATTAAATTAGTGAAAATCAGAAAAGCAATAATTTAAACCAAATAGGCACACCAACCATCACCAATTGGTTTTAAATAAGAATTCAGCTCTGATTTATTTTGTATGGTAAGATCATAAAAAAGGGTATTGTCTTTTGCAATGCCTTCTAATTTGAATGAAGGTACACATTGTATTTCATCATCTATTCTACAAAATACATTCAAGCGGTTCAGTAAAGAAACAGAAAGCTCTTTTTCTAAATTTTGTATTAATTTTTGCAAAGTATCAATCGAACATCCACTTGCCCCATTCTCACTTTCATCCAGAGCAACAATAATAAAACGGTTTTCTAAGATTATAACTCCAGCTGTTAAAGGCACTTTATGAGATTCCCAATTTTGAAGGTGAGTAGAAATAGCCTTTAGAATATGATTTTCTTGATCATTTGTTAATTTATGCTCTGCTGAATAAATCCAAATTCTGGACTTGTCAGCAGTAGTATTAAAATCAACTAACATTATATATTTTCTGCAATGAGTTCTGCAATGTCTTTCACCTGAGCTGCACCTTCACTTACTGCCATTACTCCGTCTGTCATCATAGTGTTGCAAAATGGACAGCCAGTAGCAATAATATCTGGCTTCAAGCCCAATGCTTCCTCTGTTCTGTTGATATTTATATCCTGAGCTCCAGGTTCAGGTTCCTTAAACATTTGCGAGCCTCCTGCCCCACAACAAAATGATCTACTTTTTGTCCTTTTCATTTCAACCAATTCCACTCCTAATAATTTTATCAAGTCTCTTGGCGCATCATATATATTATTGGCTCTACCCAAATAGCAAGGATCATGATAAGTAACTTTTGCGCCCTTTAAGTTTGCTGAAATAGTCAATTTCCCTTTTGAAACTAATTCTGCAATAAATTCAGTATGATGTTGCACTTTATAATCTCCACCCAAACCTTTGTACTCATTTTTCAGGATATTATAGGAATGAGGGCAAGCAGTAACTATTCGCTTTACATTATAGGCATTCATAACCTGAATATTGGTCATAGCTTGCATTTGAAACAAAAACTCATTTCCTGCACGCTTAGCTGCATCTCCAGAGGATGATTCTTCAGCACCCAAAACCCCAAAATTCACCCCTGCCTTATTCAAAATCTTTACAAAAGCTCTAGTAATCTTTTTTGCTCTATCGTCAAAACTACCAGCAGAACCTACCCAAAAAAGAAGATCTGCTTCTTTTCCTGAAGCCATAAAATCCGCCATTGTTTTAACTTGTAATTCACTCATTTCTTAAGGTTTAAAAACTTGAATAGTAGCTTCCTTATCAATAAGGTCGGTAAATTTACCATCAAATCTTGTAGCTCTAACAATATGATTATCCACCCAATGATAATTTCCACCTCTTGGTTTTTCCATAAGTAAGCCATGGTACTTAAACCCATTCTCTTTCAGCCAAACTTCTGTTACATCTCTATGCTCTTCCACTCTTGAAGTAAAAAAGGTAATGTAATGCCCCTGATCATACCAATTATTTAAAGTTTCCAGAGCATCAGGATATAAATTAGCAGTAGCCATTCTTTCTGGCTCTTCATTGGGAATATCATCACATACTGTACCATCAATATCAATTAAATAATTTTTAACATCATCTGGTAATACTGGAGAAATATATTCCCCATCTACTTTCTTTTCTACTAATTTATTCATCTTTCCAATTTAATCTGTCAGCTGCTGAGAATTGCCAAGGAGCTCCATTATTCTCTATATTATTAAACATCATGTTTAGTTCTTGTGGAGCTGCTGATTCTTCCATTACTAAATTCCTTCTTAAATCTACTATAATTGAAAGAGGATCAATATTTAAAGGGCAGGCCTGCGTACAGGCATTACAAGTAGTACAAGCCCATAATTCTTCTGCTGAGATATAATCATTTAACAAAGATTTATTATCTGAATAATCTTTACCGTGTTTATCAATATTCTTCCCTACCTCTTTTAGTCTTTGGCGGGTGTCCATCATAATCTTTCTCGGTGAAAGCAGCTTCCCTGTTTGGTTAGCTGGACATTCCGAGGTACATCTTCCGCACTCAGTACAGGAATAGGCATTCATTAATTGCACCCAATTTAAATCTGTTACATCCTTTGCGCCAAATGCTTCAGGAGGTGGAGTGTCAGCAGATGGTGGTGCGTACGGATCAGCATTAGGATCCATCATAAGTTTAACTTCTTTAGTAACAGAAGGCATATTATCCATTTTCCCAAGATTCTCAATGTTTGAAAAATAAACATTAGGAATAGACATCACCACATGAAAATGCTTTGAGTAAGGTAATTCATTAAGGAAAACTAAAACTAAAATGATATGAGCCCACCAACTAATGTCATGAATCAGATGTAAATTCCAATTAGCAAAATAAGGAAGTAAAAAATTACTTACAGGAAAAGAACCAAAATAACTTTCAGGATGAATTCCAATATAACCAATATTCATTGTAAGAAGTGAAATCATCAAAAACACGATAATAACCAAAGCAATTATTGCATCAATAGAGGAAGATTTCTTCATTTCTTTACCAGAAAACCGCTTTATCTTTAAAAATAATCTTCTGAACATAAACATAAGACACGACACTAAAACTAATACCGCCATAACATCTCCTGAAGCAGTAGCTATATCATAAAAACTACCCAACACCCCAAAAAATCTGTCAAGATTAAAAATGCCATCAATCATCATTTCTACTGTTCCAATAGTTATAACTAAGAAACCCCAATAAACCAGAGAATGTAAGATCCCTGATACAGGACGTGCAAAGAGCTTAGTTTGTCCGAAAGCTATCTTTAATAGTATCTTGGTACGCTTTAATGGTTGATCAAAACGATTCTTGGAATTTCCTAATCTGATATTGCGAACAATCTTCCAAAGATTAAATGAAAAAAGACTGAGAGCTGAAATAAGAATACAAAAAAAAATAATATTTGACGTATGCATTATACTCTTTTATTTTGATTTTGGATCTATATATGGTTTCCCCCTTCCAATAAGCGAGAAGTTAACATACCTACTAGGGTTATTTTTAATGTCTTCTATTAATGCAGCTAATTCACGAGTTGATTTTTCAAAATTAGCATAAATCTTATCATCCTTCAACAATAAACCAATACTCCCTTCTCCATTATTAATTTTTGAGGTAATCTCACTCACATTTTTTAGTGTTTCGATAACATCTACTTTTACTAATGAATCAGAAAATGAAGCAAAATTTGTCAATATAGTTTTCATCTCTCCATTACTACTTTCCAGATTAGTTGTAATTGATTCTAGATTCTCAATAATCTTAGAAATTCGATTGTCATTTTCCGCTACTAAATGATCAACTTTTTTCATAGTTTCAGATAATAATTGAAATGTTTTATTTAAACTTCTTACACTATTAGATAAATTATTTCTTGTGTCTTTATTTAGTACGGCAGTAATAATCATCATTACAGAATCCATAGAACCTATGAGTTCTTCTGCTTTATTTTTAAGAGGTAAGATCTGTGCATTCACTTCATCCTGCAAGCTTCTCTCAATACTACTTAAAAGTGTATCACCAACACTTAAAAAAGTAGTAGCATCTCCTAAGATTAAAGAAATTCCTTTTGTTCCCATTAAATCTTGATTTACAATTCGAGAATTTGAATTTTTGGGTATATTAAACTTTTTATCAAGCCTTAAGGTGACTAATAAGTTTTGATTTTTTTCTATTAGTAAATCAATATCACCTACCACTCCTACTTGATAACCATTTACCGTTATTATGGAGCCAACCCGCAAACCTCCAATATCCTCATATTCTACATAATATAATTGATTATCACTTAAAACATTTAGTCCTTTTAAGTAATCTACGCCTATAACTAACATGCCAATTACAATAATTACTACCAGTCCAATCTTAAATTCTTTATTCATAATTTTTGATTTTCTTTTGCAAATTTAACGCTTCTTTCATTGAAATCTTGTTTCCTTTGTAAAAAGCTACAACAAAAGCACCTTTAAATCCCTTTCCTTGAATTATAATCTTTGTTTTATCCATTTCTATTTTACTATTATTACTTCCTGAAAAATACTTATAAGTTCCATTTAAAATCTGCTCTTCTGCCTTTATTTCCTGAAACAATTTATTCGACAACATTGATTTTAAATAAGTGCCAATTTGCACCTTATAAATTACTTTCTCTTTAGTTTCTATAATTTCTTTCTTCTCCATAATACTTTTCTCTTCTTTTTTAATTGAAGTTATTTCTTGCTGCTGAAGGTTATTTGCAGTTTTCACTCCATCAATACTTTCTTTATAAGTTCTAAAAGCTCTAAAAATTGCGGAAGCTAAATACTCTTGTCCTTCTTCTGAATGTAAAAAATCTTCTTCCTTAGGATTAGTTAGAAAACCACATTCAATAAGAATAGAAGGCATATTAGCTCTACTAATTACATAAAAAGGAGCTTGCTTTACCCCTCTACTTTTTCTATTTGCTCTAGTCGCGAATTGTCCCTCTATCTCTTCAGCAATATGCAGACTTTGATCTAAATGTGTATTTTGTGTCAAACTGAATATTATATAACTTTCAGCAGAATTAGGATCAAAACCATCATAGTTCTCTTTATAGTCGTCCTCCAAATAAATTACTGCATTTTCCTTCATTGCAATATCCATATTAGCTTTTAACTTACTCATTCCCATGACATAAACCCCTGCACCATAAGCAGTAGGATTAGTAAAAGCATCACAATGTACGGAAATAAATAAATCTGCATTATTATCATTTGCTAACTGAGTGCGCTCTGCTAATTTTAAAAATTTATCATTAGTTTTTCTGGTATAAATAACTTTCATCTCAGGAAAAGCATTCTCAATATACGATCC
>CAJQRK010000041.1 GCA_905612305.1 uncultured Flavobacteriales bacterium | reverse complement strand
TTTTCTTGTAACAATAATTACCAAAAAAATAATATTGATATAGCAAATCAGTTTATTGATGCATTCTATTCATTTAATGAAGATTCTTTGAAATTATCTCTCTCATATGCTGAGGTATCTCACCCTTCTATTTTGTATTATCAGAAATGGGCAGAATGCGGAAATTACAAAGTATTAAATCGTTCTATCTGTAAAGAAATAAATGATTCTCTTGTTATTTGTCCTGTTACTGTAAAGGATGACCTAATGAGCGCGCTTCAGATAGATTTAAATGTTACGGACACTTTTCATATAATCATAAAAGATAAAAAAATACAATCTGTTAAGATATCCTCAAATGACCCTGACGTATACTATGAAGCAAAGGATTGGATAAGACAGAACCGTCTAGAATTAATTGAGAAGCCTTGTGAAGATGCTTGGGAAGGAGGACCAACACCTTGTGAATGTATTAAAGTAACTATACAAGGACTCGCTGAATTTAAGGCTAATGAAGAAACTCAAAAAACGAAATAACAACTTCTAAAATGAAAAACAAAATGATGAAAAAACTACTACTTATATTACTTTGCTTGCCACTATTATTTAGTTCTTGTAAGAAAGAAGAAGGATGTACAGATTCTATAGCAACAAATTATAATGCAGAAGCTGAAGAAGAAGATGGGTCCTGTATTTTTGACATTCTTGGATACTGGACTGTTACAGGACATCGGTTAGATACCTCAGTAGTTGTTACAATAAATGGGAATATTGACAATACACTATCAGGGTCAAGTAGTGATTATGAATCAGCAGGGTTAGGAGGAATATGGGTGGAATTTTGGTCAAATGGATTAGCACATGGAATTTTTTCTGATGGTATGATTGATACTGTATCATATACTAAAACAGAAAATAATCTAATACTTATATTTCCTGATAATAATATTTTGGAATTTACATTCATAGTAGATAAAAACAATCTTACCTTGTCAAGAATAGGAGAGCAAATAATAGAATATATCCCAGGAGAAGTTTATGAATATAGTTGGACTAATTCATTTTTCTATAATAGAAATATACAATAGATTAACAAACAAATGAAAAAACTATTTTACACATTTTTAGTAGTATCAATTATCTTCTCAGCTTGTAGTAAATATGAAATAGGTTATGAAGAAGGATATGAGGAAGGCTTGAGATTAGGAAAAGAGGAAGGTTATGATGAAGGTTATGATGAAGGTTATGATGAAGGTTATGATGAAGCTAAGCAGGATTGTTCAGAATCTATTGATAAGCTTTCAGAAATACATTCTGAACAGATGGATAAATTTTCAGAACAGGCAAGTATTCTTTGTAGAAATCAAATAGATGAGATTGTAAAAAGTTGTCAGGAACTATTTAATCAAGGTTCTAAAGATGATATTGATTATGGTAATTTTATAAGTGAGATCGAAAAAGAACTTGAAAAAAAATATCGGTTAGAAATAGCTCGTGAGATTTTGAACGAACTAAATGAAAACAAATAAATCAATAATGAAAAGATTATTATTTAAGTAGTAGTTTTTTCATCATATTATTTTCTTTGTTTATCGTTTTTAAATCCAAACCTAACAGTTATTCCTTGATAAAAGAAATCAGACCAAACATATTCAGCAGTAACTGAGATTACCCCAAAGTAATAAGCAATATACGCTTTAACAGGTTGTTTTTTATGTAATTCGCTCTCATTTTCAATGCAGTAACTGAATCCTACTCCGCCCCACTTATCATTAGCTAGATGTTTTTTTAACCAATATGAAGACGGCATTAACCACTCAACACCTATATATTCATCAGTATATACCTCTCTTGAATTGTCATCTCTTGTAGAAAAGAAATAATTATTTGTGGAAACTAGATGTAGCTTAAAAAAGTCATTACCTATTCCTACTTTTGCATAACCAAGAGGAGAGTTTCTGTCTTGCACGACCCCTAGTCCCATACCAAGTTCACCATCAAAATATATTTTTTTAGATTTAGAATTATCAAGCACGTTATCCTGCCCAAACCCAATCATAGGCAAGCAAAGTAATATAAGTAGTAGTTTTTTCATTTGTTTGCTAATCTATTGGATTATTGACAATCCCAATAAACTCTCAAATCTATTGTTCCATTTTCATCTACATCTTCTAACTCTTCCTCATCTTCAGCATCTTTTAAATCCTCATCGCAAAATTCTCCTGACTCCCATCCATCCATTTCCTCTGTATAAAATGCACCAAAATCAGCATATCCATAATCATTCGCAATAGCATCTAATTCTGCAGAATCAAATCCATTTATAGTTTCATAGGCCATCGTACAATCTTTACAGCAAGAGCCATCATCAATACTAGCTACAGCGCTATAGTTATTTGCAGTAGCATCAGTACATCCTTCATAAATACAGGACCCATCATCATTTTCAGCGTCAATATTATAATTAGTAGCAGTTGAATCTGTACATCCTTCCTCTTTCTTACAGGAAGAAAAGAGTAAAGGCAAGCAAAGTAATATAAGTAGTAGTTTTTTCATAATAGTATTTTAATTAGTTGTTTGTTAATTTATTGTTTTAAAGTCCTCAAACTTAAGCATTATTATTCACTATTGCCTAATTACTATATTACACAGATGATAAGAAATGTGGCTATATAGTGCTGAAGGACTAACATTTCAAAAAAAGAAAGCTGTTTTCTTAATGGGCTGGGTACATATAATTATGTAAAAAATACATCAAATTACTCGCACCTTACAAAACTGTACTTTAGATTATTTATTCTACAACTATTCTTTTCTCTACTGTTCCATCATCATAGATGTAAAAGAGAGGTTGATTTGTTTGTTTTGTTTCTTTTCCTAATAGGTCTGTAACTTTAAGAAGTTCTTTGCTTATAGAATGTTCTTCAATATCTGTAGTACTACAGTTATTACTAAAGTAGTGTTGAGCATCAATACTGTAATTTGTAGCTGTCCAATTAGTAGATGACCAAGCTGCATCATCTACATTTATACAATAAAGATTAGGGTTGTTAAGATTGTAAAAAGATAAATTCGTATTGTTTCCATTTCTTAAATCAAGACTTGTGAATACATTTGTCGAACAATTTAAAAAAGTTAAAGCAGAATTTTGACTTATATCAAGGCTTGTTAGTTGATTACTACGACAATTCAATGAGGTTAAAGCAGAATTTTGACTTACATCAAGGCTTGTTAGTTGATTAGTACGACAATTCAATGAGATTAAAGCAGAATTTTGACTTACATCAAGGATTGTTAGTTGATTACCTTGACATTTCGATTCAATTAAAGCAATATTATTACTTAAATCTAGGTTTGTGAGTTGATTATCCTCACAATTTAAATATGTCAAAGCAGTATTTTGACTTACATCAAGAATTGAAAGTTGATTTCCCTCACAATTTAAATATGTCAAAACAGTAAAAGCTTCAAATCCTGTTAAATCAGAGATATTTAGATTACTACAAACAATAGTACCACTAAAAGAATTTGCTTCACTTATTTGTATTTCAGCATCTCCATTCGTATTAATAGCAGTATTACCAACTAGATATGCTTTAAAGTTAGCATCAGGTATATAAACATTCTGCCCAAACCCAATCATAGGCAAGCAAAGTAATATAAGTAGTAGTTTTTTCATAAGCTTAGTTGTTTGTTAATCTATTGTTTTAAATATATGTTACTACTTATTGTCAACTCATCACCTTCAATATTATATCCTAATACACCAAAATAATTAACAATACCACTTTGCCATGATGTGCTAAGACCCTCAAGAACTATATATCCACTTTCTGTCCAATAGCTTCCCCATTTATGATATCCTGTATCCCAATAAAATTCCCCATTTGAACCAAAAATAAAAGAATCTTCTCCAGTATCTGTGTTAAGCCAATATCCTACCAAATTCACATCAATACTTAATGCGCTAGTATTGTTTGGTTGTATTGTCTCGTCATCTTCCTTGCTGCAAGAGCTGAAAATCATAGGCAAACAAAGTAATATAAGTAGTAGTTTTTTCATTGTTAATCTATTGTTTTAGTTCCTTGTTCCATTTATTGTAAGTGCTTCGTTATCCTGAGTTATTCTACCTTTTAATGTTAAATTCGTTGAAGTAACAGAATGTTTTCCTATAAAATCTTCACCAGAATCTCCAATATATATAGAATCTCCAATAAATTCCCACACACTTGTATCAGAAAATGAACTACTACCCATATATCCTTCATAAAGAATACCTCCTTGAACAAATTCTATCATTGTAGGGACTCCAAGTAATTCGGGAGATGCTCCTATGATAATAGTGTCTTGACCTTCGATATCACAACTAATAATTGTCCAGATACCAATAACTGAAGCTGAATTATTATTTGTTATATCCTCGTCTTCTTTCTTACAAGCTGAGAAGGCAATTGATACTGCTAAAAATGTGTAAAGTAGTTTTTTCATAGTTGTTTGTTAATCTATTGTTTTAAATTCCTCAAAATTAAGAGTTGATTTTTTGATAATATAATATTTAGATGAAAATTTACGAAAATCTTAAAGGTTCCCAAAATGCTATTAGAAATATTAATAGAAGTGTTATATATAAAGCTAGAATAATAATTAAAATTTTCCATACAATATTTAAATTACTCCACCAAGATGTAAAAGAATTAGGGCTTACTGATGCTACTGTATTGGATTCGTATAATTGTTCTGTTGGTCTTTCAGTTATTGGAAAAGAAGCATAGGTAAGAGTATTCAAAGAGAATAAGGCAATTAATATAAGTAGTAGTTTTTTCATTGTTAATCTATTGTTTTAAGATAGATAAGCTAAATAAACTAACCATAATGTTAAAACTATCACAATAGCTGACCTTAGTCTGTATATCCATTTATTAAGTTTTATTTTTTTGTAATTAATCACTTGCCAAACCAAATAGCCAAAAATTAGTACTGCAACTAATATGTTAAAATCCATATTTTTTATAAAATCCATAATCTTAGTTTATTGTTAATCTATTGTTTTAATACCACCCTTAGAATCTCCATCCTCTTCTTTAGGTCTTAAAAAACTATATACCGCATATGATATACATCCAGAAACAATAATAAGTGACCTTCCTGTCCAATAAAAACCTGGAGCAGGATTACTCTCATTTACTTCAGAAAAAGTTGCAATAAACCAGCAGAAAACAATCATTGATAAAGCAGCTACTAATTGAGCTTGTAATTTTGTTTTCATAATCTTAGTTGTTTGTTAATCTATTGTTTTAAAGTCCTCAAACTTAAGAATTATTCTATAACTATTCTTTTCTCTACTGTTCCATCATCATAAATGTAAAAGAGGACTTCATTCTTAGTGCCTTTTGTTTCTCTTCCTAAGAGGTCAATTATCGTAACTACGCTCTTTTTCTCTGTATTTTCATAAATAGATGATGATTGAAATGGGGAATAATAAAATATTTCTGTAGCAGTTAATGCCCCATTTGTATTATAAAATTGCATCACGGTTATCTGATTAGTATATGCAGAGATTCCATATAATGCCCATTCAGAAACTATAAAAATTGGAAATGCCGTATTGGACATTAACACATTATTATAATTATAATCTGTTGAGTTATTATTCCAATTAGTATTTATTAGATTACCTGCATTAAAATTAAATTGAGTAAATCCTGAACTATCCCAAGTTGAATTATTGAGATTCCAATCCGAATGAATTGAGTAATCTATAACACCTGACTGCCAATAGTAATCAATTTTACTAACGATCTGACCATTTAAAATACTTTCCGTTAATATAAGTTGATTACTTGTATTATATGAATGATTAAGTGAAAGATAAATTGACTGGGAACTTGGTGGGCCCCAAGGCGTTTGTACTGCAATTAACTCTTGTTCTATACAAAGATTATTTGAATTATAAATAAAGTTTCTAATACTAAGGGTATCAAGATTTTGAGTTGTTGCATTTATCCAATAAGAAGTTAAGTTAATTGGATTGCTCTGTGAATCATATGTAGTTGAATGGTAATTTCCACTACAACTATATATGACATTTCCAGCTGAGTCAGTATAATCTTCTATAGTATCATAAATTGTCTCCATTCCTATATTTCTCCCTTGATTATCATAATTCATAATAGTTGTCCGTGAATTAGGGTTATTAGTCGCCACAACACTATCTAGCTTATATTGGAATTGCCCAAACCCAATCATAGGCAAGCAAAG
>CAJQRK010000040.1 GCA_905612305.1 uncultured Flavobacteriales bacterium | reverse complement strand
TTTATGTTATACTCTCCAAATATACAAAAAAGGTTTGTTTATTGGCAGCTATATGGCAGTGAAATGAATCCTCTAGTTGTTTTATTCTATAACTATTCTTTTCTCAACTGTTCCATCATCATAGATGTAAAAGAGAGGTTGATTTGTTTGTTTTGTTTCTCTTCCTAATAGGTCTGTTACTTTAAGAAGTTCTTTGTTTGTAGTGTGTTCTTGTATTGATGTAGATGAGTTACAAGGATTAGTATAATTACAATTAGTGCTAAATGTCACAAAACTGTCAAAGCTACCACTCCAATTAGAATTTGCATACCCAATATTATCTACTTCAACACAAGTTAGATTATTACTATCGGCCTCCATATCAAAACTATTTACCCAATTTCCATTTTTAGTATTTAATTGTTCTAAAAGGTTATTTGAACAGTGTAGCCAATCTAAATCAGTATTATTGCTTACATCTAAGCAGGTTAGCTGATTATGATAACAATACAAAGAATGTAAATCAGTCATATTACTTATATCAATATTTGTAAGCTGATTATGATGGCATAACAAAGTTCTTAAAGCAGAATTATTACTTACATCAAGGATAGTGAGTTGATTATGTGAACAATTCAAAAAAGTTAAAGCAGTATTAGCAGTCAAATCAAGGTTTGTAAGCTGATTTGAATAACAACGCAAATCATCTAAAGCTGTAAAATCTTCTATTCCTGTTAAGTCAGCAATACCCCAATTTGTAATTTCTAATGTAGTTACAGTATTAATATTTGCTGTAGTTACATAATCATTTATAGTACCATCCCCCATACTATTTGGGTCGCCTATAGAAACCGGCATACCCCAAGCTGTAGTAGTTTCTAAATAATTCTCAAAAGCATCATCAGGAACATAAGTTTGTTGCCCAAATCCAATCATAGGCAAGCAAAGTAATATAAGTAGTAGTTTTTTCATTATGAGTATTTACGGCCTTTTATCTTAAAGAAGTTATAATTCGCATAATTATCTTGCAATTGGTCTTCGCCTATTTGCATTGGTATATCAGAGCGACTTCTTGATTGTTTTAAATTTTCGGGCTTAACATATACAAAAACTTTCTTGTCTGTAAACATAGAGGAGCCCGCCTCGTTTAGATAAGACTTTCCTTCTGGAATAATATAAACTACATTTTTAGCATCAAATTGTTTGCTGTATGCCAAATAATTACTTCCTTCCTTTAGGTCTTTTATTTTTAAGACCCTTTTTCCTTTTTTATGTTTTCCCCATCCCGTTCCTCTAGGCATATCTATCGTACCTCCCCAGCTCATTTTTTCTCGCTTATCAAGATTTCCATGTTAATCTATTGTTTTATTCTATAACCATTCTTTTCTCAACTGTTCCATCATCATAGATGTAAAAGAGAGGTTGGTTCTTAGTGCCTTTTGTTTCTCTTCCTAATAGGTCTGTTACTTTAAGAAGTTCTTTGTTTGTTGAGTGTTCTTGTATTGATGTTGTCTGTCCAATCTTTGCCCAACCAGAAGGACTGTAAGTAAACGTATCGCAATTAATAAATGTATACTGAATAAAATTTCCGTTTGTTGGAATTGCCAAAACAGTTAAACAAACAATATAATTACCATATATAGAATATGTGTGTATTGGGTTTTGTACGGAATCAGCTCCTCCGTCTCCAAAATCCCAAGACCAATTGTCGACTATAAGTGTATCTCCTCCAGATGGGTTAGACATAACTGCAGTTGAGTCTGTTGTAAAACTAATTGGCATTACATTAATAGGGTCTGATTGTGTTGTAAATTCTGCAGGTAGTTGCCATTGCCCAAATCCAATCATAGGCAAGAAAAGTAATACAAGTAGTAGTTTTTTCATTGTTACTCTATTGTTTTAAGTCAATTAGTAATTCCTTAATTAATTCTTTATAATCTTGCTGTAAACTGAAATTATCTTTCGTCCAATGGTTGTCTGGGTATTGATAGTGAATAATTTGACGTAAATAGTCTTTCTTTGCGTGCCCTAATTGACTGGAAATTAGAGCAATAAAATAACCTGCTTGACTTTCATCTGGAGCTTCTCCTGTTTTTACAAATTCTTGTTTCAATTGTTTCCTTGTTAAAATCTCATTATCTAATAAAGCGGGAAGTAAAACATTCTTAATTCTATTAGAAGAGTAATTTGCTCTTTTGAAATATGCAGTAAGCAATTCTTTAAGCTTGTCTATTTTGTATTCTCCAGGCTCATCAGACATTGCAATTTTAAATTTTTTCTTATTCGATTTTTCTTTTGCAATTTCTTCTGGTATAGTTACTGTCCTTGAAAGCAACTCTGCCCCATTTGAAGTTTTTACATAATTCAGCACAATCGCATTTATTGCCATGTCGAAATTGCTTGATAACCATTCTATCATTCTACTTAATGATTCTTCAATTGAAAAACCAACAAGTAACAGCCTTTGTGATTGATTGATAGTTAAATCATCAATTTCTAAATTCTCAAAATTAGCAGTAAGGTGGTCTTCTAAATTATTGCCTGTATATGAAATACAAATTTCACTAATTTTATCAATATCCCAAGTAGCTATATCAGAAGCATAGTCAATTGCCTGAGCCAATACAACTCTTGCAAGTTTATCTCTTTTAAGTTCAACAATAACCAAGTTGCCATTATTGTCAATACCCAAGAAATCAAGAGGGCCTGATTTAGTGTAAACTTGTTGACCAATAATTAGTATATCATTTCCAAGAATATCAGTTTGTGTTTTAATCCATTCTTCTAAATGTTCAGTTTCTTTTCTTCCGTTTTCAGCAAGAGTAGAATTAATTGCTCCTAATTTTCCGTCAATTATTTCCCAAGTCTTTATTTCAGTTGACATATTACTTTTTTTTAATAGGCTCAAACTTATGAATTATTATTAACTATTGCCTAATTACTATATATTACACAGATGATAAGAAATGTGGCTATACAGTGTTAAGGTACTAACATTTAAAAAAAAGAAAACTGTTTTCCCTAATGGGGTGGGGACATATAATTGTGTAAGAAATACATCAAATATCTTACAAGTTACAAAATCATACTTTGGATTATTTATTTCTCATAAATAATTGTATACCCCCACACAAATAATTATGTACACCCCACACAATTAATTGTGAACATATACTACTAAGTAGTATGCTAATAAGAATATAAATTAAAAATAGAATATTTTTGATTATTATATATATTTAAGTGCCCTAATTTTATAATGCCTCTATATGAAATTATGCCTTAAATATAATATACCCACAACATCAGTGTCACCTACTTTGTTACACTCATTCTAAATTAAGATTAAGATTATAATACTATCTAAATATGTGTTTGAGGGTTAAAACAATTCTCTATGAGAATTTTAAAAGATTGTGTGTAAAATAAAGCTGTAGGTGTATATGATATTTAAAATGTATTTTCCATAAACTACAAACTAAATATACTTTAAATACTTTTGAATATCTGAGTGTAATCAGAGAATTTCATAAGATATTCTACGCTATTCTTACTATACCTAACAAAGTTAGTGTTTTTTAATGATATTAAAGGTGTAATATTCATTAGGTTCTTAACAATTTTATTAACTTCTTATCTAGTAATCTTTAATCAATTCTTGGCATATCTTCTTCAATAAGTTCAGTAACCTCTAAGCCTCTTAAATACGTCAAACTTACATTAATAGAGGAGTGCCCCAGTGTTTGCTGAAGCTTAACCAAAGAACCTGTTCTGTTAAAGATTTCAATAGCTCCAGAATGTCTAAAAGAATAAAGTGTCTGCCCAGCCTCTAAAGCATTAGATTGTTTTTTATACTTACCCCAAAGAGTTTTAAAATAATCTGGATTGTAAGGTTCTTCTGTTTCTGAAAATATATTTATAGACTGGTTGTGCTTATTTAAAACCTCTCTAACAAAAACAGGTACAGGAACAACCCTATTCTTTCCTGATTTATTTCTTTCTCCTGAAAGTTTAATAAACTTTAAATCCCCTGTAAAATCACCCCAAGTAAGCTCTCTAACTTCTCTGTGTGGTCTTAATAGGCATCCATAAGTAAGTAAGCAACATAGATATAAATTTTTATTATAGCTCTTTATGTCCTCTAACACGGCTTTAACATTGCCAAATGGTTTGTGTAAAACAGCTTTAGATTTAAAGCTTTTTATGCCCCGCATAGCATTTGTTTCCATTCCAAGGTGTTTAGCTTCATTTATAAGCGCATTTATATGTCTTCTAATGGTGTTTTTACTAGTGTTGGTGGGGTAGTGTCCAATAATCTCTTTAGGGGTCTTAGGATTAATGTTTTTAGACTTGTTCTTTTTTAGTATTTCATTATATATATATCTTAATGTTGTTACGTATTTGGCAGAATAACCACCATTTATTTTGTTTTCTAAAGCTTCTTTTAAATACTCTAAATCTGTTAGTTCTCCAGAAACTATTGTTTTAGACCTGTATTCTTTTAATATGCCACCTTGGGTTATATATTTATAAACCTCAGCAGCTAAAAGATTGCCAACCTTAAATCTATCTTTTATGGGGAAGGAGTTTGGATTGGTAGTTGATTTAATTCTTTTACCATTATAAAGTCTTACTCTTTTATTGTTTATGTAAAAGGACAAAAAAACCTTCATCTTACTATTGATTTTTACTACAGGATAATTGATAAACATTGGCAGTGTTATGACGGTTAATAA
>CAJQRK010000039.1 GCA_905612305.1 uncultured Flavobacteriales bacterium | reverse complement strand
TGCATATATCAGATTTCGGCACAAAATAATATTTTCACTTATACTTTCTCTGAAAATACTATAACTAATAGCCAAGAAAACACTAAATCTGTTGGTGTAAATAGAGTCTTGTTAGATCAGATAATTTCTAAAAACACAAATGATTTCTCTTTAAGACTACCACTTATTGATGATGGTTTTTTGAATGTTAATATGAAAAAATTCTCTGTATTAAGTCCAGAACATAATGTAATAATTAAAACATCTAAAGGACAGAAAACAGTTGAATATATTCCTGATTTTAGATCCTATTATATTTTCTTTGAAGGTAGTTCGATAGGAACATTCTTATGTTTTGAAAACACTATTATTATAAGTTACAAATACAATAATAGACAATTTGAAATAAATAAAATAGATAATGAGTTTTTATTATTTGATATAAATGATTGTTTGATTCTCAATACATTTTCATGTGAAGTAGAAGAAAAAATTGAACAGATCAGCATTGAGAAGAACTATCCAGAATCATCATCTACAAATCCTAAATGTTTGGAATTAGCAGTTGAGGTAGATCAACATACTCGCAATACATTCAGTTCAAATACAGCTACAACAAATTGGGCACATGCAATTATTGCTGGAGTTAGTCAGGTATATGCTAGTGAGGTAAATCTTAACATTTCTATTGTTACTACAATTATTTGGGAAACTACTGATCCTTATGCTTCTTATATAAATGATGCAAGTAATATGCTAGCTGCTTTAAGAAATCATTGGACATCAAATAATGGATCAATTGCTAGAGACTTGGTTCATTTAATGACTAAAAGATCAAATACAGGAACAGGAGGCATTGCTTATCGTGATGTGTTGTGTAATAATGCTTGGGGATACGCATTTAGTGCGGGTCTTAATAATACAACAAATTTTAATTTTCCTAATCCATCCTACACCTGGAATCTAATGGTTTGTAGTCATGAGATTGGTCATAATATTGAGTCTCATCATACACATTGGTGTGGTTGGCCTGGAGGTCCAATTGATAATTGTGCAAATGTGGAGGGTAGTTGCGCAAATAATCCTGTAGCACAAGTTGGTACAATAATGAGTTATTGTCATACTACTTCTTCAGGTAGTCTTATAGATTTTCATTCTATTGTTGTTAGTAATGCTTTAACACCTGGAATTAATGGAGCTGGTTGTTTAACTACATGTACATTTTATGGATGTACTGACCCTAATGCAACCAATTATGATCCCAATGCAACTGTTGATGATGGGAGTTGCACATATTCTCTCCCTGTTCTTACGGCAATTGCTCAAAATATTAGCTGTAATGGTTTATCAGATGGGAGTATTGATTTATCTGTAAACGGAGGATTATCTCCATATACTTATGTTTGGAGTAATGGTTTATTTTCTCAAGATATCTCGAATTTATTAGCCGGAACTTATTCTGTTTCTGTCACGGATGCATTAGGACAAACTGCAACTGCTGCTTATACTATAACTGAACCTGCTGTTATTACTCCAATATATACAGTGACTAATACAACCGGATCTGGAATGAGTAATGGATCTATTTCAGTTTCAGTTTCTGGAGGAACTCCTCCATACACATATTATTGGATTGGATATACATCTTCTTCTTCAATATTATATAATTTAAGTGCAGGCACATATGTTTCTTATATATTAGATGCAAATAATTGTTTTGTTGTTGATTCCATTGATGTCTTTGATGATGTGCCAACTCCTTTACAATTAACATACTCTGTAACAGATATTCTTTGTACTGGAAATTCTACAGGATCAATTGACATTACAGCTAGTGGAGGCGTACCTCCATATTCATATTTATGGAGTAATGGATCCACTTCTGAAGATTTAGCAAATATTACTGCAGGCAATTATATTATAAATGTCACAGATGCGCAAGGTCAGAATCTATTAGACACAATTGTTGTTAATGAACCATTGGCATTATCCTTATCTTATGTAATTACAAATGAAAGCAGTGTAGGAGCAAATGATGGGTCAATTGACATGACAGTCGCTGGAGGAATTGCTCCATTATCATATTCTTGGAATACGAATCCATCCCAAACAACAGAAGATATTACTAATTTAAGCGCAGGCAACTATATTGTTTATGTTGGATTTAATAATTGGACATGCTATACTACAGATACAGTTGTAGTATCAGTTGGGTCTACTGGTTGTACAGATCCTACAGCATTAAATTATAATCCAAATGCTAATTTAGATGATGGCTCGTGTCTGTATTGTTCATGTGGAGGAATAACTGGTGTAAATGTATCGGATATCATACATGATAGAGCAGCATTTAATTGGGATAATATGAATTCATCTTGTTGTAATGTAGATCAAATTAAGATTAGATACAGAGAGGTAGGTGCAAATTCATGGTCCACTAAAACAATGGGTTCTCCCACAGGTAGTGGATGTAATACATCTAATATTTCAAAATTAATTTTAGGGCTTTCTTCATCTACCACATATGATTATGATTTTAAAATATGGTATTGTAATGCTTCTATTGTAAATTGGCATGCAAATGGAACATTTACTACACTTGCTGATTGTCCTAATATTGGCAACTTTGCTGTTAGTACGCCAAGTACTACAAAAGCTACATTTACTTGGGATAATAGTAATGGCGCTTATAGTTTTGCGCGTATTAAGTTAAGAGTAGATAGTATTTCAAGCCCTACAGGATCTGACTGGGTCTTAGCTGGTGGATTTGGAGTTACCTATGGTACTTGGACTAAGAATAAAAATGGCTTAGTGCCAGGAGAGACTTATAGATGTCAATCTAGAACATGGTGTGATCCAAATGGAGGTGCGTATAAAGCAGATTTCTTTACGTCACTTGTTTACTGGACTCAACCAACTGTAATAAGATTAGAAGGTGGTACAAAAATTGCTAACTTAGATGTTTACCCTAACCCGTCAAGAGATGTGTTTAATATTACATTTACAAGTGAAACAATTCAGGACTTAAAAGTTAGAATACGTAATGTAATAGGAGAGGAGTTAATCTCAGATAACTTAGAGCAGTTCATTGGTGAGTACACCAAACAGATTGATTTATCCAATAACGCACAAGGAATTTACTTCTTAGAAATCACTACAGATAATAGAATTATTAATAATAAATTAATTCTTCAGTAAAAAAATTATAACTATGAAATACTTATTATTACTTTCATTAATTTGCCTGACACTTTTAGCAAATTCTCAAAGCAGTATGAATATGAATTTATTAGGCACGTACGACTATCCTACAACTCAAGGAAATGATATCTGGGGTTGGGCTGATGCTAGTGGAAATGAATATGCTCTTGTTGGTTTAGTTAATGGCTTCTCCTGTGTGGATGTTACTAATCCAGCAAATCCTGTAGAAAAATTCTTTATATCAGATGTAAATTCTACATGGAGAGACATTAAAACATGGGGAAATCATGCTTATGTAACTACTGAAGGTGGTGGCGGCTTACTTATTGTTGATTTAAGTGATTTAACAGGGCAGACTTACACACATTATATGGGTAGTTTTAATTCGGCACATAATATTTATATTGATGAAAATGGAGTAGCTTATATTTTTGGTGCTAATATTGGTAATGGGGGAGCTATATTTTTAGATGTTTCTACAGATCCAATTAACCCTTCTTATCTAGGAACATGGAATAGTCAGTATATACATGATGGAATGGTCAGAGGTGACACTATGTGGGCGGGATGTATTCAGGCAGGTAAGGTCTTTGCAGTTGATGTAAGTAATAAATCTAACCCTTCAGCAATTGGATCACATTCAACTCCTGATAATTTCACTCATAATGCTTGGGTATCTGATAATGGAAATTACGTCTTTACAACAGATGAAACTTCAGGAGCGTATTTAGCAGCATATGATGTTAGTAATTTGAATAATATACTGGAAGTTGATAGAATACAATCTAATCCTAGTTCTAATTCAATTCCACATAATACACATGTTGATGGAAATTTTTTAATTACATCTTATTATAGAGACGGAACTACTGTTCATGACATTACATACCCTGATAATATGATCCAAGTTGCTTATTATGATTCCTATTCAGGATCAGGTTATGGTTTTGATGGTTGTTGGGGAACTTACCCTTATTTGCCTTCAGGGAATATTATTTCTTCAGATATAAATAGTGGAGCAGGGGGTAAGGGTCGACTGTTAATCTATGGGCGTAATTTCCAACAAGCTTCTTTTTTATCAGGCACCGTAACAAATGCTAATACTGGTTTTTCAATAAGTAATGCCACTATTCAGATAGTTGCTACATCATACATTACAACAACTAATTTATTAGGTGATTATAGTTTAGGATCTGTCAATTCAGGGGTATTTCAAGTTTTATTTTCAGCATCAGGATATATCCCCATCACATTAAATGTAGCTCTCTCTAGTGGTAATATGATCATTCTAGATGCTGCTTTGTTTCCAGTTTCAGGATTGCCTGGCTGTACAGATCAGGCTGCTGTGAATTATGATCCAAATGCAACAATAGATGATGGCAGTTGTATTTATTGTAGTGGAACTTGGGTTTCGTTAAATATGTATGATGTTTATGGAGATGGATGGAATAATAATACATGGACTGCTACATCTACATCAGTAGGGGCTAGTTATGGTCCTTATACAATTGCTAATGGCTCTTCAGCAATAGAATCTTTTTGTTTGCCAGATGACTGCTATGATATTGTTTGTGATTATGGAACATGGCAAACAGAAGTCAGTTGGACATTGACTGATGTTGCAGGTACTATTTTGCTATCTGGAGGAGCACCTTATTCTATAGAGCATAGTACTGGTTCAGCAACTTGTATTACTCCTGTTGGTTGCATGAATTCTAATGCTACAAATTATGATCCATTAGCAACCTCTAGTATTGCTTTTGGTGGGATTCCTTCAAATGCTGTTGGTACAGGCTCTTATTTTTTAGGTAATCGTCATTTAATATTTGATGCTAATGTAGGGTCTAATATTGTTTCAGCAGTAGTATATGCACAAAGTTCAAATACGATTACTTTTGAGTTAAGAGATAATAGTTCTACTGTTATTGATGACACGACAATTACTGTAGTTTCTGGTCAGCAAAGACTTTATTTTGATTTTGATGTGCCTGTTGGTAATGATTACCAACTTGGAGTATCCAGTATTAATTCTGGTCTTTACAGAAATAATGGTGGAGTAAGTTACCCTTATGATATTGGGAATCTTATTAATGTTACCGGATCTAGTGCCAGTATTGGTGGGTATTATTATTTCTTTTATGATATTGAAGTTGAAGCTGTATGTACAGGTATTACTTCTACAGTTTATGGTTGCACTGATCCAACAGCATGTAATTATGATCCATTAGCAAATACTGATGACGGATCTTGTTTAACAGATTATGGATGTACTGATCCTTTAGCAACTAACTATGATGCATCAGCTACTTGTGATGATGGAAGTTGTTTTTATGGCATGCCTGGATGTACAGATCCTACTGCAATAAACTATAATCCAGGAGCCACTATAGATGATGGTTCATGTATTTATTGTGTTTATGGTTGTATGGATGCAACAGCATTTAACTATGACTCTACAGCTACTTGTAGTGATCCTGCTTCTTGTATTGCATTTGTTTTCGGCTGTACTGATGCTACTGCACTTAACTACTATGCTGGTGCAAATTCTGATGATGGAACATGTGTGTATGTAGCTGGTTGTACA
>CAJQRK010000038.1 GCA_905612305.1 uncultured Flavobacteriales bacterium | reverse complement strand
TTATAGATTTGCTCTTCCTGCTTTGTTAGTGCCAAATGGTTCGTCAGGACTTACTACAGGTGCAACTCAGCCTTTCCCGGGTTTGATTGCCGCTAGCTATAGAATGTTCATGGTAGATTCTGTTGCATTTTACACGGCATTTCCCCCAGGACCAAACTCTCCTTCTCAATGGGAGTTACTAAATCCTACTGATCCATCAATTTTTGGACATGTGGATTATACGATTAGCCAACCATCTCAATTAATTAATACTGCTATTATCACAAATGTTAGTTGTAATGGGGGGAATGACGGAACGGCAACACTTACAATAAATGGAGGAACATCTCCTTATTCTGAAAACTGGAATGGAAATGACTCTTCTGCTCTTGCTGCTGGAACCTATTCATATTCAGTGACTGATAATAATGGATGTCTGCTACCTGGAAGTGTTACAGTTACAGAACCTACTTCATTATTTGCAAGCGGAGTAGTTTCTCAAGGTATTATTGGTAATGGGAATTCTAATGGACAAATTACCGCATCTGTTAGTGGTGGTACTGCTCCATATCAATATAGTATAAATAATGGTGCATTTCAATCTAATCCAGTTTTTTCAAATCTAGGAGTTGGTAATTATACAATTAATTACAAAGATGCAAATAATTGTACAACTTTAGAAGTGATAACACTAACTCAACCAGGTCCAGTTTCTGGTAATATTAGTATCGATAGCTCTGTGAGCTGTTATGGATACTGTAATGGTGCTCTTAAGTTTAATGTGATAGGTGGTAGTTTTCCTTTTACATTTAGTTTAAATAATGGCCCTTTTCAGTCAAGCCATCAATTTTACAACCTATGTGGTGATTCGTTATATTTTATCACAGTAAAAGATAATAACTCATCAACTTTTGTTGATTCAGTATATTTAAATCAGCCCAATATATTAACTTTTAATGCTGCTGTGCAAGATATTAATGGTTATGGTGTGAGTTGTAATTGGGATTGTGATGGTGCAATTTCAATAAATAATGTTAGTGGAGGTGCAGGATCCCCTATTACGTATTCATTTGATGGAGGGATTACTTATAGTCAAATTTGGTCTTCTATGGGTTTATGTCCTGATGACTATTATCTTGCAGTTAAGGATGGTTCAGGTTGTATCTTTAGAGATACAGTAACTTTTAATGTACCTGATTCTTTAAGAATAGTATCTATTTCTTCTACAAACATTAGTTGTTTAGGTGGAACTGATGGAGATATACAATTTGATAGTGTTGTGGGTGGAGTTATGCCATATACATATAATATTAGTGGTCCTTTCCCCTTGGACTCTTCCTACACTTATTGCTCTTGGAGCGGTAGTCCATCTGGATTATGTTCATTAGGTTCTGGAGAATATTACATTGAAGTTGTTGACGCAAATGGCTGTTTAGTTCAAGATAGCGTGATTTTAACGCAACCAAGTGAGATGGTAATAACCTTTTCAGTTCAAAATAATTTTATGCCTTATGATAGTAGCGCTGCAATTAGTACTTCAATTACTGGAGGAATCTCGCCTTTTCAAGTCAATTGGACAGGGCCAAATGGATTTTCCAATAATAATGAAGATATTGATTCTTTGCTTTCAGGGATATATTATGTAACTATTTCTGATGCTAATGGTTGTACAATAAATGATACTATTGAGATTAATGAACCAGGAGTGATTTTTGGGTGTACTGATTCTACTATGTGGAATTACAATCCTATAGCAAATTATGATGATAGCTTATGTTATGATTGTCCGTTAAATGTGAATTATCAGGTTTACTTGCCAACTTCTCCAGATTCCTGTAATGGTTGGATTTATACTATCGTTACAGGTCAAGGGCTTGTTGAATGGTCTTGGAGTAATGGTGTAATTGGAGGAATAAACGACAATGCCCAGTTTATAGATGGTTTGTGCAATGATACTTTTTCTGTTACAATTATTTCTGACAATGGCTGTGGTGCAGATACTACTATTTTGTTAAGTGCTTTCATCGGCTGTACAGACTCTAGCATGTTTAATTATTGGCCACTTGCATTATTTGATGATGGTTCTTGTGATCCTATAGTTGATGGATGTACGGATTTTTTAGCTTTCAATTACGACTCAACTGCAAATCTTGATGATGGTTCTTGTGTTCCTATAGTTTATGGATGTATGGATACATTAGCTTTGAATTATAATCCTTATGTAAATACTGATGATAGCTCTTGTGTTTTACCAATTCTTGGTTGTACTGACCCAACTGCATTTAACTATGACCCATTAGCAAATGTTGATGATGGTTCTTGTAGCGCTATAGTCTATGGATGTACGGATCAGTGGGCAGCAAACTATAACCCATTAGCTAATATAGATGATAATAGTTGTTGGTTTTGTAATTGGGGATGTATGGATTCAAGTGCTTGGAATTATGATGCATCTGCCACATGTAATAATTCATTATGTGTACCATTTATTTATGGATGTACAGATCCATTCTCTTTTAATTATAACCTATTTGCAAATACTGATGATGGTAGCTGTTTGGCTACAGTCTTTGGATGTACGGATAGCTTAGCATATAATTACGATACATTAGCAAATACTGATAATGCAAGTTGTTACAATTGCAGTTTTTCAATACCTTCTTGGTTTATAAATTCAACTAATATTGATTCATGTCAGGTATTTGCTGCGATATCTACATCTTCAATTAATGGGGGTGTATTATCTTATACTTGGAATACTATCTTGGGTACATATTGTTGTAGCCCATCATTGCCTTGGGCCGAGAATCTTTGTTTAGGAGTCTATTCTGTTACAGTAGAAGATGCTTACGGTTGCTCTATATCTGATACAATCACAATTGGTAATATTAATTTAGGATGTACAGATCCTTTTGCTATAAATTATGATTCGTTGGCTACTTTAGATGACGGTAGTTGTTGTTTGCCTCCTGTAGTTGATTTAACAATTGGAGATTGGTTTTTTAATTTTGATTGGGGCTGTCAGACTGACACTGTCTTTTATGAAATAAACTATAATAGTGATAGTACTTGGTCTAATTCTTTTTCAGGTTTATGGCAGTTGTGTGGTGTGAACTATACGCATTCTTATTTTGTAGATTCCGTAACGGTATATACTGGAATATATGCAAATGGAGTGATTACAGGAACAATGACAGATAATATTTCTAGTAATACCGGATGTTTCTCTATTTATCTTGATTCTTCATCTGTAACTCTAGGGTGTATGGATCCAATAGCATGCAACTATGATGCAACAGCTAACTGGGATGATGGTTCTTGTGATGCAGTTTATGGATGTACAGGCCCTACAGCATGTAACTATGATGTATTAGCTACTTGTGATGATAGCTCTTGCATTGTACCTGATGGCTGTACTGATCCTTTAGCAGCTAACTATGATGCCTCAGCTACTTGTGATGATGGAAGTTGTTTTTATGGCACGCCTGGCTGTACAGATTCAACCGCAATGAACTATAATTCAGCAGCGACTATAGATGATGGTAGCTGTATTTTTATAACATACGGCTGTACTGATGCTACTGCACTTAACTACTATGCTGGTGCAAATTCTGATGATGGAACATGTGTGTATGTAGCTGGTTGTACT
>CAJQRK010000037.1 GCA_905612305.1 uncultured Flavobacteriales bacterium | reverse complement strand
TATCTAAACATGATGAAGAATTTGATGAAGAAAATGACGATGAAATTTTTGGCCCATCAATTCCAGAGAAACCAAAGTCAAACTTAAAAAGCACTACTCCTGTTTTAGATAATTTTGGAAGAGATTTAACAAAATATGCATCTGAAGGAAGATTAGATCCTATTGTTGGAAGACATAAAGAAATTGAACGAGTATCACAAATATTAAGCAGAAGAAAAAAGAATAACCCTATTTTAGTAGGAGAACCTGGGGTTGGTAAATCCGCTATTGCCGAAGGCTTGGCTTTAAGGATAGTTCAAAGAAAAGTATCCAGAATTCTATTCAATAAACGAATAGTAATGCTTGATTTGGCAGCCTTAGTTGCCGGCACAAAATACAGAGGGCAATTTGAAGAAAGAATGAAAGGTATAATCAATGAGTTAGAAAAAAACCCGGATATTATTATATTTATTGACGAGATACACACTTTAGTTGGCGCTGGTGGCGCTTCAGGATCGTTAGACGCTTCTAACATGTTTAAACCTGCTCTTGCAAGTGGCGAACTACAATGTATAGGAGCAACAACTTTAGATGAGTATCGTCAGCATATTGAAAAAGATGGGGCGCTTGAAAGAAGATTTCAAAAAGTTATGATTGAACCAACTTCGATTGAAGAAACTATTGAAATATTAAGCAATATTAAAGTTAAGTATGAGGAACATCATAATGTTATATACACTGAAGATGCTGTAAAATCATGTGTTATCCTTACTGATAGATATATGAATGATCGTTTTTTGCCAGATAAAGCAATTGATGCTTTAGATGAAGCTGGCTCAAGAGTACATATCACTAACATTAAAGTGCCTAAGAATATTACTGACTTAGAAAGAAATCTGGAAGAAATAACGATCAAAAAAAAAGATGCAATTAAAAAACAAAAATTTGAAATTGCAGCTGGACTAAGAGATAGGGAAAAGAAGCATACTACTCAACTAGAACATGCTAAAGATATTTGGGAGAAAGAATTAAAAAACCATAAAGAAGTAGTATCAGAAGAAAATGTTGCTGATGTTGTTTCTCTTATGACAGGAATACCAGTAAACAAAGTTGCTTCACAAGAAAGAAAAAAACTTGTATCAATGACTGACAGTATAAAAGCTAAAATTATTGGACAAAATGAAGCAGTTGAGAAAATAGTAAAGGCAATCAGAAGGAATAGGGTTGGATTAAAAGATCCAAACAAACCGATTGGCTCATTTATCTTCTTAGGACCAACTGGAGTAGGAAAAACCCAGCTTACAAAAATCTTATCAGAAGAAATGTTTGATTCACAAGATGCTCTTATTCGTTTAGATATGAGTGAATATATGGAAAAATTTGCAGTAAGCCGCTTAGTTGGAGCTCCTCCGGGGTATGTTGGCTATGAAGAAGGAGGGCAATTAACAGAAAAGGTAAGAAGAAAGCCCTACTCTGTCATCCTATTAGATGAAATTGAAAAGGCACATCCTGATATATTTAACATCTTATTACAAGTATTAGATGACGGACAAATGACTGATAGTTTAGGAAGAAAAATAAGCTTTAAAAACACAATCATTATTATGACTTCTAATATAGGTGCAAGGCAGTTAAAAGATTTTGGACAAGGGATTGGTTTTAACACAGCTGCAAAAAAAGACAATGTTGATAATCACTCAAAAGGAGTAATTGAAAAGGCCCTAAAGAAAGCATTTTCTCCTGAGTTTTTGAACAGAATTGATGATGTTATTGTCTTTAATAGCCTAGACAAAGAAGATATAAATAAGATCATTGATATTGAAATGAAAAATCTATTAAAACGAATAGGCACTTTGGGTTATAGCGTTACAATATCAGAAGAAGCTAAAGATTTTATTGCAGAAAAAGGCTTTGACGCCAAATTTGGCGCAAGACCATTAAAGCGTGCCATTCAAAAATACTTTGAAGACCCTTTATCTGAAGAAATCATTAATGCTCAAATAAAAGAAGGGGATGCTATAAAAGTGAGTCTGAGAAAAGATAAATCTGCTCTAGAAATGAAAATTATTAAGCCTAAAGTGAAGCCTAAAGTGAAATCTAAAGTTAAATCTAAAGTTAAATCTAAAGTGAAATCTAAAAAATAAGCTAGAAGGCTAGCTTCTCCCCTTCAATTTTAGTTAATTTTCTAAATAAGGACTGGAGTTGCATTAACACCCCTCCCTTATTTTCTATTTTTCTTTTATCAACCTCTATTACACGAGCTAATTCCCCCATAGTTCCTGTTGTAAATACCTCATCAGCATTATATAGCTCAGTAAGTGAAATGTCTTGTTCTAAAATTTGAATATTATTGTTCTTGCAAATCTCAATGATTAAGCCCCTAGTAATACCTGGCAAACAAGCTTTTGGAAAAGGAGTGAATACCGCCCCACCTTTAATCATAAAGATATTTGTAGCATTTGTTTCTGCAACAAAACCATTCAAATCAAGCATTATTGCGTCATCTACTCCGGCATGATTAGCTTCGATTTTAGCTAAGATATTATTCATTAAATTATTATGATGAATTTTTGAGTCCAGACAAAGGGGTGAATTTCTACGAATATTAGCAGTTACTAATTTTAACTTTTTTCCAGAGTAAATTGAAGGCTTCCATTCAGCCAAAACAATTAAAGTGCATCCAAACCGATTTAATTTAGGATTCATTCCTGAAGTAATCTTCTCTCCTCTTGTTAATGTTAAGCGAATATGGGTTTCATCTTTCATGTCATTTGCTTTCAAAGTAGAAAAAACAGCATTTTTTATGTAGTTCAAAGTAGGGATATCTTGAAAATCCATGCTTTTTGCTGACTCCATCAATCTATTCAAATGCTTATCAAAACAAAAGATTCTTCTATCATATACTCTTATGCCTTCCCATACCGCATCACCTCCTTGAACTACACTATCAAATACTGAAACTTTTGCTTTATCCCTATGTAGTAGCTCTCCATTTATCCAAATTTTAATGTCTTTATTTTTGTTATCAAATTCTTGTATCATAATTGTATTGATTTAGCTCTTAAAAATTCATAATAGGGTTTGCATTTTTTTTCTACCGTTACATTACTTCCTGAAAGCCTTATCTCTTTTTCGGTATACGGTAAGAATCCAGTAGAATTATGCACATTTGTATACCAATGATTTGCCCAAATTCCATCTTCTTTTCTCGATCCTTTTTTCCATTTCAACATCTTTTTATCAAATGATATTTCTAAAATAGCACATAACTTATTGAGTATTAATTCAGGATTTTGAAGCAAGTATTTTGAATCCAAAACAATTGGCACATTACCTTTCTTTTCTAGTGATAAATACAACTCATACTGTTTTTTTAGGCCAATATCCTCTAGCTTAGGATTTGGAATTACTTTAGAATAAGACGCAATGATTTCTTTAGGATTTCTAATAAGAATAATATTGGATACTTTTGAAAGAAAAGTCGTGTCAATATTAATCAAAAAATGAGTCATTAATTTATGAAATAATACTTTTTTTCTTTTTTGAAGAATTACTTTTTGAACTACTTTGTTCCCATCATTTTCTAAAGATTGTAATACTTCTTCACCTGAAGGGTGGTTAGCTCCACTTATTTTAAGATAATGAGCATATAGAGGCTCATCAAAAACTTGAGTATCCTCTCTTTGAGCGAAAGAATACATTAAAGCAGTAGATATATTCCTTGGGCAAGACCATAAACAGATTATCTTATTCATGAAGTCAAAAATAAATAAAAGGAAGGTTAACTCTTACTTTTATTATTTTATTTTACATTCTGACAATAAGCACTAATGTATTGCAGAAATCCATCTTCAAAGGATTGGTGAACCTTACTTCCTTTTACGCCCGCAAAGGATTCTAATACATTTCTAAACCAGCCAGATTTTAACTTATTAATTGCTTCTCTTCTATCTTCTGACATACGAATAGTTGCATCAATAATATTAGTAGAAATGTCAGTTTTTGAAATTAAGTTAAACCCATTTGAATCTATTGAATCTAACATCTCTTGAACATATATATCTCTTCTTAAATCACAAAAAAGAAAATAAGCCTTAGGCTTTAAAACTCTAGAAACTTCTCTCATAAATTTATCCATTGAAGCATAACAATGAGAAGACTCTACATTAATAACTGCATCAAAACTATTATCTTCAAAAGGTAAATTTTCGGAATCCCCTTGCATAAAATTAAGATTTTCAATATTGTAAATTTTATTACATATATCTACAGCTGAAGGGGAAATATCAATTCCATGCATTTCAGATGGCTTCAAATATCTAGTAACATACGAACATCCACCTCCTCTACCAGAACCAACTTCTAAAACTTTTAATCCTGTTAAATTAATTTGAGAAGCAACATAATGATATAAATGAATAGAATACCTATCTTTTTCATCTTCTGCGCTTAATTCTATATTTAAGTCATCAGAATAATAACCATAATTCATAAATCGCAAATCAGGATCTGAAACTTTATTAGCAAAAATAGTATACCACTTTTTCCAAAACCATTTCTTTAATCTTGGAAACAGTTTAAAGATATAATAGGTAATTTTATAAAGCATTGGTTATTTACTTCTTTTCATCTTCCATCACCTTAAGATACATATCCATAGCAGTTTCACTCATGCCTGTAAATGAAAATCCTCCATCATGAAATAAATTTTGCATGGTTACTTTTCGTGTGTAATCTGAAAATAATGAGATACAATAATCAGCACATTCATCTGCTGTGGCATTACCTAAAGGAGATAAATCATTAGCAAATCTGTAAAAACCATCAAACCCAGCAACACCACTACCAGCAGTAGTGTCAGTAGGAGATTGAGAAATAGTATTTACTCTTACTTTATTTTTTAAACCATAATGATAACCAAAACTTCTAGCAATAGATTCCAAAATAGCTTTATTATCAGCCATGTCATTATAAGTATGAAATACTCTTTGTGCAGCAATATATGAAAGTCCAACTACTGAACCCCACTCATTAATAGCATCTAACTCCCATGCAGCCTGCATAGTTTTATGAAAAGATAAAGCAGAAACATCATAACCTTTCATTGTCCAATCATAATTCTGTTCATAATACGCTTTTCCTTTACGCACATTAACCGACATACCAATAGAATGCAATACAAAATCAATCTTCCCTCCTAACTCATCCATAGCCTCCTTATAAAGCGCTTTCAAATCTTCCATTGAGGTTGCATCAGCAGGAATAACTTTTGAACCCGTTTTTTCAGCTAATTCATTAATCGTACCCATGCGTAAAGCAATTGGCGCATTTGTAAGTACAAATTTTGCACCTTCTGCATGCGCATGTTCTGCTACTTTCCAAGCAATAGATTTATTATCTAAAGCTCCAAAAATAACACCTCTTTTTCCTTTTAAAATATTGTTTGCCATTTTATTTTATTTAAGTTGCAAATATAAAATTATTGACTTAATAACTCAACAGCATTATCAAATGCTGCCTTAGTTAATTTTTTACCACTTAATAGTTTTGCTATTTCTTTTATTCTCTCCTGCTTATTTAGCGCTACAACATCAGAGGTTGTATTTAGATCATTGACAGTTTTTACTACCTTTAAATGCGTATTTGCTTTTGATGCTATTTGAGGTAAATGCGATATAGCAATGAGCTGATTTTTTTTGCTAATTTCAAGCATCATATCCCCCATCAAACTCGCAATTTCACCACTTACTCCAGTATCTATTTCATCAAAAACTAGCGTATCTATCTTTGATGACTGTGCTGCAATGTACTTTATTGCTAACATTAGGCGAGAAAGCTCACCACCAGAAGCCACTTTATCAACTTCTTGTAAAGCACTTCCTTTGTTAGCTGAAAACAAAAATGAAATTTCTGTATTTCCAAACTGATGATAAGTATCTGTACTAGTTAACACAACTTTAAATTGAGCATAAGGCATACCTAAATTCTGTAAATGCTGCTGAATTTGGGACTTTAGCTTCAGCAATACTTTTACTCGTTTTTCATTTAGTATTGTTGATGTTATTTTTAACACATCAAATTGCTCAGTAATCTCTTTTTGCTTTGCAGCTAATTGCAACTCGAATGATCCTGAGATATTAATTTTACCTTCAATTTCATTTTTACAATCAATTAATTCCTCGATAAATTGTTTTCTGTGTTTCTGGAATAAACTATTTAACAAATCTAATCTGTTATTCAATTTTAATAATTGCTCAGGATCAGCTTCTAATTTATTATTTATATCAGATAATTCGGCAGTAATGTCATTCGATTCAATAATCAAAACTCCCACCCGTTCAGACAAATCATTAAAAGAATCAAACTCTAACAACCTTCTTTGTACTAAGGATAAAGATGATAAAACTCCTTGTTCATTATTAAAATGATGTTTGCTTTCCGCAATTGCTAATGCAATACCATCTACATTGTCTAATAATGTTATTTGCTGCTCTAATTCTACTATTTCATTTAATGTTAAGTTAGCGCCATCCAATTCATCATACTGAAATTGCAGGAATTCTAATTCACTTGCTGATAAGCTCCCTGATTTTTTAATTACACTTAATTCCATTTTTAAAGTGGAATAAAACTTTAATTCCTGCTGATAATTAGCTAGCTCTTTTTTTGATTTAGCCAATTGATCAATTAACTTAAATTGAGCATCCTTATCTTTAAATAACACTGATTGATGCTGAGCATAAATCTCAAGTATTTGCTTTCCAAAAGCAGTTAGCACTTGAAGTAGCACTGGGGTATCATTAATAAATGCCCTGCTTTTTCCTTTCTGATTTATTTCTCTTCTAACTACTGTTTCTGTTTCAAAATCTAAATCATTATCCGTAAAAAATTGTTTTTTAGAATTGTCAATTGTAAATACTCCTTCAATAATACTTTTTGGAATATTTTCATTTTCAGAAAATCGTTCTACTCTTTTTCCCAACAATAAGGATAGAGCATCTAACATAATTGATTTTCCTGCACCGGTTTCTCCAGAAACTACTGTAAATCCATTTGTAAAGTTTATGCTAACATTTTTTAATAAAGCATAATTACATATGAGCAGACTTTTGATCATCTACCCCCTTCTTCTGGTTTTGTAATAGCTTGATATTTTGAGGAATGAGCAGGGTCAATCTCAACTAAAGTTTTAATAATACGAGCTTGCTCATTAGGAAATGCTTCAGAGTAAATTTTTACAATCTCATCTGATTTTGCATCAAAAAATAATTTAAGTATAAATGCAGAAGCATTCTCTCTATAGATGCTTTTTAAATTCTCCAATGCCTCAGTAATCTCGTATCTAGCATCTTCAGGTTCCTCTGCCAGAATATCTAGTCCTGTTCTATGATATCTATACATACACATATGATAATCTACATACCTTGAGTCTAATAAATCGTGAGCTAGCCAATACCTATTTTTGTCACTTTCAAATGCTTTCCAGCCTATTTGATTGGCATTCTGTGCATTATTTACAATTCTTTGTGCCATATTAAAATATTCATTACCTCCTTCCTCAGAGAAAGTGGAAAAATCAAGCCCTAGAATAATATTAATATAAAATGCTAAAACAGAGGTAAGATTAGACATATGAGTAGTTTCTGAAAATTCTAATGACTGGTATTCTAAATACTTAAATCTAAAATTATTATCCCTAAAATTAAATAATGTTGATTTATAAGAAGTTCCATAAATAGGGCGTGTGCTCTGAATCTGAATAGAACCCTCAAACTCATCATTTGATATCTTTTTACTAATATTAATTGAGATAGAGCACTCTATTTTCTCCTCATTCTCAATATTAGCACTTGTCCATATTGTGTTATTTACAAATTCATGAATAGATGTCTGCATTGTTTGAAACACCTTTCTATCGCTAGTTTGAACTTGCGAAGAATTAACCCTTACGGTACAAAGTAATTCTTGAGCATTAACTAAAGAAGTTATCAAACAAACTAAAAGAAAAAAAGAAATTTTACGCATTACGTTGGCTAAGTATCATCTTAATTATATCTTTAGCTACCTCTTTTTTATCTTTTAACTTAAAATCAGTGATAGCATTCGTTTTGTCAATAATAGTAATTTTATTAGTATCAAACTCAAAGCCAGCACCTTTATTGTTAAGTGAGTTCATTACTATCATATCTAATTTCTTGCTAATTAATTTTAACTTTGCATTTTCAATTTCATTCTCGGTTTCTAAGGAAAAACCAACAACAAATTGAGACGCCCTTTTTCTTGAACTCATTAAGGATAAGATATCTTTTGTTTTCTTAAGATCAAGTGATATTGAATTACTACTCTTCTTTATTTTCTGGAGCTCTTTACTTTTTGGTGCATAATCAGCAACAGCAGCAGCAAAAATAGAGATATCAGACTCAGAGAATAAGCCATCTACCTGTGTAAACATATCTCTAGCAGACTGCACCTTATGCACTTTAATATTTGTATGCATACAATTAAATGCTGTAGGTCCTAAAACTAAATCAACTTTAGCACCACAATTTGCAGCCTCAATAGCTAATGCAATGCCCATTTTACCTGAAGACCTATTACCAATAAAACGTACAGGATCAATTGCTTCATAAGTTGGTCCAGCTGTAATCAAAACCCTTTTATTGTAAAGTGGCAATTCTTTACTTAAATTAGATGAGATATGATCAATGATTTCTTTAGGCTCAGCCATTCTTCCTTCTCCAACTAATCCGCTTGCTAACTCACCAAATCCTGAAGGAATTAAAATATTTTCATATTCCTCCAATTTACTAATATTCGCTTTTGTTGAAGGATGCCTATACATATCTAAATCCATTGCAGGAGCAAAATAAACTGGACATTTAGCTGAAAGATAAGTTGCTAATAATAAATTATCACACTCCCCGTGAACCATTTTTGATAAAGTATTTGCTGTTAATGGTGCTATAACCATTAAATCAGCCCATAAGCCTAACGAAACATGATTAGTCCACTCACCACTTTCTGAATTTATCATTTTAGTCAACACTTGATTTTCTGATAAGGTTGCAAGTGTTAATGGAGCAATAAATTGTAAAGAAGCTTCAGTTTGAATAACTATAACTGAAGCTCCTGATTTTTTCAATAAACGCACTAGTTCAGCTGATTTATAAGCAGCAATGCTAGCAGTTATACCTAGTAATACTTTTCTTCCTTTAAGCATCTTGTTTTGATTCATCTATATCGTCTTCCTGATCAGCATCTGGTTCACGAATATAGATTTCATCATTCAACAATTCTTTCATTGCAATAGCCCAAGGTTTTGGTAAACTTTCATAAAATTTTGAAACTGCAATTTGCTCTTGATTCTCAAAGACTTCATCCAATTGATCCTGACTTAAAGCAAATTCTTCTAATTTTTCCATCAACTCATCTTTCATTTTTTCATTAATTTGAGAAGATCTTTTAGCCATTATAGAAACCGCTTTAAAAATGTTATCTGTTTTTTCTAGAAAATCATTCACATCCCTAGTTACTGTTGACTTTTGTGCACCGGTATTTTTAAATTTCATCTTTTTTTAATTTTAATTCTTCTAATGATTGGTTTGTTTTATTATAGGTGTTTTCTAATTCTTTTAAATATTTACTTTCATTGTAATTATCCTTAAATTGTTCATAAGCATATAATGTTGCTTTTAAGCGTTTTTCCATCTTTGTGCTGATACTATTAATCGCTAATAAATAAGATGATTGAACAATTAAATAATGTATTTCTTCTCTATTCTCAAATGACGGAAAATCAATCAAGACATTATCAAGTGCTATAATTGAAGATTTATAATTTTCAGTAGTATAATATTGTTTTGCGTTTTCAAAAGATTTCTTAGAAAGTTTATCCCTAAGCTCATCCATCAAAGTATTGCATTGCTCTACTCTCTCCGAAGAAGGATAGTTATTAATAAAAGCTTGTAATTCTTTAATTGCTTTATAATTATTAGTAGCATCAAGTGAGTAGTTAGGCGACTCTAAATAATAGCAATAGGCAACCATATAACTACATTCCTGAGCATGTTTATTATTCGGATAATTATTAGCATAGTTTTTAAACAAATGTGCTGCCATTAAATTATCTCCATTGGAATAATGACAATATGCGAAATAATAACTTACCTCTTCCATTTTTGTAGTCCCCCTAAGCACTGAAGATAACTCATTAAACAAAGGCATGGCTCTATTAAAATCTTCAGCCTCATAATAAGCAACCGCTTTTATGTACTTATAGTTATAGTCATCACTCTTGAGAACTTTTTGATATTCTCCACAAGAACAGAGTACAGAGGAGAGAAAGATTATAATTGTTATTTTTTTTATCATAATTTTAATGGGCGGCAAAGATAATGCCTATATTTGGATATTCCTAAATTATTTTCATATCTAGTAAACTGTGCCAATTCAAATTTATTGCTTAAGGATTGAAGTGATTTTTATGCTCATTGGTTTTGTAGTTGAGTAGAAATAATCTACAAACTCCCCTTTCTCATCCGTCAAATATTTTTGAAAATTCCATTTTACAGTAGAATTTAATTTTCCGTTTTTCTCTTTTGAGCATAGCCAAGTGTACAACGGATGCTGTCCATCTCCTTTCACCTCAATTTTTTCGGTCATTAAAAAGCTAACCCCAAAGTTTTTAGTGCAAAACTGCTGAATCTCTTCTTCTGCTTCTGGCTCTTGCTCTCCAAACTGATTACATGGTAAGCCAATCACAATTAAATCATTTTTATACTGCTGATGCAACTCTTCTAATCCAGCATATTGTGGCGTAAAACCGCATTCTGAAGCCACATTGACAAATAAGATATATTTACCCCTAAAAGCTCCTAGATCAATAGACTTACCACTAATATCATTTATTGCTATATCATAAATTGATGTTTTTGCATTGCTAGCAGAAAAAGTATGAGTTCCTAGTCCGTGTTCTTTGCTATTCTTACACTCTCCTACGTATTTGCCACCTGATTTTTCAATAAAAGTTCCTTCTCCATGTTGATCCCCATACTTCCAATCAACTTTGTATGTGCCTTCTTGAGAAGTATAAGTTCCATAACCATTTTGACAATCACCTGAGATACAGTGCCCAAAACCTATAAATGGCAGAAAAATTAATATTAGTAGTTTCATGATTTTAATAATACTTTTAATTGATTTTTTATTGAGGAACTTGCCTCAACTAGTGGCGGACGAACAACTGCTTTGCAAATACCTAACAATTCCAAACAAGCCTTTACTCCTGCAGGATTTCCTTCTGTATAAAGCGGTCCGTAATAATCATAAATACTATAATGCAAAGCATTAGCATTAGCAATATTTCCCTTTCTTGCTTCAGCAACCATAGTACTATACTCTTTTGGGTTCGATTGACCAATAACTGAAATTACGCCCTCAGCTCCCATATAAATCATAGGTAAGGCTAAACCATCATCTCCTGAAAGTACTAAAAAATCAGATGGTTTATTTTTTATGATTTGCATGATTTGATCCATATCTCCTGAAGCTTCTTTTATTGCAATAATATTTTCAAAATCATTTGCCAAGCGCAAAGTAGTTCCGGCAGATATATTACTAGCAGTACGTCCAGGAACATTATAAAGGATAATCTGTAGAGGGCAGGCTGCAGCAATCAACTTATAGTGCTGATAAATCCCTTCTTGTGTTGGTTTATTGTAACAGGGAGAAACCGACAACACCGCATCAACACCTGTAAAGTCAGTTGTTTTTATTTCATCAATCAATGCTAAAGTATTATTTCCTCCTATCCCTAATACTATCGGCAATCTCCTCGCATTTATTTTTTTACAGAAAGTAATTATTTCTTCCTTTTCTATTTTGGTAAGCACAGCACTTTCACCAGTAGTACCCATCAATACTAAATAATCAATACCCCCTTCAATTTGATAATTTAATAATTTTTCTAAACCTGAATAATCAACACTTAAATCTGCATTAAAAGGCGTGATAAGAGCTACTCCTGTTCCTTTAATTTCCTCCATTTTACTTATTTATTAAGTTGATATAATGTTTTATTTCGATCATAAGTTTTTGCATGCTTTTATCTTCTGTTAAGGCAATCAGTAAATCATAAATTTCATACCCTTCTTCATGTTGTCCAATTTTGAAATGAGCAATAGAACTTGCTGCTAAATACTTGATAGGAATACAGCTACTATCACATAAATTAATCAAGATGTCATATTCTTTTTTTACAAAATTATCAATTATATAATTTTGAGGTTTGTAATACCAATTCAAATCTTTCTGGTAAAAAAAATCATATTGTAATTTTGGGGTATGACAATAGGAAAGTTGCTTGGCATTAACATAACCCAATGCTTTAACGTCCTTTTTTAATTCAAAGAAATAATCAACAAAAGGTTTGATTTGTTGTATTTGCTGTTCTGAAGTGGCATTATATAAAATTCCTACGGATTTTGCAGCATCCAAATTACTTACTTCTTTTAAGCGTTTGTTTGTTCTCAAATCTCTTTGAAAAACCCACTGCCCAATTTTATGCTTAAAGTCTTCTAAAAATTGCATTAACTAATTTTTGCTAAAAATTCTTCTTCATCTACAAATGGAATACCTAAATCTATTGCCTTTTGGTGTTTGCTTGGACCCATATTGTCGCCAGACAATACAAAGGTAATATTTTTTGATATTGAACTTACATTTTTACCACCATGTTCTTCAATCATTTTTTTAAACTCCACTCTGCTGAACTGAGAAAACACTCCTGAAACAACTATTTTCATTCCTTTCAAAATTTCTGACACTGAAGCATCCTCAATACTAGATGAAAACTGTAATCCTGCTGTTTCTAGATTAAAGATTAGATCCCTATTCTGCTGCTGCGAAAAATATAAAACAACACTTTCTGCAATTTTCTCTCCAATTTCATCCACCGCAATTAACATTACAATATCTGCAGATATAATTTCTTCAATTGTTTTGAAATGCTTGGCTAAAGTTCTAGCCACCGTTTCGCCAACATGCCGAATACCTAAAGCATATAAGACGCGTTCAAAAGGTATTTTTTTAGATTCTTCCAAGCCAAGCAAAAGATTCTTAGCAGATTTTTCTGCCATTCTTTCCAAAGGCAATAGTTCCTCTTTTTTCAGGTGATATAAATCTGAAATTTCTGAGATTAATCCTTCAGCAATTAAAAGCTCAATAGTCTCCCTTCCCAAGCCATCAATATTCATAGCTTTTCGGCTAATAAAATGCCCAAATTTTCCTGCTATCTGTGCCGGACAAGTTTCAGGATTAGGGCAATAATGCTTAGCATCTCCATCCCTACGCACTAATTCAGTAGCACAAGAAGGACAATGCTGTATATAAGCTGTATGCTGAGAAAACACATTCCTATCTTTGAGTTCCACTGCCACTACTTTTGGGATAACCTCCCCACCTTTTTCCACAAATACCTTATCCCCCTCCCTAATATCTAATTTTGCAATTTGATCGGCATTGTGTAAGGATGCTCTTCTCACTGTTGTTCCTGCCAATTGCACTGGATATAAATTAGCAATAGGAGTAATTGCCCCTGTGCGCCCCACCTGATAGGTAATTTCTTGTAAAATAGTAGACACTTGTTCTGCTTTAAACTTATAAGATATTGCCCACCTAGGTGATTTAGCTGTAAAACCCATTTCTTGTTGTAAATCAATATCATTTACTTTTATCACTATTCCATCAATTTCATAGGGTAAATCCTGTCGCTTTTTATCCCATTTATTGATAAAATTTAAAACATCACTTATGGTTTTGTGTTTTTCAATTTCTATAGAAATTTTGAAACCCCAATCTTTTGCTTTTTGCAAATTATTATAATGATTAGTGCTAGGCAAACTCTCTCCTAACAAATAATATAAATAGCAATCCAATGGACGTTTAGCAACCTCCTTTGCATCTAGTAACTTTAAACTTCCTGAAGCAGTGTTTCTCGGGTTTGCATATTGTTCCAATCCCTCTTTTTCTCTTTGTTTATTCATCTGCACCAAGCCAATAATAGGTAGAAAAACTTCACCTCTAATTACAAAGTTATCAGGATAATCACCTTTTAGTTTTAAAGGGATGCTTTTGATAGTTCTCACATTTGCAGTTACATCATCTCCTTGTGTACCATCACCTCTTGTTAACGCTTGTGTCAATTGCCCATTTTCATAAGTCAAACTAATGGAAACTCCATCATATTTTAGCTCGCACACATATTCAAAATCCTGATCGCTTAGTTTGCGTAATCTGGCATCAAAATCGTGCAAATCCTCATCAGAATAGGTATTTCCCAAGGAAAGCATTCTGTAATTATGTTTGATGGCTGTAAAACCATCTAATACAGCACCTCCTACCCTTTGTGTTGGAGAATTAGAATCAAATAAATCAGCACTTACATCTTCTAATTGTTGTAATTCAGCCAATAATTTATCAAACTCAAAATCAGAAATTAAAGGAGTGTCCAGCACATAATACGAATGGTTGTGCTCGGCTAACTCATTTCGCAAGAATAATATGCGCTCTTTATTACTCATTACTTAATGCCACAAACATTCATGAGTGCTAAGCCTAGATCTTCATTAAATTCTCTGTGAATTTCATGATCAATTATTTGCATAACCCCTTCAAAAGTTGCAGAAATAGTAGCCTCATTTAAATGGCCACCAAATGCCTTACAACTGTCATCCGCAACACTAATGTGAATATGAGGGAATGGCTCTCCATCTTTTAAAGTAATATTTCCTGTTGCGTGCAGGATCTCCATATTTCCTTCAAAAGTTTTAAATACATATTCTTTTATGCTTAAATCAATGTATCCCATCTCAATCTTACTACAAGCTCCAATTCCATTTATAGATGCCAGTTTTATATTCTCAGCAGCCGCAATTCTTTTAGCAGATTCCATTAATAAATCCCCCATTTCTAATCTGAAAACTATCTTATCTTCTATTCTTTTATATTCCATTTTTATAATTTTAAAAAGTAATCAAAAATAACTATTTCCACATGGCTTTTATCATTCTGTCCTTGTCATTTATATCTTTTTTTAACGCTATATCAACAAAGCCAAACTTGCTTAGCATTTCTAAAATTTCAGATCCATATTGCTCATTAATTTCAAAATATAATTTACCTCCAAAGTTTAAGGATTTTGCTGCTAAATTTCCAATTTTTTTATAAAATAATAAAGGCTCTTTATCATCTGTAAAAAGCGCTAAATGTGGCTCATATTGCAATACATTAGCTTTCATTTTCTGCTTTTCAGATTCTAAAACATAAGGGGGGTTACTTATAATGACATCAACTTTTTGTAAGCTCTGAGCTTGCAAGATATCTTGCTGAATAAAATCAATTTTTACTTCATTTATAGCGGCATTTCCTTTAGCTACCTTTAAAGCCATTTCTGACATATCAATTGCAGAAATAGCAGCATTACTATGCTTAGCCAAAGCAATAGAAATACAGCCACTGCCTGTTCCTATGTCTAAAGCAGAATCAAATTTTTCTTGCAATACCCAGTCCACTAATTCCTCAGTTTCTGGCCTTGGTATTAAAACATGCTCATTCACTTGAAACCTCATGCCGTAAAACTCTGATTCCCCCAGTATGTACTGTAAAGGTTTTTGGGTTTTTAAATCCATAACAATTTGCTTGATTTCGTCTGACATTTTAATGGTTATTTCCTTATTCGCATTAATGATACAATCCGAACGATTATAACCCAGCAAATGCTGAATCACAATATATGCCCATGAAATAATTTCTCTTTCATTAGCAATACCTAAAAGCTCTGCTTTAAAATAGGGGGTGATATTGCTGGCTTTTTCCATGCTACAAATGTATTCATTTTGCTATTTTTGAGGCATGCAAAATCAGGAGTTTTTTATGCAAAAGTGTTTAGAACTAGCACAAAAAGGAGTGGGGTCGGTATCTCCCAACCCTATGGTGGGCTGTGTAATTGTTTATGATGGTAAGATTATTGGAGAAGGCTTTCATCAAAAATATAGAGAAGCACATGCGGAAGTAAATGCAATTTCTAGTGTAAAAGATAAACGTTTACTAAATAAATCTACTCTTTATGTGAATCTGGAACCTTGTGCTCATTTTGGTAAAAATCCCCCTTGCTCTAACCTTATAATAGAACATAAAATGCCAAAAGTAGTAATTGGGTGTGTCGATTCTTTTTCTAAGGTTGCTGGCAAAGGAATAGAGAAAATGAAAAATAAAGGCATTGAAGTTATAGTAGGTATACTAGAAAAAGAAAGCAGGGAACTCAATAAACGATTTTTCACTTTTCATGAGAAAAATAAGCCTTATATCATTTTGAAATGGGCAGAAAGCAAAGATGGATACATTGCTCCTAAAAATCAAACAGAATCGTTTTGGATGACTTCTAGAAGATCAAAGGAATTAGTACACAAATGGAGAGCAGAAGAAGACGCTATTTTGGTAGGTAGAATAACTGCTGAAAAAGACAACCCTTCCCTTACAGCAAGAGAAACTCAGGGAGAAAACCCAATCCGAATTGTAATCGATAAGGATTTAAAACTATCTTCTGACTTAAACTTATTTGATAGTGCTGCAAAAACCATTATTTTTAATACCCTAAAAACAAAAGAAATTGACAACAATTACTTTATTAAAATTAATTTTAATTACTTGATTAAAAATATTTTACAAGAATTACATAAACAAAACATTCAATCTGTAATCATTGAGGGAGGCGCAACAACTTTACAATCCTTTATTGATGCAAAACTATGGGATGAAGCAAGAATATTTACTGCAAATAAAGAATTGAATGATGGAGTAAAATCCCCAAACATAGAAGGTCAAATGCTTTTTGAAACAGCGCTTGAAGGAGATAAATTAGACATTATTAAAAATGATTAATATAATCTTCACTGTACTACTATTCAATATCTTAATAATTGCATTTAAGATGTTTGAAAAATACAAAGTAGATAATTTGCAAGCTTTAATTGTAAATTACTTAACCGCAGCAGGATGTTCTTATTTCTTTTTAGAGCAAAATTTTTCATTAAATCATATGTTAAATTCTGACTGGATATATCATGCAATGATTATAGGAACATTATTTATAATTGTATTTAACTTTTACGCATTCGGAACACAAAAAGTAGGCATTGCAGTAACAACAGTTGCAAATAAAATGTCTTTAATTATACCCGTTTGTGCAGCACTTATTTTGTATCCTGAAAACAACACTTTTGATGAGTTAAAAGGAATTGCATTTTGCTTAGCACTTGTTGGCATTTATTTATCCTCTACCAAATCAGGAAAACTAAGTTTTGATAAGAAATATTTATGGTTAATTATTTTAGTTTTTGTAGGTCAAGGAGTCTCAGATGCAATCTTTAATGATTTTGCTCAAAGTTTTAAGCAAGTGTTAAAAAAAGAAAGTTATTTATTCTTTATGGCATTATTTATTATTGCTAGTATTAGTGGAATTCTAATTCTATTAGGGAAATCAATTACAGGAAGAAATCCATTGAAATTAAAAAGCATCTTCTGGGGAGTTATTTTTGGCATTCCCAACTTCTTCTCTCTGCTATTTTTTTTAAGAGCCTTAAGTGATCCCAACCTAAATAGTTCGATAGTTTTTCCACTAGTAAGCATGGGTGTTATTGTGAGTTCAAGTTTTATTGGAATGCTTATTTTTAAGGAGAAACTAAGTGGAAATAATTGGATTGGAATTATACTTTCTATTTGTGCAATTTATATCTTCTCACTTTAATGTTTGACGATACATATAAAGAGGTTAAAAGCCATACAACAGGAATTTACAAAGAGAAAGGCAGTAAATTTATAGCATACTCCTACCCTATTTACTCTGAACAGGAAGCAAAAGAGAGATTGGAAGAAGTAAAAAAAATAGAATATTCTGCTAGTCACCATTGCTATGCTTATATTCTGCATGCAGACAAATCAGCTTGGAGAGTTAATGATGATGGAGAACCTTCTTCGACTGCAGGAAAGCCTATTTTAGGACAAATACAGTCGAATGACCTCACCAACATACTAATTGTTGTAGTTCGTTATTTTGGAGGAGTAAAGCTAGGTATTCCTGGTTTAATCCGTTCTTATAAAACAGCCGCAGCTTTTGCAATATCTGATACAGAAATCCTTACAAAAACCATAAAAAAACATTATGAGGTAAGCTTCAAATATCCTCAAATGAATGATGTAATGCGATTAGTAAAAGAATTTGACCTAGAAGTTATAAATACGGACTTCATGATAGATTGTAAACTTATATTTGCAGCTCCAAAAAGTAAAGCTACTAATGTAGTGGATACCTTTAAGGAAAACCATGAATTAAGTATAAAATATATTAAAACGATATAAATGAAATTATTACAACAAATGTGTGAAGTTCACGCCCCATCAGGAGAAGAATTTGCAATGACAGAATTTCTACTAAACTACATAAGCAGAAATCAGAAGGAATGGAAGATTCAACCTACTTTGCATTATGGAGATGGTTTTCAAGATAATATTATCATGGTTTTTGGAACTCCAACAACTGCCATTTTCTCGCATTTGGATTCTATTGGGTTTACTGTAAAATATAATAATGAAATTGTAAAAATTGGAGGGCCTGTAACTACAGAAGGAATAGAATTGGTCGGAGAAGATAGCAAGGGAAAGATTGAAGGAAAGATTATAAAAAAAGAAGAAGGACTGTTTATTGATTTTGACAGAGAAATTGATAGGGGAACTTCACTAACTTTTAAAGTAAATTTCAGAGATACAAAGAATTTTGTACAAAGCTGTTATATGGATAACCGATTAGGCGTTTGGAATGCATTAGAAGTAGCAAAAACACTAGAGAATGGAATTATAGCATTCTCTTCCTGGGAAGAGCATGGAGGTGGGTCTGTAGGTTATTTAGGAAAATTTATACAAGAAAAATACGGGGTCAACCAAGCTCTTATTTCAGATATTACTTGGGTAACTGAAGGAGTGCAGCACGGTAAAGGGTGTGCTATTTCATTAAGAGATAGTGGAATTCCTAGAAAATCCTATGTTAATAGAATTGTAGAAATTGCTAAACAAAGCAATATACCCTTTCAATTAGAGGTTGAAAATGCAGGCGGTAGTGATGGAAACGATTTACAAAAGAGTGATTATCCTTGGGATTGGTGTTTTGTTGGTCCTCCTGAAAACAATGTACATTCTCCTGATGAAAAAGTACACAAAACAGACATACAATGCATGGTGGATTTATACAAAGTTTTATTGAAAGAACTTTAAGAATCCATTTTGGTCGCTTTTGTTTCCCTCCTCTTTCATTCTGTTACACAAGAAATAGATATTCCAAATAAGTATTAAAGCAAAATAAACAATTTCGAATACTCCATATGATTTGAATGGCAATAATAACAATAGGGAGCATAACATTGAAAGGCCTACAAGCATTGAAAAAACTCCTGTTCTTAAATATTTTAAAGATCGAAACAAACCAAATAAAAAGACAAATAGATTATAAGAGAAAAAGAAAAGGAATGCTGGAATCTTATGAAAAATCTCATAATCCATAGCAATAGTTGCCGTAAAAAATAATGAAAATGAAGAAACAAGCAGAAGTACTTTTAAAGGATAACGAAACCTCCTATTTTTAAAATAATATCTTAATGAGGTATATGCATTCAAAAAAAGCCCAATTGACAAAAAAACCAAGGCTGAATTCCATAGCAGCCAAGTTGGTTCTTGTATTCCAAAATCAGAAAGTGGTTTTTCCATTGGATTAAATCCAGGATTCAAATACCAACAATACATGGGGGCTAAGATTCCAAGAAGAATACAGAAAATAAGATAGACTCTTCTTAACAACTTAACATTAAGATATTTCATTAATTCTTAAATTGTATATCTAAAATAGTTCCATTTACTTCGATTGTATCTTCAAAACTCAATAAATCAATATTATATTTATACATCTTATTTGGAGAATCCAAATCGTTCATATAAAGCATCTGATAGGATATTGTAGTGGTATCAGTATTAGCATATTGTTCAACTACTGCCTTGATAACATCTGAATTTACATTTAAAACAAGACTTGTATTATAAGTATTTGGATTTAAACGATAAATTCCGCCAATAGCAGTAAAATAATATATACTGCCATTCCAGTTCTCTATTAAATTTTGGGCATTATAGATACCTGAAAGTGCATTTGAACTATAAATTTCTTGATTATATTGATTAATAACATGGAAAGAAGATTCTGAATTATTTATTATATTGGAGGGATTATATACCCCTCTACATAATACATTTAAATGTGAAGAAATCACGGCTGAATTAGGATTATCACCAAGTATTAATATCTTTGAAATCTCTGCAAGTGGGACAAGTGCATCTCTATATTTAATCGCAAGAATTGTAGAGTCTTTTTTGTTTTCAGGAATTCCTCCCCCATTTAAAACAAATGACGAAGAGGAATTACTAATTATAAATACTGGTTTAGTGCTATCTCCTGTTTCAATCTTGGAAGTAATATTTAAATTATCTAGATCTACAACTTTCACTAAAGATTCTCCTTTATCAAGCACTAATACGCGATTATGACTAACAATATCACATTGCACAGCATTATTAAACCCACTTATCTCCGCCTCTAAACCAAAAGTATTAATATCTACAACGTAGAGTTTATTGCCAATAACATACCCGTTGCTCCCATTTATTCTTATGCTTTTACCATTCAGTATTGAACTGCCATTCACTTTTTTATAAATTTGATTCTCAACTACTTCACCATCATAAAAACTAATACCATTTTCTGTTAATATATACATGCCACTACCATAATCAGCTGGAAGTACAGGAGCTGACTCTTTTTCATCCTCTTCACAGGCTGAAACGAATAACACAACAACTAATAAATAATTGAGTAATTTCATATTTTTAAATTTTAGCAAATATAAAAAAAGGGAAGCAAGTGTCTCTATCTTTAATTTTAAATCTTATTTATTCAACTTCATTGCTTGTTCTTAAAGGTTATTTTTAATTAAGAATATAAGTTATTGTTAACTGCAACCCTCTTCCTGCGTTAGGGTAATTCTGATAAGTCTGATAACTTTTATTCATTAGGTTTTTTACTTTCCCCTGAAAGGAAAAAGGAGAATGAGTTGATTTCCAGCTAAGCCCAATATCTGTCAATAAAAAAGCAGGTAAAGTTTCATTTTCCGGAGTTCCATGAGTAGCTATCACTTGTCCTGTATAGCTCTGATTTATATTAAATTGAAAATCATTTTTAGCAATAACAAGCATCAGATTTCCTTTGTGAAGCGGAACATATCGCAATTGCTTCCCTACTGTGTTATCCAAATTATCAGTAGCTAATTCATTAGTTGACTTAGTAAACCCATAATTCCCAACTATGCTCAAGTTTTTTATTTTCAATTTCAATTTTGCCTCTATACCTCTACTCCACACTTGCTTTATGTTCTCTGGCATCCAATTCCCATTGCCCATTTCTTGCCATAAAATCATATCCGATATAGTCAAAGTATAAGAGGTAGCACTGCAGGTAAAATAAGGAGTATTTATATCAAAACCAAACTCTTTATTCCAAGCATTTTCTGGTTTCAAATCAGGATTACCGTTAGACCATGGATCTGCCCAAAATCTATCGTTAAAGCTAGGGGAACGAAAGTTTCTATTATATTTTAATCTGAAATTAAGATGCTTATTTAGTTGAGCAGAAAAGCCCAAAGCAGGAATGAAAGGCACTTCAAAATCTGATTGCCACTCTTTCCTTAATATTGTATTTATTACAAAAAATTCTGACTTATACTGAATAGCAGAAAAGAGGGCTAATTGTTTTTCATCTTGTTTTGCGGCCAAATAATTAGCATTGGTAACTGATTTGTCGGTATAAGCACTTCCTAAATTAAATAGGTAATTTCCTGTAAAATATTTAAAGTCTGCATCCGTAATATAACTTTCAGTTAGGTAATAGCTTTCAACATCCCATAGCGGTTCAGTATAGCGGAAATCTTCTTTCAAATAAGCTTGTTTTAACTGCAAACTACTGTTATCAAATCTATGTCTGGATGAAAATAACAAACGCTTGCTTGCATCATACTGCTTGGCATCTGAAGAAGGAATAGTCATGTTTTGAGGTACTTCCCTGTCATTGTCTTCAGCCCAGAAGTTAATGGCAAATTGATTGTAATTATCGTACCGATAAGCCAAATCCAATTGCTGGTGTTTGCTTTCAATTTTTCCGTATTCATTCATAACTGAAGGATGCCCTATTAGAGTAGTATTTACAAACTCAAAGGAATTATTATCCTTAAGAGAAAATAAAGAAGCCTTAATAGATAATTTACCCTCAGTATGCTGCAAGGATAAGGTATTGCTCCTAAGACCAAAACTGCCTATTTCTGAAGTAAATTGTATCTGTTTTTTAGGTTTAAAATTACTAATGGTATGAAAGTGCACACTCCCCCCTATAGCGCCAGAACCAAATACAGAACCATCACCACCATGAACTACCGATAATTCATGCCCTATATTAACAGGTAGGACAGAAAAATCCATTAACCCATTAGCTGCCGAATTGAGTGGGATACCATTCCACAGCACTAAGGTGTGTGAGCTAGATGTTCCTCTGAAAGATGGAGTAGCCAAAGCTCCATATTGCCTAAAGTATAAAGCAGAATTGAGGGACAAGAAGTCTGCTAGGTTTTGGGATGGAAAATTTCCTAGATCAGCAGGTGTAAATATTTCCATTTGTGTAGCAATTGAATGGGTACGCAAGCGACTTTGCTCTAACCTTACTTCTGGAAGATTAATGGTGTCTATAGAGGTTTGCCCTTGCAGAGTATATACAAAGGCAATTAGAATTATTACGTGTGCTAAAAGGTGTTTCATTTTTCTATCGTTTTATTCAGAAACGATTTGATTTGTTTTATTTAGCAGGTCTTCTGACTTGATCCTTTTGAATTAGGCCTTCCCATTTTGCAACAGTGGCGCGTGCAGTATTCAAAATATACGGACTTTACAGCTTCTGGTAAAGTTGAGGAGTTACACCTCATTCCCTTTGACACTAAAATAGTGTACTAAACTTGGGACAAATATAATAATAGCTGATAAAAGGTGGTTGTTTCTTGTTAACATTTATAAAGAGATTTTGCAGTTCTGTTTTCAATAATCCTTATCAGATATCTCAATAATCTATACACAGGGCTAAATCTTACTATATTTATTTCTCAAATGTTTTATTCTGTAGTTAAGTAAACTATCAATTTTGTCTTTCCAATCAGTTGGTAAAATTGGTGGTAACCATATGATTTTGTCATACCATTCAGGAACACGTTGTTTTTTAAATTCATTCATTCCATTTAGGTTATTTCCATAAAGCTCTAAATGTCGTTGATAAAAACAGATTTTAATACTTTCCATTTTATCAGTTGGCTTGGTTAGTCCTTTTGGAATTAACACAACATTAGATGCAGAAGTAAAAAGAGAATATGGTTTAACAGTACCATCGAAACAATCAAAAACATCTCTTTCTAAATCTTTTTCATCTTTTTTATGCCCAAATATATGTGCTAATTCAAATTCATCTAAACCGCTTTCCCTCCAAGTTCCTTTTAGTCCACCTGAATAACACCTACCTAATGATAAATAAGCCCATATGTGCCTTGGATAAGTGTTATCATTAAATATTGTTCCGTCTATTTCATATATATTGTTTTTCCAATTCTTCCAATTCTTCTTTTCAGAATTAACTGGTCTTCTAATTCCTGGGAAAATACAGTCAGAACCTTCATAGAAGAAATTATCGCAATTTAATTTTGGACGACAGTATTTGATAAAATCGTTTTTGAAATCGACATTTTTTTTTGTAATATATTTAATTATTTCAGGATGTATGTGATGGCTTACGCTACCTAATAATATTGCCAAATCTTTTTCAACTTTATAGGAATTATTTTTAAATAATTTTTGTTTCATTTTATAAAGATACTTCTAATTTAAATATTACAGCAATAACCTGAAAGGTTTTATTTAAAAACTGCAGCACTCAAGCCCAAACTCTTCTCTAGCTCTACTGGATTCAATCCTAAATCCTCATTAAAATAAGTAATTAGCTTTTCAGTAGGCATATTCCCTACTAAATCATCCTTAGCCATTGGGCAACCACCAAAACCTTTCAGAGCTGCATCAAATCTTCTGCACCCATTCAGGTAAGCAGCATCAACTTTTTCCTCCCAAGTATCTGCAGTAGTATGGAAATGAGCGCCAAATTCAACAGTAGGATATTCCTCTATTAAAGTACTGAAAAGTGGTGCAATATTTGTTGGGCCAGAAACTCCGATAGTATCAGATAATGCAATGGTTTTTACCTCCAACTTGTGTAGTTTTTCGGTCAATTCAGCAACTATATCTGGGTGATAATTTTCCCCATAAGGATTTCCAAAAGCCATGGATAAATATACCACTAACTCTTTATTATTTTTAAGGCATAAATTCTGAATTCCCCCTACTACTTGCAAGGCTTCTGCTATGCTTTTATTCGTATTTCTCTTTTGAAATTGTTCAGATACAGAAAGCGGAAAGCCTAAATAGTTTATCTGCTCAAAAGTACAAGCGGTCTCCGCTCCTCTATTATTAGCAATAATAGAGAGCAGCCTACTAGAGGTTTTGCTTAAATCCAAACCTGCTAATACTTCAGCAGTATCTTTTAATTGAGGCATTGCTTTAGGGGAAACAAAACTGCCAAAATCAATTGTATCAAAAACTACTTTTAAAAGCTGATTGATGTATTCAATTTTTTGCTGTGTAGGAATAAACTCACTAATTCCCTGCATAGCATCTCTTGGGCATTCCACTATTTTTATTGTGGAACTCATCTTTTAAGTATCGCTTTATTGATACATTTTATTAGTGAAGGACCCTCATAAATAAAGCCTGTGTATACTTGCAGTAAAGTAGCGCCAGCATCTATTTTTTCAATTGCATCTTCAGCTGAATGGATACCCCCTACACCAATTATTGGAAATGCTCTGTTGGACTTATCCGACAAATACTTTATTACTTGAGTGGATCGTACTTTAAGAGGTGTTCCGCTTAAACCACCATTACCAATAGCCTGAACCAAAGTTTTATCTGTTTTAAGCCCACTTCTGTCAATTGTTGTATTAGTTGCTACCACGCCATCAATTTTGGTGTCAGATACAATTTCTATAATATCATCCAATTGCTCATTGCTTAGGTCAGGAGCAATCTTTAATAAAATTGGTTTTCTTTTTTCTTTCTTGCTATTCAATTCTTGCAATCTATTTAATAAAGCTGTAAGAGGTGCTTTCTGTTGTAAATCACGCAAACCAGGTGTATTTGGCGAACTTACATTCACTACAAAATAATCCACAAAAGGAAAAAGTTTTTCAAAACATATTTCATAATCCTCAACTGCCTTATCATTTGGCGTTTCTTTATTCTTACCAATATTTCCGCCAATAATAATATTTGATTTTTTTCTTCTTAAGCTAGCAACTACTGCTTCAATACCCTTATTGTTAAAGCCCATACGGTTGATAATTCCGCCATCCTCTTTCAAGCGAAATAACCTCGGCTTAGGATTCCCTTCTTGTGGCAAAGGAGTGACTGTACCAATTTCTATAAAACCAAAACCAAAGGAAGCTAACTCATCAAATAGTTTGGCATCTTTATCAAATCCTGCCGCCAAGCCAACAGGGTTTTCAAATTTTAGTCCAAAAACTTCTCTTTCTAATCTAGAATTGCTAACTTTAAACAGTAAGCGCCAAGCCCACATTTTTCCAGGTATTACTGCTCCAAATTTGATTAATTTGAATGATATATGATGAATAAATTCAGGATTGAAAAGGAATAAAAAGAAACGCACTATTTTATACATGTGGAATTTTTATGCAAAAATAGAAAATGAAGTCAGAATTTACGGATTTACTTCATCAAAAGAATTGTCATCATAAAATACAACTACTTTGCCTATTTTCTTTGAGGACTTCACTTCTTTGGCATCTTTTTTAGTGGTCATATAGCCAATTCCTGTTATTAGCCAGTTGGCATTTAACTGAGGATAGACATGCAATAGCCTTTCCAGAAAATCAATACTTGGCTTATTACGACCAGAAAGCACGTGTGAAATTGTAGCACGATTCACCCCAATATTGTCAGCAAGATGTGAAGATTTCAACCCCTCTAATTCCATCCAATTTTTAAGACGAAAGTTCATAAATTATAAAGTTACAATTGTTAATAGCAAAACTACAAATTACTTTCTAAGTTTACACAATATTGCGATTGTTTATTCATATACAACCGAACCTTAACTACATGTAATTATTATATCTTATTGATTATAAATTAATTATAATTATATACACAGAATTATATCTTATATTTAACGTCAGCACTAAAGATATACATTTGTTTGTTTACATAAGTAAATTATATTTAAATATACCTAACAAAAAAGACTTGCGTTCTATGAGAGAGAAAAGCAATCTTAAGGCCTAATAAAACAGCTAATTCCCAGCAAATTAAAAGTTTAAATAACGGTCAATTCAACAAGCTTAAGATCACTACTATCAGCTCCTTTATTTTTACATTACATTAATCATTATTTCTTTAGACTCGTCTAAATTTTTATTTATATTTGCAAAAAAATATTCATTACAATATGATCACTTTAGCTGAAGAAAACTATTTAAAGGCTATTTGGGCAATTAGCTTAAATACTAATGAAAAAGCTTCTACTAATGCAATTGCTGATGAAATTAGCACTTCTGCAGCATCTGTATCTGACATGCTGAGAAAACTGCAAGAAAAAGAACTGATTAAGTATGAAAAATATAAAGGAGTAGAACTAAGCGAAAAAGGCGGGAATCTTGCTACCTCAATCATAAGAAAACATAGATTATGGGAAACATTTTTAGTAAATAAATTGGCCTTTAATTGGGGAGAAGTGCATGATGTTGCTGAGCAATTAGAACATATAAAATCAGATGAACTAGTGGATAAATTAGATTCCTTTTTAGGGTTTCCTAAATTTGATCCTCATGGAGAACCAATCCCAACAAAAGACGGAGAAATACCAACCACTAATGCAATCCCTTTAAACGAATTACAAACTGCTACAAAAGGAAGAGTTATGGGAGTTACACTTGATGAAAAATCATTTTTAGATTATCTGACACAACTCAACATAAGGATTGGCACTAAAATAGAGCTTTTAGAGAAAATTAGTTTTGACCAATCATTAAGCATAAATATAGAAAATACAAATCAGCATATCAGTAATGATGTAGCTAAACATCTTTTAATTAAAATAAAATAAGAATGGAAAATTACGAATTATACAAATGGTTTATTATTCAACCGCCTATCCTACAAGCACTTTATGCTGGGCTTTTTACTTGGGGATTAACTGCAATCGGCGCAGCATTAGTATTTTTATTTAACTCATCAAATCGTAAGGTTTTAGATACTGCACTTGGATTTACCGGAGGAGTAATGATTGCTGCAAGTTTTTGGTCTCTTCTTTCTCCTTCAATAGCTTATGTTGAAATGCAAAATGAAATGGGATTAAGTACAATGCCAGTATGGCTACCACCTGCTATTGGATTTTTTCTAGGAGCATCATTCTTATTTATTTTAGATAAAATTATTCCCCACCTACACATATTTGCAAAAAGAGAAGAAGCTGAAGGCATAGAAACTAACTGGCGAAAAACGGTATTATTAGTATTAGCAATTGCTTTACATAATATACCAGAAGGATTAGCTGTTGGTGTTGCGTTTGGAGCTCTTGCAAACCCTGAACTATTAGGGATGGACGGTCATTCAGTATTTACAATAGGTGGTGCAATTGCTTTAGCTATCGGAATAGGTATTCAAAATTTCCCAGAAGGATTTGCGGTCTCTATGCCATTAAGAAGAATGGGTGTAAGTAAATGGAAATCATGGAAATGGGGGCAATTATCAGCTATTGTTGAGCCTATATTTGCGGTAATAGGTGCTGCAATAGTAATGACAGTTCTACCAATTCTACCCTACGCCTTAGCCTTTGCAGCAGGCGCTATGATATTTATTGTGGTGGAAGAAGTTATACCTGAAAGTCAGAGAGGAGGAAACACTGACCTTGCTACAATGGGATTAATAGCCGGATTTATTGTAATGATGTGCTTAGATGTAGCCTTAGGATAGATTTTAGCACTGAGCATCGATACATCTAGTTTATCACATCTAATTACTATCTTTGCCGTATGTCAAGCAAGATCAACATAAAGAACCGTAAAGCAAGTTTTGAATATCAATTCATAGCTACTTTTGTTGCAGGAATATCTCTGTTAGGAACAGAAATTAAATCAATTCGCGACAATAAAGCTAATATTTCAGATGCTCATTGCGTTTTTATTGATAACGAATTGTTTGTACGAAACCTACACATTGCTGAATATCCAAATGGAGGCTATATTAATCATGAGCCAAAAAGAGAAAGAAAACTACTCCTTAACCGACAAGAGCTTAATAAAATGCTAGGAAAAGTGAAGGAAAAAGGAAATTCCATTATTCCTATTCGTTTGTTTGTTAATGAAAAAGGGAAAGCAAAATTAGAAATTTCTTTAGCTAAAGGGAAAAAAATATACGACAAGAGGGGAAGCATAAAAGAAAAAGAGCAAAAACGAGACATGGACAGAATCAAAAACATAAGATAATGAGAAAACACTTTCTTCTTCCCCTACTTCTCACAACCATCCTATTTGCTTGTAAAAAAGAAGATATCAGTATTAGTAATTCTAGTGCTACTTTACATTTTTCGAATGACACCCTAGCTTTTGACACTGTCTTTGCATCTATTGGCTCTATTACCAAAACACTTACAGTTTATAATCACAATAGTTTTAATGTAAAAACTAACATTGAACTCAGGGGAAATTCTCAAGCACATTTCAGGATGAATATTGATGGGATTCAAGGTAATAACCAAAGTAACATTGAAATTCCTGCAGAGGACAGTATTTTTATTTTCTTAGAAGTAACTATTGATCCATCTAACAATACCATTCCTTATATACTTACCGATTCTTTAGTTTTTACTACTGGCACCAAACAACAAGATGTTGATGTAGTGGCTTGGGGGCAAGATGCATATTTCCATACAGCAAACACCTATGGCAACATCATTAATGGAACTGACACTACTCGTTTCTACTATCACTTATTGGATTGCACTACACCTTGGGCAAATGACAAACCTCATGTTATTTACGGGTATGCAGTAGTTGACCCAGGAAATACTCTCATAATCCCTCAAGGTTGCGACATCTATCTTCACAAAAACTCAGGAATCCTTGTAGGGAATCCTTTTTCAAATACAAGTGGCGGTAGTATAAAAGTAAACGGAACACTTGGAAATGAAGTCACCTTCCAAGGAGACAGACTTGATGCTTGGTACAAAGATATTCCTGGACAATGGGATAGAATTTGGCTAATGCCAGGAAGCATTGACAATGAAATAGATTACGCCATTATCCGTAATGGAAATATTGGCATACATGCTGACACTGTTGCAAACAGTAATCCAACAGTAAGTATTACTAATACCATTATTGAAAATATGTCATCAATTGGAATTTTAGGACAAGGCGCAAATATAAGCGCCACTAATACAGTAGTAAGTAAATGCGGACAATATGCTGTTGCTTGTAATATTGGCGGAACTTATAATTTCAACCATTGTACCTTTGCAAATTACTGGAACTACAATCACCGAAATACCCCCTCTATCCTAATAAACAACTACTATGAAGGTGCTAATGGAAATATTTACGTTAGAGATTTAAATGAAGCTACTTTCACTAATTGTATTATTTACGGTTCTCTTTCTACTGAAGTTAGCTTTCAAGAGCAAGAGCTAGGTGCTTTTAATTATAGTTTTGACCATTGCCTTATAAAACTAGATCCTAAAATTAGTACTGATAATTCACATTATAACAATGTTATTATTAATCAACCGCCAAAATTTGTAGACAATACTGAAAGTGATTTTCATTTAACAGAAGATTCCCCTGCTATTGATGCCGGAAAGATTACTTCTATCATAGATGATATTGAAGAAAACTCTAGGAATAATCCTGACTTAGGAGCCTTTGAATTTCAAGACTAAAGGGTTCTTAAAAACTCTATGGTATCCACCCCATCCGAATAATCCCAAAGGTTAGGCTTTTGAGTGCTTCCAAAGGCAATATCTTTTTTTGAAACCACACATTGCAATTGCTTAGCATTTTCTTCAATAAATTGCTCTACAGTTTCGATATCATCATAGTATTCATAGTACAACATAGCGGTTGGAGAAAGCAATGATTTATCCTCTTTCATCAATAGAAATCCGTTTTCAACCAGTTTATTACTTCCCATTAGGAAAATTGCTTTATTGTAATCGTAATTATTACCGTATTTTTTATGATCCACAACATGCGAATAAGGAAAGAATACCTCAAACAATTTATTTAAGTCATATCTCTTTGGTAAGAATAGCTTAGATACATTACGACAACCTAGCCCAAAATAGGCAAACACATCATCAGCAAGACCATTTAGCTCCATGGCTGACTCAGCACCATCTAAGACAGCAACTGACCTTCTGTTTTTACGGATTATCTTTTTGGCTCCTTTAAAATAATACTCAAAGTACTGTGCTGAATTATCACTTCCAGTGGCAATTACAGCATCAAATTTTCTGTTTTTCACCTCATCAACAAAGCAGATACTATCTTTAAATTCAGGAGCGATACTTATTAGCTTTACAATAATTACTTTTAAGAGCACATTATCGGCACTAGACATTTTAACAACTACTTTATGACCTGAAATAAGCACAGTAAGAAGATCATGAAAACCAACCAAAGGAATATTCCCTGCCATGATGACAAGTACTTTCTTGGGATTTACTACTTCCTTTAATTTATAAGGACTCAGCCAAGCACTTAGCATATCGGCACTTAATTGCTCCTGCCAAGCGCTTAATGCACTAGCAATATTTTCCTTGGTAAACCAAGGGTTAAGCACCTCTGCCAAATGCAACTGCTCTTCTGCCTCTTGGTATATATCAGTTTTAAGATATTTACCTAGCTTAGTAAACACCTGTATTCTTGCTTGTAAATTCATAAATCATTATCTTTGTGCAAAAGTAATTTTTTGACGCTACTCAATAAATGAAAAAAATAATACTAATTAACATTCTTGCATTTATTTGCCTTTCATCCTTTGCTCAAAAAGGAAACAATAAGTTAATTGCTGAATATGAGGACACCCTAAAAGTAATGGCACATAACATTATGAATGCAGAAAAAGAAGCTGAAAAGCGCATAGCAAATCAAGTGTTTATAGCAAACCTAACGGAAGTGCTGAAATATGAAAAATCCTTCAAATTCCCTTTTGACTCCCTTCCTACCATAGCTCGCATAATGTCTCCTGACAATAGTTTTAGGATTTTTAATTGGCTACTAAAAAAGGACAATGGCTCTTATGAATATTATGCCCTAGTTCACTACCACAACAAAAAACGTAAGCGTTATGAGATTATTCCGCTTATGGATAATTCTGCCAATATCCGAAATCCGCAGTGGGAGGATTTAGATGCAAAAAATTGGTATGGAGGGCTTTACTACCAAATTGCTTACATAAAAAAAGCAGGCAGAAAATATTACACTCTGCTTTCATGGGATGGGAATGATGGCTACAGCACCAAAAAGATAATAGATGTAATGTATTTTTCTGGCAAAAACAAAATTAAGTTCGGCCTCCCAATTTTTAAACAAAACAAAAAAGAAAGCCAAAAAAGAGTTATAGTGCAATATGATTCAAAAACATCCGTAAGTGTTAAGTATCATGAAAAAGAGCAAAGAATAGTATTTAATCACTTAATGCCTGCCCGAAAAGATTTAGCTGGACTGGAAGAGTATTACATTCCTGAGGGTAGTTTTAATGCCTACAATTATAGAAAAGGGAAATGGTGGCTACAAGAAGATGTAGATGCTAGAAATAATAAAAAAGTTAAAAGAATTAAGAAACCTAAAAGAGGACTAATCCCAAGGTAGATGTTAAAGCATTTTCCATCAAAAAAAATTATTGCTGGCTGTGACGAAGCTGGTAGAGGCTGCCTAGCAGGACCAGTAGTAGCTGCTTGCGTAATTCTACCAAAGGGATTTAAAAATACAATGTTGAATGACAGCAAGTTGCTTTCCGAAAAGAAAAGAGACCTACTACGTCCTATTATTCAAAAGGAGGCAGTAGCTTGGTCAGTTGGTGTAGTTTTTCCTGCTGAAATTGATAAAATTAATATCCTTAATGCTTCCTTTTTAGCCATGCACCGAGCTATAGATAAGCTTAAAACTAAAGCCGGATTATTATTAATTGATGGTAATCTATTTAATCCTTACCCTAATATTTCACACGAATGTATCATAAAAGGGGATGCTAAGTTTATGTCCATTGCTGCTGCATCTATATTAGCAAAGACCTATCGGGATGATATTATGAAAAAACTAGATAAAGAGCATCCAAAATACCACTGGGGAAAAAACAAGGGATACCCCACTAAAAAGCATAGAAAAGCAATAGGTGAATTTGGCCCAAATAGTCATCATAGAAAAAGTTTTCAACTACTTGCTAGTCAGCTCACTTTATCTCTTTAAATTACTAATTTTGGGGTTCTGATTTCAAACACAACTATGCTTACCAAAATACTAAAGATTGCCATTCCGATAATTCTAACCCTAATTATCCTATTGATAGGATATAACAGCTACAATAAAGTTGCTGAAAATACAGAAAGCCCACTTAACGTAATCCCTACCAATGCAGCTGTAATTTTACAATGCAATGCTGCTGATGAGCTCTATTCCACCTTAAATAGTGCTGATATTTGGGGGTATATGCGCAACATTGATTTAGTGGACAGCATCAATAATCAAATACACTATGTTAGTGATTTCTACAATCAACATACACTTATCTTTAAGAGCAATACCCTTTTTATTTCCTTACATAAAGTAGGGGTTAATAATTACGGATTGCTATTCAGTAGTAATTTTGAGAGAAAACGCATAACTAGCAATACGGATATTAATTCTTTGCTTGGGAGTTTGGTTACTCAGTCGGAATACAACAATCAATCCATTTTTGAACTACAATACAAAAGCAAAACTTTATTTGTAAGTTATAAAGGTGATATCGTATTCTTTTCAGAAAAAAAAATGTTGGTAGAAGACGCTATAAGAGCTAGTGTTGCTGAAGGGAAACTTAAGCTCAATCCGTCTTTTAATACTGCTTACAATACCATTAGTAAATCGGCATCTATTAACCTTTTTTACAACTATAATTCAGTATTTGAATTCACTAATTTGCTGACAAAAAAACCCCTTACTATCACTAATTTTTCAGAATGGGTAGCTACTGATATTAGTCTTAAAAACCAGCTAATTATAGCTACTGGATTTGGAGCAATTAATAACTTGGCTACTAATTTTACGGATGTACTTAGCAATCAAGCTGCTGAGGATATTGGAATTACAGATATTATTCCTGAAAGCACCTCCCTTTTATTTAGTATAGGTTTTGATAATGCTAAAGAGCTATACAACCACAAAAATAAAATACTGCAACAACAAAATAATTTCTGGAGCTGGGATAAACACAGAAAACTTATACTAGAGAGTAATAATGTAGATTATAATGAATTTATTAATGAACTAGAAAGTGAAGCTGGAATATTCAATACCTCAGCAACTCAAAACGACAAACAACAATATGCATTTTTCAAAAGTAAAAATTCTATTACTGCAAGTAGTTTAATACAAGGATTAATCTTGGACAGGAGAATGCATGCGCAATTCGGCATTAATAGCATAAAAGATGCTAATATTACAGCTCAATTATTTGGAGATCTATTCAGTACAAGCACTCCTTATTTTACAATTATTAATGATTATTTTATTTTTGGCTCTACTGTAGCTGCACTAGAATATCTAATTGACAATTACAACAGTAATAATACCTTAGCCAATAGCCAGTACTTTAGTAATTATAGTAATTATTTTTCATCAAAATCAAATATGTTTTTCTATATCAACCCAGGGGAAATAGCTACTGCCTTAAAAGATAAATTAAAAACCTCTTACAGAAAAAGGATTAATTTTAATGTTGATTCCATGGCAAAATTTACTGGCTTTTCTCTGCAAATGACAAGCAAGAGAAATTTACTACTAAACAACATTAATCTCTTTTACGATACTGATTATAAAGAATATATAAAAGAAGAATGGTTCAAACAATTAGATACTAGTATTAGCATGCAACCTCAATTCGCGTACAATCATTTTACAAAGGAGAAAATGATAATAGTGCAAAATGATGATCATAAAGTATTTGCTATTAACTCCAAAGGAGAACAAATATGGAGCCTGCAAATTGAATCCAAAATTCTTGGAAAGATATCAAGTATTGATACCTACAAAAACAACAAATACCAGTGTCTATTCAATACGGCTAGTAAGTTATATTTAATTGATAGAAATGGCAAACATGTAGATAGATTCCCTCAATTATTACCAAGCAAAACGAAAGTAGGCCATGCATTATTTGATTACAACAACACTAAAAAGTATCGTATTATTGTTGTTGGTGATAATAATAATATCTATAACTTAGATAAGAAAGGAAATAAAGTTAAGGGCTGGAAATACAAAAAAGATAGTAACAGAATAAGACAAACCCCTCAATATTTCAGAGTAGGTAGTAAGGATTACATCCTTACTGAACGCAATAACAGCAGCACTCAATTGCTAGCAATTAATGGCAGTAAAAGAGTGGGGTTTGAAGAAGACACACAGTTTAATGGCAACCCAATTCAAATTGACAAACAAGGAACACTATATGCTATCACTAGCGATGGAAGGCTTTGGAGGGGAGCTCTGGATGGAAATAGCAGTCAACTTTCCCTGCTAAATCTAACTTCTCATTCTTTATTTGCCATCCAAGAAAAAGAAGCTGAAAAACAATTCATATACACCAATAAAAAATCGGTATTTATAGTAAATAATGATTTTGAAGAAGTTTATTCCTTTGAGGTAGCTAATAATATCACTAATTTGGTAATTGATAATAAAGGACTAGTAATTACCACAGCTAATGAATTATACCTTTGGAATGCAAATGAAATCACTGAAGGCTTCCCTATTTCTACCGATGGTTATTTTAATATTTCAGATATTGACAACAATGGAAAGACAAATATCCTGAACACAAAAAACGGGTTTATTTACAATTACGAACTAGCTGATTAAGGCAGTAAATAAGTTAAGCGTAAATAAGGAATAACTTCATAGTCCATTTTAGCTAAAGGGAATTGAACTCCACCTCTTATTAATACTGACTTATAGGTATTGCTTTTGCTTGATTTCCTGTACATCAGCTCAGCTGAAAGTTGAGGTACAATTGAAACCTTCTTTGTAGGTAAATAGATGGCTCCTGAATTAGCGCCTGCATAAAACTTATTCAGTAACTCATAATGATACCCCACACTAGCACTACTGAACACAAAGGAAGTATTTGCCTCAATAAAATAAAGTGATTTCTTATTGAAATAATAAACTCCTACCCCACCTAAATATGGAAAACCGTATGAATGCGAAAAATACAATTGCTTATCTTTTGTATTTCCTTTATCATATTGATTTAAATTATACTTCTCAATTAAATCAATAAGTAAGCTTGGGTATTTTGGGTTAGTAGCATAGCCTGCTTTTTTCAGCCCCTTAGCCCACTTTTTATAATCTGTTTTATTGTATTCAAATAAAAAAGAATAACGACCCCTTTCTGTTAAAAAAAGCGAATGATCACGAAAGGAATCGGCTACTTTAGAGTATTTCCTAAAACACTCACCTTTTTTATCATCATCTTCAATTATTGTTTTTCCACTCCAATTACTATGGCATTTTATTCCAAAATGATTTTTTCCCTCTGTCGCCAATCGGCTTTCTCCATTTCCACTTTCTAATATTCCTTGCGCTAAAGTAATGGATGCAGGAATTCCATATCTATTCATTTCATCTATAGCAATCCCATTATACTTTGCAATGTACTGCTCAGTATTATTTTGTGCACTAAGCATTATTACTATACAATTAAGAAAAAGAAACCCTATTCTTTTCATAGTCCTAAAATAAAAAAAGCCATTCTACTTATTTACACTCAAAGAATATATATTTGAACATTAATTTTTAATAAATAAATTTTGAAAAGAAAAGATTTTCTGCAATCTGTTTTAGGGGCTAGTGCATTCTTCGGCTTATCATTTACTTCTTTGGGTCCTAACAATACTGCAATTCAGGATTTAATCAACAATACAAAAAGAGATATTGAAGGGAGTATGTTCGGCTTTTCTACCGATCCTATTCCAAAAGTGAGAGTTGGAATTATTGGTTTGGGAAACAGAGGAAATACCCTGCTAGAAATGCTTCAGTATTTAATAAAAAATGACATGGCTGAAGTCATTGCTTTATCTGATATTAAAGTAGAAAAAGTAAATAAATCTGCTGAAAAGTTGGCAGTTTGGCAAAGCAAAAAACCAACTCTTTATCACAAATCAAAAATAGAATGGCAGAAATTAGCCAAAAGAGCTGATATTGATTTAGTAATTATTGCTACACCTTGGGACTTGCACACGCCTATGGCAATCTACTGCATGGAAAACGGAAAACATGTAGGAAGTGAAGTGCCAGTTGCCTCCACCATTGAGGATTGTTGGAAAATTATTGAAACTGCTGAACGCACCAAAAAACATTGCATGATGATGGAAAACTGCAATTACAATGAAGAAGAACTCTGGGTGCTGAATATGATACAAGAAGGCGTATTTGGCGATATAACACACGCTGAAGGCGCTTACCTCCATGATTTGAGAGCATTGATGCTACACGATACTTATTATGAAGGGCAATGGCGCTTACACGAACATGCTGAAAGAAATGGAAATTTCTATACCACTCACGGCTTAGGGCCAATCGCTTTTTATTTAGGAATTGGAAGGGGGGATACTTTTTCGCATCTTACTTCTATGAGTAGTAGAGAATTAGGCCTTAGTATTGCCGCCAAACAGTATAAGCACCCTATACAGGCTTACAAATGTGGAGATATGAATAATACACTTATCAAAACTGAAAAAGGAAAAACAATATTACTACAATTTGATGTTCATACAGGAAGACCATACTCTAGGATTAATAAGATTACAGGAACAAAAGCGGTACATGATGGCTACCCTAGTCGATTGTATATTGAAGGAGAAAAACCTGAATATTGGGGACATAATTGGCTAAAAGATGAAGCTTATAACGAGTACAAAGGTAAATACCAACACCCAATCATTAAGAAACTAAAAACTGTTAGCCAAGGGTTTAAGCAAGGTCATGGTGGTATGGATTTTATCATGATTTACCGCTTAATAAGATGCTTAAATTTAGGATTACCACTAGATATAAATGTGTATGACGGTGTTTTATGGAGCGCTATTACCCCTCTTTCTGAACTTTCAGTGGCTGCCAATAGCCAATCCATTATTATTCCTGATTTCACAGGAGGAACTTGGAGAAAGGAAAATCCATTAGAGATTATGAGGGAAGTTTAACTCCCAATCGTTCAGACATTCCTTTATTTCCTTGCAAACCACCAGTGTGTATAAATAGAACTGCACTTCCTTTTGGGAAGTAATCTTTAGCTACTAAGTCCAAAACACCCATCATCATTTTTCCAGTATATACTGTATCCAAAGGGATATCTTGTGTTTTATAAAACTCATTTATAAATTGAATTAACTCTTTAGATACTTTTGCATAACCACCATAAGAATAACTATTTATAAATTTAAAATATTTATCATTTGTCCAGCATATTACATCTTTTAGTAAGTCGCCAGATCCTTTAATGGCAGGAAAACCAATTACTTGCTGCATAGAATTAGCAGTATTTATAATGCCAGAAATTGTTCCTCCAGTACCTACAGGGCAACAAATATAATCTTGAGTGTCACTTGCATCTAAAATTTCTTCAGCTCCTTTAATAGCTAATTCATTAGCCCCTCCTTCAGGTAATAAATAGAAATCACCAAATTGTGCTTTTAGTTTATCCAAAAATATAGGAGTTGCTTTTAATCGATAATCCGCTCTACTCACATAATGTAATTCCATTCCATTTTCTCTAGCAAAACGCAAAGTAGGATTTAAAGGCAAGTGCTCCTCTCCTCTTATAACACCTATGCTCTTCAAACAATTCTCTTTTGCTGCAAAAGCAGTTGCAACAATATGATTAGAATAAGCCCCACCAAAAGTCAATAAGGTTTTATAACCAAGCTTTTTGGCTTCAATTAAGTTATACTTTAATTTAAACCATTTATTTCCTGAAATAAAAGGATGTATTTTATCCAAACGCTTTACAAATAAGCGAATATCTTTCTCTTTTAAGATTGGTAATGATATTTCCTGACTTTCTATTTTCATTCGTGCAAATATCGTAATTTAGCACAGCCTATGAAAGGATTTTCAAAAATAGACCATCTAGATAAGGAGGATTATTACCATTCTAAAGAAGGCTATATTGTATTTACAGAAAAATATCATTTGAAAAGAGGCTATTGCTGCAATAATAATTGCAAACATTGTCCTTACAGAAAAGAACTAAAGCAAAAAAATGACAAATCTTAAACAAGCCATTTTACAAGGAATTCCATCAGAACTTCCTGATAAGAAAGAAATTAATGTAAATATTAGTCATGCCCCTAACAGAAAGAATATACTAAACAAAGAAGAAAAACAATTAGCAATACGTAATGCTCTGCGTTATTTTCCTGAATATATGCATGCCGAATTAGCCCCTGAATTTGCAGAAGAACTAAAAAAATACGGAAGAATCTACATGTATCGTTTTATGCCAAATTATGAGATTAAAGCAAGGCATCTAGAAGATTTTCCACATAAAAGCAAACAGGCAGCAGCCATACAAATGATGCTCTCTAACAATCTAGATGATTCTATTGCCCAACATCCTGCAGAACTCATTACTTATGGTGGAAATGGATCTGTATTTCAAAACTGGGCACAATATCTACTATGTATGCAATACTTAGCAGAAATGAATGATGAGCAAACGCTTGTTTTATATTCAGGGCACCCTATGGGATTATTTCCTTCTCATAAAGAGGCGCCTAGAGTTGTGGTTACAAATGGAATGATGATTCCTAATTACTCAAAACCTGATGATTATGAGAAATTTAATGCTTTAGGTGTTACCCAATATGGCCAAATGACGGCAGGCTCGTTCATGTATATTGGCCCTCAAGGAATAGTGCACGGAACAACCATTACAGTACTAAATGCAGCACGAAAAATTGATGCAACTGCTGAAGATTTAAGTGGGAAGATATTTGTTACTGCAGGATTAGGAGGTATGAGTGGCGCACAACCTAAAGCATGTGTAATTGCAAAAGGCGTATGTATAGTTGCAGAAGTAAACCCTCGAGCAACTTACAAAAGACATCAGCAGGGATGGGTAGATGAAGTATACAAAGATTTAGACGAATTACTAAATAGGGCTATTGCTGCACGAAAAAATAAAGAAGCGGTTTCAATCGCTTATGACGGAAATATAGTTGACCTCTTGGAAAAAGTTGTAGAGCGTAACATTCATATTGAAATAGGCTCTGACCAAACTTCACTTCACAACCCTTGGGCAGGCGGCTACTACCCTGTTAGCATGAGCTATGAAGCTGCTAATGAAATGATGGCTACTAATCCAAAACAATTTAAAAAGGAAGTGCAAAAAACTTTAATCCGTCATACAAATGCAATTAACATTTTAAGCAAAAGAGGTATGTACTTTTTTGATTATGGAAACGCTTTTTTGCTAGAAGCTAGCCGTGCTGGCGCTGAGATTTTAAATGAAAAAGGAGAATTTAAATACCCTTCCTATGTGCAGGATATTATGGGTCCAATGTGTTTTGATTATGGTTTTGGACCTTTCAGGTGGGTATGCGCTTCAAATGACGCTAAGGATTTGGCTATTACTGATAAAATTACCTGTGATGTGCTAGAAGAAATCATGCAACACTCCCCTGCTGAAATTAAATTACAAATGAGAGACAACATTAATTGGATAAAAGCTGCAGGAGACAATCAAATGGTTGTAGGCTCACAAGCTCGTATTTTATATGCTGATGCGGAGGGAAGAATGAAAATTGCTGAAGCTTTTAACAATTCCATTGCTAATGGGGAACTTTCCGCTCCTGTAGTTTTAGGGCGTGATCATCATGATGTTTCTGGAACAGATTCTCCATACAGAGAAACTTCTAATATTTATGACGGCTCACAGTTTACTGCTGATATGGCTATCCAGAATGTAATAGGTGATAGTTTTAGAGGGGCTACCTGGGTTTCAATTCATAATGGTGGTGGAGTTGGTTGGGGAGAAGTAATAAATGGTGGTTTTGGCATGCTGCTAGATGGAACTAAAGATGCGGATAGGCGCTTAAAATCTATGCTATTTTGGGATGTAAATAATGGAATTTCTAGAAGAAGTTGGGCAAGAAACAAAGAAGCCAACTTTGCGATTGAAAGAGCTATGCAAATGAATCCTGACCTAAAGGTTACTATGCCTAATGCAGCTGATGACGGCTTAATAGATTCATTAGATTTATAAAAATACAATGACTGCAATCGTGAATCCTTCAATTTTTAGATTCTTAATGGATCTAAAGCATAATAATGATAGAGAGTGGTTTGCTGAAAACAAAGAATATTACCAGAAGGAAGAAGGGCAAATAAAAAATTTCTTTACTGCTATAAATGAGAAATTATCTGCTATTGATAATATAGCAGAAATGAAAGTCTATAGAATTTACAGAGATATTCGTTTTTCAAAAGATAAAACCCCTTACAAGATTTATAGAAGTTGTGGCTACAAAAGAGCTACTGAAACTTTAAGAGGAGGGTATCATTTAGAGATTACTAATGAGGGTTCATTCTTAGCGGCAGGATTCTGGCAACCTAATAAAGAAGATCTATTCAGAATAAGGAAGGAATTTGAGATGGACAGTTCAATTATTGAAGACATACTAAACACAGCCAATATCAAAAATACATTTGGCAGTTTTTATATAAGAAACGCACTTAAGGTTGCTCCTGCAGGTTTCGATAAAAATCATCCTAATATTGAATTGATTAAAAAGAAGGATTTTATTTTCCTCCGGAGGTTTACTAATAAAGAAGTGTTATCTAAAGACTTTCATACTACTGTAATTAATTCTTTTATAGCAGTACGTCCATTCTTTAATTACATGAGTGATGTACTCACCACTAACTTGAATGGAGAATCTATCTTGAAACAATAGTTGTATTTACTCTATAATAATTCTTTTTTCCACTGTTCCATCATCATAGCGGTAAAATAAAGGCACATTAGGTTTTGGCTTAATTCCTTTTTTCCCCAACACATCTATTACTTCAACTAATTTTCTTTTACTGATAACTTCATTAATTTCTGTACTGATATTAACTGTAATATTAAGGGAAAAGGTGTCCAACAAACAACCCCCGTTAGTTAAGGCTGATAAAGTAATGGTATACACCCCACTATTACCATAAACATGAGTAGGATGTTCATTAAAAGAAGAAGTCCCATCTCCAAAATCCCAAATTAGACTTTCATAATTAGAAGATAGGTTTGTACAACTTATACTATCATTAGTTTGTATAAATGAAAAGTCTGCATTCAAGATATTCCAAACTGCTAAGCTATCCAATACCGTATTGCTCCCAATTTGCTGTAAGCTATAAGCTGTATTAGAATCAATAGCTGCAGGCCAAAAACTACTTCCTATCGGACTCTTTTTGAAAATACTGGCATAGAACGTGCAGGCTGCCAAATAACTTCCATAAATACTAGGGTGGCTATTATCAGAAGAATATAAATTAATAGTACTATCTATTGCAATTGACGCCTTCCAAGCCATGCCCACTGGAGCACAAGATGCGCTATCGTTAAAAGCCATTTCTAAATAACTTTCCCTTAACCTTTGCTGCATACCTAAATATGTGCAGATTGGTGGGTAAGCTTGACAGTTCTGCTGATCGCCATACTTCCTACCCCAAGTCATAAAAAATAAAGGCTCTGTACAGCTTGAGTTGACGTGAATAAAATCTACTAAAATTTCAGCATAGGGATATGTATTATTTGCTACTTGTACTGGAGAGAATGAAGGTTCTTGACTCTGCGCTTGCAATACTACATAATCCCATTGTTGCTGATTAATTTTAGCAAGCGTTTGTGTATTATTTGTATGAGTATTAAAGTTTGCTCCGCCCGGGGTACTACTATCGTGAATAAGTGAATCGCCAAAGGATAAGGCTATTTGCTCAACTAATTGTGGCATATTATTGTAATAGGTATATGAATTTCCTATAAAAAGCACTTCTTTTCTTTGCTGAGCAATAATTAATAAAGGAAGAAAAGCGCATATTAGAATACCTTCTTTCATGATTTAATATTATAGAATTGTAAATATATTTTATATTATTGAATAACTATTCTTTTTTCAACTACCCCATTCTCATAAATATAGAACAATGGCGTTTTTTCTGTAGAATTTAAACTTCTGCCCAATACATCAACCACCTTAATTAACTTTCCTTTATCAGTAGTTAGTTCTTGCTCATTTATAGTAGGTATTGTATTTGTAATTGCAAACTTATCAAAAGCTGCCTCTATTAGATCTCCACTTCCAAGATCTGCTGTTTCTATTATTAATTGCATTGTTGTAGTAGGCGTTATATATTGACTCATATCAAAAACACTATAAGTCCAACTGTTAAGTGGGGATGAGTTTAGCGTTATCGTTTCTAACAAGACAGTAGTAATTCCGTTAGAGATACTTACTGTTAGTTCGTCACTAGAATTACCATTCCCTCCTCCTATAGCAAACCACTTATAATATTCAAGATAATTTGCTGAGTTATTTATTGCATCAAACACTGGTGAGGTTAATACTGTATTCCCATCATCAACATCATCATTACCAGCACTACCACCTCCGTTTCCAGTCACAAAGGCAAAATCACCACAATCTAGACTAACATCAAGCTCAGGATTAAATTCTAAGGCTCCATAGCTAGTCCCTTGCCATACAGCAAGGATTGTTCCTTCTGGCTCTCCTCTTTCCCATAATCCTGTTGAAGCGTTTCCATTTACCGTCCAACCAAAATCAAAAATAAAGTCATCATAATAACCTTCTTCCAAAGTAATAGTAATAGATGATGAAGCATCAATATATTCATTATCACAAGACGTAATATATCCCCACTTGCCTGCTATTACCTCATAACCTCCTTCATACATAGAGTTAATACTAAAGTTTCCATTTGCATCAGTAGTCATAGTAAAGGTGAAATCATTATTATAAATCACCACATCAGCATTTGCAATACCATTTCCAGCAACATCAATTACCATTCCGTTTGCAACAAATGAAACTAAAGGCTGTAAAAAAGCATCCAAGATTGTAATTACTCCATTAGTTAAATTAGCTGATAAAGTATCAGTCAAATAGCCTGGCTTTGAAAAAACAACATCATAAGTAGCAGAATTAGCAGTACCACTTATATAATCACCTAATAAATTTGAAGAAGAGCTATTAGCAAGAGTTGTATTTAAAATTTCAACACTTGCGCCAGTTAAAGCATTTCCAGTTAAAGCATCCGTTACATTACCTTCTAAATAACATGCTTGTACAAATCCTCTTTCATAAATCATTAATTTAGCAGATTGATTTGCACTACTATTTATCTCAGAAGAAATAATTAATCCTGACGGTAAAAAAGGATAAGTGCCCCAACAACCATCAAAACCATTTCCAGCTCCTGAGTAAGAATCATAATACGCAACTTGTATCATATTATTTGGGTAGGTAATATCATGAACTGTAGTTCCATCTCTATAGTAGGAAGTAATCAAAAAGTTTCCATCAACATGTGTATTATGCGGTATTGATAGTTCTCCTGGATTAGACTGAATTCTATCTACTTCTTGTATGTTATTGATATTTTGAATATCATATGCTGCTAAATAAGCATCTGATTGCTCATCAGTTGTAAAAACAAAATTACCATTATCACTCACCCAAGCATTGTGAGTAAAATTATTTGGAGTACTATGGGTTCCTAATACAGTAGGGTTACTCTTATTACTTACATCCACCACATACAATTCTCCTGTATAAATACAACCCGCATACATAGTATCTCCTCTTGCCATACCATCATGTATGTATTGTTCATCCCATTCTCCTAAATAAGCTGGTGCAGTAGCGTTAGCGGCTACATCCAAAAAGATTGCTCCATCAGCAGGCGAAATTCCTAAGTTAGAAGATGCTCCAAAGATATAAGCTATACCATCTTCATCTATATAAATATTATGAGCTGCAGTAAATTCTACTGAACTTCCATTTGTAGGGTGCACAAAAGAAGAAACATGCCAATAAGTTCCTCCAGTCATATCTGTCAAATCAACTATCAATAAGCCAGCATCAGCTTCAGTGGTTACATATGCATAATTACCCCATGTTTTTATATCTCTCCAAGTGGAATTAATATCTGAAATATAAAATTCCTCTAAAGGATTAGAAGGGTTTGATAGATTAACACAAGAGAAACCATCATTAAGCCCCACAAGTGCATATTCATTTCCATTTCCATCTACCCATCCCCAAATATCACTCCCCTCAGTAGTTGGCCACTCATAACTTCCAATTAATCCTAAATTAAAATTAGTTTGCCCATACATAATAAATGGCATAAATAATACAATTATAATTTTTTTCATTTTTTCATTTTTTTAATATTACAAAGATAAATAAATTACCTGCTATTAGCGATTAGTATATCAAATTATAGTTCAAGAGTAATCTGGCCTTCTGAATTATCTTGATCAGATTTGTCGTTTGTAATAGTAAGTTCTATTTCCTTACTTACAATTACCTCAGTAGCAAATTCTTCCGCTTCTACTTCTTCTGCTTCAATAGACTCAGTATAAGATAAAGGTTCAAGCAAATTAATCTCTTTTATTTTCTTAGAAGACAGTCTATTGCCTATAGCTTTTACGCCCTTTACAGCAATAAACTCTTCCAAATTAATAATTTTAGTTTGCCTGTCTTTTCCTTTTTCTTTTATAAATACAAGTTCAACTTGAGGACGCCAATCAGTAGAAGCTAATTCTAAGAGACTATCCTTATGTTCTGTTATAAAATTAAATTTACCAGTATTATGCTCAATAAGGAAACGCTTTACAAAATATTTTTTTTTTGCTCCATCAAAATAAATAGCAGTTACCGCTTTTTTAGGATTAAGTTTTTCAATTGTAATCATATCATCATCAAAATGATTGCTGATGTCAAAACTTTTAAGTTCAATAATTGCTTTTTGACTAATGGTTAGTATCTGATCTTCTGCAGAAAACTCTCCTAGCAATTCTCCTCTTGCTTCAACATTTATTCTTTGTACATTATCGTCAAACCAAATTTTACGAGCTGATAAGGTTGAAACACCTGTATATTTTAACTCTACTGTTCGAACTGGATTTTTAGTAACAATGTTTCCTCCAGCACCTTTTCCTTTAATGGATAAATCGGAAAAATTAATATCTATTTTTAATACTTTCAGTTTTTGTAATTTTTTCAAATTTACACAAACTGTTTCAGCCTCTCCATTAGGATTGGCTGTAAAATAAAGCACCTTACTTCCTGTGTCTGATTTTGTCAGCTTATAATCCTTTCCTCTTGTAATAGATGTTACTGGAAAACGTTTCATCATAATATTTCCTGACTTTCCATCTTTATAAATCATATTATAGATGGTGCGCTCATCTTTCTTCTTAAATACTGCACAATGGATTACATCCTTACCAACAAAGACTTTATTATCTACTTTTACTACCTGCATGAC
>CAJQRK010000036.1 GCA_905612305.1 uncultured Flavobacteriales bacterium | reverse complement strand
ACAGAAAAGCCGGAGAATAACAAACAAAATACTGAGCAAATAAATAAGCCTCAGCATAATAATAGTGGGGAGAAAAAAATAGCTCAACACCAGAATTCCGGTGATGAAAAAAAAATACCTCAGCACAAAAACCAAGAAAATAAGCAAAAAAATGAACCAAAAAAACCTGTTCATAATCATATAAAAAACGATGAAAAAACTACTTTTCCTAAAAAGCCAGTTCACAATCATCCTAAAAAAGGAGAAGAGCAGATGCATTCTCATCCAAAACCAAACCATAACAATAATAAAAACGAAAACAATTCCCCTGCATCAAAATATGATTACAACTTTGATGGTATCATAAATACAGAAGGAGTAATTGAAATAATGCCTGACGGCTATGGCTTTATGCGTTCGAGCGACTACCACTATTTATCATCACCTGATGATGCTTATGTTTCGCATTCACAAATTAAATTATTTGGATTAAAAACAGGTGATACAATTAAAGGTACAGTTCGTCCACCAAAAACAGGTGAAAAATATTTTCCTTTAATTCAAGTAGAAAATATTAATGGGCGTGACCCTGGAATTGTTAGAGACAGAATTCCTTTCCATCACCTCACGCCTTTATTCCCTTATGAAAAGTTCAACCTTTTAGGAAACGGACATAATAATGTTTCCATAAGAATGTTGGACATCTTTACTCCTATCGGTAAAGGGCAAAGAGGACTGATTGTTGCTCAACCTAAAACTGGTAAAACGGTACTTTTAAAAGATATAGCCAATGCAATAGCGGATAATCATCCAGAAGTATATATGATTATCTTATTAATTGATGAAAGACCAGAGGAAGTAACTGATATGGAGAGAAGTGTAAATGCTGAGGTAATCGCCTCTACCTTTGATGAGCCAGCAAGCAGACATGTAAAGGTGGCTGATATGGTACTTGAAAAAGCTAAAAGAATGGTTGAGTGCGGACATGATGTTGTTATCTTACTTGATTCTATCACTAGGTTAGCGCGAGCTTACAACACGGTACAACCTGCTTCAGGCAAGATATTAAGTGGTGGTGTGGATGCTAATGCACTTCACAAACCAAAAAGATTCTTTGGTGCCGCTCGTAAAATTGAAAAAGGTGGTTCACTTACTATTTTAGCTACTGCCCTTACTGAAACCGGAAGTAAAATGGATGAAGTAATTTTTGAAGAATTTAAAGGTACTGGTAATATGGAGCTGCAATTGGATAGAAAGATATCAAATAGAAGAATTTATCCTGCTGTTGATTTAGTTGCTTCCTCTACAAGAAGAGAAGATTTATTATTGGATAAAGAACACATCAAAAGAATATGGGTGCTCAGAAATTACTTAGCTGACATGAACCCTGTTGAAGCAATTGAGTTTATGAAAGATAGATTGCAAAAAACGAAAGACAACACTGAGTTTTTGATAACAATGAATGGGTAATTTGAGTTGTTGATTATTTAAACCGCTTAACAACAAAAAATAAATCCCTACCAATTCTTGTGATGTAGTTTTTTATTTAAAAACTATTAAACACCCCATAAAGCACACTCCCACTCCCACTCATACTTGCATAAATAGTGCCATCAGCATAAAGTTGGGCTTTCATCTTTTCTAATTGAGGATATTTTTTAAAAGCCAAGATTTCAAAATCATTCTTTACTTTTTCTTTCCAATTTTCTATGGGTTGATTTATTAAGTCCAATAAATTAGTTTCAGGTGTTCTTGGTGTTATACCACCATAAGCCTCAGCTGTTGAAATATGTAATTCAGGAAAAATAAATTGTATCTCATAAGCTGAAAGATCCAAATCAATAGCAGTCATTTCCTCGCCTATACCTTGCACATATTTTGGAGTATTATCTATAAAAAATGGGCAATCAGCACCCAATTGTAGAGCATATTTTTCCAATTGAGCGGCACTTAGCTTCAAATCAAAAAGTGTGTTCATTGCTTTTAGCATAAAGGCACCATCTGCAGAACCGCCACCCAAGCCAGCACCAATAGGAATTTGCTTGTGTAAATGAATATTTACATTGCTAACCTTAAAATCTTGCTTTAACATTTCAAATACTTTAGTGCAAATATTTCCATCTCCAGGGATTTCTACACCAGAACTCGAAAAAGAAAATTCAGTAGAAGGTAAAATTTCCAAAATATCACACAAATCCTTTACAGGATAAAACACAGAAGATAATTCATGATAACCATCTGCTCTTTTTTCAAGTACATTTAAGCCAATATTTATTTTTGCATTTGGGTATACTATCATGACAGGTTTTAGTTTTCAACAACAAAAATAATCAACTCAAAATTTTAAAGGGTAGACAAATCATTTTATTTAACTTTGTTGTCCTTTTAAAATAAAACGGAATGGAATATCTAACATTTGAAAAACCAATTGAAGAACTAATTATTAAACTAGAAAAAGCAAAAGAATTAGGTGCTGATGGGGCTGTTGATGTAAGTAAAACCATTTCAGATATTGCATCTCAAATTCAGGCTACTCGAAAGGAAATCTATGAGAATCTTTCTCCTTGGGAGAAAGTACAGCTTTCACGCCATCCTCAAAGACCTTATACTTTGGACTATATTGAGGCTTTATCTGCTGGAGATTTTATCGAATTACATGGAGATAGGGGGGTAAAAGATGATAAAGCAATGGTAGGTGGCTGGGGAACAATAGGCAAACAATCTGTAATGTTTATTGGTCAACAAAAAGGAAGAAATACCAAACAAAGACAATTCCGAAACTTTGGTATGGCAAATCCTGAAGGATACCGAAAAGCTTTACGCCTAATGAAAATGGCAGAAAAATTTGGCAAACCTGTAGTCTGTTTAATAGATACTCCTGGAGCATTTCCTGGATTAGAAGCTGAAGAAAGAGGGCAAGGAGAAGCTATTGCTCGTAATATTCTGGAAATGACAACACTAAAGGTGCCTATCATTGTAGTGATCATTGGTGAAGGTGCTTCAGGTGGCGCTTTAGGAATAGGTGTTGGTGATAAAATATTAATGCTTAACAATGCTTGGTATTCAGTAATTTCACCTGAAAACTGTTCTACCATTTTATGGAGAAGTTGGGATTATAAAGAAATAGCAGCTGATGCGTTAAAATTAACAGCAAATGATATGCAAGGCTTAGGTTTAGTAGATGAAATTATTAAAGAACCTTTAGGGGGAGCACATACTTTTCCTGAAGAAACTTATAAAAAAGTTAAAAAAGCAATCACAAAAGCAATACTAGAATTTAGCAGTGTAGATAAAGAAACATTAGTTAACAACAGAATGGAAAAATTCTGTAACATGGGAATGGTTAAGGAATAAAATATGGCAAACAAAGTAGGAAAAAGAACATTAAAAGCAACCTCAACTACTAAGATTGATGGAAAACTTCAACCTCAAGCAATTGAGCTAGAACAAGCAGTATTAGGGGCTTTGATGATTGACAATGAATCTTTGTCAGATACCATTGATTCTTTGCAAGCTGAATATTTTTACAAAGCCGAACATCAAAAGATCTTTGAAGCAATTGTAAATCTTTTTAATCATACCCAGCCTGTAGATATTCTTACGGTTTCGGAGGAATTAAAACGCATGGAAGAATTAGAATTTGTAGGAGGCTTAGCTTACATTTCTGAATTGACAAATAATGTAGCTTCCTCTTCCAACACTGAGTTTCATGCCCGAATTATTGCAGAAAAATTTATTAAGCGTTCCCTTATCAGTATTTCTAATAATATCATTGGAGATGCCTTTAACGATTCAGTAGATATTTTTGATTTATTGAATACAGCTGAAGAAAAATTATTTACCGTAACAGAAGGAACGCTAAGAAAAAGTTACGAAAAAATGAGCTCCTTAATTAAAGGTGCTTTGGAAAATATTGAAATCCTTAGAAGCAAAGAAGATGGATTAAGTGGAGTGCCTTCGGGATTTACAAATCTGGACAGGATAACTTCAGGTTGGCAAAAATCGGATTTAGTAATTGTAGCATCAAGACCCGGCATGGGCAAAACTGCTTTTGCCTTAACTATGGCGCGTAATATAGCAGTTGACCACAATATACCTGTCGGTTTTTTCTCTTTAGAAATGTCCTCAGAACAATTGGTAAATCGTTTGATTGCTAGTGAGGCAGAATTGGGTGCAAGTAAATTGAGAAAAGGAGATTTGGCCGATCATGAGATGGTTCAATTACACGAAAAAATAAAACACCTCTCAGAAGCACCAATATATATTGATGATACACCAGCGCTTACCGTCTTTGAACTAAGAGCAAAAGCCAGAAGATTAGTGAAAAACAATGGGGTTGGCATGATTATAATTGACTACCTTCAACTGATGCATGCCGGTGGAAACCCAGGTAATAGAGAGCAAGAAATATCTACTATTTCTCGATCCTTAAAGGGAATTGCTAAGGAATTAAAAATTCCGGTAATTGCATTATCTCAGGTAAATAGAGGAGTAGAAAGCAGAACAGGGGTTGGAAGTAAACGACCTATGCTTTCTGACCTTAGGGAATCAGGTGCAATTGAACAAGATGCTGATATTGTAACTTTTATCTATCGCCCTGAATACTACAAGATTTATGAATGGGATAATGGAGATGACTCCAGAGGGCAAGGAGAGATAATTATTGCAAAACATAGAAATGGTTCCTTGGCCAATGTTCGTTTAAAATTTACAGGTGAATTTGCTAAATTTTCTGATCTGGATTATTTTGATGGTAGCGATTTTGATGATGAAGGAGGGGATAAATCTTCCATGGTATCCATGTCATCAAGTATGAATAAAGATAATAATGGAGATGCTCCATTCTAATCTTTCAAAAACCCTTAGTATCTTTTTGCTGTTTTGCAGCCTAACATTCTCTGCAAATGCTGCTTATATTTTTATCCCCATGGATGAAAGCCAAAGCAATCATTTAAAAGCTTATGGCATTGCGTATTATGCTATTGAAAGAGATGTCAAGGTGGATTGGCTATTGAATTATCAAGGAGGAAGTTTTCTTATCAAACAACACAGTACAATTGAAAATGAGTGCAATATAAGGGGTGTTTCCTACCAACTCATTGCGAATGTGCAGTCCACAAAAATATTACAATCTATTGCTAGCCCAGAAGTAAACCAAGATGTAGTCCGCCTGGAAAAAGCTCCTAAAATTGCCATCTACTCTCCTAACAACAAACAACCTTGGGATGATGCCGTTACTTTGGCACTGACTTATGCCGAAATCCCTTATGAAGTAATCTATGATGAAGAAGTATTAAGCAATTTATTACCTCTTTATGATTGGCTTCACCTCCATCATGAAGATTTTACTGGACAATACGGAAAATTTTACGCATCTTTCAAGAATGCTACTTGGTACAAGGATCAAAAAAGAGATTATGAAATATTGGCTAAAAAATTGGGCTATGAAAAAGTATCAACAGAGAAATTAGCAGTAGCCAAAAAGATAAAAGAATTTGTAAATGGTGGCGGGTTTTTGTT
>CAJQRK010000035.1 GCA_905612305.1 uncultured Flavobacteriales bacterium | reverse complement strand
CGTAACAAATGGACTTAAAGCCATAAACCTCACCAATAGCTTTTACCCCTTTTAATAATTTTGGCAATTCTGCTCTTGGCACTACCGTATCTTCTTCTTTGTAAACAGAATTTTCTTTTACCGCTTCACCTACAGTCCTTCTTAATTTCCATAATTGCTCTTTTTGACTCTCGCTATCCGCAAGAAGAATTTCCCCACATTCAAACCTTTCCATTACTTCAGCAATTTTCTCACAATCTTTGTAAAGCAATTCCATATCATTCCCATCAACTTCAACTAACAAATGTGCTTCTACAGCATCATGAATTTGCATCTCAACATCTGAATGTTTTAAGGTCCAATCTATTGCATCACGCTCAATAAACTCCAATGCTGAGGGGATGATTCCTGCACGAAAAACTGCAGAAACCGCCTCACAAGCTTTTTCAGCCGAACTAAAAGAAACAAGCATAGTAATATCCTTTGCTGGTAAAGGAATCAAGCGAAAAACAATTTTAGTAATAACACCAAGTGTGCCTTCACTACCAGTCATAAGGGCAGTTAAGTCATAGCCAGTAGCATTTTTCAATACATTTGCTCCTGTCCAAATAATTTCTCCTGTGGGCAATACCACTTCCAAATTCAACACATAATCTTTGGTTACGCCATATTTTACTGCTTTAGGCCCTCCAGCATTTTCTGCCAGATTTCCACCCAACATACAACTTCCTTTACTTGCAGGGTCTGGCGGATAAAACAATCCTTTTTCAGCTACTGCATCTTTAAATACTTGGTTAATTACTCCAGGTTCAACTGTAGCTTGCAAATTGCGTTCATCTATTTCAATAATGGTATTAAAGCGTTCCATGCTCAAGGCAACACCTCCAAAAATGGGCAAAGAACCTCCACTCAATCCTGTACGTGCTCCGCAAGGAGTGATAGCAATTTTATTTACATTACAAAACTTCAAAACTGTAGCAATCTGCTCAGTTGTTCTTGGGGTCAACACTAATTCTGGCGGAAAGGACAAATCCTCTGTTTCGTCATGGCTATAAGCTAACAATTTTTCTAAACCTGTAAAAACAAATTCTGCTCCAATTATTTCTTTAAAAAAAGAAATATCATCAATATTTAATTGCTTGTATTCCATCTGCACAAATTTAATTAAATTCGCCATTCCCAAATCTAAAATTCAAACACTGATGAAAAAGATATTAATACTTAGCCTTAGCTTTTTGCTCATCATTCCTCTTTTTGCTCAAAAAAGAGATATTACACTTGATGACTTATGGAAAGATTATGCCTTTTTTCCTAAAAGTATAGATGATTTTAATTCTATGAATGATGGGGAGCATTATTCCACTATGGAAAAAACTGAAGAGGGGCAAGAAATAATCAAATACCAGTTTAAAAACGGGAAGAAAGTGCGCACCCTTTTTACAAGTGCTGATTTTAAAATAACAAAAATTAGAGGCTATACTTTCAGTAAAAATGAAAAACAACTTCTATTGGCTACAGAAACCGAAAAAATTTATCGTTACTCTAGCAAATCAGTGTATTACATTTATAATATATTCACTGATAAATTGAAAAAACTTTCAGATGATAAAGTAATGTATGCTACTTTCTCGCCAAAAGGAGATAAAGTAGCTTATGTGTTGGAAAATAATTTATTCATCAAAGATATTCAAACTGAAAAAATAATTCAAGTTACTACAGATGGTAAAAAAAATCATATTATTAATGGAGCTTCTGACTGGGTATATGAGGAAGAATTTGCACTTGTGCGATCCTTTGAGTGGGCACCAGATGGAGAGCATATTGCCTATTACAAATTTGATGAAAGTGGAGTAAAAGAATTCTCTATGGATTTATTTAAAGGAGGACTATACCCAACACAAGAAGTGTTTAAATACCCAAAAGCAGGAGAAGACAACTCAGTAGTAAAAGTGTATTTCTACAATCTAGAAAGTGATAAGAATACTTACATCTATACTGAAAAAGATTATGAGTATTTCCCAAGAATTAAATGGACTAATAATCCAAAAATATTAACCATTTATGGTATGAACCGTCACCAAAATGAATTGGATTTTGTATTAGCAAATGCAGAGGACGGAACTAACAGCGTTCTTTTTACCGAAAAAGACAAATACTATATTAACATCCATGACAACCTTACTTTTCTGCCGGAAGATAATTTTATTTGGACTTCTGAAAAAAGTGGTTTCAATCATATTTATATTAAAAATTTAGATGGTAGTGACGATCAAATTACAAAAGGAGATTGGGAAGTAACTAGCTTTGATGGAGTGAATAGCGATAAAATGGAAATCTACTATAGCTCAACTGAAGATGGTTCAATTAATCGTTCTCTTTATGTTCAGAATCTAGAAACAAATAAGAAAATAAAACTCAGCACAGAAACAGGAACAAATTCAGCATCCTTCAGTAAAGGCATGAAATATTACATGAATTCCCTTTCTATTGCAAACTCTGCTCCTGTTTTCACCTTACATACTGCTGACGGAAAACAATTAAAGGTACTGGAAAACAATACAGATTTCAATACTAAAATGGAAAGGTTTAATCTAACAAATAAAGAGTTCTTTACTATACAAACAGAAGATACAGAGCTAAATGCTTGGATGATAAAACCACCTGATTTTGATGAAAACAAAGAATACCCATTGTATATGTTTTTGTATGGAGGTCCTGGTGCGCAGCAAGTAACAAACTCTTTTGGCTGGACAAACTATTACTGGTATCAGATGCTTGCTCAAAAAGGATATATTGTTGCCTGCGTAGACAACAGAGGAACAGGTGGAAAAGGTTCAGAGTTCAAGAAAATGACTTATAAAGAGTTAGGAAAATATGAAACGATTGATCAAATAAATGCAGCAAAATATTTTGGTGGTTTAGACTATATTAACGCTAAACGTATTGGAATTCAAGGATGGAGTTACGGAGGCTATATGTCATCCTTAGCAATTACCAAAGGAGCAGATGTATTCAGCCTTGCTATTGCTGTAGCACCCGTTACAAATTGGCGTTATTACGATAATATTTACACAGAACGCTACATGCAAACCCCACAGGAAAATGCAAGTGGGTATGATGAAAACTCTCCAATCAATCATGTAGAAAAACTAAAAGGCCATTATTTATTGGTACATGGAAGCGCAGATGATAATGTACATGTGCAAAATACTATGGAAATGATTTCAGCACTTGTAAAAGCAAATAAGCAGTTCGATTTATTTATTTATACTGACAAAAACCATGGGATTTATGGAGGAAATACCCGCTACCATTTGTACAAAAAAATGACTGATTTCATTTTAGAGAATTTATAACAGAAAATTTTACTATTTTCGTCAGCTATTATAAAACCCTTAAAAAAAACATGGCACAAATTATTGGTTACATCTTTTTTACAGTATTGATTCTAGTTATTGCAAAAACTTATTTGGATAAAAAAGGTCATCCAAAAGCCTTATTTTATTTGTTTTTTGCAGAAATGTGGGAGCGTTTTTCATTTTATGGCATGCGTGCCTTACTTACGCTCTATTTAATAAAAGACTATTATTCTCATCTGGAAAATAATGAGGAAGTCTCATATGGTATTTATGCGGCTTATGGTGCTTTAGTTTACCTAACCCCACTTATTGGCGGCTATTTGGCTGATAAATTTATTGGCTATAGAAAATCAATAATCTTTGGAGGAATTTTAATGGCTTTGGGACATTTCTGTATGGCTTTTCCATCGGACCTTTTCTTTTATGGAGCTTTAGGCTTATTAATAATGGGTAACGGTTTCTTTAAACCAAATATCTCAACTTTGGTGGGCTCACTCTACGAAGAAGGAGATGTAAAGAGAGATGGTGGATTTACCATATTTTATATGGGAATTAATTTAGGAGCTATGATTGCTCCATTATTTTGTGGCTATTTAGGAGAAGTCTATGGATGGCACTGGGGTTTTGGTGCTGCAGGAATTGGAATGCTTGCTGGTTTAGTTGTCTTCTGGAAAGGAATAAATGCCAATGTATTAGGAAATAAAGGATTGCAACCAGCCAAGTATATAGGAAAGAAAGTAGCTGGCTTATCTGTAACAAACTGCATTTATGCATTAGGATTTCTAGCTGTACCAGCATTTGCATATCTTATTATATTAGACACACAATCACACATATTAGGAGACGTACTAACAATTGTTGGTGGCGCTGTACTTCTTTATGTTGGATATATCATTTACGATTTTAAAGCTATACAAAAAGATCATCAAAGTGGAGATAGACTTATTGCAATCATGATATTAAGTGTGTTTCTAACAGTATTTTGGGGGTGTTTTGAAATAGCCGGAAGTGCAGTAACTGTATGGGTTGATAAATGCGTAAACTTAGTGGGCATGAATGCCTCACAAACAAATGCAATTAATCCATTTTATATTGTACTATTAGCCATCCCTTTTAGTTGGATGTGGACAAAATTAGGCGGATTAAATAAAAATCCAAATACACCAATAAAATTCTCTTTAGGACTTCTTCAACTTGCATTAGGATTTGTGGTTTTTGGATTATCTATACATTTTATGGGTGAAAATGGGAAAGTACCCTTCATGTTTGTCTTCTTAGGTTACTTTCTAATAACTACTGGGGAACTATTTCTTTCTCCAATTGGGCTGTCAAAAGTAACCCAACTTGCACCTAAAAAAATTGCAGCTTTTATAATGGGTGTTTGGTTCCTTTCATCAACTTTTGCACATTACATATCTGGTGGTATTGCGAAAATGACAACTAAGCCTTTCTATACGGAAACAAATTCCTTTATTCTGGACAATGGAGATCAATCAGAAGCATATCACTTTGACCTAGCATTTGATTATAAAAATAATCTAAAGAACGTTAAAATGATATCCTCATATGATACAACTACACATACAGGAAAGTATTTTAGTGATTCTCTTTTTACGCCAAAAGATAAACAAGAGATAAGCAAATTAATTGCTTTAGAACTCGTTAAGAATGAAGATGATTTCTGGTGGGAAATAACTGACAAAGGGCTTTTAACACTTAGTTTAAAATCGGAGAAAGAGAATGTTAATCTTACCGCAGCAGACAAAGAACAGATTGACAAAAGAAAAGCAAATTTCAGAAATGGTATCTTAAGCGCTCAAAAATCTGAATCTAGTGAAAATTTATTTGAAAAAATAGCAGGCTTATTCCCATGGAACTTCTTAAATCCAGAAATAGAATCAATAGTAAAAGAAGAATACATGAATCCTAGTTTTAAAATACTAAAAGACAGTACATCATTAATAAGTATTCGCTATCAAACTAATGAAACTATTAAAGAAAAGAAAGACGCTATAGCAGGCTTAAATTATATATCTGACAAACAAGCAACTACAAGCTGGAAATCATTAAATAGAAATCAGCTCTCTCCAGGAAATTATAATCATTTAATTACATCAGGCAATGGAGATCTTCAATTTGAAGTCTGGTATAAAATAGAAGAGGGGGCGTCTGATTTATTGTCAAAAACCACTAATCAACTATTAGGAAGTCCAAGTATAGAAAACAAATCAATTGCAACACTGCTTCAATATAATATAGTTTATATGAAAATTGGAATCGTCACAATAATTATATCTTTGCTCGTTCTTCTACTATCACCTTTTATTAAAAAATTGATGCACGGCATTCACTAATCTAAAAAAAAAACAATGAACAAATTATTATTAGTAGTATTAGTTGCATTATCACTTAATGGTTTTGCGCAACAAAAAGAACTAGAATGGCATACTGATGTTAATAAAGCCATCAAAATATCTACAGAAAAAGGGAAACCACTTTTCTTTTTCTTCACAGGAAGTGACTGGTGTGGCTGGTGCAAACGATTAGTTAAAGAGGTCTTTATTAAGCCTGAGTTTGCAGCATGGGCTACTAAAAATGTAGTTTTAGTTGAGTTAGATTTCCCAAGAAGAACTAAATTACCTGAAGCTACTCAAAAACAAAACAGAGAATTAGGCCAAATGTTTGGTGTAAGAGGCTACCCTAGCATATGGTTTGTTACTCCAGAAGTAACAGCTGGAAAAGTAAATTTCAATAAATTAGGATCTCAAGGATATGTTGCGGGTGGCCCAAAAGCCTGGATTGCTGGTGCTAATAAAATCTTAAAAAAATAACTAATGAAAAAATTTATTTGCTGTTTACTTTTTTGTATTCCTTTCTTTTGTTTTCCACAAGCAGAAATGAAAAAACAAATTGATTGGATTCCTTTACAAAAAGCAAAAGAATATGCAAAAAAATATAATAAAGAGATCCTAATATTCTTTTATAAAAAAGATTGTGAATATTGTGATAAAATGAAGAAAGAAGCATTAAGTGATATGCAAGTTATTAATCTAATAAATAATAACTTCTTGCCCGTTAAAATTGATTCAAGAACAAAAGACACAATCATATATAATGAAGTAGCGTACGGAAATCAACAACCTGAATCTTCTGGGAGACATGATTGGAGACATGATTTCTACTATGAAGTAGCTACTTTTACTAGAGATAATACCAAACAAGCTACAACACCTTCAATAGTCTTATTTAATAATAGATTCGAAAAAATTAAGAATATGCCTGGCTTACAACCAAAACTATTATTATTACGAAACTTAAAACCATATATTAAATAAAAAGGAGTTGATTTAATAATCAACTCCTTTTTATTTAAAATGGGTGACTGATGGGACTCGAACCCACGACCCCCGGCACCACAAACCAGTGCTCTAACCAGCTGAGCTACAATCACCATTTAGCGGCTGCAAATATATAATTTTATACTATAATGCCGAATAAACTATATATATTTGTTGACTCATGAAAACAGATAAGAACAAGATATTATTACAGGTAGAAGGGATGAGTTGTACCAACTGCGCAGCAGGTATAAAAAAACACCTAGAGAGCAAAGGATTAGCAGAGGTAAATGTCAATTTTTCAACTGGAGAAGCTAGCTGTAATTTTAGTAATGAGCACACTGAAAAACAAGTAGAAAATATCATAAAAAAATTAGGGTATTCTGTACTATCAGTAACTAAAGAAAGGGGACTATCAAAAGTGGAAAAATATTTCTATTTCACTTTGCTATTTACCCCCCCTCTCCTTTTCTCACATATGTTCTTTAGTGCTGAAAGTTTTTTGCAAAACCCTATTTTACAATTTTGCTTATGCCTACCTGTTTACTTTATTGGAATTCTCTATTTCGGAAAAAGTGCATGGAGTTCCTTGAAAAGTGGTATTCCGAATATGGATGTACTAATTTTTATAGGAAGTTCAGCAGCATTTTTTTACAGTATTTACGGTTGTCTAATTGAGTACGGCACGCCTGAGTTACATAAGTATCTCTTTTTTGAAACTACAGCAACGATTATCACTTTAGTCCTTCTAGGGAATGTACTGGAACATAAATCTGTAAAAAAAACAACAACTGCAATTAGCGATCTATCTGCAATACAAAAGGTAATTGCCAAAAAAGAAATTGAGGGAAAAATTATAGAGTTAAGTTATGAGGAAATTAAAGCAGATGACATCCTAATTATTAACTCGGGCGATAAGATACCTACTGATGGTGTCATTATTTCTGGCTCATCTTATATTGATGAATCTATGATAACAGGAGAAAGTATACCTCTAAATAAAAATATGGGAGATGAAGTAATTGGAGGTACAATCGTTATTGAAGGTAGCCTAAAAATAAAAGCGACCAAAGTAGGAGATGATACTCTACTCTCACAGATTATTGAATTAGTAAAAAATGCACAAAACAATAAACCTAACATTCAAAAACTTGGCGACCAAGTAAGTGCTGTTTTTGTTCCTGTCGTACTCATCATTTCAATAGCTACTTTTTTTATAGGGCATTATCTATTTCATGTAGAGATGCAAGATGCTTTCTTAAGGGCAATTGCAGTACTTGTCATTTCATGTCCTTGCGCTATGGGATTAGCCACCCCGACTGCTGTTATGGTGGGTATTGGGCGTGCTGCCAAAAATGGAATATTGATAAAAGGTGGTGATACCTTAGAGAAATTAGCAAGTATCAAGAACATAGTTTTTGATAAAACAGGCACCCTTACCAATGGTAAATTTATTGTATCAGAATTTAAGGTTAAAGAAGGAGAAAAGAGAGAGATACAAAACATTATTTACAATATTGAACAGCACAGCTCACACCCTATAGCAAAATCATTATGCACTGCTTTTAAAACAGGAAACAGTTCTCTTGAATTATCAAACATAAAAGAGAAAAAAGGAATTAGTATAAGTGCAGAAATAAACAATAATAAATATACTATTGGCTCATCAAAAATATATTCCTCTGCTGAACAACATGACTTATTTGTACTAAAAAACAATATCCTTATCGCTACACTTAATATAGGTGATGAATTGAAAAAAAATACGGCTACTATTATTTCGTCATTACATAAAAGCAACTACACTACCACCCTTTTGAGCGGAGATAAAAAAGAAAAATGTGATAATTTAGCTGCTGAATTAGGAATTACAACTACATATAGCGAACAATTACCTCAAGATAAAATTGCAAAAATTGAAACACTTGTCAAGACAAATGAAACTGCAATGGTTGGTGATGGAATAAATGATGCTCCTGCCCTTGCAAAAGCTACTATTGGAATATCATTAGGGAATGCCACTCAAATTGCTATTCAGTCAGCTGATGTAATACTATTAAAAAATGAGGATTTAAGTCAACTACCGAAAACATTGCAAATTGGAAAGCACACTTTACTAACTATAAAACAAAATATTTTTTGGGCATTTTCATATAACTTAATAGCTATTCCTATAGCAATTATGGGACTACTTAACCCCATGTCGGCAGCACTTTTTATGGCTTTTTCAGATATTATTGTGATAGGAAACTCTATTAGGTTACGCTATAAGAAGATTTTTTAGTAAATTAGCCCCATAAAAACCAATCAAAAACAAATTATATGAAAAAAACGACTACAATTATAGCTAGTTTATTAATTTCTGTAGTAATGACTGCACAAATAGTACCTAGCCAAAATCATAATGGTTTATTAAAAGCTAAAAATGATAAAATAACCATGAGTGGTGATGAAGCGCTAAGTCATTTAATGGTTAATCCTAATCCTCATACTTCTGCAGTATTAAATTCAAAGGGTGCAATGACTGAGACATTAATTGGTACAAGCACTTACGATTTACAATCTAATGCTGCTGTACAAAACAGAATAATTGTTCATGATGACGGAACAATTTCTGCGGGTTGGACAATGAGCACGCAATACAATACAACTTATGCTGATAGGGGAACTGGGTATAATTATTTTAATGGAACTACATGGGGTGCTCAGCCTACAATTAGATTAGAAGGGTCAAGAGGTGGATGGCCATCAATTCTTAAAATGGGCTCCGGAAAAGAAGCCTCAATGACTCATAATACTGACAATTCATACGTCAATATGGCCCATAGAGCTACAACTGGTTCTGGAGCATGGACTGATCAAATTATCTCGTCAAGCGATAGTAGTGGAGTATATAGATATATGATATGGAACAGATCAGTAGTTGGCGGATTAAATAATGAAACAGTACATATGGTTGCATTAACTGCAGCAGCATCTTTTGGTGGAGCACCATTTAACGGATTAGATGGCGCTTTAGTTTATTACCGTTCACAAGATGAAGGGGTGACTTGGGATAGAAAAGATATCCAATTGCCTGGAATGGATACTTCAATGCTTATGGCAATGAGTGGGGATGTTTATGCAATTGCTGCGCAAGGAGAAACGGTTGTTGTTGCTTATTTTGATGATTGGGGGGATTCATTTATTGTAAAATCAACGGACAATGGTGACACTTGGACTAAAACAACTTTCCTTGATTTCCCAGTTGATAAATATACAATGGATGACGGGCTTGATTTGGATGGTGATGGTATACTGGATCAAGTATATTCTTCAGATAATAATGGTGCTGTCGTGTTAGATGCTAGTGGACAAGCACATGTATTTTATGGAATAATGATGTACGCAGATGATGATTTAACTGACGCTTCATCAAGCTGGTTCCCTGGCATTAATGGTATAGCATACTGGAATGAAAGTTTTGGCCCAGACACGACTCCCGCTACAATGCATGCTGGAGACACTTCATTATGGTATTCGGATATGATGAATAACCATTGGATTTCTGAAGTGCCAGACTTAAATGGAGACTGTTTTGTTGGAGGTGTAGATACTGCTGGTGGCTATGCACTTTATTATAATTCAAGAGCATCTATGCCTAATGCAGGAATTTCAACTAATGGAGATATCTATGTTTCATTCTCTGGATATACTGAAACAGCTGATAACGGGAGTCAAGTATTTCGTCATATATATCTCATTAAATCCCAAGATGGAGGGCAGACTTGGAGCAATCCTATAGACGCAACTCCTCATACTATATGGAACGGTGCACAAGAATGTGTATTTGGTTCAATGAACCCTATAGTAGATGATAAAGTAAGAATTATTTATCAGAAAGATTTTGAACCTGGACTTGCCGTAAGAGGTGATGAAGATATGGTTGATATGAATGAAATTATTTATCTTGAATTTGATACAGCTCAAGCTTGGGACTATTGCGTGTATGGATGTACTGACCCATCTGCAGGAAACTATAACCCTAATGCTGAATGTGATAATGGTTGTTGTGATAATGCTTCTCCAAGCGCTATAAATGAAGAAGTATCTAATCTTTCAATTTATCCTAATCCAGTAAAAAACATATTAATAATTGATGGGGATTATACTTCAGCAACTATTTATAATGTATTTGGAAAACTAGTATTAACTACTAATTACAAAAAAACTATTGATGTAGCAACTTTAAATAATGGCATTTACTTTATTAAAACAGACAATAAAATAACAAAATTTATAAAACAATAATCAACTAATTAATAAAACTATAAAGAAAAAGCCGAGCAAATGCTCGGCTTTTTTTATGCTCTTATTTATTAAATATTCTAATTGACATCCAATAAAGAATCAACCTTTGGCATTTGATGTGCTAAGAACCCTTCTGCATATTCGCAATTGGCTTGCCTTCCTAAATCTTGCGCTCGGTAGCTAACGCTATCCAAAAACCCTTGAGAGGAGATAATGGTTTCACTTTCCTTAGAATCAGCATTAAAAAACTGTGTAGTGTAAGCTTTTACTGCTAATAACTTAGCATCCATCTGCTTAGTAACATCTACTACAATATCAGGGCTAAAGTTATTAAATTGTATGTAATGGTAAATGGCTTTTGGTCGCCAAACTTCTTGTTCAGTTTTAATTTTTTCAAGTCCTGACAGAAAACAGGCATCAATTGTTATTTCAGAACCTCTACCATGATCAGGATGTCTATCAGACACTGCATTGGTTATCACAATATCAGGACGATATTGTCTTATCTTTTTTATCAGAGCTAATTTGTGGCACTCATCATCTTTGAAAAAACCATCCTTAAAATTCATGTTTTCACGAATGGAAACTCCCATTATTTCAGTAGCTACTTTGGTTTCAGCATTCCTAGTTTCAACTGTTCCTCTTGTTCCTAGCTCTCCCTTAGTTAAATCAATAATACCAACTTTTTTACCCTTTTGAACTTCTTTAATTACTGTACCACCACACCCAAGTTCTACATCATCAGGATGAGCTCCAAAAACTAAGATATCTAATTTCATTAGTAGTGTTTTTTATATTTGAATCTTGCTAAAATAGCTGAAATGATTGTAATAACCACCAAGTAATATACAAAAGCAGGAATTGGCATAGGATCACCAGCGGCATAAGAATGCAACCCTGAAAGATAGTAATTCACCCCAAAATAAGTCATAATAATTGACCAAATTGCAACTAAAGACGCCACATTGAAAACATACTTTCCTTTAAGGGGTGGGATAAAACGCATGTGCAATACAAAAACATATACTAACACACTGGCTAAAGCCCAAGTTTCCTTAGGGTCCCAACCCCAATATCTACCCCAAGATTCATTTGCCCAAACTCCCCCTAAAAAAGTGCCAATTGTCAACATAAACAAACCTACTTGCAAGGTCTTTTCATTTATTAATGTCAATTCAGTTAAAGTATTTGCTAGCTTTGATTTATTAGATTTAGTAGTAAAAATAATGAGCCACAGAGCAATAAAACCAAGTATTGCTCCTAAAGCTAAGAAACCATAACTAGCCACAATTATAGCCACATGTATCATCAGCCAATAGGATTTTAAAACAGGCACTAAATTCGTAATTTCAGGATCGAGCCAATTCAGGTGAGCAACCATTAACAAAAAAGATGCAATAATAGCAGTGGCTGCTAAAGTTAGCAAGGATCGTTTACTAAAAATTAACCCAGCAAGTATAGTTGCCCAAGCAATATAAATCATGGATTCATAGCCATTACTCCAAGGTGCATGTCCTGAGATAATCCACCTCATTATTAAACCAGAACTATGTGCAATAAACCCTAAGATAATTAACCACTTGAAAGCAGTAATTAGGACGCGAACTAGTTTAGTATTCTTAAATAATTCTACTATTAGCAAGATTAAGAATATCAGCCCTACCATGAAGTAATACATAAATAAATTAGCAAATAAGCTCATTTTATTATACGTTATTTCCAACTGAATTTTCCAGTCAGATGGCATAACATTAGCCCCGTAACGATTCTGAAACTTACTTATATAATTTACAATGCTATCAGCTGTCGCCCAATTATTATCCTGCAACCCACTACCTACTGCCCTGAAATACATAGGCATTATATTAGCTACAAACAAGGAATCATTTCCAGAAAATTTAGTATGCTCAGCATACGAAAGCCAAGTATTATTGGAATCATTTGCTAAGGGAAAAAATCTAAAAATTCCACCATTAAAAACTGTAAAACAGATATTTATTCTTTCATCAACTTTAATAATTTCCCTTTCATATTCCGAGCGTTTTGCAGGTAATTTAGCATAAGCATCTTCTATAAGTTTTGCTAAAATATAATGCCCATTTTTATCAAATACACTATTAAAAGAAATTCTAATATATTTTGATTTCATATCAGTACTCCGAAGCAATTTTCTTACTTTTGGATGAGAAACTTTGACTAATTCCTTCTCTCCCCATGTAACAGGATCATTCATCATTCCCAATATCACTTGAGTAGCTGATAAATCATTAAATTTATCTTTACCATATATCTTTCTTAAAAACTCTGAGCATAACGTATTTGCAGGTTTTAATCGTCCACCATTATCCTGAACCACTAAACTCTCAAAACGAGCTGCATGTTCGACATTTATAACATCAGTAGCTTGTGTTGAAACAGAGAAAAATAATGGAAGAAAAAATACTAATGCCGTTTTATTTAGTTTTTTTAATTTCTGAGTAAGGGAGTTGAATCGTGTGCTTTTAGTAAAGAAAACAAGCATCATTCCTAAAGCCATTAAAGAATAACCAATATAGGTAATAAGCGTACCCCACCAATCATGATTTACAGAGAGTATCGTTCCTTTTTCATCCTTATCATAAGAAGATTGGAATAAACGAAACCCTTTATGTTGCAATACATTATTCATAAAAATCCTATGTTGAGTTTCTGTCTCATTTTCCAAGATAATAACCTCAGCAGCAAAGGAAGAAGGGCTCATAGAACCCGCATATCTATCCAACTGAAAATCACGTAATTTAACCCTAAACGGAACGTTATAATACTTTGAGCCATAGGATAACTTAAAATTCAAATCATCAATAGCAAACACTTCATTATCTCCTTGATAACCCTTACCCCCATACAGAGTAATCACCTTTTCCTTTCCATCTGAAATTACTTTCACAATTAAAGCATCTTCTGCTCCATCATTCATTACATTAGAACTACTAACCACTTGCATTTTAGCATTTCCCAATACTTCCTTCAATACAAAATTTAACCCATTAGCCGTATGTAATGTTCTTATATTCATTGTAAAATCAGTAATAGCCGAAAAGCGGTCAGTAGCACGAGTATCCATACTCATAGTTTCCACCTCATAAGGAGAATTACACATAATTACATCAGCAGATGAACTCAAGTTTATTGCTCCTTGCAAAGGGTTATTAAAAGTAAACGCCTCTCCCTTAATTACTCTTTGTTCCTTATCTTTTAAATATTCCGATTGCATTCCATTTTCTCCAGGAACAACAATATGCAAAATTGCAGTTCCATCTTGAAAATTTAGAAATAAAGAATCCGTTACATTGGGCAGGAAATCAGAATATTCAATTTTAATATCATAATCTTTAAAATTAGGTTTTAAAGAAAAATAATTTGATGGAAGAAAGGGTAGGTTAATGTGTTTTAATATTGGTGTTTGGTCACATGTTTTTGTAATTCCTGAAAGCAATAACTTTTCAGGATGATTAAGTTGATGAATCTTATCATTAATATGAATTTGCAAAAAAGTATCGTCAGAAATAAACTGATCTGTACTTTCACCTTCACGAATATGCATCATTCCTTCATAAGAAATATATCTAGTAATTCCAGCGCCAATCAAAATAAGAATAAACGACAAGTGAAAGGTTAAAGCCGCTATTTTCTCTATGCGGAATAGCTTATATTTAATAAGGTTATTAATTAAGCTATAGGTTAATAAAACAAATATCATTTCGAACCACCAAGCATTATAAATTAATGCCTTTGCTGATGTTCTGCCAAAATCATTTTCAATAAAAGTTGCATATCCAATTGAGACAGCAAATAATAAGATAAGCATACTCATTAATTGCATTGAAGAAAGGAACTTTATTATTCTATTTATCATATCTGAAAATTAGAGCGCAAAATTACGAATTATTATTAAGTTTGTATTTAAATTATTTTAAATGAAAAATATAATTTTAGTGGGCTCAGGAAATGTTGCTACACACTTAGGAATCGCATTACAAAACTGCAATTATAAGATAGTACAAGTGTATAGTAGAAGTATTGAAAATGCAAAAAACCTAGCTCAAAAACTAAATACTAATTTCACGAATGATTTAACACAACTAAAAACGGCCGATCTAATAATTATAAGCGTGAATGACGATGTCATTTCCACTATATTATCCAAACTAAAAAACACAGCTATTGTGCATACATCAGGTAGTATAAGAATGGATGTTTTTGAACCAAATTTTTCTGATTTTGGTGTATTTTATCCCCTACAAACGTTTAATAAAGATATTGGGCTTACAATTTCAGAAATTCCATTCTGCATTGAAGGAAACTCCAAAGCATTTGAAAAACAACTAGTTGAAATTGCAAAGAACCTATCTAGCAATGTAATTACCATGAATTCCGAACAAAGAAAACAACTGCATATTGCAGCTGTATTTGCTTGCAATTTCAGTAATCATATGTGCTCTATTGCTGATGATTTATTGACCGAAGAAGATATTGATTTTAAAATTCTACTTCCATTAATAAAACAAACTATTGCCAATCTAAATACAAACAAACCCAAAGTAATACAAACAGGTCCTGCTAAACGAAAAGACATAAAAATAATTCAGGAACATATTAATCTTATTCAACAAGAAGACATTAAAGAATTGTATCAGAAAATTAGCAATAGCATTATAAAAACACATGAGTAGAATTATTTCTTTTTTAAAACTTATTAGATTAACGAATTTAATAATTGTTGCCCTTACTCAATTATTGATTAAATTCTGTTTGATAAATCCGCCAATATTTGGAATAAATTCTATCTTATCAAACACGCAATTCTACCTTTTGGTTTTAGCAACAGTTTTTATTACTGCATCTGGTTATATTATTAATGATATTTATGATGTGGCTACTGATACAATAAATAAAAACCAAAAAAGAATTATAGGGAAAACAATAAAATCTAGAAATGCAATTTTCTGGTATATCTTTTTCAACTTTATAGGATTATTGCTAGGGTGCTATATTGTCTACATTGTACAGAAACCTATTTTTGGGTTAATATTTTTCTACTGTATTTTTAGCTTATGGACTTATTCCAAGCACATGAAAAGCTCCTTTCTTTTAGGAAATTTACAAGTCTCATTTTTAACTGCGCTTAGCATTTTTAATGTGGCATTATTTGATATTATCCCAAATGGCATAAACAAAACCAATGGCGAATTAATGATTTTAAAAATTATTTTATGTTACACGGCATTTGCTTTTATTACTACATTTATTCGTGAAATAATAAAAGATCTGGAAGATATGGAAGGAGATAAAAATATCAATGCAAAAACCCTAGCTATTACTTACGGAATTGAAAAAACAAAATGGATTTCATTAGTCTTTACAATGCTTACATTTTTTGGAATTGCCTATTTTCAGCACTTCCAATATAGCGTTATTTGTAGTGAATTTGAATATGAGATTTCTATTTGGGGAATAAATAAAATTACCGTCTACTACACTTTCTTCCTTCAAGTACTACTACTCTTTTTAGGATTCAAAATTTATCATTCTCAAATAAAAACAGATTTCTATTTCATAAGTCAACTTTGTAAGTTTATTATGATCGTTGGGATTCTATCTATTCCGCTTTTCACCTATTTACACCTAAACTAAATGATAAGCAAACAATTAAATAAATTAACTATAATCCTAGGCTCTGCATCACCAAGGCGAAAGGAACTATTATCTGCTATTGGATTGGAATTCAGCATACAAACTACTAACCAGAAAGAGGGCTACCCTACAAATCTAAAAGACCATGAAATTGCTGAATTTTTAGCAAAACAAAAAGCTAAATTTTTATCAGAAAACTTAAGTAAAATAGATTTACTTATAACTGCCGACACTATTGTATCTTTTAAAGGAGAGCTACTAAACAAACCTAAAAATAAAGAACAAGCATTCAATACTCTTAGTAAGCTCTCAGGAAATACGCATAAGGTAATTACAGGAGTATGTCTTAAAAATCATAAAAAAGAGATTGCTTTTTCTGCAATAACACTTGTTACTTTTAAGCAACTAACCAAAAAAGAAATAAACTTTTATATCAATAATTTCAATCCATTTGATAAGGCTGGTGCTTACGGAATTCAAGATTGGATTGGAAAAATTGGAATCAAAAGCATTGAAGGTTCTTATTCAAATGTAGTTGGCTTACCAACTACTGAAGTATACCAGCACCTAAAATCATTTTTTTAAGAAGTAAATTTCTTATCTTTGCAACAAAACCAAGAAAATGTTAAAAACAGTATCAATCTTTAAAATATTTATAATTTTTATAATTATTCAAGGATGTACTCCTATAAAAAAAATCACGTATTTGAATGACAGCCAAGTTGGAGAATGGGATGTGTCTCCAATACCACCAAAACATCATTTGGAAATTGGTGACATCTTAATGGTAAAAGTAATTAGTAGAAATGAAGAATCCAATGATTTATTTAATATTGAAAACAATACCAATAGCGCAAATCTTACCTTAACAGCCGCCAACCTTTATTTAAATGGTTTTACGATTACTCAAGAAGGAACAGTAGATATTCCCAATGTAGGGAAAATTTTTATCCTAAATCAAACCCTTGAAGAAGCTAAAGAAACTATTTTGAAAAAAGCAGAGAATTATCTTATTAATCCCTTTGTTGTAGTAAAGCTAGCTAATTTTGAGTTTACAATTTTAGGAGAGATAAATGTCCCTGGAAATTATCCTGTTTATAAGGAAGGGCTAACAATATATGACGCCATTTCAATGTCAGGAGACATAACGGATTATGGAAATTTGAAACGAGTAAAAATCATTCGTTCAAATAAGAATAGAAAACAAGTATATCAAATTGATCTCACTGGTTCTGATGTATTAGCATCAGATTTTTATTACCTAAGAAATAATGATTTAATCTATATACAGCCTTTAAAATTTAAAGGATTTAGAAAATCACAATCACAAGTATTACTATCCACATTAACGACAATTGCCGTTTTGTTTAATGTGTATTTAAAAATAGTCGAATAAAAATGCAAGAGAAACAAGAAACTCAAGAAGAAACCATTGACATAAAAGCCCTTATTTTAAAATACACTCAGTATTGGCATTATTTCTTGGCTACTATTTTATTTTTTAGTGTTATTGCTTTTTTAAACAATCGATATACAGTACCAGAATACAGTGTTTCCACTAGCCTAGAAATTAGGGATGACAATAATACTCAAATGGGAGCTGAAAATCTGATAGAAGGGCTTGAACTATTTAGTGGTAAAAATAACCTTAACAATGAGATTATAATCTTATCTTCATACTCAATTACAGAGAAGGTAATTAAAGAACTCGGCTTAGGACTGCACTACTTTCAACATGGCTTTTTTCAAACAAATGAATTATTTGAGAATTCTCCATTTATTGTAATCGTTGATTCATTGCATAACCAATTAACTGGAGTTGATTTTCAAATTACTATTATTAATGAACAAGAATTTCAATTATCAATAACCACAAAAAATCAATTCCCCTACAATCTAATTCTAGAAAGGTTTGATAAAACATTAATCGCAGACATTGATATTAATGAAACTTATAAATTTGACAAAATTATTACGACTGATTACTTCTCATTTACTCTTAAAAAGAGTTTGTTTTTTAATTTAGATCAGCTTAATAGCAGTGATAAAGATTATTCTTTTAAATTACATCAAACCGACAATCTTTGCTATAAATTAAGAAAGGAGATAATTATTACCCCAATCAATAAAGATGCTTCAATACTAAAGATAAATATAAAAGGGAAAACTCCTAAAAAAAATATTTCCATTCTAAATAAACTTACTGAAATCTATATAAGAAACGGATTAGATAACAAAAATTTAATGGCAAATAATACTATTCATTTTATTGATGAACAACTTGCTGTAATAGACGATTCGTTAACATCTATTGAAAATAAGATAAAAAATTTCCGGCTGAAAAACCCTAATCTTACAATTATTGATAAAGATTATGGAACCTATTTTCAAAAACAAAAACTAGACAATACTTTATCTGAACAATCAGTAAATATTCAATATTACAGGTCATTATTATCCTATTTAAAAAATGATAATACTGCAAACAGTATTGTATCTCCTACATCAATGGGAATTAGTAATCCGGAATTGAATAATCTGATTAATCAACTCTTGCAATTGTATGCAAAAAAGGGGGAGCTTCAACTAACTACTACAGAGAAAAACCCTGCTTATATAGCTGTTTTATCTCAAATAGACCATACTAAAGAAACTATAATAGAAAATATTAAGAACTTAATCGCTTCTGCGTCTATTTATGAAAAAGATTTAAAATCAAGAATCAATACATTTACTTCAGACATTAATAAATTACCTGAGGTAGAAAAGAATTACCTCATCCTAAAGAGAAAACATGAGTACAATGAACAAACAGCTATTTACTTACAACAGAAAAAGTATGAAGCCTCATTAGCTAAAGCAGGAACAGAATCAGATCATCAAGTTATTGACCCTGCAAGATTAGATAGTGAAATACCTATAAAACCAAGAAAAAGCTTAGCTTATTTTATGGCTATTGTTTTTGCAATTCTCCTTCCGATTACTTTTATTTCTTTAAGGGATTTCTTTAGCGACACGATTAAAAGTAAGGCTGATTTATTAAACAGTACAAAGATTCCTATACTAGGGCTTGTAGGTCATAGTGATAATGCTAGAAGTTTAGTTATTTCAACTTCATCAAAATCTATTATTGCAGAATCATTCCGATCCTTGAGAACAAATATTCAATATCTAGCAGCTGATAAATCAAAAAAAATCATTACCGTAACTTCATCAATTGGAGGGGAAGGAAAAACATTCACCACTATAAACTTGGCAGCTATCTTTGCATTATCAGGTCATAAAACGATACTAATTGGTGGAGATTTAAGAAAACCTAAATTGCATGAAGATTTTAAAGTTGATACTTCAAAAGGACTAAGTAGTTTTTTAATTAATAAATCTAAATTATCTGAAGTAATTGAAAAAACTGAAATTGATGCTTTGGATGTAATTGCTTCAGGACCTACTCCTCCTAATCCTGCTGAACTTTTGGATAGCTCTAAAATGAGAGATTTAATAAAAGAGTTAAATAAAACATATGATTATGTGATTATTGATACTCCTCCTATTGGCTTAGTGACTGATGGAGTTATTCTTATGCAATATTCTGATGTTAATTTATATGTAGTAAGGCATAATTACTCTAAAACAAAAGCTTTAGGTATTATTAATAATTTATATAATCAAGAACAAGTCAAAAATGTACATATTATAATAAATGACTTTAAACAATCTTCTTCAGGCTACGGATATGGTTATGGATATGGTTACGGATCGTCCGGATATGGGTATTATGAAACTGATGATGAGTAATCACTTTTTTCACCATCTTAATTTCTTATAAAAAAATGACTGATAAAAAGATTCCTTATTTTTTGGCTTTAGCACCAATTCTATTTTTAATTATATTACTTTCAATAAATGTAGTAATGTATGATGATCCCATTGGTGGAGCAAATCAATTGGCCTTGTTATTATCTGCAGCTTTAGCTTCTGTTATTGGGATTAACTATGGAAAAAAATGGAAGGAAATAATGGAAGGAATTGCTATCAGCATCAAATCAGTAGTGCCTGCTATAATTATGCTTTTACTTATTGGTTCATTAGCTGGAACTTGGTTGATTTCTGGAGTTATTCCAACAATGATTTATTATGGCTTACAAATATTGAATCCGAAAATCTTCTTATTTGCTACCGCAATAATAACGGCTACTATATCGCTTGCTACCGGAAGTTCATGGAGCACCATAGCAACAGTAGGAATCGCACTATTAGGAATTGGAACAGCAATTGGATTGCCATTAGGATTAATTGGTGGAGCTATTATTTCAGGAGCTTATTTTGGAGATAAGATGTCTCCCTTATCAGAAACAACTAATATGGCTGCTGCCATAAGTGGGGTTGATTTATTCGACCATATAAAATACATGATGTACACAACTGTACCCTCCTTTATCATCACTTTAATTTTATTTTCAGTAATAGGATTCTATTTCACCTCTGACATCTCATCAGAAGAAATTGAAAAAGCCTTAGGTGTTATTTCTACTAAATTTCTTATTAGTCCATGGTTATTTCTAGTTCCAATTTCGGTAATTGTTATGATCATGAAAAAGGTAGCGGCCATTCCAGTACTATTTTTTGGCACTTTATTAGGCGGTATATTTGCTGTATTATTTCAACCAGAAATTGTAATTGAGGTTTCAGGAACATCAACAAACACCATCAGCTCTTATTATATAGGCGTTATAAATGCAATGATTGGTGATATTAACTTTACAACAGTAAATGCCAGTATAAATGATATCTTTAATGTAGCAGAAGCAGACAGGTCTGATTTACTACAATCAGGAGGGATGTATGGTATGCTTAACACATTATTACTTATCTTTTGTGCAATGACATTCAGTGGGTCAATGGAATCAACTGGACTATTAAGAATAATAGCAGAACCAATTATAAAGTATGCGCAAAATACTGGAAGCCTAATTGCAACTACTGCTAGTACTTGCATCTTTTTTAATATCACTACTTCCGATCAGTACATGAGTATCGTTGTACCAGGTCGTATGTTTGCTGATACTTACAAAGAAAAAGGACTAGCCCCAGAAAATTTAAGCAGAACCTTAGAGGATAGCGGAACAGTTACTTCAGTACTTATTCCTTGGAATTCTTGTGGAGCTACACAATCAGCAGTATTGGGTGTGGCTACTTTGACTTATTTACCTTTCTGTTTCTTCAATATCCTCAGCCCTTTAATGACTATTGCTTATGGGTATTTAGGAATTAAAATAAAGAAACTAGACAAATAATTCCTTTAACTTCTCAATGGTATAATCAATTTCTTCTTTGGTATTGTATTTGCTAAACGAGAAACGGACTCCTGGACGCTTGGTGTCAGGTGAAATAGCTGAAAGCACATGCGATCCTTTATTACTACCTGAAGAACAAGCAGAGCCACCACTACAAGCAATACCAAAAATATCTAGGTTAAACAATAGCATCTCTGATATTTTAGTTACCGGAAAACTAACACTCAGCACAGTATAAAGACTCTTATCCATATCTGTGCATTTTCCATAAAACTGCACTTCTGGCATTTCTGTTTTAAACTTTTCAATCATATACGATTTTAAGCATTTTATGTATTTTACTTCCTCTTCCAAATGCTCATAAGCCATTTCCATAGCTTTTGCCAATGCTGCAATACCATGAATATTCTCTGTTCCAGCACGCATATTGCGTTCTTGCCCCCCCCCCCTCTTAGCAAGGGCTTAATTTGAATATCTTCTGATATATACATAAAACCTACTCCTTTTGGACCATGAAACTTATGAGCAGAAGCTACCATAAAATCAACCTTTAACTCCTGCATATCAAAAGGATAGTGCGCTATAGTTTGTACGGTGTCCGAATGAAAAATTGCATTGTATTCTTTGCAAATATCGCCTATTGCTTTAATATCTTGTATGGTTCCAATCTCATTATTTGCATGCATAATAGATACAAATGTTCTTGGGTTTTCTTTCAATAATTTTTGAAGATGCGTCAAAGAAACTACTCCATTCTCATCTATATCAATATAAGAAAGTTTTATTTTCCCTTCAGCAGCTAAATCCTCCAAAGGATACAAAACTGCATGATGCGAAAGCTTTGAAGTAATAGCATGTGTAATGTTATGATTATGAATACCACACTTTATTGCCATATTATCTGCTTCTGTACCTCCTGAAGTAAAAAAGATGGTTTTTGGGGCAGCATTCAATAAAGTCGCTATGGTTTTTCGGGCTGTTTCAATAATAATTTTTGATTTACGCCCACATTCATGAACTGAAGAAGGATTCCCAAAATTTGTTTTCATCATCTCACTCATAAGCTCAATAATTTCAGGAGCCATAGGGGTTGTTGCTGCATTATCTAAATATACTTTCATCTTAAATTAATTCTTGTATTTCATTTATCATATTAGTTGCAAACTCATTTGCTTTTTCCTCTCCTTCACTTTCTGCATATATTCTAATGATAGGTTCTGTGTTTGATTTTCTTAAATGTACCCATCCTTCTGCAAAATCAATTTTCAGTCCATCAATAGTAGTAATTTTCTCCTTCTTATATTTTTCTGCCAAAACAGATAATATGGCATCCACATCAATCTTTGGTGTTAACTTAATTTTATTTTTTGAAATAAAATAGTTAGGATATGAATTTCTTAACTCTTTTACTGAAATTTTTCTTTCTGCCAATTGAGTTAAAAATAGTGCTACTCCAATTAAAGCATCTCTGCCATAATGTAGCTCTGGATAAATTACACCCCCATTTCCTTCTCCTCCTATAACCGCATTTATTGCTTTCATTTTTTCAACTACATTAACCTCTCCTACTGCTGATGCTTGATAATTACCATTGTGTGAACTGGTTACATCTCTTAAAGCCCGAGTTGATGATAGATTGGAAACCGTATTTCCTGATGTTTTACTTAACACAAAATCGGCAACCGCCACCAATGTATATTCCTCTCCAAACATACTTCCATCCTCACACACTATAGCTAGCCTATCCACATCAGGATCCACAACTATTCCAAAATCTGCTTTTTCCTTTACCACTAATGCTGATATTTCAGTTAAGTTTTCTGGCAAAGGCTCAGGATTATGTGAGAATTGTCCGTTTGGCTCACAGAATAATTTAACACACTCCACTCCCATTCTTTCCAATAATTTTGGAATCATAAAGCCTCCAGTTGAATTCACGGCATCCAATATTACTTTGAATCCTGCAGATTTTACTAGATCAATATCTACTAACTTCAATTTCAAAACTTCATCAATATGCTTATCGTTAAACCTATCATCAAAAGTGTATTTTCCTAAATCATCTACTGCAGAAAAAGTAAAATTGTCATTCTCAGCCAATTCTAAAATTTCCTCTCCATTTAATGCAGATAAAAACTCACCTCTCTCATTTAGCAATTTTAGGGCATTCCATTCTTTTGGATTATGACTTGCCGTAATAATTACACCACCTGCCGATTGCTCTAATTGTACGGCAACTTCTACCGTAGGGGTAGTTGAAAGTCCTATATCCAATACATCAAAACCACAACCCATTAAGGTTCCTGAAACAATATTACTAACCATCTGTCCAGAAATACGCGCATCACGCCCAATAATAATGGTATTGGAACTACTTGCTTGTTTTCTGATAAAAATAGCATAGGAGGCCGTAAAACGCACAATATCCAAAGGAGTAAGCCCGTATCCAACTTCACCACCAATAGTTCCTCTTATTCCTGAAATTGATTTAATTAATGTCATTAGCGATTCTTGATTTTATTCGGCAAAACTAAAACAATAATCTTATATTTCTATCTTTGTGAAAATTAATAACCCTGATAACATGAACTTCTTTTTAACAGACATCCCTGAGAGAACACAAAAGCCGAGAGAAAATGGGTTAACCATGATGATGGATAAAGGATTGAGCATCAACGATACTAAGAATTTTATTGACATGTGTGTACCTTATACTGACATCATTAAATTGGGTTTCGGAACTTCTGCTATATCTCCTCATATTGAAACAAAAATAAAACTATATCAAGATGCAGGGCTAATGGTTTACTTAGGAGGTACATTATTTGAAGCTTTTATTGTTAGAGGAATGTTTAAAGAATATAAAGAACTGCTCAGAAACTGGAACATAGGCATGTGTGAAGTTTCGGATGGGAGTATTAATATACCTCATGGGGAAAAGTGTAAATACATTTCTGATTTAGCGACAGAGTTTACAGTGGTTTCTGAAGTAGGGTCAAAAGATGAGAATGTATTAATTGCTCCTTACAAATGGATAGAGCTTATGCAAAAAGAATTAGAAGCTGGTGCTTGGAAAGTTATTGCTGAAGCAAGAGAAGGAGGAAATGTTGGTATTTTTAACAAAACAGGTGATGTGCGTTCTGATTTAATTGATGAGATTTTAACGAAAATACCTGAAGAAGATATTCTTTGGGAAGCACCTAAAAAACCACAACAAGTTTGGTTTATAAAACTTTTAGGAGCCAATGTCAATCTAGGAAATATAGCGTGGGATGAAGTGATTCCTTTAGAAACATTAAGGATAGGCTTAAGAGGGGATACTTTTCATGATTTTCTTAATAAATAATAAATGAAACATTATATTATTCTATTCTTTAAAGGAATGGCTATGGGTGTTGCGAATGTAATTCCTGGCGTTTCTGGAGGTACAATTGCTTTAATCACCAAGATTTATGAAGAACTAATAAATTCGCTTAAATCATTTGATAAAAAGGCCTTAAAACTAATTATCTCTCTTGACTTATCAGCTTTTATACAACATACCAACCTATACTTCTTATTAAGTGTATTTGGAGGAAGTGTCACTAGTGTATTTAGCATTGCTAGTCTATTTAAACATTTATTTTTACACTACCCTATTCTTATTTGGGCCTTCTTCTTTGGTCTTATTATTGCCTCAATATATTTTGTTGGAAAACGAATTCGGCAGTGGAACAGCAGTAGCATCATAAGTCTCATTATAGGAACAGTGGCCGCCCTATCTCTTAGCTTTATAACTCCTGCAAGCGAAAATAGCAATCTATTTTTTGTTTTCCTCTGTGGAATTATTGGAATAAGCGGTATGATGTTACCTGGATTATCCGGATCATTTATTCTTATTCTGATGGGAAATTACGAGTTACTTATGGTAACAGCAGTAACCGATTTAAACATCATACTACTTGCAGTATTCTTTTTGGGATCTGCTTTTGGACTCATGAGCTTTTCTCATGTATTATTCTGGGTATTTAAACATTATAAAGACGCCACACTAGCCCTACTTACGGGATTCATATTAGGTTCATTAAGCATCATTTGGCCATGGAAGGAACCTGCAGAAAAGATATTCGTAAACGGTAAAGATAGAATTATTACCTACGATTGGCACTTACCTAGTGAATGTAATCAAGAAACAATTCTAGCTACGCTATTAATAGTAGCAGGAATACTTGTTGTTTATAGTCTTGAAAATTTTGCTCCAAATAAACAATAGATGAAAACCTTTGGATTAATAGGGAAAAAGCTTTCACACTCCTTCTCTAGAAGCTATTTTAATAAAAAGTTTTTTAAAGAACAAATTGCTAATACTAAATACCTAAATTTTGAGCTAAACGACATTAGCAAATTTCCACAGTTAATCAAAAAGCAAAATCTATCAGGACTAAATGTAACTCTTCCTTACAAAGAAAGTATAATTCCATTTTTAGATGAATTAAGTAAAAATGCAAAAAAGATTGGATCTGTAAATACTATACAGATATCAAACGGAAAGCTTATAGGGCATAATACAGATGTTATTGGGTTTAAGCAAAGTATTATACCTCTTTTAGCTGGCAGAAACACAGCCCTAATATTAGGAAATGGCGGAGCTGCAAAAGCAGTAAAATATGTATTTAATCAACTTAATATCTCACACAAAACAATTAACAGAAATAGCTCATTTGATTATTTAGATATAACATTAGAAATAATTGATTTTAATACAATTATAGTGAATACAACACCTTTAGGGATGATTCCTAAAATCAAAAATTATCCTCAAATTCCTTACGAATTATTAACAGAAAAACATTTACTTTTTGACTTAATATATAACCCAAAAGAAACCTTGTTTTTAAAATACGGAAGAGCAAATAAAGCCTGTACAAAAAACGGATTTGAGATGCTACAAATTCAAGCAGAAACATCTTGGAACATTTGGAATACTTAAGTCGTTAAATATTAGTAAATTTGTAATCAAATATCAAAAAAGTGGACGAAAACAAAGAACAAGAAACTACAGAAGAGTTAACCCTACCCTCTGAATCAGAAGTAATAACTCCAGTAAACAATACTGACTTAGGTATTGATGAATTAATTGAAAAAATTGATTTGCTAGCCCAAAACAAAACCCCCTACAGCGTATCAAAAGAGGTGGAAGAGTTAAAATCCATCTTTTATATAAAATTGAAAACTAAAAATAAAGAAGAAGAAAAAGAAGAAGCCAGCTCAACAGAAGAAGAAAACACTATCGATACACTTATAGAAGAAAAAAGACTTCACCCTCTAGAAATCAAATTCAAACTAGCTTATAGTAACTATAAAAAGATAAAATTTGAATTCCGTAAAAAAAGAGCACAAGAAGAAGATGAGAACCTTAAAATAAAAAGAAAGATTATTGAGGATATTGACAAACTAACGCAAGAAGATGAGTCAATAAAAAAGACTTTTGAACATTTCAAAATTCTGCAAGAACAATGGAAAAATACAGGGCATGTTCCTCAAAATGAGAATAATAGCCTCTGGCAGTCCTACCATCATCATGTTGAGTTATTTTATGATTATATCAAACTAAACAATGATTTAAGAGATCTAGATTTCACAAGAAATCTAGAAGAAAAAACAAAAATTTGCAAAAAAGCAGAAGCTTTAGTAAATACTAAATCATTTAATAAAATGCATGACACCCTACAGGAGCTTCATGAACATTGGAAAAATATAGGTCCTGTAAAAAGAGAATTACGAGAAGATCTTTGGGAGCGTTTTCAAAACATAAGCAAAACACTTAATAGAAAACGTAATGACTATTTCCTTGAAATAAAAGAAAAAGACAAAAAAAAGCTTACTAAAAAAGATGCTATCTGCAAGAAAATTGATGATTTAACTGCCAAACCTATAACCTCACATAATACTTGGCAATTAATTACTAATCAGACTACTGAGATAGAAACTGAATGGAAAAATATTGGCAGATTAAACAAAGTAGATAACACGATTGCTTGGAAAAACTTAAGAGCCTCACTCAATAATTTTTACAATAAAAAGAATGCTTTTTACAAACAAAAGAAAGAAGAAGGAAGTCTAGTGCTTACTGTAAAAATTAACATTTGTGAAAAAGCAGAAACACTAGAGAATAGTACAGACTGGCAAGGAGCAGCAAATAAACTTATAGCATTACAAACTCAATGGAAAAATGCAGGATTTACTCCTGCAGAAAAATCTAATAAACTTTGGAAACGATTTAAAGCCGCATGCGATACCTTCTTTAATGCTAGGAAAGCACACTACAAAACTCAAGATAAAGAGAAAGAAGCATGCTTTAAAGAAAAAACCGAACTCTTAAAAGAGTTAAAAGCATTCAAAACCACAAGTGATTCAAAAGCTGGCATTGGACATTTAAAAGAATTTAGCAATAAATGGAAAGCGCTAGGACATGTACCTTTAAAAAAAATGAAAGTTAATGAAGATTTTTTTGCTTTAATTAATTCAAAATTTGAAACCTTAGGCTTAAGTAAAAAAGTACTAGACACTGAAAAGTACAAAAATAAAATTAGTTCATTAAAAGGGAATGATAAGGCTGTTAGTAATGAGAAACAATTTCTAAGAGAGAAAATTGACACCCTTAAAAAAGAAACTGCACAATACGAAAACAATATATCTTTTCTAGGAATAAACAAAGGCACGGAACCCTTAAGAAAACAGGTAGAAAAACAAATTGCCATAGCAAGTGATGAGATTGATACCTTAAAGCAAAAACTACAACTATTAAGTAGAGGGTAAATGCAATTTAAACTGCAATCGGAATTCTCACCTACAGGAGACCAGCCCACCGCTATTAAGCAATTAGTTGAAGGCTTAAATAATGGCGATAATTTTCAAACACTTCTAGGGGTTACAGGGTCCGGAAAAACCTTTACCATTGCCAATGTAATAAATGAAGTTAATCGCCCTACACTAGTATTAAGTCATAACAAAACGCTTGCAGCACAGCTTTTTAGCGAGTTCAAACAATTCTTTCCGGAAAATGCTGTGGAGTATTTCGTGTCTTATTATGATTATTACCAACCTGAAGCTTATATGCCAAGTTCGGGTACGTATATTGAGAAGGATTTATCTATTAATGAGGAAATAGAAAAATACCGACTCAACACTACCTCTACCCTACTTTCAGGAAGAAAAGATGTAATTGTTGTTTCTTCAGTTTCTTGTATTTATGGGATTGGAAATCCTGAAGATTTTCACAATGGAATAATTGACCTTTCTGAAGGAGATATCATAAGCAGAGATCAATTCCTGCAAAAACTCGTTTTAGCGCTTTATAGCCGAACAACTGCTGAGTTTAGCAGAGGTAATTTTAGGGTAAAAGGCGACACGGTAGATGTTTTTCTGGCACATAATGATATTGCTTATCGTATTCATTTTTTTGGAAATGAAATTGAAGAAATTGAAAGTTTTAATGCTGAAAACGGAAAAATTATAGACACATTAAAGGAAGCAAGAATATTTCCTGCTAGTATTTTTGTAGCTTCAAAAGATAAAATACATGGTGCAATCTCCAACATACAAGATGACTTGAGAAAACAAGTAGATTATTTCCAAGAAAAAGGATTAACAATAGAAGCTAAGCGATTAGACGAACGAACTAATTTTGATCTAGAAATGATAAAGGAACTAGGGTACTGCTCAGGTATAGAAAATTATTCCCGATACTTTGACGGAAGAAATGAAGGAAGCAGACCTTTCTGCTTGTTGGATTATTTCTCTAATGATTTTATTACAGTGATTGATGAAAGTCATGTAACATTACCTCAAGTAAGAGCTATGTATGGTGGTGATAGAGCAAGAAAAAAAAATTTGGTAGAACATGGCTTCCGATTAGCTGCAGCAATGGATAATCGCCCATTAAAGTTTGAGGAGTTTGAAGTGATTAACAATCAAACAATCTATGCAAGTGCTACTCCTGCTGACTATGAATTGAAAAAATCAGAAGGCGTAATTACAGAACAAGTGATCCGACCTACAGGATTACTAGAGCCTATAATTGAAGTAAGAAAAAGTGAAAATCAAATTGATGATCTACTAGAAGAAATCAGAATCAGAATTAAAAAAAAAGAAAGAGTACTTGTCACTACACTTACCAAAAGAATGGCTGAGGAGTTCAGTAAATACTTAACACGATTTGGAATCAAATGTCGATATATTCATTCAGATGTAGACACGCTAGAAAGAGTAGAAATATTACATGGCCTGAAAGAAGGAGTATTTGATGTATTAATAGGTGTAAATCTGTTAAGAGAAGGATTAGACCTACCTCAAGTAAGCCTTGTCGCTATAATGGATGCTGACAAAGAAGGATTCTTACGATCAGAAAGAGCATTAACCCAAACAGCAGGAAGAGCTTCTAGAAACATCAATGGACTAGTAATTATGTATGCAGATAAAATTACCAATTCTATAAGAAGAACCATAGATGAAACCAACAGAAGAAGGGAGAAACAGAAAGCATACAACGAAGAAAACGACTTAAAACCACAACCATTACTAAAAAAGAAAGATAGTGAATTAATGAGCAGTTTAAATCCTTATAAAGTTACAGGACCAAGTACTAACAAAAATATTCCAACAATTGAATATGCAAATCCTGAACAACTAAAAAAGATGATTAGTCATACAAAAAGAGAGATGGAGCGTATGGCAAAAAACTTAAACTTTATAGAAGCCGCCCGCTTGCGTGATGAATTAAAAGAGTTAACTGAAAAACTAAAAAATAAGGCAAAAAAAAACAGGCATTAAGCCTGTTTTTTTGTATATTATATAATGCTAATTAAGCGTTTACAATATTTTTAGCTACTGGTCCTTTTTCCCCATCACCTGGTTCAAAAGATACCGCTGAACCTTCTTTTAAGGTCTTGTAGCCTTCAATCTGAATTTCTTGGAAATGCGCAAAGTAATCAGTTCCATCTGATCCTTCAATGAAACCATAACCTTTACTTGCATTAAACCATTTTACTGTTCCTTCCATAATTGTTTATTTAAATTAAATTAATACTATGTGGGAACAACCCCACAAAACTACCGCAAAGATAATAAAAATTTAATAAATTACTCTTTTTGCAGACATTAAGGTGTTTTTTAGCAGCATTGCAATTGTCATAGGGCCTACTCCACCAGGTACAGGAGTAATAAAACTACACATTTTTTTAACTGATCCAAAATCAACATCTCCTAACAATTTCCATCCACTTTTTGTCTTATCTGACTTAACTCTTGTAATGCCTACGTCAATAATACATACTCCTTTTTTTACCATATCAGCAGTTACAAACTCTACCTTTCCTAAAGCAACAATTAAAATATCAGCTGTTTTTGTGATTTCTTTTAAGTTTTGTGTTCTACTATGAGTAAGAGTTACCGTACAATTTCCGGGGTTTGTATTTCTAGCCATCAAAATACTCATAGGAGAACCTACAATATGACTTCTACCAATTACTACACAATGTTTTCCTGAAGTTTCCACTTGATATCTTTCTAGCAATTCCAAAATTCCTGCAGGAGTAGCTGGCAAATAAGTTGGTAAGTTCAAAGCCATTCTTCCAATATTTACTGGATGAAATCCATCTACATCTTTTGTTGGAGAAATCATTTCAGTCACCTTCATTTCATTAATATGCTTAGGTAAAGGCAACTGAACAATTAAGCCATCAATAGCATCATTATTGTTAATTTTATCAATTTCAGTCAATAATTCTTCCTCTGTTACTTCATTATTAAAACGAACTAATGTAGAATCAAAACCTACCTTCTCACAAGCTTTAACCTTAGCGCTTACATACGTTTCACTTGCACCATCAACACCTACAAGAATAGCTGCTAAATGTGGCTTTTTTCCACCTGCATTAACCAATGCAGCAACCTCAATTGCTATTTCACCCTTTATATCGTTTGCTGTTTTCTTCCCCTCTAAAATTATCATAAAGCACTTTATTTCATTCCAGGCATTGCCCCTCCATCTTTCATCATTTGCATCATTTGTTTCGCTCCACCGCCTTGCATCATCTTCATCATCTTACCCATTTGACTGAATTGTTTAATCAATTGATTTACCTCAACAACGGTCGTTCCACTCCCCATAGCAATTCGCTTTTTACGGTTTCCATTCAATACTTTTGGGTCTTTTCTTTCTTCTTTGGTCATAGAATGAATAATTGCCTCAATACCTTTAAAAGCATCATCATCTACATCCTTCATGGTTTTCCCCATGCCAGGAATCATACCCGCTAAATCTTTTATATTTCCCATCTTTTTGACTTGTTGAATTTGTTTTAAGAAATCATCAAAACCAAATTGGTTTTTTGCAATTTTCTTTTGAATTTTTCTTGCCTCTTCTTCATCAAATTGCTGCTGCGCTCTTTCTACTAAGGAAATAACATCTCCCATTCCCAAGATACGGCTTGCCATTCTATCAGGATGAAAAATATCCAAGCCATCCATTTTTTCAGAGGTACCAATAAATTTAATAGGCTTGTCCACTACCGAACGAATAGTAAGTGCAGCTCCACCTCTAGTATCGCCATCCAACTTAGTTAATACTACTCCATCAAAATTCAGTATATCATTAAAAGCTTTTGCTGTATTTACCGCATCTTGACCTGTCATTGAATCCACCACAAACAAAATCTCACCAGGATTAGCAGCAGACTTGATGGCAGCTATCTCGCTCATCATTTTTTCATCCACCGCCAAACGCCCAGCAGTATCCACAATCACTACATTATGTCCATTTGTTTTTGCATGCTTTATTGCATTTTGAGCAATCTCTACTGGGTTTTTATTTTCTCTATCTTGAAAAACATCAACTCCAACTTGCTCAGCCAATACGCCAATTTGGTCAATAGCGGCAGGACGATACACATCACCAGCTACTAATAAAGGGCGTTTATTTTTTTTACTTTTAAGGTGTAAAGCTAATTTACCAGCAAAAGTAGTTTTACCTGACCCTTGCAAGCCTGCAATAAGGATTACAGATGGCGAACCAGTTAAATTAATTTCTGATTGTTCGCTTCCCATAAGCTCAGCCAACTCATCCTTCATGATTTTAGTTAAAAGCTGACCAGGATCAATTGCAGTAAGCACCTTTTGACCTAATGCTTTTTCCTTAACAATAGCAGTAAATGATTTAGCTGTCTTAAAATCAACATCAGCAGAAAGTAAAGCCTTACGGATTTCTTTCATTGTTTGAGCTACATTAATCTCGGAAATACTCCCCTTCCCCTTTAAAACCTTAAAAGCCTTATCTAGTTTTTCTGATAAATTTTCAAACATAATTTTATACTTTTTACTTTACAAAAGTAAGGATTTCAATTATTAATCCACTACTACTCCATACAAATCAAAATGATCTGTTTTCTCAACCAACACATTAGCAAAGTCACCCATTCTTATATAGGTGTCAGTGGCTTTTACCAATAATTCATTGTCTACATCTGGACTGTCAAATTCCGTGCGACCAATAAAGTAATTTCCTTCTTTACGATCAAATAATACTTTAAACGTCTTTCCTATTTTCTTCTGATTCAATTCCCAAGAAATATGAGTTTGCAAATCCATAATCTCTTCTTGTCTTGCTTTTTTAATTTCATCTGAAATATCATCATCCAAAACATGAGCGGAAGTGTTTTCCTCATGGGAGTAAGTAAACACACCTAATCTATCAAACTTTGTGTCTTGTACCCATTGTTTTAATTCCTTAAATCTTTCTTCTGTTTCCCCAGGATAACCAACAATTAAAGAAGTTCGGATTGCCATATTTGGCACTTTTTCTCTAAATGCTTTTAATAAATCATCAGTCTTTTGATGAGAAGTCCCTCTTTTCATAGATTTTAGAATCTCATCATTAATGTGCTGCAAAGGAATATCAATATAATTACACACCTTATCATTATCTCTAATTACATCCAACACATCTTTTGGAAACCCTGTTGGAAAAGCATAATGAAGCCGAATCCATTCTATCCCTTCTACTTTCGCAAGTTCAGTAAGTAAATCAGCCAACCTTCTCTTTTTATAGATATCCAAACCATAAAAAGTTAAATCCTGAGCGATAAGAATCAATTCCTTAACCCCCTTTTTGGCTAAATTCTTGGCTTCAATCACTAATTGTTCAATTGGAGTTGACTTATGCTTACCTCTCATTAATGGAATAGCGCAAAACGAACACGGCCTGTCACAACCCTCTGCAATTTTCAAATACGCATAATGTTTAGGTGTTGTAATTAATCTTTCTCCTAATAGCTCGTGCTTATAGTCAGCGCCAAGCACCTTTAATAATTTTGGCAAATCAGTTGTTCCAAAATACTGATCAACATTACTGATTTCTCTTTCCAAATCTGGCTTGTAGCGCTCGGAAAGACATCCCGTAACAAACAATTTATCAATCATTCCTGCCTCTTTCCGCTGTGCTTGCTGCAAAATAGTATTGATGGATTCTTCTTTTGCATTATCAATAAAACCACAAGTATTTATTACAACTATATTTCCATCCTCTTTGTCCGACTCATGTTCCACATCTATCTTATTAGCCGCTAATTGTCCCATCAAAACTTCTGAATCATAGGTATTTTTAGAACACCCTAGAGTGATGATATTTATCTTATTTTTTTTTGTGGATTTTGTTCTCATTAATTAAATAGCGAGTTAACAAACTCATTCTTATTAAACACTTGTAAATCATCTATTCCTTCTCCAACTCCAATATACCTAACAGGAATTTGAAACTGATCAGAAATACCAATCACTACCCCTCCTTTGGCAGTACCATCTAACTTGGTGAGCACCAAAGAATTCACCTCAGTAGCTTTTGTAAATTGAGTAGCCTGTTCTATTGCGTTTTGACCTGTTGAAGCATCTAACACCAACATTACATCATGTGGTGCATCAGGAATTATTTTAGTCATAACATTCTTTATTTTGGTCAATTCATTCATCAAATTGACTTTATTATGAAGCCGACCTGCTGTATCGATAATAACCACATCAGTATTATTTGCTTTTGCTGATTGTAAAGTATCAAAACACACTGACGCGGGGTCAGAACCCATATCTTGTTTCACAATGTCCACTCCTACTCTTTCTGCCCAAATCACCAACTGATCCACTGCCGCTGCTCGAAAAGTGTCTGCAGCACCAAGAACTACCTTTTTGCCTTCTTTTTTGAATTGATGTGCCAATTTTCCAATAGTTGTTGTTTTCCCAACTCCATTGACACCAACCACCATAATTACATACGGCCCATCTACTTTCGGAATCTCATCATAAGTATCATTCATTAATAATGAAATTTCTTCCTTTAGAAAATCATTCAATTCTGAAGTATTAATATGTTTATCTCTTGCTACTCTTTCTTCTATTTTTTCAATAATTTTAAGAGTCGTTTCTACACCAATATCAGAAGTAATCAATGCCTCCTCAATATCATCAAGTGCTAATTCATCAATGGTTGATTTTCCAACAACTGTTCTGGCTAATTTTCCAAAAAAACTCTCTTTTGTTTTTTTAAGTCCCTCATCAAGTTTTTTCTTCTTGGATATAGGGTCTGGCTCAGGTTCTGGTTCTGGTTCTGGTTCTGGTTCTGGTTCTGGTTCTATTTTTATTAATTCTTTCTCAGCTAACTCCTCTTCTTTCTTTTTAAATAGGCCCTTAATCTTATCAAATACTCCCATAATG
>CAJQRK010000034.1 GCA_905612305.1 uncultured Flavobacteriales bacterium | reverse complement strand
AATAAGAAACTAATATTGCAATAAGTTTATTATAACTAACCAACAATTCTTTGTTTTTTGGAGTTAACAAATTAGTTAACAATAGCAGATTCTAATCATGTAGTTATAATCCTGCTGCCTGACTTTTTTTATAATCCTATATAGCGCAACTCATATCTTCCCCACAACATAGAGGAGATTTTATTTTTCCATGTCCATTTGGGCATTTTGAAACCTGCACCTCTCTCCCGTCATCTAATTTGAGCACATCATTAACTAATGGGGCATTACACTTACCACAAGTTGCATTAACAGACATACCACATTTACTACACTTATAAGTTTCCATAATATTTTTTTGCAAACTTAAGGAAAAAGTTAAAACCATGTGCTAAAATAATTTCTTTCATCCAGACTTTTTCTACTTTTGTAATGTTTAATTATTTTTTATAAAATAGTGTATGATTAGCAAGATTAACAATAAGGAAAATAAAATTGCTGAAGAAATCCGAGCGATCTTTCAAGTGTCATATACTGTAGAGGCTGAGATGTTAAAAGCCGTTGATTTTCCTCCTTTACAAAAGACAGTGTCTCAATTTCTGAAAAGTGATTCTGAATTTTATGCATACTACTTAATTGAAAATATAGCGGGAGTAATTGAAATTGAGAATAATGAAGATTTAACTCACATTCAAAGTTTAGTTGTTTATCCAAAATATTTTAGAAATGGAATTGGGCGAAAATTAGTTCAATTTATATTAGACACTTATAAGTCAAAAATATTTACTATTGAAACCGGAATAGATAACCATCCGGCTATAAAATTATATAAAAGTTTTGGTTTTCAAGAGCAAAAGCAATGGGATACAAATCACGGGGTAAGAAAGGTTAGATTTGGGAAGAGGATATAACCCTGTTACCCATAATTTTTCTGTAAGTTTATTTTACTAGATTGGTTGCCGCTGCATAAAGTGGTGCAAATTTTAGTTCGAAAGCTTAATGTAGTCTAGTAAAAAGGGTAGAGGTTGTAATCCTGCTACGATTTATTTAACGGAAAATACATTCTTGCACGAAAAGGAAAGAAGAATTATTTTTTGATTATTGTTAAGTAAACTGTGGGTACAAATACTTAATTAAAAATTAAAGTTAATAAAGAATTGTGATAACCCTGTTAATTTTATTTCTTCATTAAAACTTTCTTTATTAGCAAAGGCTGATGGATCAGAATATCTGTAGTGATTGAAAATTAATTTAGGCTCATAGGATAAAGAAAATTCTTTAGACAAGAATACTTCAAATCCTAAAAAGGGCATGACGCTTAGAATTATAGTTGAATTGTCCCGATCATTGTAGTTGAAATATGCACCATTAATGTCTACCCCATAATAATAGCTCCATTTTTTTGAATAAGGATGAGAAATATCAATACCAATTTTTAAATCCCCCTCAAAGCCCTTATTAGATGAGGTTGATGTATTAATATTAAATCCTGTTCTAAAATTATATTTATCATTTAAAGATAATTTTATGTTAAATGGGGTTAATCTTGCTTCTGCTGTTTTAAAAAATGACAATAAATAAGTCCCATCAACTGAAACTTTCCTTTTATATTCTCTTTGTTCTTGAGCATTAAGATTAAAACAAAATGCAATAGTAAAAATAACAATAATGGCTCTCATAATTAATCCCAATCTCCTAAAAATGGGAATAGTATTTGTTCCATATTGGTAAGAAATGGATCATAGTACACTTCTGTATGTTCTACAGAGCTATCTGAATATCTTATATAAATATTCTCATCCCCATTTGAATCTTGCTGCAGAATCAATTCACCTATTTTATTGCCAGAATAATACATATCAATATCCGACATGTTATTGATTTGAGTATTTGATGGGTCATCAATTGCTATTAAAGCACCATCAACAAATCCTACAATGCTCATATTATCATGACTCATTGTTGTGTTTACTTCTATTATGTCTGTATTCTCAAGATTTTCATAATCATCATGTGCAAATTCGGCATCAACATGTAATGATGTTAAGCAGCCACTATTATTTGTAATTGACAGATCAGCCTCAAACTCCGTAGAAGTAATTCGTTGTCCTGTAATAGTAATTGTAAATGGATTAAAAGTGAAAGCAGTATTTATATTTATTGGTATAGGTGTTGGATTACCAACATCATAAGTGTAATTCCCATTTAATTCAAACACTTTTGTACCTGTCACGTATAGGTCCGCATTTAAACTTGTTGGAGCATAAATAGATTCTCCGTCATAAAATAATGCTATATCATTATAAGAATGGAATGTGAATTCTGCATCATTAATTGAAGTGCCTTCAGATGATGGAAATCTAATTATAATTTTATTGGAAGGAATAGATGTTTGAGACCATGATTGTGCTGATTGACTCCAAGTATAAGTCCCTGTATTCCCATTAAAATCAAAGCGATTTTCATCGTCAATTGTATTTAAATTTAATAGGTCATCTATATTTTCTACCATATCTTCAATCCAATTTTCACTTAAAACATCTCCCTCATCTAAGTTCAAAAAGTTTTGTAAAGCTTCTGCCCCAAAGCCATTCTTCAAACTGCTTATACAATTTTCCATTGAAGCAAAAGTATTAGAAACATCTTGTTTGTCTTGAGCAACAGTAGTAGAGCCTCCTGGTCCACATATTGATATAGTCCCAGCATTATAAACTTGATTATTTGACAGCTGAGGTATTACAACAGATGAACTAGTTGTGTTAGAAAACCCTTCTGCACTAATTGTACTAGCAATCCCATCAGGAAAGAAAAAACTAAAATTTCCATTAATATCTGAATATCCATATGTGAAAGCAGAATAAGGAGAAGAGATTAAAATATTTTGAGCCGGATTTCCATTACAATCAACAACATTACCTTCAATCACTGAAGAGCAAATTGTAATATCTCCAGCATCATATTCGCTCATGGCAGATAAAGCAGATACAGGTATAGAATTTGTATTTCCAAAATTATCGGAAACCTCAATCAGGAAGTTCTGACCTGAAGGCACTAATGTGTTAAATTCACCTGAACTATTAGTGCTAACTGATTGCTGTCCAATAATAACTAAAACATTTGCCATTGGAGATCCTTCACAATCCAAAACTGTTCCATATACACCAGCTTCTTGAGTAGGGACATCCCAATTCCAATATGAAAAATGCGAGACATTTCCAATATATTCATTGCCACTTTTTGTCGCAATACCTTCTTCAACCCATATTCCTGTAAGATCATCATAGTGCCATAAAGGGATCTCATTTGGAGCGTCAGCTAACATATTATCTGCTATAGGCATTCTTATTTGTGTATTAGATCCAGGAGTAGTGTTTATTGATTCGCCATTATCACCAGTTAAAACAACATCGATCATTCCATATGAATACAATCTCCGGTCATCTCCATTTGTTCTTGTAGCTCTTAAATCTCCACCAGGGATCCTCATAGAAAAATTAGGTCCTTCAGGTGATATTTTATTAACTGAAACATTTATATCCCCATAGTATGTTGATCCGTCACTATAAGTATATGAATTAGAAGGTAAATTAAGAGAAATCCCATTATTTAGAATCAAATTGCTCCCAGAATTAGAGCTGAATGTACCATTTATTTGTTTCTCATCCATCACTATCCTTAAATAATTTGAAACATGATTATTTATCTCACAAGCTCTGGATGTATTGAAATATCCAGATTTTTCAAAATAAATCATAGCCCTCTCTGGGAAGGAGATATCGTTAAATGTAAATAAACCATTATCTGATGAGGATGTTGAATTACTGTTTCCAATATTAACAGTCACTCCAGAAATAGGATTTTGATTTTCATCCAAGACAATCCCCTTTACATTAGTCATAAGAGTAGGGGTAAATGTTGTAGTATTTGTTGTAGTAAGCACATCTTCTTCTTTTTTACAACCACTAGCAATCAACAGCATGATTAAACATATATGAGTAATCTGTTTCATAATAATCTATTTTTAAATTTCTCCAAACATAATCATTTTCTAATATAATATAAAAAATAATTAATTATTTCAGCATAAGATAATAAAACCCACTCATTGATTGGGTTTCTTTTTGGTGGGCCTTACGGATATCTAATTCAGATTTAATATTTTAAA
>CAJQRK010000033.1 GCA_905612305.1 uncultured Flavobacteriales bacterium | reverse complement strand
GCATTTACAGACCTGTCAACTATGCAGTCAACAAATTATTCAGTTACTTGGCAATGGGATTTTGGAGATGGGAATACTTCAACTCAACAAAACCCAATACATACTTATAGTAATGGTATTTATGCGCCTTGCCTTACTGTAACGTTTTTGGATTCAACACTTTTTAATTATTGCACCGCTATATATTGTGATTCTATACTTATTGGTAATTCAATTCCTGCTTCATGGGACTGTAATCCCACTACTGGATGTTATGATCCTGCTACTGGTTTAGGACAATATAGTTCTTTCGCTTCTTGTGATACTATGTGTGGAGCTCCTACACCTTCTTGGGATTGCCCTATTAATATGCCAGGAGGATGTTATGATCCAGGAAATGGTACTGGACAATACCCATCTTTAGCTGCTTGTCAATCTATTTGCGGAACACCAACACCTTCATGGGATTGTGGTATAACAGGATGTTATGATCCAGGAACAGGTATTGGTCAATATACTGCACTATCTGCTTGTCAATCTGTTTGTGTTAGTACGGTATCTAATCTTTGTGATTCCATGACTCTTTTTAGTACAGGTGGTTCACCCCAAACAATTTTAATGGCTGAAGTACTTAATATTAATACCATTATTGCTTCTTGGATTACTACTGCTCCAGATGGAATAGTTTTAGGTATAGATAGTATGTCCAATTCACATCAGATTTTTAATAATATGAATAATGGTCAGCCGTATGACACTATTAATGTTTGTATTACTTATGCTGATACTATTGGATATTCTATATGTTGTGTGACCTGGATATGGGATGCGAATTCAGGCATGTGGGCTAATATGGGTGGTGTAACTTCAGTAGGTGAAATAAATTCAGATAACAAGAAATTGATTAAGATAGTGGATGTATTAGGTAGAGAAACATTTCCAAAAAATAATGAAATCTTATTTTATATCTATGAGGATGGCACGATACATAAGAGATATATAAAAGAATAATGATTTAAGAATTAATAAAAATTAAATTAACTAGAAATTAAAATTATGAAAAAAGTCTTACTATTAATAGCTGTATCTTTAATTTTGAATTCTTGTAAGAAAGAAGATGAAACGCCAATTACTAATACCTCTGCTGAAATAGAAGGATGCATGGACACTCTTGCTTTAAATTATAATGTGTTAGCTACTACGCAGCCTGATGGAGCGTGCGAATATAATATTGAGGATTTGTGGGGTGTTGAATTACCTACAAGTAATTTTCCTGAATACTATTTTACATCTGACGTTCCTACAAGTCAATTAGATAAAATCAGAGAAAGTTATGAAATTGCAAGTGCTGCTTGGGGTAATTATGGTCCTTTAGAATACTGGATTGTTGGCAATGATGTTACTTTAGCAGATTCACTCGATCTTGTTTATTGCGATATAAGAATTGAGAAAGATCCTTCGCTAGACAATAATGATTATCAGGGTTGTTTAAATAGGGGATATAATTTTGTTGACTATGTAAATGATGGAGGTGCTGCATTGAATCTGAGAAGAAATCAAGATTATGACTATTCAGTATTTATAATTACTCATGGATCAAAGAATCCTTATCCGTCAGAGAATGATTATTCCGTTGTTGCTATGCATGAATATTTTCATGTTTACCAACAAGCTCATATTTTTACTAAAAATGAACAAGAGCGATCATCAATGTTACCTGTTAATCCTTGGTTTGTTGAGGGTGGAGCTACCTATATGGCCGAATTGTTGTATAGTCAGCAATCTAATATTTCTTCAAATTATTTAGAAGAAGTAATGGGGTGGAAAATACAAGATGTAAATAACTTCCTTTCATTAGGAATTAGAATAGAAGATATTCAATATGCAGATGGATTCCCAAATACTCAGTATGCATATGAATTAGGAGCATGGTTCACTGCTTTTCTAATTCATAATGTTGGTTTTGAAACTTATCTAGTTAATTTTCATGATGATTTAAATGATTTAGGGTTTGAGCAATCATTTGTTATTAATTTTGGGAAATCTTCTCAAGAGTTTCTGGATGATTTTCATGATTTTCTTAATCTATCTATTTCAGAACAACTTGATATA
>CAJQRK010000032.1 GCA_905612305.1 uncultured Flavobacteriales bacterium | reverse complement strand
TTAGGTTACGAATTGCATCATTCAGCTCGTTATAAATAAGAGAAAGTTCGGTTAGATAAGTTTCAAATTCTGATTTTTTAAAATCAGTGTAAATTGCCGTATACAGCTCTTGCTCATTTTCTTTTAGTACTTTTTTTAATTTTTTTAACGTTTCAATTCTGAGACTAACCTCCTTTGTGGAGTTAGAATTGAAGAGCTTTTTTTGCTGATTTACAATTTTTGGTATATCCATTTTACAAATATAAGCTAATTATTTACCGCTTTTAAAATCTTTCTTGATTTGGTGAATAATTTGAGTGATATAAAAACAATGTTTATTTATTTATTTTTTATTTTACTTATAGCTCTTTCCGCAATCGCAGTGATTGACAAGGAAGGGTTAACACCTGGATTTGAAGAAATCATAGAGCCGTCTATAATTAGTAAGTTATCATATCCAAAAACTAAATTATTTTTATCGATTACCCCTTCATTTATATTTTCTCCCATAACCGCACCTCCTAGAATATGTGCTGTAGATGGAATTCCAGCAAGTGGCTCTAAAGCAAATACTGTTGCTTTTCCATTTATGATTTTAGCATATTTTTTTGCTAATTCTGCAGCTCTTGGGATGTACGCTCTTGGTTTTTTCCCTTCAGCTATTCGTGATGAGAAAACTCCTAGAATATTTTTTTTGAATTTAAGTTTGCTGTCTAAAGTTTGCATAAACAATAGTGTAGCAGTGCTTTTTGCCCAATCCTTGACAAGATACATTTTTAATAAGCTAAGCGGATTTCTGAGAAAACTTACTGTAATTTTAAAAATATTTATAATCGGAAATTTTCCTGAAACATAAGGTAAGTGAGTGGTTTTCCAAAATCCAGAACCGCTTGAGTATCTACATATTTCTAAGTGACTGTCTTTATCTGTGTGTAATATGGATCCAATAGCAACTCCTTTAGATAAATCCTTTTTTCCATCTAGATTTGTAACACTTATCAAACTTTCGTTGTTTGTTCGTATATCCATTCCTAATTGATTAGATATGTGTGGGAGAGATGATTTTTTAAGCTTAAGTAGTAGTTTAATTGTCCCTAGTACTCCTCCGGAAAAAACAACTCCTTTTGCCTTTATTTTCATTTTTTTCTTAAAAAAACTAGTACTGTTTTTTAAGTAAACTGTGTATCCATCTTTTTGTTTGTTTTCAATTACATCATAGACTTCATTTTCTGCAAGAATATCTGCACCTAATTGTTGAGCTAAAAATAAATAATTCTTATCTAACGTGTTTTTTGAATTATTTCTGCATCCTGTCATACACCCTCCACAAAAATTGCATCCTACTCTCTCTGGCCCTTTACCATTAAAATAGGGATCTGCAACTTTAACATCAGGCTCACCAAAAAAAACAGCAACATTTGTTTTGTCAAAATCTTTTTCTCTATTTATTTCTTTAGAAAGTTTTTCAAGTGCTAAATCTCCATCAAATAATTTAGGATTTTTAGTTGCACCTAACATTTTTAATGCTGTTTGATAATGCGGCTTTAATTCATTTTCCCAATCCGCTAAGCTTTTCCATGATCCTGTTTTGTAAAAAGCTTTTTTAGGTATGGGAAGCGTATTTGCATACACTAGAGATCCCCCTCCAACACCAACACCAGAAATAATTGTAATGTGTCTGAAAAATGACATTTTCATAATTCCATGCCATTTTAATTTTGGAAACCACAACCATTTTTTTAAGTTCCAATTAGATTTAGGAAAATCTTTGGATTTATACCATCTTCCTTTTTCAATCACCAGAACTTTATAGCCTTTTTCAGCTAATCTTAAAGCACTAACTGATCCGCCAAAACCACTCCCAATAATTATGTAATCGTATTCTTTCAAATTATAATTTCAATGTTCTTTTTTTTAGTTGTTGTACAGTTGTCTCTTCATCATCATTTATTCTTTGTTAATCTATTGTTTCAATAGAGTGTTTAGTAATATCCTCATTTAAATAATTGATCCAAGAATAAATATACTTTTTTTCATATTACAATAATACAAATAAAATAAAAGAGAGAAAAGTTCGAAATAAGGACCGTAAGGCCCACCAAAAAGAAACCCGCTCAATTGAGTGGATTCTTTTATTTTTTATAAGTGTATAAATGCGCAGGTTTATGGGACACCCCCTTTTGCTTTTCTTCTGTTTTTCTTATCACATCTATCTTTAAAATATTCTTTCTAAAATTTCTTTTATCTAATTTTTGATCTAATAATATCTCATATAAATTTTGCAATTGAGATAAAGTGAATTTTGATGGTAATAAATTAGCTGCAAGCTGAGGTTTTAATTGATCTCTTAAGTATGCTATTCCGTTATCTAGGATTATGTTATGGTCAAATGCTAATTCTGAAGACACTTTACTTAATTCAACCCATTCTGCATCAACAGAAAATGAAGATGCATGAGGAATATAATCCTCCATTTTAACTAACGCAATATATCCAACTGTCACCACTCTTTCCTTAGGCTTCTTTCTGTACATTTTCAGCCATGATTGATCCTTTTTTTGTTTAGTTCTTTCAGGATTTCCAAAGGTTTGAAACTGTTTTAGAAATAAATTGTCTAATGAAGTTAAACTCTTTAGTATCCTTGCTGCTCCTCCAAAAAGATCTTCAGAAATACCAACCAAATCACCAGGCAAAGCAAACTGATAATCATTCTTCTCATTAATAAATTTCTTAATTAATAATACTTTCAGTTTTTGATCTTCATCAAAACCTAATACTACACAGTCAATAGATAAATTAATTGGAGACATATTATACGTTTTTATAAATTAAATTATTTAACCTAAATTTGAATATTACATTCTTCATGATGGACTATTCTAAGCTTTACTAAATATTCTTTTTGTTTTTTCCGCAAAGATGATTAAATATAGGAAGCAGAAAACTGTTACCCAATAGGATTGATGAATTCCAATAATATCTGCTAATTTACCCTGTAATGGAGGGATAATTGCTCCTCCTAAAATCATCATTATTAAAAAAGAAGAGCCTTGTGAAGTGTATTTCCCTAATCCCTTAATACTTAAAGCAAAAATACAAGGCCACATAATAGAACAGAATAGCCCTCCACTAATAAATGCAAATAATGCAATATATCCGCTAGAAAATAACCCTATCAACATAGCAATGACACCTAATAACCCGAATATTTTCAGAATGGATGTTGGCTTGTCTTTTCCTAAGAAGAATCCTGCAATCTGTATTGCTACAAGAATAGCATACCAAAATAAACTAGACACATCAAATCCTGAGGATGAATTGAGTAATAATACTAATCCAAATGCAAAATAAGGAACTAAAATATAAAGCCAAGTTTTTAATTTGTCGGAAGGGTTGAAAACAACAATGGCTCCTGTCCATCTTCCTATCATTAATGATCCCCAATACAATGAAATAAGTGGCGTTATTTCCCTATCGCTCATAGCGACTAA
>CAJQRK010000031.1 GCA_905612305.1 uncultured Flavobacteriales bacterium | reverse complement strand
TTTTAACGGCTTATCATAAAACTCTATTACCTGATAAATCTTATCTTTGCAGCCCAAAACTTAAACTAAAATGTCAGAAGTAAGAGTAAGATTTGCTCCTAGCCCTACTGGACCGTTACATATTGGAGGAGTGAGAACGGCACTTTACAATTATCTTTTCGCCAAAAATCAAGGAGGAAAAATGATTTTGCGCATTGAAGATACTGATCAGGCAAGATTTGTAGAAGGAGCGGAACAATACATTATAAATTCCTTAAAATGGTGCGGGATTGAATTTGATGAAAGTGTAGTAGAAGGTGGAGATTTTGGTCCCTACAAACAATCAGAAAGAAAACATTTGTATTTACCATATGCCGAGAAATTGGTAAAAGATGGTTTTGCTTATTATGCCTTTGACACTTCAGAAGAGCTGACTGCAATGCGTGAAAGAATGAAGGCGGCAGGCGTTCCTTCACCACAATACAATGCAGTAACGCGTACTACAATGCAAAATTCTTTAGCCCTATCAGAAGATGAAGTGAAAATTCGAATGGATGCGGGAGGGACTTATGTTATCCGTATAAAAATGCCTAGAAATGAAGAGGTAAAACTAAATGATATTATAAGGGGTTGGGTTGTAGTAAACACCAATAATATGGACGATAAAGTTATCTTTAAATCAGATGGTATGCCAACTTATCATTTGGCAAATGTGGTTGATGATTATATGATGAAAATTTCCCATGTAATTAGAGGTGAGGAGTGGTTGCCATCAGCCCCGTTACATGTTTTATTATACCGATATTTAGGATGGGAGGATGCAATGCCACAATTTGCACATTTACCCTTGATACTAAAGCCAGATGGAAACGGAAAACTTAGTAAAAGAGATGGAGATAGATTGGGGTTTCCAGTATTCCCAACTCAATGGGTAAATCCTGAAACAAAAGAGATTAGTTCAGGTTATAGAGAAAGCGGATATATTTCAGAAGCCGTTATTAATATGCTATCCTTTTTAGGATGGAACCCCGGCACTACACAAGAGATTTTTTCTATGGAAGAACTTATTAAAATATTTAGTTTAGAAAGAGTAGGAAAAGCAGGAGCAAAATTCGATTTTGATAAAACAAGATGGTTCAATCAGCAATATTTAAGAGCAAAAACCAAAGAAGATTTGACGCAAGATTTGCAAATAATTTTGAAAGAAAACGGGGTAGAGGCAAATGATAATTTTGTAGCCACTGTCTGCGCACAATTAAAAGAAAGGTCCACTTTTGTAAAAGATATGTGGCTGGAAGGGAAATATTATTTTGAATCTCCCACTTCTTATGATGAGAAAACTATTCGTAAAAAATGGAAAGAAGATACTCCAAGATATATATCAGAACTAAAAGATAGATTATTAGATTTATCAGATTTTTCATCTGAAAGTATTGAAATAGAATTTAAAAAATACCTAGAAGAAAACAAATTAGGAATGGGAATGTTATTGCCTGCTTTTAGGGTTTCTTTAACAGGACTTGCAATGGGACCATCTCTTTTTGATATAGCGTCTCTTTTAGGAAAAGAAGAGACTACACAAAGAATGGTAACCGCTTTAGAAAAAATTAATTAATGGGATTGATTACTGTAGAAGGTATTAGAGTTTTTGCTTATCATGGTCATTTGCCGGAAGAAGCTGTTTTAGGCGGACACTTTATAGTAAATGTTTGGGTAGAAGCCGATACTTCAGAAGTAGAAAAAACAGATGATTTAAAACATACAGTGGATTACGCTAGGATTATAGAGATTGTTAAAGAACAAATGGCAATTCGTTCGGACATGATAGAACATCCCGCAAAAAGAATTGCAGATGCAATTTTACTTTTATGCAAAGTACAAAAAGTAAAAGTAGAGGTAGAAAAAATTCAACCACCAATTGGCGCTACTTTTGATAAAATTTCAGTCACTATTGAAGGTAAAAACTAACCCAAATAGTTTGAAATATTTACTTTTTCTGCAATAATAGTTTGTAATTTATCTACAGAAATTCTTTCTTGTTTCATAGTATCTCTATCTCGTAAAGTAACCGTATTTTCTTCTAAAGTTTGATGGTCAACCGTAATACAGAAAGGCGTTCCAATCGCATCTTGTCTTCTGTATCTTTTCCCAATAGAATCCTTTTCTTCATACTGGCAATTGAAATCAATTTGTAACATTTTCATTATTTCTCTTGCTTTTTCTGGCATTCCATCTTTTTTGGTAAGAGGTAAGATAGCTGCTTTTAGTGGAGCTAAAACTGCAGGAATTTTAAGAACAACTCTACTCTCTCCATTCTCTAATTCTTCTTCATGGAAAGAATTACTTAATACAGTAAGGAACATTCTGTCCAAACCAATGGATGTTTCTACTACATACGGGACATAGCTTTCTCCTAATTCAGGATCAAAATATTGTAATTTTTTCCCAGAATGCTCTTGATGTGCTTTTAAATCGAAATCTGTACGCGAATGGATACCTTCTAGCTCTTTAAATCCGAATGGAAATTTAAATTCAATATCGGTAGCAGCATTAGCATAATGAGCTAAGTTCTCGTGATCATGGAAACGGTAGTTATCTTCTCCCATTGCTAATGAATTATGCCATTTCATTCGGAAATCTTTCCAATAATCGTACCATTTCATTTCTTCTCCTGGACGAACAAAAAATTGCATTTCCATTTGTTCAAATTCACGCATTCTGAAAATAAACTGACGTGCTACAATTTCATTACGGAAGGCTTTGCCAATTTGTGCAATTCCAAAGGGGATTTTCATACGAGCTGTTTTTTGTACATTCAAAAAGTTTACAAAAATACCTTGTGCAGTTTCTGGTCGCAAATACAAATCGGCAGAACCATCAGCAGTAGCTCCCATTTGTGTTTTAAACATCAAGTTAAACTGACGAACATCAGTCCAATTATTACTCCCTGAAACAGGACATTTTATATCTAATTCTTCAATTAATGATTTTACTTTTTCCAGATTACCTGAAGAAAGAGAGGTATTCATTTTCTCATTTATAGTATCAATTTGTTTTTGTCTATCTAAAATCCTTCCATTGGTAGTAAGAAATTCTTCTTTGTTAAAACCATCTCCAAAACGCTTTTTAGCTTTTAAGACATCTTTGTCAATTTTAGCTTCTATCTTAGCAATATGATCTTCTATTAACACATCAGCACGGTATCTTTTCTTAGAATCCTTATTGTCAACTAAAGGGTCGTTAAAGGCATCTATATGACCGGAAGCCTTCCAAGTAGTAGGATGCATGAAAATAGAAGAATCTAATCCTACAATATTTTCGTGCATATTTACCATTGATTTCCACCAATAGTTTTTGATATTATTTTTAAGTTCCACCCCATTAGGACCGTAATCGTAAGCAGCTGCTAAACCATCATAAATCTCAGAGGATTGAAAAACATACCCGTATTCTTTTGCATGGGAAACAACTTTTTTAAATATATCTTCATAATTTGACATGCTACAAAAGTAGTAATTTATTGTAGTTTTGCTTTATGATTCAAGTAGAGGATAAAATAATTTCTTTGGATGTTTTTGAAAAGTATTTTGTTTGTGATTTAAATGCATGTAAGGGTGCTTGTTGTGTAGAGGGAGATTCTGGCGCCCCATTATTAAAAGAAGAGGAGAAGATACTAGATGAGGTTTACGAGAAAGTAAAACCATATATGCGAAAAGAGGGAATTACTGAGATTGAAAATCAGGGAGTTGCGGTATATGATATGGATGGTGATTTGACTACTCCCCTGGTAAATAATAAGGAATGTGCTTTTGTAACTTTTGAAAATGGAATTACAAAATGTACTATTGAAAAAGCATATTTAGATGGTAAAATAGATTTTAAGAAACCAATTTCTTGCCATTTATTTCCAATACGCATAAAAGAATACCGTGATTTTGATGCGGTAAATTATGAAAAAATTAAAATTTGTGAGCCTGCCTGTAAATGTGGGAGTGAATTAGAAGTTCCAGTTTATGCTTTTTTGAAAGAACCTCTTATACGTAAATATGGAGAATCTTGGTATAAGGAGCTGCTAGAGGTTGTGAAAGCATTATAATTTTATTTTACAACCATTACCAATGACCAGATATTTTTCTATAGCACCTTGTTGCTATTAAAACATCATACTCAGCATTATGTAGTTGAGTTATTTCAAACTCAAAAAGATGCATATAAAGTTCAGTTAATTTTGGGTATTTGTAGCCTCTATTATTTGTTAGCTTACAAATATTTTTACCTTTTTCCATTGTACAGAATTGTTTAATTTTCTTAGGAAATTGTCTAAGATTATTGATCTTTAAATGATGTTTGATTATTGATAGGTCAAAGTCTAAATTATGCGCAACAATAATATCGCAACATTCAATATCAGACATAAATAGATTTAAAACCTCCACCACATCTTTGCCAATAGTTTTTAGAAGAGATATATCTAAGTTGCTATAAACAATTTTATCACGATTAACCGAATGATTTATCAAGAAGCTTCTTTTTCTAATCACCTCACTATTGTCATTTAATACTACCCAGGCTATTTGTAAAATAGTAGGAAATTTTTTATTTTTAATTAAACCATCTGTCTCAATATCAATAATAATATGAAACATCTCATCATCTTTTTTTTCTGGGAAATCAGAATCATCAGTAATATCAATTTTATTTTCTACAGGATAATAGGTTATATAATCTTTGTTAACTTCTTTTTTTTGAATAATGTTAAAGTCTTCTCTTTCTATGTTATCTATCCATCGATATTTTTTAGTACCAAGGGCCCCTGTATTGCCTAATTTAAAAACTTCGGCGTCATGTATACTGCCAGTTGATGCAAAATATCCACTAGAGAGGGTTATTTTCCCAGATTCAAAATATTTATCAATAACTAATTCTAAATTTTTGTATTTGATTTCTTTTGGGAGATTCTTTGGGAATCGAGTGTTTATGAACTTATACTCTTGTGTTGTAATATGTTTTGATGGAGGCAAAACGACATGAGTCTTCCATAATAATTCAAGTGAATCTACTTCATTAATAGACTCTTCATGTGCTGGATATTTAGAAACAGCAACTTCATCTTTAATATGTTTAGGTTTTTTACAATTAACGTATAAATGATAACCAATACCGCTACCACTTTGAGTTATCCATTCATAATTCTTGGGTAGCTCTAAAAAGTCCAGAGTTTTTCTAATGATATCATAATTTGTACAGCCATCAAAGTCAAGTACGAGTATATCTTGATAGCCAGTTACTGTACCTAATCCTAATGCTGAATTAAAGTTTAGATTTTCTAGCTCCTCTTTAGTTTGTCTTGTATTAAAATAATGTTTCCATTCATGATTAGGAGCTTTTAATAAATTATGACTGTAAAAGTTGTAATCATTTATTTCAGAACCTATACATGTTACATTTAATCCTAATTCATAGTATTTATGTGATAAAAGATTTAATTTTTTCATAATACTTAATTAAATAATCTAAAGTTGACTTATTCTTAAATATTTCCAATCTATATAAAATGTTCCAAAAGGAAGAATGGATGCTATTAGATAAATATATGGAATAATTAGTTTTTTGCCATCAACTATTGTTTTCCAAAAAAATCGTATAAAACATAGATAAGGTAATATTAAAATTAAATTTTTATTATTTAATCCAAATATATCTAAAATTCCTCCCCAAAAAAATGAAAACAGTAAACAGACAATAAATGCTACTATTCGTTTATAATTTTTCGAGCCTTTTGGCCAATTATTTTTGCGTAACACCCATTTAGGTCTTTTATAAGCAAAACACATAATAATGTAGCATATAAATAATATACCATGCGGCATCCCTAATAGTTTCACATAAGTTGAATCTCCCATAGTATATTTAATAGGGACAGCAATAAAAAGAAGGAGTATGTAGGATACTCCTTCTAAAAATGCAATAATTCTGAATGTATTTTTCATTAATCTTATTTAAAAGCGTTCTCTCCCGTAATATCCATTCCTGTAATTAACAAGTGTATGTCATGTGTTCCTTCATAGGTAATGACCGATTCTAAGTTCATCATATGTCTCATGATAGAATATTCTCCTGTAATTCCCATTGCTCCCAAAATTTGTCTTGCTTCACGGGCAATATTAAGAGCCATATCTACATTGTTCCGTTTACACATAGAAATTTGAGCAGTAGTTGCTCTTCCTTCATTTCTAAGTACTCCTAACCTCCAAGTTAAAAATTGAGCTTTAGTAATTTCCGTAATCATTTCAGACAGTTTCTTTTGTTGTAATTGGAAAGAAGCAATTGGTTTCCCAAATTGAATTCTCTGTTTTGCGTATCTTAAAGCCGTGTCGTAACAATCCATTGCAGTTCCGATTGTTCCCCAAGCAATTCCGTATCTAGCAGAATCCAAACAGCCAAGAGGTGCACTTAAACCATCTTTATTTGGTAAAATATTTGCTTTTGGAATTTTTACACTATCAAAGACTAATTCTCCAGTTGCAGAAGCTCTCAAGCTCCATTTTCCATGTGTTTCAGGAGTTGTAAATCCTTCCATTCCTCTTTCTACCAAGACTCCTTTAATTCTTCCTTCATCATTTTTTGCCCATACTACAGCAACATCTGCAAATGGCGAATTTGATATCCACATTTTAGCTCCATTTAATACATAATGGGTTCCCATATCCTTTATGTTTGTTGTCATTCCTCCTGGATTAGAACCATGGTCCGGTTCTGTAAGCCCAAAACAGCCAATAAACTCCCCAGTTGCTAGTTTTGGTAAAAATTTCATTTTCTGCTCTTCACTTCCGTATTTCCAAATTGGGTACATTACAAGTGATGATTGCACAGATGAAGTAGAACGAATTCCACTATCTCCTCTTTCCAATTCTTGCATTATAAGTCCGTAAGAAATTTGATCAAGTCCAGCACCACCATATTTCTCAGGAATGTATGGCCCAAAACCACCAATTTCACCTAATCCTTTTATAATTTGTTTTGGGAATTCTGCTTTTTGACAAGCATCTTCAATAATTGGAGACACCTCTTTTTTCACCCACTCTCTGGCAGCATCTCTAATTAATTTATGCTCTTCCGTAAGGAGCTCGTCCATCAAAAAATAATCAGGAGCTTGGTATAAATCTTGTGACATAATATTGTTAATTTTTTGACAAAAGTATATATTTTATAGCTAAAAGATGAAATATGAAAACTTATCTTTGCATTCGGAATAACTACTCTAATGATTGCATTAACAAAACCTTTTTTTAATCAGGATATCATATTTGTATTGCTCACTATTTCTTTTTTACTGATAGCAGTATTAAGAGCTTCTTATTGGAAGCATGCTAAATTGCTTTTTATGGGAGTATTTGCCCAACGCTATGCTAATCAGTATTTAAGAGAAGAAAATGCGTTTACTGAACGAGTAAACTTTATTACATTTTTACTGATGATTATTAATTTTTCACTAATACTATTAAAATTTGCTCCCCAGGAGTCTTTGTTTGAAGTTGTCTTTTTCA
>CAJQRK010000030.1 GCA_905612305.1 uncultured Flavobacteriales bacterium | reverse complement strand
AGCTTGGAATGTGAACAGGAAAACAATCCTGACTTTACCCTAAAATTAGTAGATGCTGGTTCTGATATATTAATTGATGGACAGTCATTTGAGACCTATTTCCCAAGACCTAAAGACAATGGCTTCCCTACAGGAAAATACAATAGCTACCATACTAAAGAATGTGCTAATGGTTCTATAGTAGAGTTTTCTGAAGATGTTGTATTAATTAAATTTTGCCAAATAGATGAACCTGCAATGAAATTCTGGAGGAGTCTAGTTCGTCAATTCGGAACTAATGGGAATCCATTTTCAGAACCTATGAATCTTGTAAGTAATATAAATAATGGTTTAGGGGTATGGACAGGATATGGTGCAGTGTATTATAAAGTTCCTATTATAAAAGACACTACAATTTTTGAAGAATATACACCAGAAATCATAGATATATTTTAATTTTACAAAAAAAAAGAAAATGCAAGAAGAAATTGAAAAAGTAGAAGTGCTAATAATTGGTTCAGGGCCTGCTGGATATACAGCCGCAATCTATGCAGCTCGTGCTGACATGAAACCAGTGGTCATTCAGGGATTACAACCAGGAGGACAACTAACCACCACTACTGATGTCGATAATTATCCTGGCTATAAAGATGGAGTTCAAGGCCCAAAGATGATGGAAGATTTCAAAGCACAAGCAGAGCGTTTTGGCACAGATACAAGATGGGGAATGGTAACTAAAGTTGATTTTTCAGAACGACCATTTAAAGTTGAAGTAGATGAAAAAAATACCATTTTAGCAGAAACAGTAATCATAGCAACTGGAGCTTCAGCCAAATGGTTAGGCATGGATGATGAAAAAAGATTAAATGGGTATGGGGTATCGGCTTGTGCTACTTGTGATGGTTTTTTCTACAAAGGACAAGATGTTGTAGTTGTAGGTGCAGGAGACACAGCAGCTGAAGAGGCAACTTATCTTGCTAAAATGTGTACAAAAGTAACCATGATAGTGCGTAAAGATAAAATGCGTGCCTCTAAAGCTATGCAGCACAGGGTATCAAACACTCCAAATTTAGAAGTGCTTTTCAATCATGAAACTAAAAGTATTAATGGAGAACCAGGTAAAGTTGGAGTAGAAAGTGTAACTGTTTTCAATAATCAAACTAGTAAAGAAACCACAATTCCTGTAACAGGATTTTTTGTAGCTATTGGACACAAACCAAATACCGATCTGTTCAAAGGGCAATTGGATATGGATGAGAATGGTTATCTGAAAATTGAAGCTGGGACTTCAAAAACAAGAATTCCTGGCGTTTTTGCTTCTGGCGATGTTGCTGACCATGTATATCGGCAAGCTGTAACCTCTGCCGGAACAGGCTGTATGGCCGCCTTAGATGCTGAACGTTTTTTAGCAAATCAAGAATAAATTATATTCTATAACACTAACGTAAAGAGCCTCAATTTAGTTGAGGCTTTTTTAGTTTATATTTTGTATTTTTGAAGTTAATGGAGGTAATTGATGTATTAATAAAGTATTGGGGACATACACAGTTTCGCTTAAAGCAAGAGGAAATAATAAAGCAAGTAATTGATAAAAAAGATACCCTAGCTTTATTACCTACTGGTGGCGGAAAATCAATCTGTTATCAAATTCCTGCTTTAATGAGTGAAGGAATTTGCTTAGTCGTATCCCCACTTATTGCTTTAATGGACGATCAAGTTCGTTTTTTAAAATCAAAGGGAATAAAATCTGTCGCTATTACATCTGGGATGCACTATAATGAAATTGATACAGCACTCACCAATTGTATTTATGGGGGAGTCAAATTCTTGTATTTATCTCCTGAGCGCTTGCAGAATGAATTGCTGCAAACAAGAATAAAGGAAATGAATATCAATTTGATTACAGTTGATGAAGCACATTGTATCTCAGAATGGGGACATAATTTTCGCCCAGCCTACAGGCATATATCCGAACTAAGAGAATTATTGCCCAACACACCTATACTTGCACTTACTGCTACTGCTACCGCCTCAGTAATTGATGATATTCAGCAGAACTTAGTCTTTAAAGAAAAGAACCTAATTCAATCCTCATTTATTAGAGAAAACCTATCTTATGTAGTGGATAGTATTGAAGATAAAAATAAGCGATTATTAAAATTAGTTGAAAAAATAAAAAGTCCTGTAATTGTATATGTAGGGAGCAGAAAAAAAGCAAAAGAAATCACTGACTTTTTACTTTCTAATAATTATTCTGCTAATTTGTATCATGCTGGTATCACAACTCAAGAGAGAAAAAAAACGCAGGAAAGTTGGACAAATAATCAAACTAGAATAATGGTGGCTACCAATGCTTTTGGGATGGGAATAGATAAAGCGGATGTTAAATTAGTAGTGCACATGCAACTCCCTTCAACTATTGAGGCTTATTTTCAGGAAGCTGGACGTGCAGGGCGTGATGGGGAGCAAGCCTATGCTTTTTTATTAGCTAATAAAAGTGATGTTAAAAAACAACAAGATTTATTACAATTACGCTACCCTTCTATTGCTGAGATAAAAGAGAGTTATCAGCAATTAGCTAATTATTTACAAATTGCAGAAAACAGCCTACCAGAAGAACCAATTCCTTTTGACATTATTAGCTTTAGTGAGCGCTATAAACTAAGTAATATAAAAACTTATAACATACTGAAATACTTAGAAA
>CAJQRK010000029.1 GCA_905612305.1 uncultured Flavobacteriales bacterium | reverse complement strand
GAAGAAAATTATTAGACTACTTAAAAGGCAAAGACATTTTAAAATACAGAGATCTAGTGAAGGATTTAGGTCTTAGAAGATAGAACAACAAAGACAACAACAAAAAAGGCAATAGTTTTATTGCCTTTTTTTTAATTTATAAACAAAGAAAACAAGATGATAAAAGAAGAAAAACAAATTATTAAGTTAGATGATGGAAGAGAAATTTCTATCTCAACAGGAAAATTAGCAAAACAAGCCCACGGATCGGTAGAAGTAAGAATGGGAAATACACATTTGTTAGCTACAGTAGTATCAAGCTTTGAAGCAAGAGAAGGAGTGGATTTTTTACCTCTAACAGTAGATTACAGAGAGAAGTTTTCAGCTGACGGAAGATTCCCTGGCGGATTCTTAAAAAGAGAAGCAAGACCAACTGACCAAGAAATTTTGGTTATGCGTTTGGTGGACAGAATATTAAGACCAATGTTTCCTAGTGACTACCATGCTGAGGTACAAATTATGATCTCTTTAAACTCACATGACCCGAATGTAAAACCTGATGCGCTAGCGGCACTTGCTGCTTCATCAGCATTAGCTATTTCTAACATTCCATTTAACGGACCAATTTCAGAATGTAGAGTAGCAAGAATTGATGGAAGCTTCATAATTAACCCTTCATCAGAACAATTAGAGAATGCAGATATTGATCTTATGGTTGGCGCATCAGCCGATAGCGTAGCTATGGTGGAAGGAGAAATGAGTGAAGTTTCAGAAGCTGAAATGATTGAAGCTATTAAAATTGGGCATGAAGCTATTAAAGTGCAATGTGGCGCACAATTAGAATTAGCTGCTAAAGTTGGTGTTTCAGCTGAAAAAAGAGAATACTGCCACGAAACACATGATGCAGAATTAAAAGCAAAAATTAAAGCAGACACTTATGATTCAGTATATGCAGTCGCAGCTGAAGGACTAGCAAAAGAGGAAAGATCAACTAAATTTAGAGCTGTAAAAACAGATTGGATTGCAAGGTTATCAGAAAAAGAAGTTGAAGAATATGATTCAAAATTAATTGGCGTATACTACCATGATGTAGAAAAAGAAGCGATCAGAAACCTAGTATTAGCAGAAGGCAAGAGATTAGACGGAAGAGCAACAACTGAGATTAGACCTATATGGTGTGAAGTAGATTATCTATATAGCCCTCATGGTTCAGCTGTATTTACAAGAGGTGAAACTCAATCATTAACAACTGTAACTTTAGGTTCAGCTACTGATGTCAATCGTTTAGATGGAGTAACTCACCAAGGATATGAAGATTTTTATTTACACTACAACTTCCCTCCTTTCTCTACAGGAGAAGCTAAAATGAAATTTAGTGTAAGCAGAAGAGAAATTGGTCATGGAAATCTAGCACAAAGAGCATTAAAAAAAATGATTCCGGCTGACAATCCTTATACAGTTAGAATTGTTTCTGATATTTTAGAATCAAATGGATCATCTTCAATGGCAACTGTTTGTGCAGGCACAATGGCACTTATGGACGCAGGAATTAAAATTAAAAAACCAGTCTCTGGCATTGCAATGGGATTAATTTCTGATGAAAAAGACCCAAATAATTATGCTGTACTTTCCGACATCTTAGGTGATGAAGATCATCTAGGGGACATGGACTTTAAAGTTTGTGGTACTGCTGATGGCATTACTGCATGTCAAATGGATATTAAAGTACAAGGCTTATCTTACGAAATTTTAGATAAAGCCTTAAACCAAGCAAGAGATGGAAGATTACATATACTAGGGAAAATTGTTGAGACAATTGCGGAGCCAAGAGTTCGGCTAAAACCTCAAACACCTAAAATTGTTGTATTAAAGGTTCCAAAATCTACTATTGGCGGAATTATCGGACCTGGAGGTAAAATTATTCAAGAATTACAAGCATCAACCGAAACTAATATCTCAATTGAAGAAGTAGATGATATGGGTGTTGTTGAAATTTTAGGAACTGACCAAGCAAAAATTGATTTAGCAGTAGAACAAATAAAATCTATTGCCTTTATGCCTGAAATTGGAGCAATCTATAAAGGGAAAGTAAAATCAATTATGCCTTATGGTGCTTTTATTGGAATTTCTTCAAATACTGACGGCTTAGTTCATATTTCTGAGTTAGCTTGGGAAAGAGTTGAGAATGTAGAAGATGTTTTAACTGAAGGCGAAACAATTGAAGTAAAACTTATCGCTATTGATGAAAGAAGTGGAAAGCTAAAATTATCAAGAAAAGTATTACTTCCAAAACCTGAAAGAGAAGAAAAATAATTTTTTAAATAAAGTGTAACCTTTTGCAAAAGCATCCGTAGAAAGACGAGCAAAAGAATATTAATTAAAAAAATTCAGATGAGACAACTAAAAATCACAAAGCAGGTTACTAATAGAGAAACTGCATCACTTGACAAATACTTACAAGAAATTGGGAGAGTAGATTTAATTACGGCTGAGGAAGAAGTAGAGTTAGCCCAAAAAATTAAAGCTGGTGATCAAAAAGCTCTTGAAAAATTAACTAAGGTAAACTTACGTTTTGTGGTTTCGGTTGCTAAACAATATCAAAACCAAGGCTTAACTTTACCTGATTTAATTAATGAAGGTAATTTAGGTCTTATTAAAGCGGCTAAGCGATTTGACGAAACTAGAGGGTTTAAGTTTATTTCATATGCAGTATGGTGGATTCGTCAATCTATTTTACAAGCTTTAGCTGAGCAATCTCGTATTGTACGATTACCGTTAAATAAAATTGGATCAATAAATAAAATTAATAAAGCTTACGCAAAATTAGAACAAAAATTTGAACGCCCCCCTACAGCTGAAGAAATCGCTGAATTAGTTGAACTTTCACTTACTGAAGTAGAACAATCCCTAAGAAACACCGGAAGACATGTATCAATGGATGCCCCTTTAGTAGAAGGAGAAGATAGTAATTTGTATGATGTAATGGGATCGAATGATAGCCCAAATCCGGATTCTGATTTAATGTTAGAGTCATTAAGAGAAGAAATAAGAAGAGCTTTAGATACATTGTCACCAAGAGAAGCCGATGTTGTTTCTTCATATTTCGGATTAAATGGAGGATATGCAATGACACTGGAAGAGATTGGTGAAAAGTTTGATTTAACAAGAGAAAGAGTAAGACAAATTAAAGAAAAGGCGATAAGGAGACTGAAACAAACCTCCAGAAGTAAAATTTTGAAAACTTATTTAGGATAATTCAAAAGAGGGCTAAAAGCCCTCTTTTTTACTACCTATATTTGTAAAAAATTTATAAAATGTCACATAAGATAGCCCCTTCCATTTTAGCAGCAGATTTTGGTAATCTTCAAAGAGATTGTGAAATGGTAAACAATAGTCAGGCAGACTGGTTTCATATTGATGTAATGGATGGTCATTTTGTTCCAAATATATCTTATGGAATGCCAGTAATTCAGGCTATAAAAAAGCACGCAACAAAACCTCTTGACGTTCACCTCATGATTGAAAAACCCGAACGCTATATTGAAGAATTTGCAAAAGTTGGAGCAGATATTATTACTGTACATTATGAATCAACAATACATTTGCATAGAACACTTACTCAAATTGAAGACGCAGGATGTAAAGCTGGTGTAGTTCTAAACTTAACAACTCCTGTGAGTGTTTTAGAGGATATTTTATCTAGATGCTATATGGTATTACTAATGTCAATAAACCCAGGGTTTGGTGGTCAGAAATTTGAAGAAATAACTTACACTAAAGTAAAAAAACTAAGAAAAATGGCTAATGAACAAGGTCTAAATACTCATATAGAAATTGATGGCGGAGTGAGCACTGTAAATGCTAGAAAATTACTAGATGCAGGAGCTGACGTATTAGTAGCAGGTAGTTTTGTTTTTAAATCAGATAATCCTACACAAACTATTGCTGATTTAAAAGCTGTTTAATTTTCGTTTACATAACCTCTTAGATATTCAAAATTTTGAGTTAAATCTCCATCTTTACAAATAGTAGCATTTGCTATTATTTGTTGATTATCGCCATTGATTAAAGACGGCAAAATCCTTTCCAACATTTCATTACCAAAATCTTCTGAAGCATCTTTCGGTAATTCACAAGGCAAATTATTTACTGCCATTACTGCAACTGCATCCTCATCTCTAAAATCTACTTCATGTTCTGAAATTTTACTATATCCATAAATAGGGTTTGCAATAGTAGAAGCTCGAATAGTTGAAGCAACTGGCCCGTCAATATCGCAAGACACATCAGCTATTACCTTTAAATTAAAATCTATATTTTTCGCATCCTCTCTAGTAAATAAAAAAGGAGAACCAGAGCTATAATAATGTCCTGCTATAAAAATATCAGCTTTTTTTGCATATTTCATAAAAGATGAGCAGTACAAGTCAGGATGTTGATAGAATTCTTGCTTATCTGAAATAGCACCATCTTTTCGCACATTATAATCCATAGTATTCAAATGCACAAAAACAGCTTCATTTAATGTGTCATTAAGAAATTCTAATTGTGAAACTTCTCTGATATTTGCTTTTTTCATAATTTCTAAAATACCATTGCCTACCCTACCGCCACCTGTTATGATTATCTTTTCATTTGTTAATTTTATCTTACTCATTTCACCTTCCATTTCTACTCTATCCTCACATTTATGAGCGGCTTTCAAATTATATCTTCCTGATTTTAATCCGTAAGTCAAAAATCCATTATATGCTCCAATAATTCCAGCATATCTTCCAAAACCTAACAAGCGTTTTCCTTGCTTATTTTTCAGCACTTCATAATCTACCATACTGATGTTTAAATTCATCATTTTTAATAGTAAATCTCTATTATAAGGCTGTTCTTTTATCGTATGAGAGAAATAAAAATAAGTTTTATTAGAAAGTAATGAATCTTCAGGAACTTCCTTTACGCCTAATAAGATATCACAATCGCTCAAATCATCAACAACATCTATTCCTTGAGCACGATACATTTCATCAGTAAAACATCTTATAGAGCTAGTTTTTACAACAATTTCCAGATTAGGACAAGTATCAAGAAGTATTCTGCACTGCTTAGGAGTTAAGGGAACCCGTTTATCAGCAGGTATTTTTTCTTCTTTTAGGACTCCTATCTTCATAATGATAATTTTTTGAGGCACAAAAATAAAAAAAACACAACACTTAACTAGTGATTTTTGTAATTTTGCAGTTGTTCTTTAATTTCTTGGGGCTGACTGGATTTGACTGCAAGCGCGTTTTGTAGTAAGCATGTCGAGCATTGTATTTTAGCTCGTAAATATCAAAATTCAACTTTTTTAATTGGCGAAAACAATTACGCTTTAGCTGCCTAATTTATATAATTACGTAAGCTTTTGTCTCTTTTATAGGACCTTCTGATTCCTATAAATTATGAGGCATAATAAATTTCAGGATAGTTAGTTTATTGCTTTTATAAACTAGCGAAACTTTAAAAAGCTAAGGATTAGGTTTGGGTGCTTGTTTCCTGCCTAATTTCGAAAAATAAAATAAGATAAACATGTAGAAAATTATATCATTCCTTGTTTGGACGGGGGTTCGATACCCCCCAGCTCCACCAAAAATAAACCCACTCATTTGAGT
>CAJQRK010000028.1 GCA_905612305.1 uncultured Flavobacteriales bacterium | reverse complement strand
CGACATACTCTCTAAATCTAATTTTATTTCTATTTACTCTTTGGTTATGATGATCAATATAAAGTTTCCTATCGTCAGTATCGTAATATAATGATTTGTAATCATGAATTAATTCACCATCAATTGCTAATACCCTATAAAAAGGCATTAGTTGCCCTAATAGTGCAGGCATTTTATTAGCATTGAACGCAAACTTTGTATCAGTTCTGCTCATCAATTTTACATCATCCATTTCGTTTAACGAAATAGGTAAAAATTTAGCCATTATAGAGGGTAAACTACTCACTTACTGATTCTTCTCAATTACAAAGGCTTCAACACTATTATTAGAATTATTTGAACTAATCTTGATGTGTTTAAATATAGGGTATTCATACTTTAACTCAATGATAGGCGAAATATCTACAGTACTGTCAGCATATGTATAAAGAGTATAATCTCCTTTTCTTAAATACTCAAAATGATATTTCCCATTATAATCGGTTTCAAATTTATCATCATACACCTCTGTTTCATTATCTGAATAAATAATAAAAACATCTTTCCCTGAATGTTGTTGATAGTAAAGCGTATCCATTGCTCCTGTTGAAGAATTCTGGAAAGTATGTGTTTTATAAACTTGCCCTTTAATTACTGAAGTCCCTCCTTCACCAGCATCTTTCTCACAAGCTATAAATCCGAAAGCAACTGTACAAATGATTAAAAAATTCTTCATAATTATTGTTTTATAATTTTAACAACACTATTACCTGATTTTACAAAGTAAATTCCATTTTCCCAACTACTAATATCCATAGAATTTATTTGATTTTCAGTATATACCTTTTGCCCCATCATATTAAAAATAGCTATACTTTCAGTTGCTCCCAATATATAGATTCTGTTATTACTGGGATTAGGATATACTCTCATTTTACCACTTACATTTATATTAGCAATTCCTGTTCCATTTTGGTTAGTAGCATCATAAGTTTGTGTTTGATATTGCATAGGTCCTGTTCCGTTCGGCACACGAGCATAGCCCATATCAGTTGGCATATTTACATAATGTACAGCATCAATAACAATTCCTGTTGGGGCCGTTAAATAGACTTCCTCTTGATCTGCTGAAAGGCGATAAGTGGTATGTAATCCTGCTTGTGTTCCTCCAGCTGTATCACACCAAATAATTAGATAGTCATTAGCGGGAATAGTAACATTAGGGAATGACCATTTTGTCAAATCATTCTCACTGTCAGACAAATAATACCCACTCAAATTCAAACTAAAACTATTTCCATTATATAGTTCTACCCAATCATCATATTCTCCATCTTGATCAGCAACTTCAGAGAAATTAGCAGCCATAACTTCATTAATTACCAAATCACTTACTACTGCTAATTGATGAAATTCTTTTTCAGCCCTTTCAGGGGAAAAAATTCCTGCATCATTATTCTCAGCATAAATATAATACTGTAAATCTCTTGCATCAACATTAATAGTTGCACCAAAAATACCATCTCCTGTAGTTCCATCTCCACTTAAACCATCATCATACATCTGCACCTTCTCAAACTTATCAGCAAACTTAAATCGATATCCTAAATAAGCATAATTAGAATTTGATATATTAGCTGTAATACTCACAGAAGTATGTGGTAATACTGTAGTAGGGTTTGAATTAATAGTGGATACAGTAGGAGAGGCTGCTGTAAATTCAGGCAACCCTTGCAGAAAAGAAATCCTGTCAACCATAAGCTCTGAAAGACCTATAATATTAGCGACTGAAGCAGATGTATTACTAGTGAACTCAGCATAAGAATAAAATGTATTCGGGTCCGTATTTACATCTGCATCAATTAATTGTTGCAATTGTGAAGCTCTAATACTGTAATTATTATTCACAAACTGTTCACTTAAAATTGTACGCATATGAGCTACATAGATTCTTTTATATCTATCATTAGAAAATAGCTGAGTTGTTAATTTATTCTGATTATTTGTACTACTATGGAAAATATCTAATTCTTGTAAATCAGAATTCTGAATAGGAGTTGGTAAACCATTAGTAAAGGTGCCAAAAGCCATATTCATATCCCAAAGAATGGGAGAAAACCTACCGTTATTATCTTCAAATAAATAGAAATTATGAGGAATGGTGTTAATAGGTCCATCCAGGCAAACTGTAAGATTCTCAAAAGCCATCATCCAAAGTGAACGATCAATGTCCATTACATTTTCCACCTCAGTAAAATGATTATTAAGTGTGTCTATAAAATTACCCAATTTTGTCCAATCATTAGAGGACTCTATTTCGTAGGCTCTTTGATAACAATTAGTGTCTAAGAAATACTGAAGGATTCCTAGTTGACCTGTGCAGCCTGGAACTTGAACACCAGTATTCTCTACTTTGAAAAAAGGACCTTTACGCTCATAAAAATGTTCATTAGTAAAATCATCATCCACCGATTGCACACAAGTATATAAACCAATTAATATTCCATTCACCCAAACATTAGCATAAGTTGCTTTTGATGATGGCATATATTCTCTTGCCATTTCATAACTTAATACTTCACGCACAAAAGATGGATCTCTGAAACCATTTGATAATTTTAACACATTATAACCATCAATAGATTGTCCATTATTTACATAATCCAACTTTATATTCATTGGGTTTTTAATATTATTTACATTATAAGAACTATTGCCCTTGTACTTAATTCCCACATTTTCATCCACTAATCCGTCAATCAAAATAGAATCTGCTACTAATCGTTCGCCAATATCATTCGCATAATACACATCTAATGTATCATCCCAACTTGGCTCACTAAAAAAGATCTCGATTTTACGAATTCCAATATCGAAAACATCCTGACTAAAACAGATGAAAGAGGTGCTGACTAACAGGATTAACAAAACTACTTTTCGCATATTTTTTTTTGTAAAGATAAAAAATTAAAAGAACCCTATTCGATAAGAATTTTATGATTTTCTATACTCTTATCAGAAGATAGAATAATATGGTACAGCCCTTTTGAAAAGCTTGAAAAATTCAATTGAATTTCATCTATAAAATTAAAATCCTCAGCATAAACAATTGCACCAAGATTATTATAAACTGAAACATTGTTAAATTTATCTTCAGAAGAAACTACTTTAAAATAAGCTGAAGTTGGATTTGGATAGATTAAGGTATTTGTATGTGGCATTGTATTAATTGCACTTGGAATAGCTGATATCTTTGATACTCCTGTACTGGTTGCTACCCATACATTATCTTCAGAATCAATTGCTAACCCTCTTACATTTGGTCCAGCTAATCCATCTGAAACATGAAAATCTTCCCATTGATTCCCGTCCCACATTGCTACCCCGCCTTCTGCCAAATAACCTACATAAATAGCCGTCCATATTCTTCCGTATGAATCCATTGCAATATCCACCACAGGATTTAAAGTGTCTGGAGGAGGCATTATATACATCCTAGTATGCTGAGTGAAATATGTATTGGATGCATCCAAAACAGACATTCCACTTGAAGTACCAACCCATTTATTATCTTGATTATCTATTAATAAAGCAGTAACATATTGAGAAAGCAATCCATTAGCAGTGTCATAAGGCGTGAAAGTAGTGCCATCAAAATGAGTAATTCCTCCTAATGGAGATGCAAGCCATATGTCTCCATTTGAATCAAAAGTAGTAGCGTTCACCCCACTCCAATGCAAATCAGAAGATCCTATTGATAATGAATTTGTTGCCCCGCTTAAATCAAGCGGAGTGACTCCTAGGTTTGTTCCAATCCATATAATACCGGTATTTGGATCTTCGTCAATACTCTTGATTTGATTACTAATAAGTGGTATACTTTGCATTGTACTAACAGTATATGTAGTCCAATCAACTCCATTAAACCTGCTAGCTCCAAAATCTGTACCTATCCAGATATCCCCGTTAGCCATTGCGCTAATAACTTTAATGTTATCAAAAGCCATTCCTGGATAAGTAGCTATACTATAATTAACCCAATTACTTCCATCAAACATTTGGACTCCAACTGAAGTTCCAAACCAAATATTATCATTAATGTCTACTGCTACACATTCAACAAAGTCACTTACCAAACCATCAGCTGTTGTATAATTAGTAATGGTTTGAGCGCTTAATTGCTGAACCATTAAACTCATAGTTATTAATATTATTATTTTCATTTTTATTGTATTTTAATGACTTTCAATGTCTGTTTTTTATCTTTCAAAGATATAAAATAAATTCCTGAACCCCAATTTGATGTTGAGATACGTTTAGTGCTTTCAGCACTGAAGATTAGTTGCCCCAAAACATCCCTAACCTCAACCTGTTGCTTGCTATTTAGCAGTAAAATATGCTTAAAAGGATTTGGGTAAATTTTTACTTTTTCTAAATTCTCTTGAACCGCATTAATAAAATCATTATTCGCTTTAAAAGTAGGAGCTTGCATTATAAAAGGTCCGCTCCCATTTGGTGATCTTGCAAAAGCAATATCATCAGCTTGAGTTAAGTAAGTAATGGAATCAACAACTACACTGTCTATATTTGTTAAAATAAGTTGTTCGCCTAAATTTGATAATTTGAAATTAGCGTGCAAATCACCTTGCCCTCCATCTTCATCCGCCCAAACTATTGCATATCCTCCAGCTGGAATTAAGTAATTTGGCAATTCCCATTTATGCAACAAATCAAGAGTATCTGTTAAAAATAAGCCAGCAGTAGAAAGAGGGGAATTAGTAGGATTATATAATTCTATCCAATCCTCAAACTTCCCGCTTTCATCACTGGCTATACTTATATTATTTGACATGATTTCATTAATCACCACATCACCTGCCTGCAGCTGAGACTGAAGACTATAAAACTCGTAAGCTGCCCTAACGGGAGAAAATACTCCAGCAGAATCGTTATCAGCATACAAGTAATAATCAATTGTATTGGCTGTGTTTGAAATTTTTCCTCCAAATAAACCATCATTTGCAAGGCCATCATTATGGTTTCCATCATCAAACATTGCTGTTTTCTTAAAAGCCATATTTTGACCAAAACGAAAAGTTAAAAGTGCCTCACTAGCATCTGCAATATCAGCTGTAATCCACACATCATCACCTAAATTAAAATTTTGAGGACTGTGTGCAATGTTGCTAATGATTGGCTCACCACTGTAACCCGTATAATTGCTTAAATATGTGGTTCGAGCATCCATCAGCTGAGTTATTCCTGGACAATCGCCAGTAACTAAAGTAACTTGATTTGTCAGATTCGTTGTAAAATCAGAATAAGTATAAAATTTATTAGTGTCATTTTGCACACTGCTATCAATTAAGTTCTGCAGATCTTGTCCTCTTACATAATAATCCTGATTAGCAAAATGCTCCTGAACAATAGTTCGAATATGTGACAGATACATCTTTCTGTTCCGTTCACTTAAAAACAAATTTCTGAGTAGTGGCCTGGGTGCAATGGAGATTTGATTATGATGTGTCAAAGGATCCATATTTTGAGCTTGTGCAATATCAAAACCATTAAAATATATAGATGAAGCATCTGTTAACCTAAAACTCCCAAATGACATATTCAAATCCCAAAGAATAGGATTGAATTGCCCAGTCTCATCTTTATATACATAATAATTCTGTCCATAACCAATGTAAGAATCAAAATTAATAAGCGTATAATTAAGCGCATGCACCCAAAGAGTTCGATCAACATTCAGCACTTTATCTATACTATCAATCTGATTATTTAAAGTGTCAATTAAATGATATAAAGCCTCCCATCCATAATCAGATTTCATATCATAATAAGAATAATAATCTGTACTATCAGTTCCATGCGTATCACTTAGGTTTGCATTCTCTCCGCCAGGACTAACATTCAAATTCTCAGGATTACACTTGAAAAAAGAATTGTATTTATTACCAAAATGGTCATTCAAAAAATCTTTATTGACCGCTTGCACATTGGTGTACAACCCCCAAAGAGTATCGTTAACATATAGATTGGTATAATTTGCTTTTGCTGATGGCAAGTAGTTAGCTGCAATTTCATAAGTCAGTACTTCTCTAATAAAGGATGGGTCTTGATATACATTGGAAAGCTTAAGTTTATCAACCCCATTATGGTCTTGCCCATCAATCATATAATCCAACTTGATATTAAAAGGGTTCTTAATCCGATTTACCGAAACAGAACTAAAACCTTTATAGCGCACTCCGACACTATCATAATTCTCTCCATCGATAATCAAATCAGCAAGAATCCTGTCATTCTCACCTTGTACATACAGACTATCTAATTGATAATCCCAATCAGATGCATAAAAAGATATGCGAATTTCTCGTAAGGAATCAACTGCATAGAAATTAGTTTGCGACCATACAGTAAGCTGTGTAAAAGCAGTTAACAAACAAAGTATAAAATACTTTTTCAGCATTTATTTTATGTGCGCTATTCGCTCAGTAATTGACTGTCCTTTATTAGTAGTAATTTTTACAAAGTAAAGCCCTTCAGGAAATGAAGATAAATCTACTTTTTTAGTTAATACTCCAATATAATTACTAATAGTATTCTCAAATACGTTTTGCCCTAATGAATTTGCAATTTTTATATCAATATCCTGCAGAGTTATTGCCTCAAATTTTATTGTAATTACATCTTTTGTTGGATTAGGAAATATTGAAACTATATTATCCTCAACATCATTTATAGCAGTTGCTGTAAAACAAGATGTTGTTGCGGTATTCATATAAGTTTCAAGTGCTATAATACCAGAATAGTCACATTCATATCTGAACCCTTTTTGAGATTGAGCATTATAAGGTCCCCATACTACAGCCCCATTTTCATCTACCTCATACATTACTCCAGCACCTCCTTGCCCTCCTGATGCATTCACATATATATTTCCGTTTGACATTCTATCAGAGGCAGATTGTCCACTGGAAGAATAAGCACATTCATACCTTGTTGTATATGAGCTAGGAGCAAATGCCTGTCCAGCTGTTCTTAAATATGTATTTGTTGTAGCATCCCAAGGTGTTTCAATACCATCAATTGCTGAAACGCTATTACTTACACCACTATTATTAAAAATTTGTAGATATCCCCCATTTGGTCTTCCGTCATTAGTAATCCAACGCGCATCATGCACAGCGTTGTCAATAATTTGAGATCCTGACATACCATAATTAGAAGGGTTTCCCCATCTGTATAATATATCACCACCCATCCCAGAATTTCCTCCTGAGTGAGAGGATGCTTCTGTAGTAATTGTACTGTGATCAATAATATAAACCTCTGATGCAAAACGAGATGAGAAAACAATCTGATCTAAATCTTCATTATAATCCACTCCATTAACATGAAACCAATCTCCACCTCCACCTCCTGGACCCCCTTGTGTTTGAATCATATTTATATCGATTAGGTGTGGATTATCAGAAATACTTGAAACATAATTAGGCCCATTAGCATCTGTATTTTGACACATATGATCCCATATATGCCACTCCCATACTATATTTGCTCCACCATTCCCATCATGCTCTAATTCCACAAAATGAGTAGGCCATTTTTCAGAACTTGCATTATTATATCCTGCTGCATTTAACTCTGTAGAACTCTTTTTTTCATAAGCTGTAAGTAAAACATTATCACCAACTAAAGTTAAATCATGATGACTAACATGATCACTATTTGCATAAATATATTCCCACACTATAGTTCCGTCTGGAGCAATTTCTTGAACCATACCAGCTCCAGCAGCTATATTTCCAGCGCTAAATACACTAGTGTTTCCTTTAGTACCTCTTACTAAATTTCCATTCTTTTTTAATTGAACAGTATAATTACATTCAGTTGTCATATTCCATGTATGTGCAATATTTTGATTTTCATCTATCAAATAAGTT
>CAJQRK010000027.1 GCA_905612305.1 uncultured Flavobacteriales bacterium | reverse complement strand
ATTATTATCTGGCAAAGAAGTTGCAACAATTAAAATACCCACAGAAGTATTCTCAATAGTAAATGATGAGAGAATCTGTGAAGTAATATTGTCAACAGATTTGACGGAAATTTTATCAGAATTGATAATGAAATCTACTAACAATGTAGTGGTTATATTTAATTGTCCACCTCCCGCCATATTAATAGATGATCCAACAGTATCATTTAAGTTAAATCCTAAGAAATCAAAGTATCCTCCATCTGAACTAAAAACGGAAGATGAAACATCTGGCTCATTAGCATCTTGAGAAAAAGAAAAAGAAAAATCTGAGGGAGAGTTGCAATCTAAATTACTTAAAGACATGTTTACAGTAGGAGTAAAATCAATACAGGGTAGTGTACCGGTCGTTCCTTCTACACAGTTTCCACAACTATCTATATAGGCTGTTCCATTAGGCATATTATTACAGTCAACAGGATAGTTAGTAGTAATAAAGGTGTCTGCAACCGACCATGAAGAGTTAGGGGAATTACCCGCTGAACAAAATGCTTTTGCTTGCCAGTTGTAAGTCATATTTGGATTTAAACTTACAATATCTTCTGATGTTCCTGTTGCATTATGCTCAAATGACCAAGGAGAAGTTCCAACCTCCCTATATCTTAATCTATAATGATCAACATTACTGTCTAATGTCCAATTTAATGTCGCACTAAAGTTAGATAAATTAGATGTGTTTAATCCTGCTGGTGGATTACAGTTTTGTGCATTAACTTTCACAGGATTCATTATGAATCCTAGAAAAAATAACATAATAATGCACAGTAGTTTTTGAGTAAAATTTCTTTTCATATACTTGTTTTGTTATCGTGCTTCCGTGTCAAGGGAATACTTGTTTTTTTTGTTCTCTTATCGTGCTTTCCGCGCTAAGTGAACCAGCAAATTTAATAAAAAGAATTGATTTAAATGCACATTACTCACTTAAATATAGCTAGTTACAAGATACTCTAAATTTTATCTAGCTAATTGAATCAGCTTCTTTTGCCTTCATCTTTCTCGATCTAATCTGCCTAAAACTATCATAAGAAGAATATCTTCTTTTGCTAAATGTTTTTTTATACTCTGATTCTGTTTTTTCATAAGCAGCCTTATATGTTTTGTGTAGTTTAACATTAAGAGTATATCTATCTTCAAACCCTTTAGTTCTAATTTCAAATAGATCTCCAAACATTGCATTTTTTGTAGCAATATAATCATTCTTAAATGATTCTTCAACGAAAAAATGAAGCATAGATTTCATTGTAGATAAACAGCACTCATTTCGATTTGAAGCTCTAAATTTCCCTGCAGCTTCTACCCAAAGGTCCACAAGTTCTTCACAGCACTTATTTTTTGAATCAAAATCATCACCCAAATACTCTGCAAGCTTAGTAATAAGTTCTTTTTTCTCCATAATTTCTTTTTTAATAAAAAATCGCATGATACCCCAGATAAACTAATGAGGTTGCCCAAAATAGCATAAAAACCATTCCTCCAAATATTATAATATTGTCTTTATCATCAAACATTCTTCAAAAATAAAACATGTAAATTATAAAATACTGGAACAAAGTTTCATTTTGAACTGTGCCTGAGCAATACGAAGCTAATATAAATAAATTAAACAGAAATAAGCGTAAAAAAACTTATAAGCTTTTAGCTTTTAAGAAAGTGTGTCTTTACAGCTATGTTGATTTTACAAATTAAATCCACTTAAAATCGCGCTAATTATACTATTGGTTTTTTAGTAAACTAATGATTATTGCTATCTGTTTTCTTAGCAAGAATTACGTATAAAATACATCATTGTAATATTATCGCTCTTTTAAAAAAACTTTGGCGCAAAATAGAGCATAACAAAAAAACACTGATTAATCAGTGCTTTTCATTGTTGGCCGACTAGGGCTCGAACCTAGACTCTTCTGCACCAAAAGCAGACGTGTTGCCAGTTACACCATCGGCCATTAAACAGATGGACGACAAAAATAACAATTAACTAAGAAGCACAAAATAAATCTTCATTTTTTCGTTATTATAAAATCATACCTCAAAACTTAAACTAATTTTATACTTTCGCATTCCTAACAAAAGAACTATTTAAAGATGGAACAATTTAAAAAACTTAATACTATTATTGGATGGAGCGTGTTTTTAATCGCTTCATTTGTTTATTTATCTACTATTGAACAAACCGTGAGTTTTTGGGATTGTGGTGAGTATATTGCAACCGCATACAAATTAGAAGTTGGACATCCTCCTGGAGCTCCATTATTTCAATTATTTGGTAGAATTTTTAGTCTTTTTGCCACACCAGCTACAAGTGAGGTTGCAGTTGCTATCAATATTTTATCCGCATTATGCTCTTCTTTTACTATTCTTTTTCTTTTTTGGACTATTACAGCTTTTGGAAGAAAGCTATTTTTTAAAGATAATGATTGTGAAGTTGGGCGCATCTATGCTGTTTTAGGGGCCGGAATTGTTGGGGCTTTAGCTTACACTTTTTCCGATTCTTTTTGGTTTTCAGCAGTGGAAGGTGAGGTATATGCTATGTCTTCCTTTTTTACGGCTATTACTTTTTGGTGCATAATGAAATGGGAACAAGAAGCCGATCAGCCACATGCTAGCAGATGGTTAGTGTTAATTGCTTATTTAATTGGATTATCGGTTGGAGTCCATTTGTTGAGTTTATTAACTATTCCTGCTATGGGGATGATCTATTATTACAAGAAATACGACTACACAAAAGCAGGAGCGATAAAGGCATTTGTCATTTCAATGGTGACATTAGGAATAGTACAAGGGGTAATTATCCCTGGGGCAATTAGTTTAATTTCAACTTTTGAGTTATTTTTTGTCAATACAATTAGGCTCCCTTTTAACTCGGGGACTATTATTTATTTTCTGACTATTATTGGTGTAATTGCGTATGGGTTATCTTACACTAAAAAACACAATAAAGCAGTTTGGAATACTGCTATTTTAGGCGTTATGATGTTGCTTATTGGTTATTCATCATTTGCAATTTTAGTAATTCGTTCCAATGCAAACCCTCCTATTGATGAAAATAATCCTGAAGATGCTGTTGGGCTTTTGTCTTATTTGAAAAGAGAACAATACGGAAGTTGGCCAATTGTTTATGGGCAACATTTCAATGCAACATTAGACAGTAGAAAACCTTATTTGGATGGGAATCCTGTTTATGCAAAAGACGAGAAGAAAGCAAAATATGTAGTTATTGATAAAAGAAAAAAGTCGATTCCAAATTATAGTAAAAAAGACAAAATGTTTTTCCCAAGGATATGGAGTAAAACTCAAGCGCGTCATGCTGGAGGATATGTAAATTGGGCAGGATTAAAAAACAAAGATGTAAAGCCAACTTTTGCAGAAAACATGACTTACTTTTTTAAGTATCAAATTGGATGGTCGTATTTGAGATACTTCATGTGGAATTTTGCTGGAAGACAGAATGATTTTATGAATATGGATGGAAATTCCTTAAATGGAAATTGGGAAAGCGGTATAGGTTTTATTGATAATGCTAGGCTAGGAACCCCCTCAGCAGAAGTAAATGTGCCAGATTATTTAGGAAAAAATAAAGGAAAGAATCATTATTATTTTTTGCCTTTACTTTTAGGATTTATTGGAATGCTATTCCACTTTCAAAAGAACAATCAAGATGCTTTATCAGTACTATTATTCTTTTTATTTACTGGTGTTTTAATTATTGTGTATCTAAATATAGTGCCCTTCCAACCAAGAGAAAGAGATTACGCCTATGTTGGTTCTTTTTATGCTTTTGCCATTTGGATAGGCTTAGGCGTGTTGGGTATTTATGATTTTTTAAGCAAAAGAATGAGCTCAACTGCAAGTGCTGGTTTAGCAACAATACTTGCTCTTAGTATACCAACATTAATGGCTGCTGAAAATTGGGATGACCATGACAGAGGAGGACGGAAGACAGCTTTAGAAGTGGCAAAAAATTACCTAGAATCTTGTGATAAAAATGCTATTCTTTTTACTAATGGTGACAACGACACCTTTCCGCTTTGGTATGCTCAGGAAGTAGAAGGCATCCGAACAGATATTAAAGTAGTGAATCTTTCTCTATTCAATACTCCTTGGTATATCGATCAAATGAAAAGAGCTTCTTATGATGCGCCCCCTATCCCATCATCATTAGAACATGATGATTACCGAGCAGGGATGAGAGATTACACTCCAATCAATGAACGCTTTAAAGACTTTGTTGAAGTAAAGGATGTAGTTAATTTTATTAATAGTAAAAGTGCAAAAGCCAAGATAAGGACCTCAGCTGGGCTAAGAAACTATTGTCCTGCTAAGAAATTAAAACTTACCGTTAATAAAGAAATTGCTAAAACTTTTGTTCCGGAAGAATACCAAGATAAAATTGTAGATGAAATTAGATGGAATCTGAAAGGAAATGGAATCTACAAAAACAAGTTAATGGTGCTTGATATTTTGGCTCATTTTAATTGGGAGCGACCAATCTATTTTGCCATTACTGTAGGAAGAGATAACTTTATGGGACTTGAAAAATACTTTCAATTGGAAGGATTGGCGTATCGTTTAGTGCCTTATGTTGCTAAATCGCCTGACGGACAAACTGGAATTGTAAATACCGAAAAAATGTATGATCGATTAGTAAACCAATTTAAGTGGGGGGGATTCAATAACCCTGACTTATATTTTGATGAAACCAACACAAGAATGGTGATGAATTTCAGAAACAACTATTCTAGATTAGCCGAATCATTATTGCAAAAAGGAGACACTGCTAGGGCTATTGAAACCTTGGATAAATGTATGGCAGAATTTCCAAGAGATGTTGTGAATTTAAGCTATTTTGCATTACCCATTATTGATATCTATTACAAATTAGGAGAAGATGAAAAAGGCAAACAAGTATTAGCAATTATGATTGATGACCACTTAACTGAAATTAAATATCTTAAGGAGTTTGATAAAGGAAGTGGCCTTAAACGGAATATGGAAATTACTGGACAAGTATTAGGAAGCTTAGTTAGAGTATTGCAAATTCACAAACTTGAAGATTTATCATTTACTTATACTGAAGAAGATGGAGTTTACTTCAGAAGCAAGGCAGAAAGTAAAGACACAATTGATTATTCTACTTACCGAATCAATACCTTTATGGATGACTATTTAAGCATCCAATAATAATTTGCTTGTCCAAACACCAAAATTTATACAAGCACTCTTTCCTTCAATAATTTGGAGGAAAAAAACAAAAAATAAAGAAGTTTGGCTAACCTTTGATGATGGCCCTACTCCAGAGGTTACTCCTTGGATTTTAACTACTTTAAAACAAGAAAATATTAAAGCTACTTTCTTTTTAGTTGGCAGACAAATAGAACAATACCCTAAACTTGTAGGGGAAATAATTAATGAAGGGCACTCCATTGCCAACCACTCCTATTCCCATAAAAATGGATGGCTTTGCTCTAAAGAAAAGTACATTTCTGATGTAGAGAAATGTCAAGAATTAATGCCTGAGAATAGTTTATTTCGCCCACCCTATGGGAAAATCACCAAAGCACAAATTTCAGTATTAAAAGTAAAATATAAAATTATTTTATGGGATGTACTCGGCTGGGATTTTCTGCAAAACACAACACCTGAAAAAATATTAAAAGACATCCTAAGCAACACTAAAGCAGGCTCAATAATTGTACTACACAACAATCAAAAAAGCTTTAATAACCTTCAGTCAATACTAGAAAAAACTATTAAAAGCTTAAAAGAAAAAGGATTTAGTTTTTCAGTTACTTGGTAGCAATACAAAAATGATCCAAGCATTTATTATTCGATTCTGAAATTGAATAATCAGTATGAGCAACTGTATTCACCATTTCTTCATTATCGTCTTGCAAATTTTGTCTATTAAATCTGTTTAATATGTCATAAGGAATCTCCAATATCCATCTTGGTAACCAATATTGCATATTTAGAATATCAAAGCGAGTAATCTTGCGAACCGATTCTTTATTTTTGTTGTAATAATCCATTACTTTTTTATTGCCAAAAACTCCTTTTAATTCAAAATTATTAAATGAACTTTCTAATATCTCTCCCATTTGCCCAGGAGTATATTCCCTAATGTGCCAAGGACTTCTGGTTATTGACATCAGTATATTAGGAGTTGTAAGGATTACTTTCCCTCCTGGCTTTAACACCCTATGAATTTCATGCAAAAATTGCTCATCATCTTTAATGTGTTCAATTACCTGGAAGGTCACTACAAAATCAATACTATTATCTTCTATTTCTTTTAAAGGAGGCACTTCAGTCTGAATAAAAGTAATGTTATTATTGGCTTGCAACTCTTGACTTATGGCGGTTTCGTATTTGTCTACTGCAATATAATGTTTGGCTTTGGGTGCTAACTCCGCAATACCATAGCCCTCTCCTGAGCCTATCTCTAACACGGTTCCGCTAATTATTTTTACTGCTTCTTTATAGGCTATTAAATGCCTTTGATAAATAACATTTTCTGATGGATCAAGATGTGAACTTCTTTCAGCTGTTTGTAATATTCCCATTTTTTTATTTTGAAGTTGGCAAATGTAAGAAAACTAATCCGCTAGCTCAACAAGTACTGGGCAATGGTCAGAGTGCCTAGCAGCAGGCAAAATTTGTGAGCGTTTTAACTTTGGCAACAAGGTAGTTGAAATCATATTATAGTCAATTCTCCAACCCAAGTTTTTTGCTCTTGCATTTGCGCGATAACTCCACCAACTATAATGATGAGGCTCTTTATTTAAGTGCCTAAACGAATCAATAAAACCACTATCAATAAATTGACTTATCCACTCTCTTTCTTCAGGTAAAAAACCAGAGGAATTTTTATTGACCTTAGGGTTATGAATGTCAATTGCTTGATGACAAATGTTATAATCTCCTGAAATAATTAAGTTTGGAATTGTCTTTTTTAGTTCAGCAATATAAGTATGAAATAAAGCTAAAAACTCCATTTTAAATCCCTGTCTTTCGCTATTACTTCCTGAAGGGAAATAAACACTCATCACAGAATAGTTCTCAAAATCTGCTCGAATTATCCTTCCTTCAAAATCAATTTGTTCAATACCACAACCATATTCAATATGCTTTGGTGTTATTTTTGAAAGTATTGCTACCCCGCTATATCCTGGTTTTTCTGCTGAATTAATATAGCATATATATCCTAAGTCATTAAATGCAGCGTCATCAAACTGCTCGGGTTTTGCTTTTATTTCCTGTAAGCATACAATATCTGCATCTGCAGCAAACAGCCAGCCATTTAAATCTTTTTTTAAAGCCGCCCTTATACCATTAATATTATAAGTAAGTATTGTTGGCAATTATTTTAATTTAAGTCTTGTTTGTAACGCGATCCTTTCTTCAATAATGAGATTTATTAAATAGTATCCAGCAGCTAACATGTGTACTCTCTCCCATTCAAAGCAATGTATCATTTCGATATTTTCATAATTAAACTCTGAAGAGTCAGTGCAAATTACCTGATTATCCGAAATACTAACACTCACATTTTTATTACCTTTAATAACTATGCTATTATTATCAATCAATTGCATATAAACTGTTTTAGCTTCCGCTTTTGCAATAGGATTAGCTAAAACAGAAAAACAAACACGAATTTTCTGAGTTTTCTTAGCTTGTTGTGTTAAAACTTCCCTTCCCGTATTTTTATACTTTATTGCTTCAACTTCAATGTTATCAAGTGTCAAAACAGAGCCCTTATTAACTGTTTCGGCTAACTGTTCATTTTGCTTATTAAGTTTGTAGTTGCGCCAATTAATGTCTTTGTTAACGTTAATTACACTGTCTTTTTCAAAAGTAAGCATCTCATTTACTGCCAATAACGAATCAATATTTGCTATGTATTTTTTTGAAATTGATTTTAGCGTCTCTATTTTTCTTCTTGCTTCTTTCAGGTCGCTTTTTGTTCTTATCAAGTTTCTGATTTCTGATATTTGCTGCTGAATCATAGAATCTTTTTCGTGTAATTGCTCGTTCAGCTCCCCATATTCATCCAGCAGATCGTCATGCTCATCTATAATATTATCTAGCTCATCACGCAACATATTTTTTTGTTCGATAAACTGTACTTTCAATTGCATTTGTTGCTCCATCTTGTTTTTTTGCAGATACAGTGACGTTGATAGGATGATAACAATGATTAAAAAAAAGTGAACAAGTCTTCTTTTTCCTGTATTTGCAAAAAGTAGTTTTAGTTTATTTATCATCTTTCTTTTTTGGCTTTTTCTTTATCGTTTTTGATTTTTCTTCCTTCTTTTTCTCCTCTACTTTTTCAGGGGTTTTACTTTTTTCATCCACATAATTAAGTTTGAGTTCAGAGAGCATTCCATCTAACATTATTTCAATATCTTCTGATATATTTCCCTTAACTTTCACCTTCAACATTTCCATAATATCAATGGTTTGACTCACATATTCCAAATTACGACTTACTTGCCCTGTCGGGTCAGCAATTTTACCCAATCCTTGCATTGCTGAGGTATGAAACATATATATGAGTTGCATGAATAATTGATCATTTTTTTCCATAGTTACTTATTTAAATACTTTTTGTAAAATTTCAGAAACTCTTGCGTTTGGGTTATTTCTGATTTCTTTTTCTTGATTAGCAATCAATACAAATAATCCATTTATAGTCTGACTTGTAATATAATCCTCTAAATCAGGATTTACTTTTTTTGATAATGGAAGAGCGTTATATCTGTTAGATAACATATTCCAGTGTTTTGTTAGATCAACTTTAGCTATTGATTGCTTCACAATTGGCTTAAATTTCACATACAACTCTTCTGATGTCTGTTTTTTCAAATAATTGGTTGCCGCATTATCTTTTCCTTTCAAAATATCCATTGCATCTTTAATAGTCATCTCTTTCACTGCATCAATAAAGATTTTTTTTGCAAACTGTGAGGCATCCTCTGCTGCTGCATTCAAGGTCTTTTCAAATTGAGTGACCTGTGATTTCATACCAACTTTTACTAAAGTTGTTTTTATTTTTTCTGCATCCTTTGGAAATGGAATTCTAATTAATGGATTAGTGTTAAATCCTCCTTTTTTTGACGCATCATAAGAAGAGTTTGTAGCTCCTACAATCAAAGCCTCTTTCAATCCTTGTGCTACTTCTGATTGCGATAATTCTGAAGAATTAATTACTTCTTGCGCTTTTTTTGCTACGCTTTTTAAATTGTTTAGATTGATTTGGGCGGTCATTGTATTGACAACAAAACCAAACGTCAAGAATAATAGAAATCTCATAATATGTTTTTTTTGCTAAAATAAAGAATACCGCTAAATTAAACGCACAAAGCACCATTTTCATATACATTAATCTTTATTTTGTATTTATTTGCATAATTTTGAAAAATATATTCCGTTAGACTAAACATGAAAAAAATATTTACTATTCTAATCTTACTAAGTATAGTGACAAGTAGCTATGCACAAAAAAAATACACTATAAGTGGATATATTACTGATAAAAATAACGGAGAGAGCGTAGTAGGTGTAAACATTTATTCTAAGGCACTGAATCTTGGCGTTACATCAAACACTTATGGCTTTTATAGCTTAACACTTCCGGAAGGCATGTATGAAATATCCTTTTCCTTTATTGGTTATCAAATCCAAGTAAAAAACTTTAATTTAAATTCCGCTATAACTCATGATGTTGAATTTGAACTTTCTTCAGTTAATATTCAAGAAGTTGTAGTAACTGGAGAGAAAAATATTGTTGAGACAACACAAACCTCAATGATTGAAGTTCCTATTGAACAGATAAGAACTATTCCGGCTCTTTTAGGAGAGGTGGATATTTTAAAAGCTATCCAATTATTACCTGGGGTGCAATCAAGTGAAGGAAGCTCAGGTTTTTATGTCAGAGGTGGTGGTCCTGATCAAAATTTAATTTTACTTGATGGAGTGCCCGTATATAATGCATCACATATAGGTGGTCTTTTTTCAGTTTTTAATGCAGATGCAATTAAGAATGTACGTCTTACAAAAGGAGGATTTCCGGCAAGGTTCGGAGGTAGACTTTCTTCTGTACTGGAAATTGATATGAAAGAAGGAAATATGAAAGAGTTTAAGGGAGATGCAACGCTTGGTCTAATTTCTTCTAAATTAACCCTTGAAGGGCCAATTATTAAGAACAAAACCTCTTTTATAGTTTCCGGAAGAAGAACGTATGCTGATTTGCTTGCAGGACCATTTATGCCAGCAAGTACAGATCTAACTTTATATTTTTATGATCTTAATGCCAAGATTAATCATAAGATATCTAAGAATGATAGAATTTACTTAAGTGCCTATATGGGCAATGATGCTTTTGGGGTAGATTTTGATGGTAGCCAAGAAAGAAAGGGAAGAGGAGGGGAATCCTCAGATAACGGCATTTTAAATTTTGGTTTAGGTTATGGAAATTTAACATCTACATTAAGATGGAATCATTTATTCTCTGATAAGCTTTTTAGTAATACAACATTAACCTATAGTAGATATTCCTTTAATACAAATTTTGGCCTTACATCAAATCAAACAAACGAAAATACAGCTATTAATTTTGATTATCTAGCAGGAATTGAAGATCTTGGTGGAAGAATAGACTTTGATTATATGCTAAATCCTAATCATGATATTAAATTTGGGACATCGTATACGTATCATCATTTTTTTCCAGGAGAGATAAATCAAAATATTTCTATTGTGTCTGAAGATACAAGTCAGAATTTTTCTTTAGACACTACACTAAACTTTTCTGGCAACACAAATGTTCATGAAATGTTTTTTTATGTGGAAGATAATGTAAAAATTACAAGTAGATTAAAAGCAAATATTGGGTTGCATATTGGTTATTATTCATTAGCAAATAACACATCATCAGCAAATATTGGTTTATTGGATAAGATCAACAATAAAACTAATTTCAGTCTTCAGCCTAGAGTGTCAGCTAGATATTTACTGAATGAAGATTGGTCGATAAAAGCATCATATGCCAAGATGCAACAGAATATTCATTTACTATCTAATTCTTCAGTAGGATTTCCGAGTGATATTTGGGTGCCAGCTATTGACAGTGTGCCTTCCCAAAAATCTGAACAATGGGCGGGGAGCATCAGTACTCTTTTATTTCAAGGGGCTTATGAGCTGAGCTTAGAAGGCTATTATAAAACTATGGGTAATTTAATTACTTACAAGGCGGGGTACTCTAATTTGGAAAGTACTGAAGCTTGGGAGAATGCTGTAGAAACAGGTGGAGAAGGAGAATCTTATGGAGTAGAACTCTTTTTACAAAAAAAGAAAGGTAAGACTACCGGTTGGATTGGCTATACCCTTTCTTGGTCGAATAGAAGGTTCGATAATATTAATTTTGGAGAGTGGTATCCCTATAAATATGATAGAAGGTACGATTTTTCATTGGTAGTATCGCATAAGTTTAATGAGAAGTGGGATGTTGGAGCTACTTGGGTGTATGGTACAGGCAATGCTATTACTTTCCCCCAAGGAGTTTATGTTGGGATGCCTCATACTAAGCCCTATAATGAACAAATGTCTGTTGAATTTGTTGAATCTTATGGTAATAGAAATTCAACAAGATTACCGGCCTACCATAGATTAGACTTTGGGATTAATAAGCATAAGAAAAGAAAAAAATGGGATAGCACACTATCTTTAGGGGCATATAATGTATATAATAGAAAAAATCCTTTCTTTGCTTATCTTGCTTATGAGGATAATCAAAGGGTTGCAAAACAAGTTTCACTTTTCCCTATAATTCCTTCAATTTCTTACCGAATACAATTTTAATTATGAAAAATATTATATTTCCTATTATCCTATTTAGTTTGTTTATAGTTTCCTGTGACATGGAAACAGTTATTGATTTAGATATTCCGCCACATGAACCTGTTTTAGTTTTAAATGGTTTGTTGGATACTGACACTAATGCTCGAGTAGTTATCTCTCATTCGGTAGGGGCTTTCTCCGATGCAGTTCCTTCATTTATTAATAATGCCAATGTTTTGCTTTATAAGGGAAATCAGTTTATAGATTCTTTATTGCCAGATATGACAAATTTAATATATGTGAATTATGATGATTATAATGTCGATTCATTAGCAATGTATTATTACAAAAGCGACTACATTCCTGATCATAATTCAACTTATAGGGTGGAAGTGAATCATTCGGATTACAACTCAATTTCAGCAGAAACATTTATTCCGGATGATATTACTGTATATAATATTGATGTAGACACAACTTCACATGAAGATAAAATAGGATTGACTTTTAGCTTTGACGATAATGCTAATCAGCAGAACTATTACCGACTAAAAGTATTTTCTTCCTGCACTAAAGAGTGGAGAGATGAGGATGGTGATCATGAGTTGGGATATAGAGGAGATGCACATATGATGTCAAATGACCCTTCATTTCCTGGTGATATTCCTTGGGAAGGGTACACCTTTTCTGGTCATAGAGTTGTTTTTAATGATGCTTTGTTTAATGGTCAGCAAAAAACAATCACATTAGATGTTCAATCAGATCTTAAGTACGCTTATTGTGATACTATTATTATTGAGTTCTCAACTTTTAGTGATGATACTTATAGTTATTATAATTCATTAGGAGATCATAGTGAAAAAGGCGAGTTGAGTATATTTGGAGGTGAGGTTATTCCAGTATATACTAATGTGAAGAATGGCTTAGGAGTTTTAATATCAACTAATGCACAGCAAATTTATTTAAAACCATAGATTAACTAAATGAAAAAACTACTACTTATATTACTTTGCTTGCCTATGATTGGGTTTGGGCAACAAACTCTAAATAAAAGTATAATACATGATAACATGCAGAGAGATTATATTATACATATTCCAAGTTCGTATAATGTAAATACTCCTATTCCTTTAGTGTTTTGTTTTCACGGTTACACTTCTAATGCAAGTACAGTCATGTCTTATACTAATTTCAATTATATTTCAGATACTGCAGGTTTCATTGTTGTGTATCCACAAGGAACCCTATTTCAGGGAACAACTCATTGGAATATTGGTGGATGGACTACTGGAAGCACAACAGATGATGTTGGTTTCAGTATCAGTTTATTGGATTCTATTTCAAATGAATATAATATTGATGATACAAGAGTATATAGTACCGGAATGTCTAACGGAGGATATATGAGTTTTCTACTTGCTTGTCAAGCAAGTGATAAAATAGCTGCTATTGCATCTGTAACAGGATCAATGACTCCACAAACATACAACGCATGCAATCCTCAACATCCTACTCCTATTTTACAAATCCATGGAACTAGTGATCAAACAGTACCATATATTGGAGATCCAACATGGACAGAATCCATTTATGATGTTCTTCAGTATTGGGCAGATTATAACAATTGTAATCTAATTGCTGACACAACGATTATTCCGGATTTGGTTTTAGGTGACTGGAGTACTGCTGAACATATTGTATTTGATGGAGGTGAGAATTCTATTACAACAGAACATTTTAGAATATATGGTGGAGATCATGATTGGCCTGGAGTATGGGGAAATATGGATATTCATGCTTCTACTGAAATCTGGAAGTTCTTTTCTAGATATGATATTAACGGATTAATTAACTCATCAACAGCTACGATTGAAAATACTATAAATGAAAAGAGGTTGTCAAAAGTAATTGACTTATTAGGAAGAAATACTGAAAAATCTAAAAACAGACCTCTCTTTTACATCTATGATGACGGTACAGTTGAGAAGAAAATCATTCTTAAATAAATAAAAACCCACTCATATGAGTGGGTTTTTTGTGGGCCCAGTTGGGCTTGAACCAACGACCCCTTGATTATGAGTCAAGTGCTCTAACCAGCTGAGCTATGGGCCCTGCTTAAAAAAGCAATGCAAAACTATCAAAATTGTTCAATAATTTGCAAGTTTGCAGAATGAAAAACATCAAAGCTATTATTTTTGATTTAGGAGCTGTCATCCTCAACATTAACTACCAAAATACCATAGTTTCCTTTCAAAATTAGGAGTAAAAAATGCATCTGCTTTTTATTCCAAAAAAGTGCAAGCTAATTTGTTTAATCAAATTGAAACTGGCGATATAACTGCCAAAAAATTTCTTTCGGAATTACAACAATAAACAAATAATGCTAGTATTAATAGAGTGTCAGAAGCTTAGAATACTATGTTGCTGGATTTGCCTGAGAATCGTTTGGCAATAATAAAATCTTTAAAAAAGGAGTATTCAATTTACCTGCTCAGCAATACTAATGCTATTCATATTGATGCTTTTAAAAAGAAAATAGTAAAAGTGCAATGGAAAAAATTCTGTAATTTATTTGACAAAATGTATTTGTCGCATGAAGTAGGTTTGCGCAAACCTAATGCTGCTATATTCGAATATATACTAGAGGAACAAAATTTAAAAGCACAGAAGGTATTTTTTATTGATGGTTCCCCTCAGCATATTGATGGTGCAAATAAACTAGGGATAAAAACTCATCACTTAAAAAATGGAGAAGAAATTGCTACTTTACTTCCTGACAGAGCTCAATAAGAACACCATTAGTATCCTTGGGGTGTAAAAAACAAATTAGTTTATTGTCGGCTCCTTTTTTTGGATTCTCATTCAAGGTTCTGATGCCATCATTCTGCAAGCGTTTCATTTCTTTTTCAATATCTTCAACAGCAAAAGCAATATGATGAAGACTTTCTCTATTTTTTCCCAAATATTTTGCAATAGGGCTATCTAGACTTGTTGCGGCTACTAACTCAATTTTACTTTCTCCAATCTGGAAAAAAGAGGTTACCACTCCTTCTGATTCTACTTTTTCAGCTTTATAATTTTCTTTCCCAAAAATAGTAGCAAATACTTTATTTGACACTTCAATATTCTTTACGGCGATACCAATATGTTCTATTTTTCTCATCTTAATAATCTCAGAAACCTATATGCCTTTTTGAGGCAAGTCTTTCAATCCGAAATGCAATACCAATTTCATGTGTACCATAAGTATATTGCTGTATCTCGCCTGTAAAAGTATGATCGTATGAATAAGAGAAATGCGTACTGCCAAAACCAAAACCAAAACAGAAAACTAAAGTGCCATTATTTCGATATGTGAATCCTCCCCAAGTAGTTTCAAAATAAAATATTCTTGTTGAGAAATCTAAAACAGTAGGACGATTCTCCATTTTTCTTACTAAAAAAGAAGGCTCTAATTGCCAATCATTATTTATTATTTCAAACCTATACGCCCCCATTCCATAGTAATTTCTAAGTTCCAAATTAGGAAAGCTTGTATTCACTGGAGTTTTAAATGACGATTGTAACAAGTTAGTAACTGAATATCCTAGATGAAAATTCCTGCCATAAAGATATACGCCAGATGATGCATCTCCTAATAATTTGTCATACGCATTTGTTGAAAAAGCATTGTCTTGTCCAGGCGGCAATTCTCCTTCATTAAAATCTAAATTATAGTACATTAATTTTGCCCCTAAGCCAAATGAGAAATACACCCTTTCGTAATCTAAAGGAATATGATATGCATAATTTAAATGTAAGCTTCCTTGCGTAGATGGATATGCTTTATCAAACATTAAATATCCTCCAATTGCTGAACGATTATTTAGTGCCCCATGATAAGATATGTTTGTGGTTAATGGTGCTCCGTCAAATCCTAGCCATTGCTTTCTAGTTTGAATGATAAAAGAATTATAGGTTTTACTGCCAGAAATTGCAGGATTAAAGATCATATCGTTTACATAGTATTGGGTAAAAATTGGTTCTTGTTGTGCCTTTGCAACAACTGCTGTTACTATACAAAAAATTACAATTATTTTTCTCATTACCTTGCAATTGTTACGGTCCCTTGAGATACTTTATCCCCATTCTCCAAGTCAATCACATAGTAATAAGTTCCTGAGGGTAATTCTCTTCCCTGTTGATCTTTTCCTCCAAAAGCTTGTCCTTCTGCATTCTCATAATTTCTTCTTCTGTATACCTGACTTCCGTTTCTATCATACACTAAAACTAATGCTTCTGGATATAAATTTATATTTTCTATCTCCCAAAATTCATTAACAGCATCATCATTTGGCGAAAATGCTTTATATATTGTTAAACAAATTGAGGGATCTGATTTTACATCAATCGTAGCCTGAGTAATACAACCCATATCATCAATAATCATCACCGCATATGTTCCAGGATACAATCCATCTATCTTAGATTCCAATCCATTTTCTGTAACGGGTGGTAATGTTGACCATTGAAATTGAAAGGGAGAGGTTCCTTGAGTAACAAAAACGCTAGCAGATCCGCTATTATCATCTTTACAAATTACACCCGTAGAAGACATAAATGGAATCATTGCTAAGGTGGTATTTACTGTCAAATAATGATCATTCATGCAATTGTTCTTATCAGTAATTGTAAGCGTATAGGGTGATCCAGAATTTTGAGCCAGATTGGTTGTGTTTCTTGACGTATCGCCAGTACTCCATAAAGTTGTATATGGTGGTGTCCCTCCAAAAATTGTTGTAACAACATCTGCTGAATCATTTACATTACACATATTAGAAAGCACAAAACTAGCTGAAAATTCAATAGTTTGTTTAATTGTTAAAGTATCAAATGCATAACAAATAAGTGATGAGCTTGTGTCTCCAGGAATTAAATTACGCATAATATGCAAAATATAATCTCCAGCTAATAAGTTATTTAAACTTGATGAAGTAGAGTTAAATCCTCCTTCGCCTGTCCACCAATAACTTGTATTAGGACTTATAGTAACATCAATCACTCCTGTATTATCACCATAACAATCAATATAAGAATAATTATCAAGATTATAATTACATTGTGCTTTTACGGTTAAAGATAAAAGCAAAATTATAATTATTATAAAGGGTTTTATTTTTTGCATACATAAAAATTAATATGGGCAAATATAAAAAAAAATGCTTGTTATTTCTAACAAGCATTTTTTGAGGTATCGAGCGGATTCGAACCGCTGTAGATGGTGTTGCAGACCATTGCCTAGCCACTCGGCCACGATACCTTTTTGCGAGTGCAAATTTAAATATTTAAATAATAAAAAGATATTTGATGTTATTTATTTTCCATTAAAATCCGACATAGTGCGTCCAATACCTATAGTCGCAAATGCTTGTATCATTTTTACGGCCATTTCCATACGATTATCAATAGTGGAATAATCCTCATCCAAAAAATTATCCAATACATATTTAGCTTGATTTCCTCTTGTAAAATCATCCCCTACCCCAAAACGCAACCTAGGATAATTACTATTTCCTAAAACTGCTTGGATATCTTTTAACCCATTATGACCACCATCGGATCCTTTTTTACGCATGCGTAATACTCCAAAGGGTAATGATATATCATCTGTAATAACTAACATATTTACTGCATCAATTTTAGCATTTTGAATCCAATAGTTTACGGCCTTCCCACTCAAATTCATAAAGGTATTGGGTTTTATTAACACCAAAATACGCCCTTTGAACTTTATTTCAGCAACATCAGCATATCTGTCAGTAAAAAAAGAAGTGTTGGATAAACTCGCAAGTTTATCCAACACTTTAAATCCTATATTGTGCCTTGTATTTTCATACTCAGCACCAGGGTTACCTAATCCTATGATTAAGTATTTCATTATTACTCAGGTTTTGGAGCCCCTTCTTCTGCTTTTGACGCTTCTGATCCACCGTCAGTTGTTGCCGCTTCTCCTTCAGCACCTTCTTCTCCTTCAGCACCCCCTTCTTCTTCCTCAACTAATTCTTCAATGGCTGCTCTAGCTGTTTTAACGCCAACAATAACAGAATTGCTAGGAGCTAAAAACTCACACCCTTCAATATTAACATCTTTGATATAAGTAAACATACCAATTTTTAAATGCTCAATATTTAACTCAATTGCGTCAGGTAAATTATTTATTAACCCTTTAGTAATAATCTTACTTCTTCTGAGCATTAAGTTACCACCATCTTTAACTCCTATAGCAATACCATTTAAGATAACTGGGATTGAAACCGTGATTGGTTTATTATCAAATACCTCTAAGAAATCAATGTGTAATATTTTATCTGTTACTGGATGAAATTGAATATCTTGCATAATAGCTCTTGTTTTAGCGCCATCAACGTTCAATTCAACAATAAATACATCTGGAGTATACACAATTTTTCTAAAGTCATTTTCATGAGCATAGAAAGTCACTTGCTTTTCTCCCCCGTAAAGTACACATGGTACATTACCCTGATTTCTTAACGCACGAGTGTTAGTTTTCCCAACATTCTTTCTTTCTTTTACGCTAATTGCTAGTGTTTTCATTTTTATTTAAATTTGATTATTAATTCTGAATTATTTGTTATTTTTCCATTTATCGCTAATAGACTCATTTTTAACTACTGAAGTAATGGTTTGAGCAAAGAAGGGGGCAACTGAAATTTCTCTTACTTTGTTGCTATTATGTGTTTTAGGAATGGTGTTTGTAATCACTAATTCCTCAATATTTGATTTGTCTAATTTTTCATAAGCTGAACCGGAAAGAACACCATGCGTACAGTAAGCTCTTACAGTTGTTGCTCCATTTTTAATCATTAAATCAGCCGCTTTTGTAAGAGTTCCTCCGGTATCCACCATGTCGTCAATAATAACAACATCCTTTCCCGCAACATCCCCAAGTACTTTCATATCACTAATAACATTAGCTTGCTTGCGCTCTTTATAGCAGATAACCACTCCTGATTTCAAGATTGTGGCATAAGCATTCGCTCTTTTTGTTCCTCCCATATCAGGAGATGCAATTACTAAATTTGGTAAATCAAGATCTCTAATGTCCTGAATAAAAAGTTCAGAAGCATATAAATGATCCACAGGCACTTCAAAGAACCCTTGAATTTGATCAGCATGTAAATCCATAGTCATGATACGATCAACTCCAGCTGCAGATAATAAATTAGCAACTAATTTTGCTCCTATGGGTACTCTTGGTTTTCCTTTTTTATCCTGACGCGCATAACCAAAATAAGGCATTAATGCAATTATATTGGCAGCTGAAGCTCTTTTTGCCGCATCAATCATTAGTAATAATTCCATTAAATTATCAGATGGAGGTGTGGTGGATTGTATTAGAAACACATCAGCCCCTCTTACTGTTTCATCAAAAGATGGTTCAAATTCGCCATCAGAAAACTCAACAATTGAAGATGTATTTAGTTGAGCCCCAAAAGCATTAGCAATTTGCTGAGCTAAGTGCTTAGTATTATTTCCTGCAAAAAACTTAATAGGTCTTTCCATGATTTACCTTCTTTAAAAAGGGGTGCAAATATACACTTTCGGGTTTAAGTATGCTAAAGTTTTTATTTTTTAGTGAAAAGCGGATGGAATTGCTACAAACTTATATTTTTGCAGTCCACTTGCCCAGGTGGCGGAATTGGTAGACGCGTTGGTCTCAAACACCAATGAGGTAACTCGTGCCGGTTCGAGCCCGGCTCTGGGTACATTAAGAAGTCTTCAAGAAATTGAGGGCTTTTTTGTATCTTGCGCTCTCATTTCTACAAATTTATGACTGATAAAAAACAAGAAAAATACGATAGGGCCTACATAAGAATGGCGCTTGAATGGGCAAAATTATCACACTGCAAACGCAAACAAGTAGGAGCGCTAATAGTAAAAAATAGAATGATCATCTCTGATGGATACAATGGAGCCCCATCAGGATTTGAAAATTGCTGTGAAGATGAAAATGAAAAAACACATTGGTATGTATTGCATGCTGAGGCCAATGCCATACTAAAAACAGCAAGCTCTACACACAATTGTAGTGGTGCAACTGTATATCTTACAATGTCACCATGTAAAGATTGCAGCAAACTGGTGCATCAGGCGGGAATAAAACGCTTGGTATACATCAATAAATACAAGGACGTTTCTGGCATAGATTTCTTAAATGAAGCAGGAGTAGAAGTAGTAGAATTTGATAAGAAAAATTTATAATGCAAAAAAAAAGATTCCAACCCCTGGTCTACGCCCTTCTTATCATTGCGGGGGTATTAATAGGCAGTATAAATAATAGCAACACCCTTCACAATAACTCAGTAAATACCAAAATAAATGGCATCCTTGATCTTATTCAAGACCATTATGTTGACACTATAAACACAGCTGATTTTGAAGATAAAACTATAAATGCAGTCCTAAATGAGCTGGACCCTCATTCGGCCTACATACCCATAAAAAAATACCAAGCTCTAGAGGAGGATATGCAGGGGAGTTTTAGTGGAATAGGCGTGCAATTCAATATTATTGAAGACAGCATAGTAGTGATTTCTGCTATTTCAGGAGGGCCATCAGAAAGATTAGGAATACAATCAGGAGATAGAATAATAAATGTAGAAAAGGAAAATGTAGCTAGTACTAGTATAAAAAATGAAGGAGTGATAAAGCGACTGAGAGGGGAAAAAGGAAGTATAGTAAACATCACAATAAAAAGAAGAGGGCAAATAGCACTCATGCCTTTTTCTATTACTAGAGATGCCATCCCTTTATATAGTGTGGATGTTGGAATCATACTGAAAGATAATATTGGTTACATAAAAGTAAACCGCTTTTCTGCTACTACTTATGATGAAATGATGATGAAGGTTAACTTCCTGCAAAAAGACGGCATGGAAAAACTCATCCTTGACCTTAGAGGAAACCCAGGGGGATACTTACACATAGCTAATCAGATCTGTGATGAATTTTTAAGAGAGGGGGAACTAATAGTATTTACAGAAGGAAGAAAGAGAAGTAGAAAAGAAACTTTTGCCAGCAAAAAAGGCCGGCTAGAAAATACACAAGTGATTACGCTAATTGATGAAGGATCAGCATCTGCATCTGAGATAGTAAGTGGAGCTTTACAGGATAATGATAGGGGAATCATTATAGGAAGAAGATCATTCGGAAAAGGATTAGTACAGGAACAAATCCCTATGAATGATGGTTCGGCAATCAGGTTAACTACCCAAAGGTATTACACCCCATCAGGTAGGTGCATACAAAAAGATTATGGAAAGAATGAGAAAGATTATTATTTAGAACAATATACACGGAAAGAAAAAACTGAATTTCCTGATAGCCTGAAATTTACTACAAAAAAAGGGAGAACCGTATATGGAGGTGGAGGAATTACACCTGATATAATCATAAAAAGAGATACCACCCTTAGCTATTTGCAAGTCAATATAATGATAAGTAAAGGTTGGCTGAGTGAGTTCTGCTTAAAGCAAAGCGAAAATTTGAAAAAGAAAAATATCAGCAATCATAAGCAGATAGATATGGAGGGTATTTACCTAAAGTATGCAGAATTTGCACAGCAAAAAGATGCCAATTTTAAAATGAAATTAGGTGATGTTGAATTGCATTACTTTAAAAACTTAATCAAAGCTAGCATTGCTCGTAACCTATGGGATAATGATATATATTACAGTATCTTGAGTCAAGAAGATGAGTTTGTGCAAAAAGCAATAAATTCATTTTAAATTAGAGATCAACCTAAACTATCCCACTTACTCTACCGTAACTGATTTTTCTAAATTTCTTGGCTGATTTACGTTCTTTATGAAATCCTATCCATTAATTTTTTGGAGAATGCAATTAATGGTGCTTTATTATCAGAATCAATAGCATCCAAATGCTTCATAGCTTTTGTGTAATAAGCCTTCATCATATCTTTGGTGTATTTTGGAATATCCAAATCGGTAAATATGGTTTTTACTCCAATCACTTTTTGCTCGGTCTGCTCTTGTGTTTCGAAAGAATTAACTAAACTTTCCTTTTGCTTATCATTTGCTAGCTGAAGCGCTTTCAAATAAAGGAAAGTTTTTTTGTTTGCAATTATATCCCCCCCCACTTGCTTCCCAAATTCATCTGGATTTCCAAAAGCATCTAACAAATCATCTTTCAATTGAAAGGCAATTCCCATATTTAGTCCAAAATGATATAAATGATTTTGATTTTCCTTAGATGTATTAGCTGTTATTCCACCAATTTGTAAAGATGCCGCCAAAAGTACAGCCGTTTTATTTTCAATCATTTTCATGTAATCAGAAAGCGGTACATCATTTTGAGTTTCAAAATCCATATCCCACTGCTGCCCTTCACAAACCTGGGTGGCGGCTTTACTGAATATATCAAGTATATCTTTGGAAATATCTGAATCAACTTTCAGCATCAATTGATAAGTTTGAATCATCATAACGTCACCCGATAAAATAGCTATATTTTTATTCCATTTTTCATGTACAGTTTTTTTACCCCTTCTTATTGGCGCATTATCCATTATATCGTCATGCAGTAGGGTGAAATTGTGAAAAACCTCAATTGCAAGAGCGGGAGAAATAGCTTTGATTAAATCATCATTAAATAATTGATGAGCCAATAATATTAACATTGGACGCATTCTTTTGCCTCCTAATTCTAGCGCGTACTGAATGGGCTGATAAAGCTGTTTAGGACTATTAGGGTAATTTATCTTTGCTAGTTCTTCGTTAATTAGTAATTGTAACTGTTCTAAATTTTGCATTACTTTTTATTGGCCAATTTTACCAAATACTCACCATACCCGCTTTTTCTAAGGGGTTCGGCTACTGCTAACAGTTGCTCATAATTAATATAGCCCATTCTGTAAGAAGCCTCCTCAATACATCCAATTTTTCTACCTTGTCTTTCTTCAATTACTTGCACGTATTGATTGGCTTGCATTAAAGATGAAAAGGTTCCTGTGTCCAACCAAACGGTACCTCTACCTAAAACTTTCACATCCAATCTTCCTTGTCTTAGATATTCTTTATTTACATCTGTAATCTCATACTCACCACGTGCAGAGGGCCGTATATTCTTAGCTATTTCCACTACAGAATTATCATAATAATAAAGCCCTGGAACTGCATAATTAGATTCTGGATTTTTTGGCTTTTCTTCCAATGATAAAGCCTTGAAATTTTTATCAAAATCAACCACACCATATCTTTCAGGATCGTTAACATGATATCCAAAAATAATCCCCCCTTCTACATCTTTACATGAAGCCAAGGTCTTTATCTTCATCTGAAAAATATTGTCACCCAAAACTAAACATACTTTATCGTCTCCAATAAATTCTTCTCCCAATACAAATGCTTGCGCTAAACCATTTGGCACTTCTTGTACTTTATATTCAAAACGACAACCTAATTTACTACCATCTCCTAACAGTTTTTTGAATAGTGGTAAATCATGTGGAGTAGAAATGATTAATATCTCATTTATCCCCGAATACATCAAAGTAGACAATGGATAATAAATCATGGGTTTATCATAAATAGGCATCATCTGCTTACTTATTGCCAAAGTTAAAGGGTGCAAGCGAGTGCCCGAACCTCCTGCTAAAATTATTCCTTTCATTTTTATTTTCGTTTTACTTTAAGTTCATTCAATTCAATATCTTCTTCATCAAATGTGTCTAATAATGGCTCTTGAAATGCCTCATAATTAATAATGCGCTCTAAGGATAATAAAAGTGCTGGAAGCAATAATAAATTTGCCAACATTGCCAATAACAATGTAATTGAAACTAATAAACCAAGTGCTACTGTTCCTCCAAAATCAGAGGCTATAAAGATAAAAAAACCAAAGAATAAAACAACTGAAGTATAAAACATACTTACTCCTGTCTCTTTTAAGGCGGCTAAAACTGATTTTTTGATATGCCAATTATTAGCAATTAACTCCTGTCTATACTTGGCTAAAAAGTGAATAGTGTCATCAACCGAAATACCAAACGCAATACTAAATACTAGAATTGTTGAAGGCTTGAGAGCAATACCAAAATACCCCATAATTGCTCCAGTAAGCAGTAATGGGATTAAATTAGGTATAATGGATATCACTACCATTCTGAAAGAATTAAACATCCAGGCCATAAATATTGAAATAAGAACTATCACCAATAATAAGCTTATAATTAAATTCTTAATTAGAAATTTAGTTCCATTTAAGAAGACTATGCTTGATCCAGTAACAGTAATGTCATAGTTCTTTGGAGAGAAGATTGCATCAATCTTAGGTTTCAAATCATCAAAAATACTATCCATTTTTGAAGTAGAAATATCTGCCATTCGTAAACTTATTCTTGCTTCTTGTTTTAACGAATCCACTAGCAAATCACCTAAACCATCAGAACTATTTTTTAAATAACTTAAAATTATTCTTTGTTCTTGATTATTTGACAATGAATAATAGGCGGTATCTCCATTATAAAAAGCTTGCTTACTATACTTCAATACATCAATATAAGAAATGGGTTCTGAAAACTCCTTATAACTAGAAAGAATATTAGATAACGCCTCAATCTTCTTTAAATTATAAGATTTTAATAATCCATTTTTCTTTTTTGTATCTATCAAAAACTCAAGTGGCATTACTCCACCAAAATTTTGTTCTAAGAATTTCAAGTCCTGATATAATTCCTGATCTTTAGGCAAATCATCAGTCAGATTACCAGTAGTTTTTACATTAATAATTCCAAAAATCCCAAGAATAATAAGCAAAGCTGTTGCGAAATATATTTGTTTTCTTTTATACTGCACTAAAAATACCAGATAGGCAACTAAATTTTTTATCCATTTTTTATCAAGGTGCTGTGTATGACGCTTTTTTGGAGGATTAGAAAAGCTGAAAAATATAGGAATGATAAATAATGACAATAGAAAAATACCTAAAATATTAATAGACGCTATGATTCCAAATTCCTGTAATGTTTGGCTTTTTGTTAGTATAAAGGCCGCAAAGCCAGATGCTGTAGTTAAGTTAGTTAACAAAGTAATATTACCTATTTTAAGCACCATTCTTTTTAATGCTAATACTTTATTATTATGCTCTTTAAACTCATTATGGAATTTATTAATCATAAAAATACAATTTGGGATACCTATAACAATAAGTACTGGGGGCACCAAAGCCATCAGAATTGATATCTCATAATCAAATAAAGCTATCGTTCCAAAAGCCCAAATTACACCAACAATTACGACAATCATGGATGCTATAGCTGCTTTAAACGAGCGAAAAAATAGAAATAAAATAAATGAAGTAATTAGTAAGGTAAGAATAATAAAAATTAATATTTCCTGTTTTACTTTTATAGAGTGAACCGTTCTGATATAAGGAAGTCCTGAATAATAAATTTCAGCCTTATATTTTTCGGAATAGGCATCCGTAATTGCTTTAATTGACAGGATTACATCCTTCCTTTCTGGAGTTAAAAGCACTTCATTATCAAGCTTTATCATTAGAGCAGTAGCATGATTTTTTTCATTCGTTAACAGCCCTTTGTAGAAAGGTTGTGCTAAAAATGAGTTAAATGCAATATCTAATTCATCTTGAGTTGTTATCAATGAATCATACCAAATCTCTGTATAAAACTTTTTTTCTAAAGTATCTTTGTATAATAAAGGAAGTTCAGTTATTGAAACTACTTGCTCAACTGCTGAAATATGCTTTATCTTATTACTTACTTCAGCCCAATCTTTAAGATGCGATATCTCATTCAAATTCGCATCTTCAATAGCTATTGCTATAATATTTTGCTGACCATATTTTTCCTGAAACTTTAAATAATCCAAATAAACAGGATGATCTTCTGGTAATATTTTAGCCATAGAATACGTCATCCGCACTCCAGATGCAGAATGCAACATAAAAGCAGTAATACCTACAATTACAACAATAATAAGGATTCTGTATCTGATGATCAATCTGGAAATAAAATTCCACATACTTATAAATAATTTAGGCTAAAATACTTCAATTTTAAAGGATATAGCAGTAGTATAACAATAAAAAAAGGGGGGCAATAAGCCCTTTTAATATTTTTCTTTTTCTCTTCTTAAACCGTCATAATATCTACTTCTTTTGCAGTATAGATAACATCTATTTTGGATGAATAAGTATTGGTTAATTCTTGAACACTTTCTTCAGCCCCTCTTACTAAATCTTCTGAAAGACCATCTTTACCTAATTTTTTCATTTCATCGTTAACCTTTTGCCTTACATTTCTGATGCTCACTTTAGTATTTTCAATTTCAACTTTGGCTTGTTTAGCCAGACCTCTTCTTCTGTCTTCAGTTAAAGGCGGCACATTAATAATTACTCTTTCCCCATTATTGGAAGGGATAAACCCTAAGTTAGCATCTATAATAGCTCGTTCAATTTCAATAATTAAACTTTTATCAAAAGGCTGTACAGAAATAGTTTGAGCATCAGGAGTAGAAACATTAGCCGCTTGAGCAAGCGGAGTAGAAACGCCATAATAATCCACCATTACAGTTCTCAACATTTGAGGGTTTGCTTTTCCTGCTCTAATTTTACCCAAAACATTTTCAAGATGCATAATTGCTTCCTGCATTTGTTCTTTTGCAATATCTAATTGAAAATCTACTTCTTCGGTCATACTAATTTATTTATTATTCAATCTAATTAAAAATTAACGAGCGTCCCTACATTTTCACCCTTACATATTTTAGCCAAATTACCTTTAATATTCATATTAAACACTTTAATTGGTAAGTTATTTTCTTGACAAAGGGTAAAGGCTGTTAAATCCATAATACTTAATTTCTTTTGAAATACCTCATCGAATGTAATAGTATCATATTTAGTTGCACTTGCATCCTTTTCAGGATCTGCAGTGTATATTCCATCCACTCTTGTCCCTTTTAAAATAACATCTGCCTCTATTTCAATTGCACGCAAAGTTGCCGCAGTATCAGTAGTAAAATACGGATTACCTGTACCCCCACCAAAAATAACCACTCTTCCTTTTTGCAAATGACGCATTGCTTTTCTTCTAATATAAGGCTCTGCAACTTGTTCCATTCTTATCGCAGTAAGTAGCCTAGTTTCAATATCTAGTGATTCCAAAGCCGATTGTAGAGCCATCCCATTAATTATGGTGGCTAACATTCCCATATGATCACCCTGAACCCTGTCAAATCCAGCTCCTTCTGACTGTATTCCTCTATATATATTGCCTCCTCCAATTACTATTGCTAGCTCTATTCCTTCTTGCACAATAGAATGAATATCAGCAGAATATCTGCTTAAAACTTTAGAGTCGATACCATATTCTCCATCTCCCATTAAAGCTTCTCCGCTTAATTTTAAAAGAATTCTTTTATATTGCATAATCGTATTAAAATTTATTCAAAGATAAGAAATTCAGCCCAAGCAAAAGAAAGAGCAGTTTAGATTTTTATAAACAAAAAAAGCCACCCTAAAAGGATGGCTTTTTAAGATAACTTTTATTTTAAAATTAGCCTAAAGCTACCCTTTTAAAATCACTTACCGCTACATCACCATATGATTTGATGTATTCGGCAACATTTTTGTTTTCATCTTTAATAAAATTCTGATCCAATAAACATTGTTCTTGATCAAGAGTTGTATTATCAGAAGTAAATCTTTCAATTTTTCCAGGAACAATTTTATCCCAAATTTGTTCTGGCTTACCTTCAGCTTTTAATTGACTTTGAATATCAGCTTTAGCTTGTGCCATAACTTCATCACTTAATTGTGACATTGAAATGTATTGAGGCACAGTTTTAAGTGTTTTTCCTAACCTTGCTAATTCAATATTATCTTTCTCAATAACAGCAATTCTCGCCTCAGTTTCTGAAGCGACAAAAGCAGGCTCAAAATCCTTGTAAGATAAAGTTGATGCTCCCATAGATGCAACTTGCATAGCTAAGTCTTTTGACAACATCTCAGCATTATCAACTGAATTATTTAGCCCTACTAAAACAGCAATTTTAGATCCATGAGTATAAGTACCAACATAAGCAGCCTCAACTCTTTCAAAGCCTGATATTTCAATTTTCTCACCAATTACACCTGTTTGTTCAGTTAACTTCTCGGCAACTGTCATGCCTCCAAAAGCAGCTGCTAAAAAAGCATCTTTATCCGCATGATTTAAAGCAATATCAACAAACTGATTTGCTAATTCTTTAAATGACGTATTAATTGCAACAAAATCAGTTTCACATGCTAAAACAATAGCAACTCCTGCTGTATTATCAATATTTATTTTAGTAATCGCAATTCCTTCACTAGCATCTCTATCAGCACGCTTAGCTGCTACTTTTTGTCCTTTTTTTCTTAATACCCCAATTGCAGCATCAAAATCACCATTAGCCTCAACTAATGCATTTTTACAATCCATCATGCCTGCACCTGTTTGCTTTCTTAACGTGGCTACATCAGCCGCTTTAATATCTACCATCTTCTAACTCTTCTTAAAAAATTTATATTTATTTTTGTTCAATTCTTTTTTTAGCTTTTCCCATTTTCTCATCAGATTTTTCATCCTGATCAGATGCTTTTTTCTCTAATCCTTCAGCTATTTGTTTAGCTTTTTCCTTTTTTTCTTCAGCTTTTTTATCTTGATCTGCATCTCGCTCTGCTAGCCCTTCAGCGATTGCTTTACTTACTATAGATAAGATACATTCAATTGATTTTGAAGCATCATCATTAGCGGGAATAGGGAAACTAACTTGTGAAGGATTTGTATTTGTATCATTCATTGCAAATGAACGGATACCTAATTTATTTGCTTCAGCTAAGGCAATGCCCTCCTTATTAGCATCAATAATAAAAATAGCCTCAGGCATTCTTGTCATTTTCACAATAGATCCTAAATTCAAGTCTAATTTAGCTCTTTGTCTGTTAATTTGCAATCTCTCTCTTTTTGATAAAGTCTCAAATGTTCCATCCTCTTTCATTTTATCAATAATTTGCATTTTTTTGATTGACTTACGGATAGTAGCAAAGTTAGTCAATAAACCTCCAGGCCATCTCTCAGTAATGTAAGGCATATTTAAAGATTCCGCAGTTTCAGCAACTACGATTTTCGCTTGTTTTTTTGTAGCAACAAATAAAATCTTTTTACCTGATCGTACAATTTGTTTCATTGCTGCAGCAGCATCCTCTACCATTGCTACAGTTTTATTCAAATCAATGATATGAATCCCATTTTTTTCCATAAATACATAAGGAGCCATAGCTGGGTTGTACTTTTTCTTAAGGTGTCCAAAGTGTACACCTGCTTGTAATAATTCTTGGAAGTTTGTTCTTGACATGTTTACTTTCTTTTTTTCGTTAAGCAACTGCTAGGTAGAAGTTATTATTTACTTGTCCTAACAGTTTAGATGCTAAACATTTATTAATAATTTGTATTGCTCTATCTTTTAACCCACTGGAATTTCTTTCTTGCTTTTTTCTGTCCTGGTTTTTTACGTTCAACAACTCTTGAATCTCTTGTAAGCATTCCTTCAGGTTTTAATGATACTCTATTTTCAGGATCTAATTCGCAAAGCGCTCTTGAGATTGCTAACCGAATAGCCTCAGCTTGACCAGTAGTCCCGCCACCGTTAACATTTACTTTTACATCAAACTTTCCAGCAAGATCAGTAATCTTAAAAGGTTGCTCTAACTTATACTGCATAGTATCAACAGGAAAATATTCTTTAAAATCCTTTCCATTTACAGTAATATTTCCCTTCCCTTTTGACATATATATTCTAGCAACTGATGCTTTTCTTCTGCCTATTGTGTGAATTCTCTCCATAGTTTATTTCAAGTCGTTTAAGTTAAGATCTTTTGGTTTTTGAGCTTCTTGATCATGCTCAGCATCTGCATATATATAACAGTTTCTCAAGATAGCTGCCCCTAATTTATTTTTAGGCAACATCCCTTTAACTGCATGCCTTACAACAGAAGTCTCATCTTTTGCTAGCATTTCAGCAGGAGAAATTCTCTTTTGTCCACCAGGATATCCTGTGTGAGAAAATATTTTTCTATCTTTCATCTTATTTCCTGTCATTACAATTTTACCTGCATTAGTGATAATTACATAATCACCACAATCAGCATGAGGAGTAAAATTTGTCTTGTATTTTCCTCTTAAAACTTTGGCAATTTTTGAAGCCATTCTTCCAAGAGTCTGTCCTTCAGCATCAACAACAAACCACTGTTTGCTTGCTGTTTCTTTATTTGCTGATAATGTTTTGTAACTTAATGTATCCACAATATATATGTTTTAGTCCTTTTGTAAAAGGTTCGCAAAATTACACTTTTTTATAATTCTGCAAAATAATATTAACTATATATTAACAATCACTTTTAGCTCTTTTCCAATCTTAGTAAAAGCTGCTATGGCTTTATCCAAATTTTCACGACTATGAGCTGCTGAAATTTGCACCCTTATTCTAGCTTGACCTTCTGCTACAACAGGAAAGAAAAAGCCAATTACATATATTCTTTCAGCCAATAATTTCTCTGACATTTGCTGAGATAATTTTGCCTCATACAGCATAACTGGCACAATAGGATGTGAGCCTTTTTTAATATCAAAACCTGCATCAGTCATTTTAGCTCTAAAATAACTTGTATTTTCTTCTAATTTATCTTTTAGATTTGTAGTTGTACTTAACATGTCAATCACTTTTGAAGCCGCCCCAACTATAGCTGGTGCCAATGAATTTGAAAATAAATACGGACGAGATCTTTGGCGTAACATATCAATAATTTCTTTTTTACCTGAAGTAAAACCACCCATTGCACCACCCAAAGCCTTTCCTAAAGTAGAAGTGATAATATCTACTCTGCCCATCACATCACAGTGTTCGTGTGTTCCTCTACCAGTTTTGCCTACAAAACCTGTGGAATGAGAATCATCTACCATTACTAAGGCATCATATTTTTCTGCCAAATCACAAATTTTATCCAATTGCGCAAAAGAACCCTCCATAGAAAATACCCCATCCGTAACAATTATTCTATTTCTTTGATCTTGTGCCTTAATCAATTGCGCTTCCAAATCTACCATGTCATTATTTGCATAACGATACCGTTCCGACTTACACAACCTCACTCCATCAATAATAGACGCATGATTTAAAGAGTCAGAAATAATCGCATCTTCCTTATTAAACAAAGGTTCAAATACCCCCCCATTTGCATCAAAAGCAGCTGCATATAAGATAGTGTCCTCCATGCCTAAAAATTCAGAAATCTTTTTTTCTAAGTTTTTATGAATGTCTTGTGTCCCACAAATAAAACGCACAGATGACATCCCGTAACCATGAGTCTCTAAAGCATCTTTTGCTGCCTGAATTACATCCGGATGAGAGGATAACCCTAAATAATTATTAGCACAAAAATTCAATACCTCTTCACCAGTACTTACTCGAATGCTTGCTCCTTGAGGATTAGTAATTATTCTTTCTTTTTTATACAAACCAGCATCCTTAATGGTTGCTAATTCAGTTTGCAATTGCTTTTGGAATTTTCCTAACATAATGTAATTTTTGGAAGAGCAAAAATACACAAATAAAAAAAGGAGGCAAAAGCCTCCTTTAAGTTTAATATCTAAAATCTCAATACTAATAGCTAAACCAAACCTTGGTCTAACATGGCATCCGCCACTTTTACAAATCCTGCAATATTAGCGCCTTTTACATAATCTACATATTCTCCTTTTTTACCATATTCTAAACAAGAAGAGTGAATATCCTTCATAATTTGTTTTAGTTTTGTATCTACATCTTCTCTTGTCCAACTCATTCTAAGTGAATTCTGACTCATTTCCAAACCAGAAGTTGCAACACCTCCAGCATTGGATGCTTTACCTGGTGCAAATAAGATCTTTGCATTTTGGAATACTTCAATAGATTCAGGAGTTGAAGGCATGTTCGCTCCTTCCGAAACCAACATACATCCATTATCTACTAATACTTTTGCTTCTTCCCCATTTAATTCATTTTGAGTAGCGCAAGGCAAAGCAATATCACATTTTACACCCCATGGTCTTCCTGCATGAAATTCACAACCATATTTATCCGCATATTCCTTAATTCTACCTCTTTTTACATTCTTAAGGTTCATTATAAATTCTAATTTCTTAGCACTAATCCCTTGCGCGTCATATATAAACCCAGACGAATCAGAAAGTGTAATTACCTTAGCTCCAAGCTCAGTTGCTTTTTCACAAGCATATTGCGCTACATTACCTGAGCCAGAAATGGCAACTGTTTTTCCTGCAAAAGAATCTCCCTTTACTTCCAACATATTTTGTGCAAAATATACATTTCCGTATCCTGTAGCTTCAGGGCGAATTAAAGAACCTCCCCAACTCATTCCTTTGCCAGTAAGCACCCCTGTAAATTCATTTTTTATTCTTTTATATTGCCCGAACATAAATCCGATTTCTCTGCCGCCAACACCTATATCCCCAGCAGGAACATCAGTATTTGGACCAATATGACGACATAATTCTGTCATAAAAGATTGGCAAAACTTCATTACTTCATTGTCCGATTTTCCTTTTGGATTAAAATCAGAACCTCCTTTACCCCCTCCCATTGGAAGAGTGGTTAATGAATTTTTAAATACTTGCTCAAAGCCTAAAAACTTAAGGATAGATAAATTTACAGATGGATGAAATCTTAATCCTCCTTTGTAAGGGCCAATAGCGGAATTGAACTCGATTCTGTACCCTCTATTTACTTGCGCATTTCCAACATCATCTAACCATGGCACTCTAAACATCAATACACGCTCAGGCTCTACCATTCTTTCCAATAACATTTTGTTATTATATTTCGGATTTTCTTCCATAAAAGGAATAATCACTTCTGCTACTTCCTCAACTGCCTGCAAGAATTCAGTTTCGCCAGCATTTTTAGCGGCTAATTCACTCATAAAATCATGGATTTTCTGTCCCATATTTATTTATATTGATTAAAAGTTTTATTTCTAAATTTTGGGCAAATGTATAGTATTTTTCTAAAAAGCAAAAAAAAAATATATTCTTCTTATAAATCTTACCAGACAAAGAAATGATTAGGCCTTTAAATTCTGCTTGCAACAATTCATTTGCCGACTTTGAAAACCCACAATCCAAACTTTCTACTATCAAATCAATATGTCATTCCTTTTCGACAAGCAAATCAATTATTTTTTTCTCGTCAGGGGTTAGTTCAATAAAAATCTACGGCTGAATTCCTTGCTCCTCTATAAACTGCAGTTCTTCTGCGGCTTCCGATAGTACATTTGCATTAATAATGGAATTAACCAATACTTTTCCTATCCCATCTACTTTTTCCAAATCTAATTTTGAACTTAAAAAAATTGCTTTAGCGCTACCAAAATAAGCTAATAATTTCTTTCCAATTTTATCCCACCCCCCTCGATTAAAGAAGGGGCTATTTGATTTTTCTTTTCATCTACACTCACTTTCATTCAAATTTTTATATTTGTCATATTAACAACTACCGAGTAAATATATGAGACCATTCTTTACACTACTTACAGTTATATCCTGTAGTTTCACTTTTTATGGACAAAATATAAATGGAACCATAACTGATAACACCAATAATGAAGAGCTTATTGGGGTAAATATAATACTTAGCAATGGGAGCGGAACTGCAACAGATGTATTTGGGAAATACAACCTCAAAGCAGCTGTTGGCGCACAAAAAGTAACCTTCCGGTACATTGGATATGAAGACATAGTAAAAGAAATCGCATTAAATGAAGGAGAAAATAAAACAATAAACATCTCATTAGCACAAACTAGTGAGCAATTGGGCACAGTAGTAGTTTCTGCTGGAAGATTTGAGCAAAGAATTGAAGAAATTACCGTATCCATGGAGGTAATAAAGCCAGCCCTTATTGAAAATAAAAATACAACTCAGATAGAAACCGTTATGGATCAAATTCCTGGAGTAAATATTACTGATGGACAAGCAAATATTAGAGGAGGAAGTGGCTGGAGCTTTGGAGCGGGAACAAGGGTGTTAGTAATGGTTGATGATATGCCTTTAATTTCTGGAGATGCAGGACAGGCTCAATGGAACTTAATTGCAACCGAAAACATTAATCAAATTGAAGTAATTAAAGGAGCGTCTTCTGCGCTTTATGGTTCTTCTGCCTTAAATGGAGTGATTAATGTGCGGACCGCCTTCCCTAGTCAAAAAGACATTGATAAAAATAAATATCCAGGATATACTAAGGTAAATATGCACTTTGGCCTAATTGATAAACCCAAAAGAGAAATACTTAATTGGAATGGAGAAAAAAGAAGAGCTTTTAAAGGAATTGAATTTTTACAATCCATGAAACTAAATAATTTAGACTTCTCAATTGGAGGAAATATCTTTAAAGATGATGGTTTTAGACAAGGTGAAATAACCGATCGAAAAAGATTCAATCTAAATTCAGCATATAAAAGCAAAAAGATTGAAGGCTTATCATATGGGTTAAATGCTAATTTCTTATTTCAAACAACGGGCAGTGCAATTATCTGGAATGGTTTGGATCAGGCATATATTCCTTTAAATGGAGAAATTACAAATACAAATGGAGACACTTATAATGTTGATCCTTTTGTCACATATATAACTGGCAATAACAGGCATTCTTTACGAACGCGATATTTAAAAGTAGTTAATGATAATAGCACTAAGGGAGTTGATAATAATGAGGATAATGAATCTGAAACTTATTATTCTGACTATCAATGGCAAAAAAAAATAGAAGAATATAATTTACGAATCACTATTGGTACAACTAATAATAAGGTGTATGCCAATTCGGATTTATTTAATGGGAAAAACTACAAAACAAATCATTCCCTTTATACGCAATTGGATAAAAAATGGAATCGATTAAATATTTCATTAGGGGCTAGATATGAAAGTTTTGCTTTACATTCAGATGACAAGCACTTTATTAATGGTGAATGGATTACTGATTTTTATGCTAGTAAACCTGTGTTCAGAACGGGGCTTAATTATCAATTAGCTGAAGCGACTTATATGAGAGCTTCATGGGGGCAAGGATTTCGTTTCCCTTCAATGGCAGAATTATTTATCTCAGCCAATCAGGGAGGGTTAGAAATTTATCCTAATCCAGAGCTAGAGCCAGAAGGCGGATGGAGTAGCGAAATTGGAATAAAACAAGGAGTCAAAACAGGAAAATGGATGGGCTATATTGATATTGCAGCATTTTTGATGCAATATGATGATATGATGGAATTCTCTTTTGGGCAATGGGGTGGTCCTGAAAAGCCACTTGGTGGTGTAGGATTTAAATCAATAAATGTGGGGGCGACACAAATTAGCGGACTGGAATTAAGTATAAGTGGACAGGGAGAAATAAATCCTAATTTTACCATAAATGTAATAGCAGGCTATACCTATATGCGTCCAATATCCCTTAGCCCAAACTCAGTTTATGCATATGGAATTAAGCATGGAGACACACTTACTAACAGTACAATAGTTGATCAATCTATCACTTATAACAATAGTAGCTCAGATTCTACTATGTTAAAATACCGCTACAAACATATTGCCAAAGCAGATATTGAAGTCGTATATAAAAAAACTTCTTTAGGGGGGAGTGTGCGTTATAATAGTTTTATGACAAATGTTGATAAGATATTTACTGAAGATTTCATTGGAGGAGATAATGGAATGATCCCCGGAATTAATGCTGCTAGAGAAAAATTTAAAGACGGAGATTTTATTATTGACTTAAGGGCTGGATACCAAATAACCAAAACAGCCAGAATTGGTTTTATTATTAATAACCTATTGAATCGAGAATATATGACAAGGCCAGCCACCATGATGTCTCCAAGAACTTTTGCTATGCAATTGGCCTTAAAGATATAGAATGAAAGCAATTGGCATTATTCCTGCTCGCTATGCGTCCAGTCGTTTTCCGGGCAAGCCCTTAGCTGATATTTTAGGCAAAAGCATGATCCAAAGAGTATATGAGCAGTGTAAAAAAGCTAATTCACTTTCTGAAGTTATTGTCGCAACTGATTATAAAAGGATATTCAATCATGTAATAAGTTTTGGAGGCAAAGCCCTAATGACCGCAACAACTCATCTTTCAGGAACAGATAGGTGCAATGAAGCTATCCAATCCTTAGAAACTAAATATGATATTGCTATTAATATTCAAGGTGATGAGCCTTATATTAACCCTCAACAAATTGACCAAATAGTTTCTTTATTTTCTTCAGAAAAAGTAAGCATTGCTACATTAGCTAAAAAGATTGAGGATAAGGAAATAATAACCGATATCACTAGTCCAAAAATAATTTTTGATACAGACAAAATTGCTCAAAGTTTCTTCAGAAAAATTTCTCAAATCAATCCTAATCAAACTTATTACAAGCACATAGGTATTTATGGGTATCGTGCACAAACCCTTACTGAGATTTGCAAATTTCCAGCTTCAGAAAACGAAAAAACTGAACGACTAGAACAACTCAGGTGGCTTGATAATGGCTGTAAAATTAAAGTAGGAATTACTACCTTTGAATCTTTGTCAGTAGACACTCCGGAGGATATTGAGAAAATCAAAGCTAAACTGGGATAAATTTCTTAGTTTTGTTCCCATGAATAAACCAGTTGAACATTATATTTCAGAACTCTTATTTTTGCACGATTGTGTAATCCTTCCTAATTTTGGCGGTTTTGTAGGCAACCCACAATCTGCCAAATTGAATAAAATTACTGGGATATTAAGCCCCCCTTCTAAGCAAATTCTTTTTAATGCAAATTTAAAAACAAATGATGGATTATTGATTACTCATATTTCAAATCAAGAAAATATAAGTCACGATTCAGCAAAAAATGAAGTAGTAGATTTTGCAATTCAAATTTCAACAAAGCTACATAGTTCAAAAGTATTACGCATTTACAAAATTGGTTTATTCACTTTAGGTAAAGAAAGAAATATCATCTTTTTACAAGATAACGCTAACAATTATAGTTTAGATGCCTTTGGCATGAAAGCAACTCATAATAAAGCAATATCCAGAGTCAATGAGGTGGAGGAAAAAATAGTTTCCACGATACAAAGCATTCGTACTCAGAATAGAAATCCAAGGGTATTTTTAAGAGCAGCAGCCGTAATTATTCCTTTAGTCGCGCTCTCCTATTTAAGCATTTCTCAACAAGATAGAATTAATAATATATATGCTCAAATGGCTACCTTAAATCCTTTTTCAACAACTGAAAAAATTGAAGAGACAAGTCCAATTATCATGGCCAAACCTTATGAGCCTACTCCAATAAGAAATATTGAGATTATTGAATCTCCTAAAATTATTGAAATGCCAATAGCTGAAGAAGTAGCTACCCCAATAATCATACAGCAACATACTTTTTACATTATTGCAGGAGCTTTTTCTGAGCAAAAAAATGCAGATAAAATGGTAGCAAAATTGAAGAAATGGAATTACAATACTGAGATTGTTGAAGGAGAAAATCTTAGGAGAGTAAGTTATAATTCGTTTGCAAATAAAGAGGATGCCATTTTAGCACTCAAGGAAATAAAAAAAGAAAATCCTTCTGCTTGGTTACTTACAAAATAAATAATGATAACAAAAAACCCAAAAGAGTCAAGAGCAATTTTAACTGAAATTGTATTGCCTAACGATACCAACAATCTTAATAATTTGATGGGAGGAAGGCTGCTGCATTGGATGGATATTGCCGCTGCAATTACTGCGCATAGACATTGTAACCGAACATGTGTAACCGCATCTGTAAATAATGTTTCTTTTGAACACCCAATTCCTAAAGGCAGTATTGTTACTCTGGAGGCAAATATCTCTAGAGCCTTTTCATCATCTATGGAGATATTTATTGATGTATGGATTGAAGATACTCTTTCTGGAAAGAAAACAAAATGCAATGAAGCAATTTACACTTTTGTAGCAGTCGATAATATGGGGAGGCCTATCAAGGTTTCTGCAGTAGCTCCTGAGACTGAATTAGAGAAAATCAGATATGATGGAGCGTTAAGAAGAAAGCAATTATCATTAATATTATCTGGTAAAATGGAAACAAAAGATGCTACTGAACTAAAAGCATTATTCGCTTAAAAATAAATTTTCATCAATTTCTTGCATGCATTTAAAATGTCCTTTTGGGCATTTATCATACCCAATTTTGGAGCAAGGACGGCAATTTAAATCCTTCACCTCAATTATTTTAGAATTCACATCTGCCTTATAAGGATACATCCCAAATGCGGGAACTGTATTTCCCCAAACTGAATAAATTTTCTTTTTAAAAGCCGCTGCAATATGCATCATTCCGGTATCGTGGGTAATTACTGATTGGGCTTGCTGAATGAGAAAAGCAGATTGTAAAAGCGAATATTTTCCGCACGTATTTATTGTATTCTCAGTTTGGTCAATTATTTGCTCTCCTCTTATCGCATCTTTAGAGGCGCCAATTAACAAAACAGGTTTTTCTATCTTTTTGATAATTGAAATTATTTTATTGTTGGGCAGAATTTTAGTGGAATGTTGCCCTCCAATCACAAAAGAGATATACTCTTTTGGGAATAAACTTAATTCCACTTTATCAGCCGCTGAAAGAAAAAAATCTAGACCCTCATTGTCGTTTTTTACACCTAAATTGGTTACGGTAGCTAAGTATCTATCTACAATATGTATTTCAGGCAAACTATTCATTTTAAAGGTATTTAGCATGAACTTTTCCACATTTAGCTTGTTGAAGCTTCTTGAAGGAACGCCCAATCTAAATTTCAAAATTTGTGTGCGAAAATTATGATGCAAGTCAATTACGTAATCATAATTTTCCTTTTTTAAATTAGCAATAACCTCATTTATAGAATTATCAATTTGATAAATTGAATCAATATAAGGATTGTTTTTAAGAATTGAAACATATGCTGATTTAGTAAGAAAATGCACCTGTGCATTCAATTGTTTTTTTAGCATACGAACTACAGGACTAGTCAGTACTATATCGCCAATTGAGGAAAATCTAACAACTAATATTTTTAATGGTTTTTGCACAGGTGTAAAACTAAAGAAATTATCCTAATTTTGTCATCATGAAATTAATTGATACCCACAGCCATTTATACAGTTCTGAATTTGATCAAGATAGAACGGTAGTAGTAAAAGCAGCTATTAGTGCGGGGGTAAACACTATTCTACTGCCTAATATCTCTAGTGAATATACTAAAGGGATAAACAATTTATGTGCTGAATTCCCTAATAATTGTTTTGCTATGATGGGCTTACATCCATGTGATGTAAAAGCGGAAACCTCAACTAGTGAACTGCAACATGTTCAGCAAGAATTAGCGACAGGGAAGTATATTGCTGTTGGGGAGATTGGTTTGGATCTGCATTGGGATAAATCCACGCTTGAAATCCAAAAAAAAGCCTTTATTCAGCAAATTGAATGGGCCAAACACTATACTTTACCAATTGCTATTCATGTGCGTGATTCTTTTACTGAAGCTATAGAAATCATTGAAAAGCTAAATGATAAAAATTTAAGAGGTGTTTTTCATTGCTTTACAGGAAACACTACAGATGCACAAAGAGTTATTAATTTAGATGGTTTTTATTTAGGAATTGGGGGAGTGCTGACTTTTAAAAATTCAGGATTAGACAAAACAATCAAGAAGATTGATATCCAACATTTGATATTGGAAACAGACGCTCCTTACCTTGCTCCAACACCTTTCAGGGGAAAAAGAAATGAAAGCAAATACATTGTGAATATTGCCGAAAAGCTAGCAGAAATTCATACTATTGAACTTTCGGAAGTGGCTCGTATTACTACTAAAAATGCTAAACAATTATTCGACTTATGAAACAGAAAATCTTATTAGTATATACAGGTGGAACCATAGGTATGGTAAGAGATAAAGAAAAAAATACTTTAGTTCCTTTCAATTTTGATGGCTTGCTTAAAGCCATTCCTGAGCTGAAAAGTGAAGAATTAGATTTAGAAAACATAAGTATAAAAAACCCAATTGATTCCAGTAATATGCACCCCAATATTTGGGTAGAAATAGCCGAAATTATTGAAAATAATTATGCTAATTATGATGGTTTTGTAATTCTGCATGGCACCGACACTATGGCTTATACGGCATCTGCCTTTAGTTTTATGTTAGAAAATTTGAATAAGGCTGTAATTTTCACAGGCTCACAAATTCCTATTGGTTCAAGAAGAAGTGATGCCAAAGAAAACCTCATCACGGCAGTGGAGATTGCGGCAAGTAGAAAAGTAAGTGAGGTGTGTATTTATTTTGAAGATCAATTGTACAAAGCAAATCGAACGGTAAAAGTAAATACAGAACATTTTGAAGCTTTTGAATCACCTAATTACCCTGTTTTGGCAGAAGCTGGAGTGAATATTAAGTACAAATCAGTATTACAAAAAAAGCAAAATAAGGAATTAGTCGTTCATAAAAATTGTTCAGATGATGTAGCTATTCTGAAACTATTTCCAGGTATAAAACTAGCAACTATTGAGGCTATTCTCAATAGTGCTAAAGGAATAGTTATTGAAAGTTTTGGAGCAGGAAATGCATCCACTGACCCTGAGTTTACAAGCCTGCTCAGCCAAGGAATACAGCAGGCAAAAATTATCATGAACATTAGTCAATGTTTGCATGGAGAGGCTGTAAGAGGACAATATGAAACGAATGAACCTTTTGAGAAAGCAGGCGTTATTTGTGGCAAAGATATGACTACGGAAGCCGCAATTACTAAGCTGATGTTTTTATTAGGACAAGAGATAGGTAATGACAAAATCAAGCAATTATTCCAAACTGATTTGAGGGGGGAGGTTTCCAAGTAATTTTTTAGATTTGCCGCCCAATTGGTGAGGTGGCCGAGTGGCTTAAGGCGCACGCTTGGAAAGCGTGTAAACGGGAAACCGTTTCGGGGGTTCGAATCCCTTCCTCACCGCAACTATTTTACTATTTTTCATTCATGAGAAAGAAAATACTTTTATTAGGATCAGGAGAGCTAGGCAAAGAGGTGGTGATTGCTATGCAAAGATTAGGCCAATATGTAATTGCAGTGGATAATTACGAGAACGCTCCCGCTATGCAAGTTGCGCATGAGTTTGAGATAATCAATATGTTAGATGGAGCGGAATTAGATAGAATTGTTGCCAAGCATCAGCCTGATTTTATAGTGCCAGAAGTAGAGAGTATTAGAACAGAACGCTTTTACGATTATGAAAAACAAGGTTTTACAGTAATTCCATCAGCCAAGGCTGCAAATTTCACTATGAATCGTAAGGCAATACGGGATTTGGCAGCTATTGATTTAAAGGTTAAAACCGCAAAATACAAATACGCAACATCTTATCATCAGCTAAAAGAAGGAGTAGCATTTACAGGAATGCCTTGTGTGGTAAAGCCTCTAATGTCAAGTTCAGGTAAGGGACAATCAGTTATAAAAACAGAAGCTGATATTGAGAAAGCATGGAATTATGCTATTGAGGGTTCAAGAGGGGATTTGATGGAAGTAATTGTAGAAGCATTTATTGATTTTGATTATGAAATTACACTTTTAACACTTACTCAAAATAATGGAAATACGCTTTTTTGCCCACCTATCGGACACAGACAAGAAAGAGGAGATTATCAAGAAAGTTGGCAGCCTATGACTATGCAGGAAGGGCATTTAAAAGAGGCCGAAGAGATAGCTAATAAAGTGACCAAAGCTTTAGGAGGTAGTGGAATTTGGGGAGTAGAATTTTTTATTGGGAAAGATGGAGTTTATTTTTCTGAACTCTCACCAAGACCACACGACACAGGAATGGTAACATTGGCTGGAACACAAAATTTTACTGAATTTGAATTACATTCTCGTGCTATTTTAGGAATACCTGTAATGGATATTCAACTTGTTAGAAACGGAGCTTCAGCCGTAGTATTAGCCAAAAAAGAAGGTGCAGAATTACCTGTTTTTTTAGGATTAGAAGCAGCAGCAAATTTTATAAATACAGATTTTAAAATTTTCGGAAAGCCAATTACACGCCCTTACAGAAGAATGGCCGTTGCTCTTGCATATGGAAATGAAGAGGTTGCCGACTTAGTGAGTAAAGCCAAAGAAGTTGCCTCTCAAATAAAGGTAGATTAGTTTTTCTCTACCCAATCTCCATGTGTTTTTATAAGGCTAATTAATGCATTTACCGCTTCACTTTCAGGGATATTTTTCTCTACAACTGTTTGTTGTTTGTAAAGGGTAATTTTCCCTTTTCCTGTTCCAACATAACCATAATCAGCATCCGCCATTTCTCCAGGGCCATTTACAATACAACCCATAATTCCAATTTTAACTCCTTTCAAATGATTGGTTTCTTTTCTGATTTTTGCAGTGGTTTCTTGTAAATCAAAAAGAGTTCTTCCGCAACTCGGGCAAGAAATATATTCCGTTTTAGAAATTCTTGTTCTACTTGCTTGTAAAATACCGAATGCTAAAGAATTTATAGATTGGGACGAACCGCAATTTTCTGCTGCAATAAAAATACCATCTCCTAATCCGTCTAAAAGCAAAGCTCCAAAATCAGAACTTGCTGAAAGTTGTAATTGCTGTTCTGACAAATCAACATAAGATCTCCCAATTATTACCGGAGTCTTAATATTATTTGTCATAAGCTCAGTAAAGAGTTTTCTCTGTTCTGCCAATCCGTTTTCATTGTAAGTATCTATCATCAAAACAGCTGTTTTGTCACCTTTCAATTTATCGTATAACTCTTCAGATAATTCTGAAAGACAAACATAAACTACATTAAGTTTCTTGGATAGTTCCGTTTCGTCTAAATAATCATTTATGGTTAAAAAAGGATATCCCTTTTTGCGTGTTAACCATTTTTGATAATTGAAAATAACTCCTAAAGTTCCTGGAACTTCAAAATTTACATCATTATTGCCTGCAAAAACATAATCGGCCGCCATATCGGAAATATGCCATTTATCCAATGGAACAGAATAGTTATATCCCAAAGCAAAAAAGGAGGCAGGCGTAATTTCTTCTTTTAGGCAGAAATCAGCTATCACTACAGGAACATTTCCTCCTCCTAAATTTAAAACTTCAACAGTTTCTCTTCTTGCATAATCAAAAGAGTGTAGCGGGTTGTTTATTATTTCTTCTATCTTTTCATGTCTTTCAATCCCCTCAAAATGAGTTAGTAGTTTTTGAGCAACTGGGATTTCGTATTCTGGAGCTTCCGTAAGGGAAACTCGGATGGTATCTCCTATTCCATCTGCTAAAAGTGTTCCAATTCCTACTGCCGATTTTATTCTTCCATCCTCTCCTTCACCAGCTTCTGTTACTCCCAAATGAAGGGGGTAATTCATGCCTTCTTTTATCATTTCCGCTACCAACAATCGGTAGGCCTGCACCATTACTCTGGTGTTAGACGCTTTCATGGAAAGGATAATTTCATGATAATCTTCATCTTGGCAAATACGTAAAAATTCCATAGCCGACTCCACCATCCCCTTAGCAGTATCTCCATATCTACTCAATATTCTGTCGGAAAGCGAGCCGTGATTGGTTCCTATTCGCATAGCAGTCCCATGCTCTTTACAAATTCTTACAAGAGGAATAAATTTCTCTTTTATTCTTACAAGTTCTGCAATGTAACTTTCATCAGTGTATTCTAATTCTTCAAATTTCTTTTTATCAGCATAGTTCCCAGGGTTTATCCTTACCTTTTCTACAATACGAGCTGCAATTTCAGCCGCATTAGGTGTGAAATGAATATCAGCAACAATAGGAGCATTATATCCTCTTTTTCTTAATTCATCTTTTATGTTTTGTAAATTATGAGCCTCCTTTTTACTAGGAGCAGTAATACGCACAAGCTCACAACCTGCTTCTATCATTCGTATTGATTCCTCAACAGTAGCAATGGTATCCATTGTATCCGTTATGGTCATGGATTGTATGCGAATTGGATTGCCTCCTCCAAATCCTAAATCGCCTACCTTTACTTCTCGTGTTTTAAAACGAGAAAACTCCGTTAAACTATTACAATATTTCATTTATTGTTTTACTATTTTTCTAATAATTTTACCATTATCAATTTCAATAAAATAAATTCCTTTTGCAAGAGATTTAATATTTATTTTTTGTGAGACTGAATTTTTATTTATCTGCTCCGTAAGTAGAACTTTTCCTAAATTATCTACAATTGAAAATTTGGAAAATATCGATAAATCTCCACTTACTATTATGTCATCTCTAGATGGATTAGGGTAAATATTTACATTATAATTCTCTTGCTCAATAGATGATGAGTTGCTTTCTACTCTAAATTCATGATGAATAAATCTCCCAAAATCACCATCAAAAGATTTTAGCCAACTTGCTCCAATCTCACGAAATCTAGCCATTCCTCCTCCATCATTATTTGCCCAAAAATCGAATCCATCATCATCGGTATCAGTGATTTTAAAAACATAGCAGCCATTATCAAAGGTTAGCGTATCTCTAAATTGTGTGTTTGAGATTAAATCACCACTAGCATATATTGAGTTCTCATTATTATCAAAGAATTCCCATGAAGATTCGGAAACTTGAGTTGAAGAATTTACCACCCCACTATTTGTTTGAAACCATAACGTAAAGGTATTTGGATATGTAGGAGCAGATTCAAAAGTAGAACTCATAATATTATTAAAATAATACTGATCAGTTGCATTATTAGGCAACGAAATTATAACATGAAATATATTATTATTGGCAGCTATATTACCCCATAAAGAAGCGGGGTCAGGCAATTCAACCTCTTCTTTTTCAAGAAAATTAAGATTTCCATTCCATTGATACATTTCATGTGATGTAGCTCCATTAGCCCAATATTCAATTTGTAATGAAGTTAATGTTGTATTTCCAGTATTTTGTATTGTAATTTTAGGTTTTGAACATAGAGGATTAGTTCGCACGTGTAGTATTTGATTGGTAGGAGATAGAATATCAATAATAGCAGCATCTAAAGAGTGATTAGGGTCGTCATAACTTACTAATTGACAATTCACCCAATAATTTGAGGATCCAGAAGCTCCATCTATTCCATAATCAAAAATATGTGATTGGCCTGGAGTAACAAATGGGGTAATATCATCCTCTCTTAAATCCGTTGCTTTACCTGGACACCATCCTGCTCTATCGTAAATCCAAGTGCCTCCTTGTGGATAAATAGGATTGTCGGCACATTCCGTCCATACTTGCCAACTATAGGTAGAAGGATTTGAACCATCTAAATTTAAAGTATGAGTTCTTGGAATGAATTCTCCTTCTTGTCCATGTCCCGTAATAGAGGTTCTTAGTTTAAAAGAAGTGGCATTTGACAATAAAGCATGAGATCTTGCTTCAAATGCATCATCTGACATAATAGTACTATATCCTTTAGATTGTGGCCTCCAAATTTGCTGCATCTCTAATACATCTCTAGTAGGAGTTCCTACAATAAATAAAAATTTAATATCCATATCCTCCTGCCATTGTCCACCACCACTCATTGTAATTTGTTTATTTCCTTTTAATACAGGAGCATAATCAGTAACATCAAAATACCAGGTTTTGCCAGTAGCCCCAAAATCTACCCCCATACCGTAGGGAGTAACAAATGACATGATTTGAAAAGCCATGGGATAACGTTTATAATAGGTTAAATCAGTAATAGAAATTGACCCATCAATACTTACAGAATCTACGCTTAACATATTCCCATTTGCATCAAATAAATAAGACAATGCCTCCCAATAAGTGTTAGTAGAAATAGTAGCAATACTGTCATTTTGTAAAATTCCATAATTGGGCACTATTGCGTATTGTGTAACAGTATTTGCGCTAGCAATTAATGAATCTAAAATGGTATCAGTAGTTAAAGTTAAAGAATATTGACCTTGGTAAAAGTTAATATTTGGTCGGGAATTTACTTCTGTAAAAAACTGACCTATTGCATTTCCTCTGGTATAATTCCAATTAACATTTCCGCTAAAAGTTGCAATTTGTTGATTTATTGTATTGTCTAGCGATGTTGTCCCTATACCCTCATTTAAAGGATAATGAGCAACTAAATTTGTATAATCAGGATGTGAATTATTAATTCGTTTTATCATCCAATCATTTATAGTTGCTATAGAAAGTTCTTTATCAAATATTCTTACCTCTTTAATATGTCCATCCCAAAACCATCCATTAGCATTACCCTGACTTGCTAATTTTAATGTTGCAATATCTATTGTTCTGGTATGTCCAGTTCCTGAGTGCCACAATACACCATTTCTGTATATTTTCAAATCTCCTGTAGTTGCATTTTTTGTAAATGCCCAATGACTCCATCCATCAGTATATTCACTTAAAGATGCTGCTTTGTCAATTCTATCGCAAGATGAGGTCCCACTATTTCCACAATCCCAATACATTCTGCCATTACTCCATGGAAAGTGAATGTTTAAAGTTCTGTAATTATTAGCATCATATCCTTCTATTAGTGTAGTATTTTGGGGCAATACATTTGCATTCCCATTTATCCAAAATGAAACAGTAATTTCATTAGAAATACTGTTCATTGTAGTAGTTGGAAGATCAATACTTTCAGCAGAATTTACAGTTATATGATTTGCATCATTTGAAAACAATCCTAAATTATTGTTTGTTTGCTCTCCTTCAATCAAAGTTGCACTTCCATTGGTTGAATTTGTTATTGAGAATTCCACTATAATATTGGATACTGAATCCCAAACAAAATCATTTATGAATTGGAATCGGTTAACTCCACTATTAAGTAGTGTATTTGCATTGTAAACTTCCGTAAATCCATTTATATGAGGGTTGATATTACCTAACACACTATCAGTAGTCAACTTTAATTTTATTGTTAAGAAATTTGCTGTCTGACTACCACTTAGAACATTTAGCGAAAGAGCATTGATGGTGTCATTTAACAATCCTAATGCAGCCAACTCATTTGCTTTATACAAAAACTGAGATTTATGCGAATTTTGCTCTGTTGCAATTACAAAATTAAGAGAGTCTGCCCCATTCCCTATATGAATAGTGTCTTCAGAAATAGTTAAATTGATTAAAGCGGTTTGCTGCTGAAATTGGTAATAATTATAAACTGGACTTAAAGAATAATTATAAATGTTACCAGAAAAAGATGAGATAGTATGGCTTGCCTGCTTAGATAAAATAGAATCAATTCTTGTTGAGTCGTGTATATATGTTTGGCAACTATAGTCCCATGCCCCGCAACCAATTCTTGAATTCCCTCCAGGATTATTACTATTATTATCTTTACACCTCATATTATAAGACATAATTATTTTTTCAAAAGTTAAATTCGTGTCATTTGGAAAATAAGCTATGGTATCTCTTGCGCCACTACCTGTTGAATTGCCAGATCCATCAGTCCATGCATCATGAATAAAGGTTTGTACAGTAATTGTATCTCCTGGGTTTTGAGCCGTAACCTCTGTCATTAAAAACAGTGATATTAAAAAGTAAAATAGTTTTTTCATATTATAAAATTTCTTCTGATGAATTATCTAGTTCAGTAACACCACCTGAAACAATTAATTTCATTATTTCAGCATAGTTCCCAGGGTTTATCCTTACCTTTTCTACAATACGAGCTGCAATTTCAGCCGCATTAGGCGTGAAATGAATATCAGCAACAATAGGAGTATTATATCCTCTTTTTCTTAACTCATCTTTTATGTTTTGTAAATTCTTGGCTTCTTTTTGACTTGGTGCAGTAATACGCACAAGCTCACAACCTGCCTCTATCATTCTTATGGATTCCTCCACGGTAGCAATAGTATCCATGGTATCGGTAATGGTCATGGATTGTATGCGAATTGGATTGTTGCCTCCAAAGCCTAAATCGCCAACCTTTACTTCTCTCGTTTTAAAACGAGAAAATGTTGTTAAACTATTACAATACTTCATTTATTGTTTTACTATTTTTTTAGTAATTGTAGTCGTTTTATTTGATATTTGGATGATGTAAATACCATTATCTAAATGACTAATATCAATGTTTTTAGTGATAAACCCTGTTTTGGGAATAGTTGTATTAAATACTGATTTTCCAACATTATCATTGATTATGATTTGTGTTTCTCCTTCAGAAAGTCCTTTAATTATAAATTTATCATTAGTTGGGTTTGGATAGATATTCCAATTTTCAAGTTTATTTTGGATAGTCATGCCCTGTCCAGAACCAACAGTAAATTGATGTACAATATTTGTACCGAAATCAGCATTAAATGATTTTAACCAAGACGCTCCAATTTCTCTAAATCGAACCATTCCGCCTCCATCATTATTTGCCCAAAAGTCCAACCCATCTTCATCAGTATCACTCACAATAAATGTATAACAGCCAGGCAAAAAACTCAAAGTATCTCGAAATTGTGTGTTTGGATTTAATCCTCCGCTCGCAAGAAAAATATTTCCGTTTTGATCAAGAAAGTCCCATGAAGTTTCAGAAATACCTCCAATAACTCCATTATTTGTTTGTAGCCATAGCGCAAAAGTTTCAGGATATTCTGGAACTGCTTCAAACTCTGATTGCATAGTGTTGTTTGCGTCATAATCATCTGCTTGGCCATTAGGGTTTTTAAGCGATACTTCAAAAGTATTTTCACTTCCCGCCCAGTTGCTTAGGTTAGGCAGTTCTACTTCTTCTTTTTCTAAAAAAGCTAAATTTCCTGTCCAATTAAAATTATGTGTTGTTCCACCGACAACTTTATATTCGATATCTAAGGATGTAAGCGGATTACTGCCGTAATTTCTAATTATAATTAATGGGTTTCCGCAAATCGGGTTTTTTCTACTGTATTCATCTTTTTTTGAGGGTTTAATAACATCTACTATTTCAGCAGAATTATTGAAATTAGCATCTTCATATTGGAATAATTGACATTCGATTATATAAGAAGGAGTTTGTGTTCCACTCCAAGAATAAGATTGAAAATCAATATTTATTTCAATAGAATCCCCTGTAGTAATTTGAGGGGTTATTTCATGATCAAAGGCTTGGGCTCTTTTGCCTGGGCACCAATTTGCTCTGTCGTAAATCCAAGTTCCTCCTTGCGGATAAATTGGATTCTCGCCACAATCTGCATCCCAATTGTATTGAGTATGAGTAAGCGCCCCATCAACCTTTACAAAATAGTTAATGGGTTTGAATTCTGCAGCATTTATATTGTTGTCAAATCCATGACCAGTGGACACCATTTTTACCATTGCCCCTGCACTATTTTGCTGAATTAAAAATTTCTTAGGCACTAACTTAGTATTTTCAAAATCAGTTGAGGTGGAATAGTTATAACCACCAGAATAGATATTTTCAACTTTTATAACATCTCTAGGCGGAGTCCCTTCAATAAATTGAAAATCTAGTGTTGCACTAAAACCAGATGACCAGCCGCTATAATGGCATCTAATTTCTACAGAATCTCTCATAATTTGCACAAAATCTGTTATATCAAATGTAGTTGTAAATTCCCAGTTGTTAGCCAGCATACTTCCGTAAGGAGTGATTACTCTAGCTAATTCATAATTTTCAATTACATCATAAGGAGCATACCAACTATAATAATTTACAAGCCAAGAGGTGTCAGCAGAAAAATAAGTTGTGTCAATAATAACTCCTAGAGAATTAAAGCTAAAGACATTTATATTTGATGTAAATACAATAAGTGTTCCTGTTGCGGTTGTAGGATTATTAGGGTCGTTAAATTGAATAATTTCTAATGTATCTGAAGTAATTGAATCTAGAATATTATTAATGCTATCCCAAGAATAAATATATACAGGACTGTAAGAAAAAAATACAGTGTCTAGAGTGTTTCCATTTACGGTAAAAGAAGGAGCTGTATTTAATGTTGAATCAATTGCTCCAGTTCTGTGGCGTACAAAAATTTGTGAAGTATAATCCCAATCTGAACAGCCTCCGGTTGCACAGCCCATAGTATAATGCAAATAAACTTTTTGGTATTCTTTGGTGGCATCTGGCAGTACACCCCACTCATCATAATTTCCGTACCAAGTCATATCAGTATGGTTATGAATTCTTACAGTTGTAGTGTCGCCTGCAAATACAGAAATACTGAACATAAATGCAAATAAATAAAGGATAGTTGTTTTCATAATATGAATTTTAATGCTCCAAATTTAGTTTATTTTTCTATTTCAGTAATTCCACCAGAAACGATTAATTTCATTATTTCGGAGGAAGATCGATCAATAGGAGTAATGTAAGATCTATCTACTACAAAAAGTTGACCTGAAAATGCATAGGAGTGTGGCAAATAAACCAGAATTTTACCGCTCTTTATCCCCAATGAACTTAAATCTTCATTGGTAATAAAACCAATACGTTCAATTGTTGAGTTTTCATATAATTTAATAAGCACCGCCTGCTCAAATCCTTTCTTTTTTCCTACAAAAGTTCCCGTCAAATCCTTCATTGAACTATAGATAGTTTCTAATAAAGGCGCTTTTTTTAATAACTTTTGAAAAAAAGAATTGATAGGGCTTGCGATAATGACAGAACCCGCAAGGCCAATTAAAGTAATCGTTGCAATAATTACAATAAGACCTAAGCCTGGGAATTGAAAACGTAAAATACTATCAATTTTATTGAATGCCCAGTATACTACATAAAGCGTTACAGATACAGGCACTATGTATAATAGCCCTTGTAAAAAATAGTTGATAATTTTTTTCATACTTTTAAACTTTAGTTTGCGTTTGAATTGAAGTCATAAAAGTACTAATCTTTAAAAAATATCGCTATGAAAAAAATAATTTTTAGTTTCATCCTCCTTTTTGGAGCCACTTTATTTATGCCACAAAGCAGTTTTGCACAGGTTATGGTAAAGTCAAAACATAATGATTCTACTAAAAAAGTAGTGAGTAAAAAATCCAATAGGCATAAAGGAGTGGCTGTTAAAAATCATTCAACACATCGTCATCCATCTAGAGTAGTTGTGGTAAAGCCAAACAGACCAAAGGTAATTGAAAAGCATCCTAATCGTGTCAGAAGAAATTATATTTGGGTAGAAGGGCACTGGAAATGGAGCAGCTTTTATAGAGATTACATTTGGATAAAAGGAAAATGGAAACGCCAAAGAAGAGGATATCATTGGGCGCCTGGATTCTGGGAAGTTCGCTTAGGTGGCTTTGTTTGGATAGAAGGCTATTGGATGCGTTAATTTCTTTTCATCTTTTCCTGTTGAAAAGTATTCTTTACCAGTTATTTTTTCTTTTTTTTCCTTTGTAATTTTGAGAAAATTAAAAATTTTCAAAATGGGAAAGTCTATTTTATACATTAGCACATTACTATTAGCATTGAGCGCTTGTGTAACTCCAAAAATTTATAATACATTAATCGCTGAACATGAAAGTGCAAAATCAGCTTTAATTTCAGCTGAAAAGAAGGAGCTTTCCCTTAATGGTAAATTGGAAGAAAGTGAAGGAACTATTGTCGCTTTACGAGCACAAATTGCTGATTTAAGAAATGATTCTCTGCAGAATGGAAAGTCCTTAACTATTTTGCAATCCAAATATAATCAGTTGAGTGACGCGTATGATTTATTGACGTCTAAGAATAGTAGTTACATGGCAAACAAAGCTAAAGAAACTAAAAAGCTTTTGAAACAATTAGAACAAGCTCAATTGGCACTTTTTGATAAAGAAGATGAATTGAACAAATTATCAAATTCCTTAAGTCTGAAAGAAGAAGAATTAGAGGTGCGTTCAACAAGAGTAACAGAATTAGAAGATATCATCAACAAGAAAGATTCTATGGTGACTGCCTTGAAACAATCTATTTCCAAAGCATTAATAGGATTGGAGGGAGATGGTTTAACTGTAATTCAGAAAAATGGAAAAGTATATATCTCCTTAGAAGAAGATTTACTTTTTGCTTCTGGAAAATATGAAGTAAATAGCGGTGGAGTTGCTGCACTTAACAAATTAGCAGCTGCCTTAGCTTCACAAAAGAATTTGGATATTTTGGTAGAGGGGCATACTGACAGCATTCCTTTAAGTGGGAGTGGTTTGATAAAAGACAATTGGGATTTGAGCGTGATGCGCGCAACAAATGTCGTAAAAGTTTTATTAAAAAACCCCTCAATGGACCCCTTGCAATTAACTGCTGCAGGTAGGGCTGAATTTATACCATTAGCCACAAATAAAACTACAGAAGGCAGAAGCAAAAATAGAAGAATCGAAATGATTCTCTCTCCTAATTTGGATGATTTATTCAAATTGTTAGAGAAGTAAAATTCGCATCAAACAACAAGCTTTATTTAGGAGAGACAGTTATTAAACTGTTAATAGCAAGAAGGTTATGACTATGTTTAGACTTTAAAACAATAGATTAAAAAAACTACTACTTATATTACTTTGCTTGCAAATATTTATCTTTAATCAAAGCTACTGTTCTTTACTAAAAGAAGTATTATGCTAAGCATAGTAACTAAATAAAAATATATAGTAGCAGGATTCGAACTTCTCTGCTTTATAAATCCCGCATAAACATCTTTGAAATATATTTTCCTAAAATATCAAATTCAATATTTACCGCATCGCCAATTTTCAGAGTTTGAAAATTAGTATGCTCAAAAGTATAAGGTATAATGGCTACTGAAAATGAAGTATCTTTAGAATTCACAACTGTTAAACTTGCTCCATTCACACACACTGAACCTTTTTCCACAGTCATATTATCAGATTCCTTATGCTTAAAACTAAATACATGAGAGCCTTTTTCTTCTTTAATATGAGTACATGTTGCCGTTTGATCCACATGCCCTTGCACCATATGTCCATCAAATCTATCTCCTAATTTCATACATCTTTCTATATTAATTATATTCCCAACTTGTAATTCTGAAAGATTAGTTTTATCCAAAGTCTCTTTAACGGCAGTAATCGTATACACTTCATCCTTAATGTCAACTACCGTTAAACACACACCATTATGCGCCACAGATTGATCAATCTTCAGCTCTTGAGTAATGGCTGATTTGCAGGAAATATGCAAATTACCCCCTTGATTCTCCAAGGAAATTACTTTTACTAATTGCTCTATAATTCCTGTAAACATTTTAATAATCTATTAATTGTTCTTCCATTTCTGGAATCTCTCTTTCTATATATAATTGGGTTCTGAGTTGGGGTTCAAATCCTGCATCTCTTATGCATTCCTGTATGCTATTTGCGGTAAATCGGTGTGGTGCTCCTGCTGCCGAAACTACATTTTCTTCAATCATAATAGAACCCATATCATTTGCTCCTCCATGCAAAGTAAGTTGTGCTGTGTCAGCTCCAACTGTAAGCCAAGAAGTTTGAATGTTTTTAATATTTGGCAACATAATTCTACAAATCGCTATCATACGCATATATTCGTCAGCTGAAGTGTTGTTATTAATTCCCTTCACTCTTTGCAAAAGTGTTCCGTCATCCATAAATGGCCAAGGGATAAATGCCAAGAATCCATTTTTTCCTTCAGGCTTTTGAGCTTGAACTTCTCTAATTCTTACCAAATGATCAAAGCGCTCTTCAATGGTTTCTATGTGTCCAAACATCATAGTTGCTGATGTAGTTAACCCAATTTGATGAGCAACTTTCATAATATCCAACCACTCCTGCCCCGTACATTTTCCTTTGGAAATTAATCGCCTTACTCTATCGCTTAAAATCTCTGCTCCTGCTCCTGGCATACTATCCATTCCTGCCGCTTTCAAAGCAGTTAAAGCTTCCAGATGAGTATATCGTCCAATTTTACAAATGTGCGCAACCTCTGGAGGCCCAAGAGCATGCAATTTAATATCTGGATAAAGGGCTTTCAGATCCTTAAATAATTTGGTGTAATAATCCAATCCTAAATCTGGGTGATGACCTCCTTGCAAAAGCAGTTGATCCCCACCATATTTTATCGTTTCTTCTATTTTAAGTTTATACGTTTCCGCATCGGTTACATACACCTCTTCATGTTTCGGATGGCGGAAAAAATTACAGAATTTGCAGTTAGCCGTACAAGCATTAGTCGTATTTACATTACGATCAATCTGCCAAGTAACTACATTACCGGGAATTTGCATTTGTCTGAGCTCATTTGCTGCCCACATCAAATCTGCAGTAGGTACATTTTCATACAAAAACTGACCTTCATCTGCTGATAAAAACTCTTTTTTCAATGCCCTACCTATCAACTGCTTACTGTCCATAAAATTACTTAGTTTTGTGGCTTCAAAATTACACAATATTATGAAGACTATAATCAAAAAAAAACAGGCATTTTCTGATCAAGATAATTTAATCCTTTTTTGCGATAAAAAAAGCAATTTTTCTTCTTTTGATCTCTCCAAGTCAGAACTTGCTTTTATCAAAAAACAATGGGATGATAAAAAAGAGATTGTTGCGATAAATCAATATACGCGACTTATATTTATTGTAAATCCAAAAGAGGAAAAAGACACAAATAAACATTTTGAATGTTTACGCTTATTAGGGGATCAACTACAAGAAAGCTTAAAAGATGAAGCAGCGGTAATGATTATTGATGTTAAAGGAAATCAAAAAGAAATTCTTGCAGTTACAGAAGGAATGGCTCTTTCTAATTATACTTTTACCAAACATAAAACAGATCCTAAAGCACATAAATTAAAATCAATCTATTTAGAAAAAACAATTAAGACAAAAGATGTGGAAGAATTGCAAAATATTGTAGATGCCGTTTATTTTACTAGAAATTTAATTAACGAGCCTTTTTCACATTTAACTGCTAAGGATTTGGCAGAGGCTGCCGTGAAATCAGGAAAAACAAACGGATTTAAAACTACAGTTTTCAATAAAAAGAAAATTGAGTCCTTAAAAATGGGAGGGTTATTGGCGGTAAATAAAGGAAGCATTGACGAACCCACTTTCACGATTATAGAGTGGAATCCTAAGAATTCTACCAACAAACAACCTATCATTTTAGTTGGGAAAGGAATTGTATATGATACTGGAGGGTTAAGTTTAAAACCAACGGCAAACTCTATGGATATGATGAAAGTTGACATGGGAGGAGCTGGTACAGTTATTGGTGCTATGCAAGCCATTTCAGCCAATAAATTAGATAAACATATTATTGCGTTATTGCCTGCAACTGATAATAGACCATCAGGAAATGCTTACGCCCCAGGAGATGTAATTACTATGCATGATGGCACAACTGTTGAAGTCTTAAACACTGATGCTGAAGGTAGATTAGTTTTGGCTGATGCACTCAGTTTTGCGAAAAAGTACAATCCTGAACTAGTAATTGATTTGGCCACTTTAACAGGATCAGCTGCAGCTGCGATTGGACATTACGGAATTGTAAGTATGCATGAAGGAGCTAAGAAAGAACACGAAAATTTAAAAGCAATTGGAGAAAAAACACACGAGCGATTAGCAGAAATGCCATTTTGGTCGGATTATAACGAACTAATAAAATCTGATGTTGCAGATATTAAGAATTTAGGAGGTCCAGCTGGTGGAGCTATCACTGCTGGAAAATTCTTGGCTCATTTTGCTGATTATCCTTGGATTCATTTGGATATTGCAGGATCTACTTTTGTAAAAGAAAAATACGGATATAGAGGTAAAGGAGCTACAGGAATGGGAGTAAGATTATTATATCAGTTCATAAAAAATAGAGCTTAAATGAACGAGAAAGTACAAAAAATAAAAGTAGGAATCTCTATTGGGGATTTGAACGGAATAGGAATGGAAGTGATTCTTAAAACTTTTAAAGATACTCGAATGATGGATTTCTGCACTCCAATTGTCTTTGGTTCAAATAAAGTGACCTCTATTCACCGCAAAGCAATTGAATTACAAGATTTTACTTTTCATACTATAAATAATATTTCAGAAGCAAAAACAAATAAGGTTAATGTTTTAAATTGCTGGGAAGAAGATATTGAAATTAAATTTGGTGCAGCAACAGCTACTTCAGGAAAATATGCTTTTCAATCCATAAAATTAGCCTGCAATGCTTTAAAAAAAGAAGAGGTTAGTGTACTGGTAACTGCCCCTATCAACAAAGCTTCAATTCAGGAAGAAATAAGTGGATTTGTGGGGCATACTGAGTTTTTACAAGGAACTTTTGAAGGCAAATCATTAATGATCATGGTAAGTGAGAATATGAAAATAGCATTTGTTACAGGACATATTCCTTTAGAACAAGTAAAAACAGCTATTACTTCTGATAAGATTATTTCAAAAACAGAACAACTTAATCAGTCCTTAATTACTGATTTTGGTATCAGAAAACCAAAGATTGCGGTTATTGGGCTTAACCCTCATGCTGGGGAAGAAGGAATGCTCGGTTCTGAAGAAAGTGAAATCATTATTCCTTCAATAAAAAAATTGAAAGAAAATGGCATTATGGCTTTTGGACCTTATCCTGCTGATAGTTTTTTTACTCCTAAAAATTTATCTTCATTTGATGGGATATTATCCATGTATCATGACCAAGGACTAACCCCTTTTAAGACACTTTCTTTTTCGGAGGGAGTAAATTATACTGCAGGTTTAAATATTGTACGCACCTCACCTGTGCACGGAACAGCTATCGATATTGCTGGAAAAGGGGAGGCAAACGAACAATCATTTCGTGAAGCTATATTTATGGCATGCGATATTTTTAAAAAAAGAGCGGAATTTAAAGAGATTACTAGCAATCCTTTAGCCTTTACAACAAGAAAGTAAACTTAGGGAACTGAATACGAATAAATTTGTACATTTGCGTCCCTTTAAAATTCAGGCGTAATGAATGGATATAAGATAAAGTTAGGAGAAATTACTAATGGTAAAAACTCTTTTTCATTTGAAATAAAGGACCAGTTCTTTGAAGCATTTACATTGTCAGATGTGGAACATGCTGAAATTATTGCTGCTGCTTTACTAGATAAAGATGGCGATAAATTAGCATTAACTCTTACTATTGACGGTAAAATAAATAAGCTATTATGCGATATTTGCACGGAAGAAATTTCAGTTAATATTACTGCAGAAACAAATGTAATTATCAAAATAACTAATGAAGATTTAACATCAACTGACGAGATTTTTTACATTAAAAAAAGTGAAAATTCAATTGATTTACAGCAATTAATCTTTGAATTAATTATTTTAAATTTACCTAAAAAACGACAACATCCCTTAAATGATTTGGGAGAAGTAACCTGCAATGAAGAGATGGTGAATTTGATAGAAAAATATACTGTAAAACAAGAAACGACATCTGACCCTAGGTGGGATGCATTAAAAAATTTAAAAATAAAATAGTAAAAGAAAGAAAATGGCACATCCTAAAAGAAAAATTTCTAAAACTAGAAGAGACAAAAGAAGAACTCACTATAAAGCTTCTGCTACTACTATGTACTCATGTCCTAGCTGTAGCACTCCCGTTCAATATCACAGAGTTTGTGAAGAATGTGGTACTTATAGGGGGAAACAAGCAATAGAAAAGCAAGTATCTGTATAGTGCTTTAATAGATTTTTGTAGTTTTATCCCGTTTTAAACTGCAAACTTTTTATGAGAATCGGAATTGATATTACGGGAGGAGATTATGCTCCTCAAAAAACTGTTCATGGAGCTATTCTAGCTCTGAATGAACTCCCATCTGATACTAAAATAGTTTTATTTGGAAGAAAAACTGAAATTCTTTTTGAATTACAGCATCATAATACCTTGGAGAATAATTTTGAAATTATTGATTGTAAGGATGTTATATCTATGGGGGAACACCCAACAAAAGCATTTAAATCAAAACCAAATTCAAGTATAGCAAAAGGCTTTGAATATTTGTCTAAAGGGCTTATTGATGGCTTTGCATCTGCAGGAAATACTGGAGCCATGTTTGTAGGAGGTTATTATTCTGTAAAAGCAATACCTGGTATATTACGCCCAGCAATTTCTTCACTAATCCCAAGAGAAGATGGTGGTGTTACTGTTTTATTGGATGTTGGAGCAAATGCTGATTGCAAACCTGATATATTGTATCAGTTTGGAATCCTTGGCTCACTCTTTTCAGAACATGTTTGTAAAATTAAAAAGCCAAAAGTGAGTCTGTTAAATCTGGGAGAAGAAAAAACAAAAGGGAATATGCTAAGCCAAGCATCTTATAGTATGATGGAAAATAATCCTGATTATAATTTTATTGGTAATATTGAAGGTAGAGCTATTTTTGATTCAGAAACTGATGTTATTGTTTGTGATGGTTTTACAGGAAATATAGTATTAAAAGAGGCGGAAGGAATCTATTCAATTATAAAAAAAAGAGGATTGCTTGATGAGTATTTCAAAAGATTTAATTACGAAAATTATGGGGGGACTCCTATCTTAGGGCTTAACAAAACCGTAATTGTAGGACACGGAATTTCAAATGAAATTGCAATAAAAAATATGATTACTTTAACCAAAGATGTCGTAGAGGCAGGATTGACAAGTAAAATAAAAAATCATCTCAACTAATGGGGAAAATAAATGCTTCAATAACAGGGGTTCAAGGATATGTGCCTGACTATATATTAACTAATAAAGAGTTAGAAACTTTAGTTGACACTAATGATGACTGGATTACTTCAAGAACTGGAGTTAAAGAGAGAAGAATTTTAAAGGGAGAAGGCAAGGGATCTTCTGACCTTGGGGCGCAAGCAATAATAGGATTATTAAAAAAAACCAATACTTCAGCGGCAGATATTGATTTAATTATTTGCGCAACAGCTACTCCTGATATGATTTTTCCGTCCACAGCTTGTATTATTGCAGATAAAGTAGGTGCAATAAATGCATTTGCATATGATTTAATGGCAGCATGTTCAGGGTTTTTATTTGCATTATCCACTGCTTCAAAATTTATTGAAACAGGAACGTATAAAAAAATAATTGTTGTTGGAGCAGATAAAATGTCATCTATTGTTGATTATACTGACAGATCCACTTGTATTATTTTTGGAGATGGAGCTGGAGCTGTATTATTAGAGCCTAATAAAGATGGATTAGGCATACAGGATGCAATACTAAGAAGTGACGGTTCTGGGGGAGAATTTTTACATCTAAAAGCTGGAGGGTCTGTAAAGCCTGCATCTCACGCAACAATTGACGCTAAAGAACATTTTATTTTTCAAGATGGACAACCTGTTTTTAAGGCAGCTGTAAAAAGTATGGCTGATGTATCGGGGGAAATAATGACTAATAATAATTTATCAGCTGATGATGTGGCGTGGCTAGTCCCTCATCAAGCAAATAAAAGAATAATAGAGGCTACTGCTAGAAGAATGGGAGTAGGAAATGAAAAAGTAATGTTAAATATTGAAAAATATGGAAACACCACCAATGCAACTATTCCCTTATGCTTATGGGAATGGGAAAATCAACTGAATAAAGGCGATAATATTATCCTTGCTGCTTTTGGGGGGGGATTTACGTGGGGTTCAATTTTTATTAAATGGGCTTACGATTCAAAGAAATAGTTACTTTTGTATTATAAATAAAATTTTAAATATGGATTTAAAAGACATTCAAGAACTTATAAAATTTGTTGCTAAATCAGGGGCAACTGAAGTAAGTTTAGAGATAGATAACATTAAAATCTCTATAAAATCTCCTACAAAAAAGAAAAGAGGAGATGCAGATGAAAATGAAGCCACTACTATTATTCATCAAGGACCAGCACAAGTTATGACGCCGCCCCCTATTGTTTCAGCTGCACCGGTTGTGGAAAGTGCAGCTTCTCCTGTAGCAGATAAAAATTCAAATTATATTACAATTAAAGCATCAATGATTGGCACCTTTTACCGTTCAACATCACCTGAAAGCCCGCCTTTTGTAAGTGTGGGTGATACTATTAAAGAAGGAGATACTTTGTGTGTTATTGAAGCAATGAAGTTATTTAACGAAATTGAATCAGAGATTTCAGGTAAAATCATAAAAGTTTTAGTGGATGACTCTACTCCAATTGAGTTTAACCAAGAATTATTTTTGGTTGATCCATCATAATTAATCCTTAAAAGTATTTATTATGTTTAAGAAAATCCTAATAGCCAATAGAGGAGAAATTGCATTGCGTATTATCCGCACTTGTAAAGAGATGGAAATAAAAACTGTGGCCGTTTATTCTACAGCTGACAAAGATAGTTTACATGTCCGATTTGCTGATGAGGCTGTTTGTATTGGTCCCGCAGCAAGCTCCGCATCCTATTTAAAGATTCCTAATATTATTGCAGCTGCTGAAATTACTAATGCTGATGCTATCCATCCTGGCTATGGATTCTTGGCTGAAAATTCTAATTTTTCAAAAATTTGCAGTGAGAATAACATTAAATTTATTGGAGCATCTGCTGAAATGATTGATGGAATGGGAGACAAAGCTTCTGCCAAAGAAACAATGAAAAAAGCTGGTGTTCCAACTATCCCAGGTTCTGTAGGTATAATCCCTAATTTTAAAACTTGCAAAAAATTAGCTATAGAAATTGGTTATCCTGTAATGCTTAAAGCAACCGCAGGTGGGGGAGGGAAAGGAATGCGTTTGGTTTGGGATGAGGGAAATTTAGAAGATGCTTGGAATAGTGCGCGTCAAGAATCAAAAGCGGCCTTTGGAAATGATGGCATGTATATGGAAAAATTCATTGAAGATCCTAGGCATATTGAAATTCAAATTATTGGTGACCGTACAGGAAAAGCCGCACACCTTTCTGAAAGAGATTGTTCAATTCAAAGAAGACATCAAAAATTAGCTGAAGAAACTCCTTCTCCGTTTATGACTAAAAAATTGAGAGAAGAAATGGGGGAAGCTGCTATTATGGCTGCTGAATCAGTAAAATATGAAGGAGTTGGGACTGTTGAGTTTTTAGTTGACAAGCACAGAGATTTTTTCTTTATGGAAATGAATACGCGTATTCAAGTAGAGCACCCAATTACTGAGGAGGTAGTCGATTATGATTTGATACAAGAACAGATTAAAGTGGCTGCTGGAATTGAAATATCTGGGAAAAACCATTATCCTAAATTGCATGCTATTGAGTGTAGAATTAATGCGGAAGATCCTGAAAATGATTTCAGGCCTTGCCCTGGGCTGATAACTAACTTTCATGCACCAGGGGGTCACGGAGTCAGAATTGATACACATGTTTATGCAAACTATATGATTCCTCCATTTTATGACTCAATGATTGCAAAAGTAATTACAGTTGCACAAACAAGAAAGGAGGCAATTGCAAAAATGGAAAGAGCATTAGATGAATTTATTATTGAGGGAGTAAAAACAACAATTCCTTTTCATCAGAAACTAATGAAGGATGAAAATTTCCGAGCAGGAAATTATACAACAAAATTTATGGAATCCTTTGAAATGTAAACGAAAAAACTCTCACTATTAAGTGGGCTTTTTTAATGCACTATTAACTATTTATTCAATCACTATTTTCTTAACTGAAATTCCTTGTTCAGTAATTATCTTAATAAAATAAATGCCTTTTGTTTTAATATCTAAAATGGCATCAGTTGTTGTTGTAATTAATTTTCCATCTACTGCATACAAATTAATTTGCTGAATAAATAAGTCGCTTTTTACCTCCACTTTTCCTGCTGATGGATTTGGGAAAACGGATACTTCTACATTAATCAATTCATCAATTCCAGAAGATCCTAACTCGTTAAAACGCTCTGTAAATTCTTGCAAATAGATATTAGCAATAGTAGCATCATGAATAACAATTGTATTCTCATCAGAATTGTTTTCTGCATTACTACTCCAATTATGAGAGCCTGTTAATATTGTTGGATCAGAAGCAATTGCATTTGCATCAGCAATAGCATATTTATGGTGGAGCTGGTAAGTAACTCCCGTATGGGATTTAACATTGACCCCTGCAGCTATTAACTCTGCAAATTCACTGCCGGTAACATTTTCTTGCTCAACTATCCCCCTTACATTTACTCCAAATTCGCCATCTTTTGCAATTACAGCAAGTCCAAGATCATCTCTAGTAAAACTTAAAATCCCAAATTCTAAGGTATAATCTACCTCATTAATAAATTCTGAAATACGTGAGGTTGTTTGGTCTGAAGGAGAAAAATACACTTCAACATCTTTCCCATTAACTTTAAAGTTATGAGGGGTATTATCTAACTTATTATGTCCAAAAACCCCCCCCCACATCTCTTCAAATTCCAAAGTGTATACTTTTGCAATTGCTTCATCCTGAATAAAAATAAGATTGTTGTAATCATTGAATAAATTTGAAGGATTTGTCCAATTTGTTGAGCCGCCCATTACCCAAGAATTATTGGTTGAATTTGCATCTACAATAATAAATTTATTATGCATAATTCCTGCCGGAGCAGGATCACGATACACAATAGGAATATTTGGATCCAAACTACTTAACATTATATTTGTTACATCATCATCCGCAATATATCTCACTACAACTCCTCTATTATAAGCGTCATTGATGGCAGTAGCAATAGTCGCATCTGAAGCATTATACACACAAATATCCAATGTGTTTTGAGCTAAATCCATATACGCTTTAATCGTATCATTAAAAGTGGTGGTAATGTTTTGAGCATCAACGCCAGTGGATACTGATACATCTACAGAATGATTAAAATAAGGGCGAATAAGCCCTGAGGAATTAGATGCAGTAGAATAAATTCCAACATTTGAAAAAGCTGTATCATTTCCATTTACAGAATAGCACTCCACATAATAAAAAGTAGCAGGCTGTAATCCTGTTAAATTTACGGTGTGTGTCAGGCTATTTCCTATATTATTTATAGGAGTTCCTAATGAAGTAGATAATCCATAATTACAATTAGTAGTGGAGGAATCTGAAACACTCCAAGATAAATCAAAACTTGTTGTTGTAATATTAGTTTGCGACACCGCAGAAGTAAATATTAAAGCCCCTGTTTGTATAATGTCAGATGAATCTCTTGGGAGAATTTGGTAGCCATCATTGGCTGGGGTTGAAAAAGTGTATTGTGAAGATATTCCTATTAACGTAACTAGGCCCATAGGAATTAATGAGTTTTCTAGCGGGCTACCCAATCTTATGTATACTTTGCCTATTTCTGCATTAGAAGTAAAATCATGCGTCCCTGCCGTAAACAAAGATCCTCCACTATTAAAAATTACATTATTAATTTGTATAAGTTCTGATTCTGTTAGTTCTCCAATTTGTATTGGTGTAATCAGTTGTGGGGAAACGGAGTTAGCACTTGAATTTGTTGTAGTTGTGTTAACAGGAGTCATTTCCATAAGTCCATTATAATCAACTAGAATTCCACTAACAGTAACCTCATCTCCTCTTACAACTCCACTTAAAATAGTTGGGTCATATAATGCTAATCCTGCTGTTGCATCTTCAATGTATCGAATTGGACCAAGTTCATCTCCATTAGTTACAACTCCAGTAATCGTTACAGTTGATCCTACTCCTTGAGCTCTTGCAGCTGCAATATTCGCCTGTGAAAACCCTACGACACTGAATAAAGTTGCAAAAATTAATGTTGTTATTTTTTTCATTCTTTTTATATTTTATTTATTAAAAACTGAATTTTGCCGATAGATTAAATCTTCTTCCTAAACCAAAAAATACACCTGCCGATTTAGCATCAAAATCTTGATAATTTGCATTATAAGGGTCATTATTCTGAGCATCTGAAATATATATTTCATCCAGTAAGTTCAATACACTAAATCGTATATCTAATTTATTCTTATCTGATAATTTGAACTTATATCCACAATGCAAATCTACTAATTGATATGCTGGGATTTTCCAGCTTTCTCTACCAGCATTGGCTCCATTTAATGATAATGGATCAAAATCAGCATAGTAATTATCAAAATAGGTTCCTCTTAACTTTATATATGATTCATATGTTGGTTCATATCTTACGCTCAAACCATATTGCGTTTGTGCAGCATCTCCAACATGCACACCATCAGCATCAAAACTTGCAATTATCTCATTGCCAAAGTCATCAGTAATCGGATTATTATTATCATCCAAAAACCTCACAGTATCTGCAGATGTCCATTGCCAATCACCTAATGAGAGCAAGCCTTCAACACTTAGATTGTTTAAAATTCTATATGAAAAATCCATTTCAACCCCCTTATGCAATGCATCCATTCCGTTTATATTTGCTCTATATGGAACATCATCCACCGTAACTGTAACGCCCCCATTTGATGGTTTATTCTGCCAGGCAGTATAGTAAGCATTTACATTAGCTGAAAATAATGATGAGCGATAAGAATATCCTCCTTCAACTGCTTTTACTTCTTCATTTTTGATATTTCTAAATAGTGAGTTGTCATAATAATATACATTATTAAATCTTGGTGCTTTTGAAATATATCCTACATTAAAAAACACATTGTTATATTCATCCAAATTAATATTTGCGCCTGACTTTATTGTATAACCTCTTATCCATTTCCAGTTAGTTTCAGCTAATTTTGCTTCATCTGAATTCATAGTGTAAGCTTTCCCGTTATGCCAAATGGTATCTTCAATCATTGTTTTATGTGCTCCAATTAAAGTTCCATTATCATTAAATTCAAGTTCAGTTGCAACAGAAGTCCCTAATACTTCATGATAAGTAGTGTCGTCAAGAACTAAATCTTTCTTTCTGAAATAATCAATTCTTTTGTATGCTGAATTAGAAGCTGAAATATTTAAAAATGTACTTATAACTCCATCATTATGTTCTACTTGATAAAAAACACCACTCCACTTTACCAGTCCTTCATTATGATAACCAAGCTTATCTCCTACTCTTTTTACCTGAGATTCTTGCATCCCATTAGTATTATCAATAGCATAATCTGCTCCTAATAAATCATATGCCTCACGATAGTGCTGCCCTTTATAATAACGTATATCCAATCCTCCAGAAATTGATATTTCATCTGTTTTTTGATAATTTAAAGTTGTTAACCCGCCATACCAAAAATGATTATTGATGGAACTTCTTAGGTAAGTTCCTGCTTTATTTTCAACATCAGAATACAAAGCGTCAATATTATTACTATTGGAATTATAAGCCTCTTGTAAATTATATTGCCCTCTTTCTTCATAATTCTCTGTATTGCCACTTAATCCTGTTCCGCCACCATGCCCAATGGAAGCATAAAAAATATTTGAAACATAAAACTTATCATTCACTGTCCAGAAATCTCTTAATGAAAACTGAGGTTTGTGATAATAATTTTGTTTAGTATTCAATGTTTCATTAGCATGAATTGTGTCTCCGCTTGAATTAATAGTCCATCTATCTAAATAACCCCAATGCTTATTAAAGGCAATTCCTTTATTTACAATTCTTGCAGAAAAATTAGAAGTATCTCCTAATGAACGAGAAAAAGAAGTGTCGTAAGTTGCTATATCACTTTTATAAGATCTTTGTCCGTGTTTTTGTGGAGCCCCCATAGCTGATAAGCTCAAAATATGATTTCCTAATTCTTTTTGAATTTTCGCATAATAAAAGAATCCTTCACTCCAAGTCTCATCCACAAATCCATTTCCCTTTTTATAAGATCCAGCCAAAGTATAGCCCCAGCCATTTTCTAATCTTCCTGAATTATAACCCAATGATGTTCTTGATTTCCCGAATGATCCAACTTCTTGCTTTATTATTCCTTCTGCTATATTTCCAGTTCCTTTTGTTAAAACATTCATTGTTCCACCAACTGACGGAATAGCAATTTTTGAAGTTCCAAGACCTCTTTGTACTTGAATCTTTGAAGTTACAGCATCCAAACCAAACCAATTGGACCAATATACCCATCCGTTTTCCATATCATTCACTGGAATTCCATCAATCATTACGGCTACATTTCTCTGATTAAAACCTCTTATTGTAATTCTAGCGTCTCCATCACCACCACCGCTTTGTGTAGCATAAACCCCTGGAGTAGAATTAAGTATCATAGGAATATCTTGTGATGCCAATTCCTCATGAATCTTTTTAATAGGAATAGTTGAAAAGGCAACAGGAGTTTCTCTGTCGCGAGCGATATCAGCTACTACTTGCACTTCATTTAGCAAGATGGTTTTTAGTTTAAAATCCAAAACTTGAGGCTTATTTCCAATTACTATCACTTTATTTATTGCTTTATAGCCCACATAAGAAACTTGTATGCTTCTTTCTCCTGAATGAATTGGAATAGTATAGTTTCCATCAATATCAGTAGCTGTCCCCATTCCTTTACCATAAACAATAGTTGCGCCAATTAAGGATTCTCCTGTATTAGCATCAACCACTTTTCCACTTAAAGTAGTTTGGGAAAAAGACGCCATGCTTAATAAAATTCCAACTAATAGAACGCTTACCTTTTTCATATATCTTAATCCGAAAAAAATGCTGATGTTTCCATCAGCATCTTCATTGTTTATACTTATTTAATTATTCAATAATTAACTTATTATTAATAATTCTTCCATCAGTAAATCGAATATTAATAATGTAAGTTCCTCTTGCTAAATTAGTAGTAAGAATTTTATTTGAGATTTGAGTAAATACTTTTTCTCCTAAAATATTTACAACATCAATACTCTCAATTTTTGCATTTGAATTTATTGTAACTGTACTCCCAATATTTGCAGGATTAGGATACATAACATACGAAATTGCATTCTCATCTATGCTAGTACCAATGCTAATGCAATCACAAGTGTGAGAACCCATTCCGCTATAAGTTGCATCTGGCAATGAATCATACTCTAATGTAGGGTTAAATAAAATAGGATTCGTGATGACCCCTTTTTTTACAGAAGATTTTCTCACCAAAGTTTGACGCTTTGTCCACCAAGTCCCACCATTTGCATCAGTATATCCTGCAGTTGCATCATCAGTCCAAGCGTTTCCTGGATCCTCTCCAACTTTACCGAAAATATCAATAATATTTCCAGATTTTTCTAAAGTCATTGCATCATTTCCATTAAAATAAAATGTTGAATTTGTATTATAATCACCATTACAATGATAATCAAGCAAAGAAAAAAAGACAGGGTCTACAGGAACAGACCAATAAGTTCCTAGGTCAATTGAATCTAATTGCCCGTTACCAACTGCAATTGCCTGCCCAGAAGCAATTACCCCTCCTAATTGCCATGATTCAGGTCCAGAGCTTGCTCCATTGCTATATCTATTTATAGTGTATCCACCAAGATTAATGGATGAATTTGTAGGGTTATAAATTTCAATCGCATTGTTCTGTGCAGGGCCTTCAATATATTCTGAAATAAATAATTCAGTACAAGTAACCATCTGCGCGTTTAAATTTATCGCAAAAGAAGTAATAATTAGTAGTAATATTTTTTTCATATTTTTTGTTTTTAAATTACAAATGCTAAAATACAAAAACTACAACACATGATATTGCCAAAATCTTAAAAAATTATATATTTGACAGAATTAGAAATAACCTATGGAAAAGAACATTACATCATTTGAAGAATACAAAACTGAATATGCTAAAAGCATCAATGCCCCTGAACAATTTTGGGAAGGAAAAGCCAATAACTTCACTTGGCAGAAAAAATGGGACACTGTGTTGCAATGGGACTTTACAAAACCAGAAGTAAAATGGTTTGAAGGAGGAAAGCTTAATATAACCGAAAATTGTTTAGATAGACATTTAGAACAAAGAGGTAATCAAACAGCAATAAAATGGATTGCCAATAATCCAAACGAACAAAGCAGACGCTTGTCCTATAAAAAATTGCATACTGAAGTCTGTAAATTTGCCAATGTGCTAAAAAATAATGGGGTTAAAAAGGGAGATAGAATCTGCCTATATATGCCCATGGTGCCTGAATTGGTAATTGCTGTTTTGGCTTGTGCTCGAATAGGAGCGGTTCACTCAGTTGTATTTGCAGGATTTTCTGCCAAAGCATTAGCAGATAGGATAAATGATGCAACTTGTAATATCCTCATTACTGCTGATGGAGGGTTCAGAGGTGCAAAAATTACTGCCTTAAAGGACATTTCAGATGAGGCTATGAAAAATACATCCTCTATTGAAAAGTGCATAGTGTTGGAGCGAACAAAAAGTAAGATAGTAATGCAAAAAGGAAGAGATGTTTGGTGGCATAATGAAATGCAAAAGGCAAGTGCAGGTTGTGCTATAGAAATTATGGATTCTGAAGATCCTCTATTTATCTTGTATACCTCCGGCTCTACCGGAAAACCCAAAGGAATTCAGCATTCTACTGCTGGCTATATGGTATATACAGAATATTCTTTCCGCAATGTTTTTCAATATACTGAAGGAGATGTCTATTGGTGTACTGCCGATATTGGCTGGATAACAGGTCATTCTTACATAGTTTACGGACCACTTTTATCCGGGGCAACTACACTGATTTTTGAGGGAATTCCAACTTATCCGGATGCGGGAAGGTTTTGGCAAATAGTAGAAGAAAATAAGGTCAATATATTTTATACCGCCCCAACAGCCATTCGTGCTTTGGAAGCAAAAGGCATGGAGTTTGTAAATCCTTATGATTTGTCTTCCTTAAAAATTTTGGGAACAGTTGGAGAGCCTATAAATGAAGATGCTTGGCATTGGTATGGCTCAGAAATCGGAAAAGATAATTGCCCAATAGTAGATACTTGGTGGCAGACTGAAACAGGAGGAATCATGATTTCTAATTTGGCAGGAGTAACTCCCTCAAAGCCAACTTTTGCAACTCTTCCTCTTCCTGGAATTCAACCTTGCCTAGTAGATGAAAAAGGGAATGAAATATTAGGAAATTCCGTAGAGGGAAGGCTTTGCATAAAATACCCGTGGCCATCAATAGCACGTACTATTTATGGTAATCATAAACGATTTAAGGATACCTATTTTTCAGTATTTGCAAATAAATACTTTACAGGAGATGGAGCTTTACATGATGAAAATGGCATGTATCGTATTACCGGAAGAGTAGATGATGTGTTGATTGTTTCAGGGCATAATTTAGGCACTGCTGAAATTGAAAGCGCTATGGATCAGCACAAAAATGTCTGTGAAACTGCCATTGTTGGCTATCCACATCCGATTAAAGGAAATGGGATATATGCTTATGTAATTTGTCATAATACTCCTGAAAATAGCGATAGTTTACGCAAAGAAATAAATGATTTGGTGACAAAACAAGTGGGAGCAATTGCCAAAGCAGATAAAATTCAATTTGTAAATGGCTTACCAAAAACGCGTTCAGGGAAAATAATGAGACGGATTTTACGAAAAATAGCAGCTGGAGAAAGCGATAATTTAGGAGATATCAGCACTCTTTTAGACCCAACTGTGGTAGAGGAAATTAAAATAACTGCACAATAAATCATTACTAATTTTGTTTCATTATTTTTGCAGACATGTCAGATAGCTTAATCATCATACCAACCTATAACGAAAAGGAAAACATTGAAAAGATAATTCGTAAGATTTTCTCTTTGGAAAAATCATTTCATATTCTTATTGTTGATGACGGTTCCCCTGATGGTACGGCAACTATTGTAAAAAATGTACAATCTGAATTTCCTTCCCAATTACATATTGAAGAACGCAAAGGAAAATTAGGATTAGGGACGGCTTACATTCATGGATTTAAATGGGCTCTTCAGAAAGAATATCAATTTATTTTTGAAATGGATGCTGACTTTTCACACAATCCTGACGACTTAATTAGACTGTACAATGCCAATGCACAAGAAGAAGGAGAGGTTGCTATCGGCTCTCGTTATGTAAAAGGAGTAAATATTGTAAACTGGCCAATGATGCGACTTTTGATGTCCTTTTTTGCATCAAAATATGTGAAATTTATTACAAGGATGCCTATTCATGATTCTACTGCTGGCTTTAAATGCTATAAAAGAATTGTTTTGGAAACTATCAATTTTAATAAAATCCAATTTGTCGGTTATGCTTTTCAAATTGAAATGAAATTCAAGGCTTGGAAGTATGGATTTAAGCTAGTGGAAGTACCTGTAATTTTTACTGATCGAACCGAAGGAGAATCGAAAATGAGTGGAGGAATTTTCTTTGAGGCTGTAATTGGAGTGATTCAAATGAAGCTCAAAAGTTTCTTTATGAGCTGGAAAAGATAAATAATGCTAACACTTATTAAAAATGCAAAATTGGTAAATGAAGGGGATATTTATCAATCAGATGTATTAATTGAAGATAAAGTAATCAAGAAAATTGATGCTGAAATAAATGTTAACGCAGATAAAATAATTGATGCAGAAGGGTTGCATTTACTGCCAGGGGTAATTGATGATCAAGTACATTTTCGTGAGCCTGGACTAACCCACAAAGCCAATATCTATACCGAGAGTAAGGCCGCAGTAGCTGGAGGGATTACGTCCTTTATGGAAATGCCAAATACTGATCCGCAAACACTTACTCAAAAATTATTAGAGGATAAATACCAAATTGCCGCCCAAAACTCTATTGCTAACTACACTTTTTTTATGGGAGCAAGCAATGATAATTTGGAAGAAGTATTAAAAACAAATCCAAAAACAGTAGGAGCAATAAAAATATTTATGGGCTCTTCAACAGGAAATATGTTGGTGGATAATAAGAAGGTATTAGAAAAAATTTTTTCTACATCTCCTATGTTGATTGCGGTGCATTGTGAAGATGAAAATATCATTCAGGAAAATATCAAAAAGGCAAAAATGGAATTTGGTGAAGAGGTTCCAATTTCTGAACACCCAAATATTAGAAGTGTTGAAGCTTGTTATAAGTCATCATCAATGGCAGTGGAATTGGCTAAAAAACACAATACGCGTTTGCATGTTTTTCATATTTCAACTGAAAAAGAGATTGTGCTTTTTGACAATAAATTACCCTTAAAAGAAAAACGTATTACGGCAGAAGTTTGCATTCATCACCTTTGGTTTGATGAAAGCAACTATACTCAACAAGGAACTTTTATAAAATGGAATCCTGCCATAAAAAAGCAATCAGACAAAGAGGCTTTATTAAAAGCTTTATTAGATGATCAATTAGATGTGATTGCAACTGACCATGCCCCACATAGCTTGGAAGAAAAGTCAAACACTTATTTTAATGCCCCTTCAGGAGGCCCTTTAGTACAACACGCTTTGCCTGCTATGTTGTCTTTTGCTAATCAAGGAAAAATAAGCCTAGAAAAACTAGTAGAAAAGATGTGTCATAACCCAGCTATTTGTTTCCAGATTAAAAACAGAGGGTTTATTCGTGAAGGCTATTTTGCTGATTTAGTTTTGGTTGATTTAAACAACCCTTGGAAGGTAACCAAAAAAAATCTTTTGTATAAATGTGGCTGGTCTCCTTTTGAAGAAGAAATATTTAATGCTCAAATTACGCACACTTTAGTAAATGGGCATATTGCTTATGAATATGGTTGCTTTGATGAAACCAGTAGAGGAATGCGACTCACTTTTGAAAGATAATAACTAAAAAAAGCACCCAAATGGATGCCTTTTTTTAATTTCTCTGAATAAGAATTCTTATTCGTGAGTATGAGCTTCTTCTGCTTCAGCGGCATCTCCATGGCAAGATCCATCACAAGTTTCGTCACCACAACAACAAGCAGCAACAGCTTTTGCAGCACAACAAGAGTGATCTTCTAAACAAGCACCCCCTTCAACTTGGCAGCCTACAGCTTCAGCAACTTCTTCAACAGCAGCATCAATAACAACTTCTTCAGCAGCTGGAACAGCTTCTTCAGTTGCAGTATCTCCACCTCCACATGCGGTAAATGCAAACATAATAACTGCTGCAAATAGGTAAATTAAATTTTTCATCTTAAATATTTTGTTTGATTAATAATTGGCGCAAATATACATTTTTTTACTTGCTTAAAAACTATCTTTGTAAAATGAAAATTATTATGTTACTATTAAGTATTTTATTACTGGCATGTACCGCTCCTAAAATAGAAATACCAACTGAAATTTTATCAGAAACAGAATTTACAAATATGCTTAAAGAAATCCATTTAGAAGAAGCCGCTTTTGAGCTAAACAAAAGCGAAGGATTAGAAAATGCAAAAAAAAATTTAGCAAATAGTTATCAGGCAATATATAAGAAACATGATATTACTGATACTACTTTTAGCAAATCCTTAGATTATTATGCTAAAAATCCAGAAAAATTAGAAGAAATTTATACTGATGTTTTAGAGCAACTAACTAACGAGCGTTCTACTTTAAATCCGTAAGAAACCAATTAGCATATTTTTGAACAGTAGTTTCAATTTCAGTAAACTGAAAATCAATTTCTTTTTTTATTTTTTTAGTAGAATAAGCTCCATCCGTCATAGCACTATTAGCCGTTTCCTTAGTCAGTAAAGGTATTTTTGATGTAATAAAAGAGCGAATTGCCTCAAAGCGCCAAGCTAATTCTTTTAAAAATGGAGTAACTTTTATGCTGGCCTTTGGTTTCCCTAATGCTATCGCTATCCCATCAAAACAATCTCGATATTTTAAATTAGCGCCATTAACAATAAAGCGTTCATTTTTTACTGAACTCAATAATAAGTCCACTAAGGAATTAGCAACATCCATTACATCCACATAACCTGTACTTCCAGTAGTGTAGAATTTTAAACCCGAATGTATTTTCTGAAAAATTTGTGAACTTCCTTTATCCCAATTGCCAGGGCCCAAAATTACAGAGGGGTTCACAATCACAACATCAAGACCCTCCTGGCTGGCGCGCCAAACTTCTTGCTCGGCATAATATTTGGTAAGTGCATAATTACTATCCAATTTTGTAGCTTTAAAATAACATTCTTCATCAACAATCCCAACAGTAGAATTACGCCCCAATGCAGCAATAGAACTAATATACCCTAATTTTTTTATCCCTTTGGAAAGCGCAACATTCACAACATTGGCCGTCCCTTCAATATTTACTTTTCGCATCAACTCTTCCTCGGCAGGATGAAAAGAAACTATAGCTGCACAGTGCAATACCCTACTACAATCCTCCATTGCTTTTTCTAAAGAAGGAATGTCATTCACATCTCCTGTTACCCAATTAATTTTTGCGAATAAATCCTTTGCAGCATAATGAGAAAATACATTTTCGCAAATCTGAAGGGATGATGTCTCTCTTTTTAAAGCTTTAAAAGGCATTCCTTCTTTGGCTAATCTTAGTAAAATATGAGAACCAACAAGTCCGGTTCCTCCGGTAACAAATATCATAGGCCAAAGATAGTAGATTAGATTATAGACAATAGATATTATAGCTTAGATTTAATAATTTGTCTATTTTTGAGAAAAATTTATAAAATGAACTTTGCAGAAGAATTGAAATGGAGAGGGATGATACAAGATATCATGCCAGGTACGGAAGATCAATTTCAGAAAGAAATGACCTCTGCCTATATTGGGTTTGATCCTACTGCCGATTCCCTGCATATTGGAAGTTTAGTTCAAATAATGATTTTAGTGCATTTGCAAAGATGCGGACACAAACCTTTTGCTTTAGTCGGAGGAGCTACCGGAATGGTGGGTGACCCTTCAGGGAAAAGTAAGGAGCGTAATTTGCTAAATGAAAAAACACTAAGCCATAATTTAAATGCTGTTCAAAAACAATTAGAAAAATTTTTGAATTTTGATTGTGGAGCTAACTCTGCAGAAGTTGTTAATAATTGCGATTGGTTTAAAGATTTAAACTTTTTGGATTTTATCCGTGATGTAGGAAAACACATTTCGATAAATTATATGATGGCAAAAGATTCAGTAAAGTCAAGGCTAGAAACCGGAATGAGTTTTACTGAATTTTCCTACCAATTGGTGCAAGGGTACGACTTTTACTGGCTTTGGGAAAACAAAAATTGCAAAGTCCAATTAGGTGGATCTGATCAGTGGGGAAATATAGTAACCGGAACAGAGCTCATAAGAAGAAAAGGAGAGGGACAAGCTTTTGCTATAACAACTCCTCTAATTGAAAAAGCAGATGGCGGCAAATTTGGGAAAACAGAAAGCGGAAATATTTGGTTAGATAAAGTAAAAACATCATCCTATAAATTTTATCAGTTTTGGCTAAACGCATCAGATGAAGATTCTAAAAATTACATTAAGATATTTACGCTAAAAAATCAGCAGGAAATTGAAAAACTAATTACCGAGCATGATGAAACTCCTCATTTAAGAGTTTTGCAAAGAGCCATTGCTGATGAAGTAACTACAAGAGTGCATTCTGCTGAAGACTTAGACATGGCAATAAAAGCATCTTCTATTTTGTTTGGTCAATCTACTGCTGATGATTTAAAAAGTTTGGATGAAGATACTTTTCTTTCTGTATTTGAAGGCGTACCACAATTTGAAATGAAAAAGGAAGATTTAAGTGCTGGAATTTTAGATGTACTTGCTGAAAAAACAGCTGTATTTGAAAGTAAAGGAGAGGCAAGAAGAATGATACAATCTAATGCGGTAAGTATAAATAAGAAAAAAATTACTGAAGATTTTCAGCTATCTGAAAATAACCTTTTAAACGGGAAATACATTTTAGCCCAAAAAGGGAAAAAAAAT
>CAJQRK010000026.1 GCA_905612305.1 uncultured Flavobacteriales bacterium | reverse complement strand
GGTGAGTATGAACCAAAGATTAGATGCTGAAACTATTCAAATGTTAGTAGAAGATTTTGGGTTTCAAGTAGAATTTGTTGGAGCCGATGTGCAGGAGTCTATTGAGGCAATTATTGATGCTGAGGAGCAATTAGAAACGCGCGCTCCTATTATTACAATTATGGGGCATGTTGACCATGGTAAAACATCTTTGATGGATTACATTAGAGAAACCAATGTAATTGCTGGTGAATCAGGAGGAATTACTCAACATATTGGCGCCTATGAAGTGACTTTAGACTCTGGTAAGAATATTGCTTTTTTAGACACCCCAGGGCATGAGGCTTTTACTGCTATGCGTGCAAGGGGAGCGAAAGTCACGGATATTGTTGTGGTTGTAGTTGCATCTGATGACAAAGTGATGCCGCAAACTAAAGAGGCAATTAGCCATGCACAAGCCGCTGGAGTGCCAATAATTTTTGCGATCAATAAAATCGACCGCCCATCCGCTGACCCTGAAAAAATTAAGGGAGAATTGGCTGAAATGAATTTATTAGTTGAAGATTGGGGAGGAAAATATCAATCTCAGGATATCTCAGCTAAGATAGGCACTGGAGTTCCTGAAATTTTAGAAAAAATTATTTTAGAAGCTGAAATGCTTGACTTAAAAGCAAATCCTAACAGAAAAGCTCAAGGGACAGTAATTGAAGCTTCTTTGGATAAAGGAAAAGGATATCTATCTACTATATTAGTGCAAAAAGGAACCTTAAATGTAGGGGACTACGTATTGGCAGGCTCTTATTCGGGCAAAGTAAAAGCGTTATTAAACGAAAGAGGTGAGACTAGATTAAATGCAGGCCCTTCTGCTCCTGTAGTATTGTTAGGGATTAATGGCGCTCCAACTGCAGGTGATGAATTCCATGTTATGGACAGCGAACAGGAAGCAAAGAAAATTGCTTCAAGAAGAGGTCAATTACAAAGAGAACAAAATGTAAGAACGCAGAAACACTTAACCTTAGATGAAATTGGAAGAAGAATTGCCTTAGGTGGTTTCCAAGAAATTAATGTGATTGTGAAGGGTGATGTTGATGGATCTATTGAAGCATTATCAGATAGCTTACAACAGCTTTCCTCTGATGAAATTAAAGTAAATATTATTCAAAAAGCAGTAGGGCAGATTTCAGAATCAGATGTAATGCTTGCGGCAGCTTCTGATGCTATTATTATTGGCTTCCAAGTTAGACCTTCATTAAAAGCAAGAAAATTAGCAGATTCAGAGCAAATTGACATTAGACTGTATTCGGTGATTTATAAGGCGATTGAAGAATTGAAATTAGCAATGGAAGGCATGCTTTCTCCTGATTTTGAAGAAAAAATAGTGTGTAATATTGAAATTAGAGAGATCTTTAAAATTACTAAGATTGGTACTATTGCAGGCTGTATGGTGTTAGATGGATCATTAACAAGAAATACAGGCGTAAGACTTATTCGTGATGGTGTAGTGGTTTATACAGGTAAATTATCATCATTAAAACGATTTAAAGATGATGTTAATGAGGTTAAAAAAGGATTTGAATGTGGTATGTCAATAGAGAATTTCAATGACTTAAAAGCAGGAGATATTATTGAAGGATATGAAGAAGTAGAAGTAAAAAGAGAGTTAAAATAAGCGCTTAATAATCTTCTAGCTGAGAAAAATTAATAATCTCAGGCACTGGATAGGCACCAGGAAAGTCCTTACTTATCCGATGCTTTATCTTTATAGCCTCTAATCTAGTTCTGCAATCCCCAACGCGCACCCTGTAATATGGTTCTTCATATTTCAAATAGGCAGAGATTTCAGGATAAAGTTTTCTGAAATCAATTTTTAATTGCTTTATTGCTTCTTGTTTGGCTTTAAATGTGAGTTGTACGCGCCAACCATCTGCCCCATTTCGTGCTTTTAAAATAGTTTCATATTTTATAACTAAAGCGTTAATTCCTTCCTCATTAATACTAGTAATACTCCCATTTTCTGACAAAGTAGTGTCGGTTTGAGCAGCTGATAAAAAAGGCAAAAGAATAATTAAAAAGAATAATTTTTTCATCCTTCAAAAATATAAAATAAAATAAGTTTTCTTTTCTTATTTTCGCAAAGTGAGACAATCGTATACATTTCATATTAATAAGCCAAACGATTTGAGCAAACTACTGCTTTCAAAAAGTAAGGAGGTTGATTATATCAGCATTCTGGATTCAAATACGCAAATTATTCATCCCGAATTACCTACTAATTATATTAATTATGATTTGATTTCAGGAGTTGATGCGCTTGATGTGCTTGAGGTAAATATGGATGCTTTTAATTCTTTAAGAGCATTTCATCTGCAGCATAAGGATTGGTTATTTGGTTACCTTTCTTATGACCTGAAAAATGAAGTAGAACAACTTAACTCTAAAAATCATGATGGAATTTGCGCAGCTTCACTGTCTTTTTTTATTCCTAAATATGTATTGCTTTTGAAGGGAAATAAATTAGTGATACATACTTATGAGACTAAAGAAAAGTGCAAACAATTTTTAGTAAAACTAGAGATAAATAGTGAGGAGCAAATAAGTGCTGTTATTTTTCAGCAAAGAGAAAGTAAGGATGTATATCTGCAAAAAATAGCGCAAATAAAAAGGCATATTCAAAGAGGAGATATTTACGAAATGAATTATTGTCAGGAGTTTTTTGCAAAAGAAATAAACCTAAATCCTATAGTTGTTTTTCAAGAATTGAATAAAAACACAACTACTCCATTTTCCTCTTTTTTAAAGTTAGATTACTTATCTGTAATGTGTGCTAGCCCTGAGCGATTTATTAGAAAACTAGGAAATCAGCTTATTTCTCAACCAATTAAAGGTACCAGAAAAAGAGGGGAAAATATAGAGCAAGATATTATATTAAGTAAGGAATTAATCACTAGTGAAAAGGATATTTCAGAGAATGTAATGATTACTGATTTAGTTCGGAACGACTTGTCAATTACCGCAACAAAAGGAAGCGTGAAAGTGAAAGAATTGTGCGGAGTATATACCTTTGAAAAAGCACATCAAATGATTACTACTATTACTTCAGAGGTTGATGAAAAAGTGCATTTTTCAACAATTTTAAAATCTGTTTTCCCTATGGGGTCTATGACAGGAGCTCCAAAATTAAAGGCTATGGAATTGATTGAAGAGTTTGAGAGCTTTAAGAGAGGCATGTTTTCAGGAGCTATTGGCTATATTACCCCAAAAGGAGATTTTGATTTTAATGTAGTTATCCGAACAATTTTGTATAATGCAAGCGCAAAATACCTTTCAGTAGGGGTTGGAGGAGCAATTACTATCAAATCGGATGCAGAGGAAGAGTATGAGGAGTGTTTAGTGAAAGTAAAGCCAATTTTTGAAGTGTTAAATTTTCAATTAGATGAAAAATAAGGTCCAAAATTTTATTGCAGACAAATCTCTTTTCAACAAAGAAGATAAACTGATTTTGGGTATAAGTTCAGGAGCTGATAGCGTTTGTTTAATGCATATCTTATTAGCTTTGGGATATAGGTTTGATTTAGCACATTGCAATTTTAATTTAAGGGGGAATGAATCAGATGAAGATGAGATTTTTGTTAGAAAATTAGCTAAACAGTATCAGTTGCAACTTCATGTCAAGCATTTTGATGTTCAAAGGTATGCGTCTGAAAATAAGATTTCTATACAAATGTCAGCTCGTGATTTGCGCTATGCGTGGTTTTATGATTTATTAGCATCAGAAAACGCAAAGTACATTGCTATCGCACATCATGCTAATGATGATATGGAAACTTTCTTCATTAATTTGGTTAGAGGATCAGGGTTAAAAGGGTTACTCGGGATTAAAGAAAAAACAGATGGTATTGTGCGACCATTAATGGCGGTTTCTCGTACTGAAATTGAACAATTTTTGAAAGCAAATGACATTCTTTTCAGAGAAGATAGCAGTAATACATCTCTCAAATATTTGCGCAATAAGATTAGGCATGAACTGATGCCGTTACTTACTGAAATGAATCCAAGTATTCAGAAAACTATTAGTGATGAGATAAAAATTTTGGAAGGGGTGGCTCAGGTTTATTATACTAAAATTTTAGAGGTTAGAAAAAAGTTGATTCAAAATAAAAATGGGATTATTCAGCTTAAAATTGCATCACTTTTAGAGTTAAATCCGCTTAATAATTATTTGTATGAACTATTAAGTCCTTACGGATTCTCAACTATTGAGTCAATTGCAAAATCATT
>CAJQRK010000025.1 GCA_905612305.1 uncultured Flavobacteriales bacterium | reverse complement strand
CAATTAATAGCTTCTGCAGCTCGCCTGATGATTACCATTACATTTCTTATAATTGTGTTTTTACACAAAGAGGAGGGTGTGGAAGAAAGAACTTTTGGTATAGGATTATTTTTGTTTTTCATTCCATATTTAGCCCTGTTTTTAGCAGGATATTTTGTGAAAAAAGATGAAAGGTTAGTCAAATCAGCCGATAGAGTTCGTTAACTTTTGCTTCTAGGAAATTCTACTACTCGTAAATTTTTAATCTCCTTTTCTTCTATAGTAAAGCAAAGAATTGTTTTTACTTTGTGAATTCCATAATCGCCTATTGAGCCAGGATTCATGTGCAATAATTGATTCTTTTTGTCGTACATTACTTTTAGGATATGAGAATGTCCACAGATGAATAAATCAGGATTAGACTGTTCAATTAGTGGTAGAATTTTTTTATTATACCTACCGGGGTATCCTCCAATATGCGTCATCATTACATTCATTTTTTCGCATTTGAAATAAAGAGTAGCCTTAAATTCTGTACGGATGGTTTTGTCATCAATATTCCCATATACCACCCTAATAGGAGCATATTCCTTTAATGTATCCGTTATTTCAAGTGAACCAATATCTCCAGCATGCCATATTTCATCTGCCTTTTCAAAATGTGGAAAGAAACGCTCATCAAGTATATGATGGGTGTCAGAAAGTAGAACTATTTTCTTCATTTACTTCAGTAATCGGATAATACCTGTGTACTTGAATAGTTTATTTTTGAAATCGGTCACAACAATAGAATAAGAGTAAGCGCCATGTTGAACATATTGACCACTTTTCTTACCATCCCATCCCTCATTTTCATCCTCAAATATTTTCTCACCCCATTTGTTGAAGATAGTCATAATATAATTGCGTTCACCCATTATATTTGGTTTAAATACATCATTTATATCATCATCATTTGGTGTAAATGAATTAGGAATAAAGCTTTGATATACAGGATTTATTCTTAAGCTATCAATTAAAGTATCTGTACAGTTAAATTGGTTATTTACTATATAAGTAATAATATATTTCCCAGTATCAATATAAGTGTGCCAGAGAGTTAAACTGTCATTTACTATAGTTCCATCTCCTAAATTCCATATAGAGCCAATAATTTCAGCACTAATATTTCTGAAATAAATATTTGGATTTTCCATGTCAGCTGGTTGAGGAGAAAATTTAAAAGAGGCAGTTGGCATAGGGTTAATGTTTATTATCTTTTCAATTGTATTAAAACATAAAGTTGTTAAGTCAGTATACTCATACCCTATACTATAAGCCCCACTCTTTAGATTTTCTACATCAAAAAATACTGTATTCACATTATCAATAAAATAATTACCACCTAATGGAGTGCCTTCATTTACAGAGTCAATTGGAAAATTGAATGATGGAGTACCTGAGCATATATCAGTTAGTTGTAGATTAAGATTTGGTAATTGATTAACTATTATAGGGATAGGATTTATTGTTGTATTTGAACAGCCATTTTCATCAGTTATTGAAATTAAAGTAATATTGCTATTATAATTAGGTGTTAATGCGATTGGAATATGTGCAGGTAACACAAGTCCTGAAGAATCAATCATATATGATTTCTGTATAGAATCTTCAATGATAATTGTAAATAGATTTGTGGATGCATTTATAATATCTATTATAATTTCAGAAGATTCATATCGGCAAATAGTATCATCTGTAAGTGATAATATTGCTTGAATTTCTGCAGGTTGCGTAATTGTCACACTACTATCTAATGAACAATTAAGAGAATCAAGTATTGTAAAGCTATATAAACCTGTATCAAGATTGTTAATATAACTGCTAGTCTCTCCACTACTCCAATTATATGAGTAAGGAGGAATGCCTCCATTAGGAAATAATTGAATGTTTCCATTATTAAGGTTAAAACAATTAACATGATTTACTGATATAGTAGTAGTAATATCTAAAGAACCAGCAATAATTGTTAGATTAAGCGTTACCATACTGTCACACCCAATACTATTTGGAAATATTTGGGTGTATGTTCCGCTTATCGGATATATTGCCGTATTCCAAGTATACTCATTGCATGCAGTTATAGAAAAATTGGAGCTAGAACTATTATTAATCGTTAAATTTAAAGTAGCCAAACTATCGCAGCCGTTACTATTGATAAACAAACTGTCATATATGCCTGTTAATGTTAATAATTGATTATTCCACAGGTATGAATCACATTCGGTTACATTGCTATAACTTCCAGAGTTATAATTAACAGCAAGAATCAGAGAATCAATATGAACACAACCCATTGCATTAGCACTCAAATCTATATAGGTTCCACTTGTATTATAAGTAGTTCCGTTTACTGACCATGTATAGTTGTTACATGCATTGATTGCTGCAAAAGAAGTTGTTGTGTCAGATACTGCTAAATTTAATGTAGCAACACTATCACAGCCAAATAGATTATATAATGTTTGAGTGTAAACCCCAGTTGTATAAATAACCTGACCATTCCAATCATATGAGTTACAGGAAGAAATAGTCTGTGATCCATAATTAGATGCATTAATTGTTAGGTCTAAAGTTACCACACTATCGCATCCTGATGCATTAGTGTAAGTCCAAGTTGCGTTATTATTAGATGCAGTATAAGTAATGCCATCTACCCATATATATGAATCACAATGTACTTGAGCGTCTAGACCTCCACTACTATTGTTAATAGTAAGATTAAGCATTGCTATACTATCACAACCATTACTATTTATTAGCGTGTCAGAAAAAATTCCTGATGTTGTATAGATATTCCCGTTCCATAGATGAGAGTCACAATTCGTGATACTATTCAAACTTGAGGTGTTTGGCATAATAATGAGGTCAAGAGTATCAATATTTGGACAGCCAGTATTTAGATTTAAAGAGGTATAGGTAAAGATTCCTGTATTAGTATATGTTAGACCTGTTGTTGGCCAGATAAATGAATCACATACTGAAGTATTAATTTTGAATCCTGTTGTGTCTGCAATTGTTAAGGATAGGTTTGCAATACTATCACACCCACTTGCATTAATCAGGGTATTACTATATACCCCTGATGTTGTGTAATTAACACCATTCCAAATATATGAATTACACGACATAATTGTATCATTACTAGAGTTCGAATAATTAACTAGTAGTATTAGAGAATCTACATGTGGGCAACCATTATTATTTGTACTATTCATAGTGTCTATACCTGAGTTAGTATAATTCTGATTATTTATGTTCCAAAGGTAATTGTCACAACTTGTAATAGAGTTTAGAGTGCTTGTACTATAATTAACAGTGATATCTAGTGACACAATACTATCACAACCAGCGGCATTAATAGTATTGTAGCTATAGTTCCCACTTGTTGTACATGTGATGCCATTCCAAAGATATGAATCACATTCAGTTCTAGTTTCCAGACTAGTACTGCTATTATTAATGGTAAGATTAACTGTTGCAATGCTATCACAACCATTATTTGCAGTTAATGTGTCTGTAATCAATCCGCTAGAGGTAAAATTAACAGTATTCCATAAATAATTATCGCAATCTGTTATGTTTGTTGTTGTTGCAATCTGAATTGGACTGCTTATTGTTACAGTATCATTCAATATGCAATTGTTTGAATCGACAACAGAATAATAATATATTCCTATTGCTAATAGAGGTGGGGTGGTAAAAGTGTTTAATCCTGCCAAAAGGGTCTGAGTATAATTTAACACATTTATTGTGTAATTAGGCATTCCTCCATTAATAGTTATTGTAGCAATACCATCATTAACTCCATAGCAACTTGTATTAGTAACTACTGTATTAGCCGTTATTGCTTGCGGCTGAGAGATAGATACTGAGTCAGTTATTGTACAGCCATTTCCATTAGTAATATCTACTGTGTAATTTCCAGCAGATAGTCCGCTAATACTATCTGTTGTTAATCCATTTGACCAAATATATGTTGCCGTTATATTAGCAGCTGATATTACAATTGAATAATCTTCAGTTGCACCAAACCAAGGTTGTATATATACTGGGTTGGCCATAACCCCAACATCACAAGGACCTATAGAGCTCACGGGAACATTATTAAGAAATTGAGAAACAATCCTCATTCTTGTTGCTCCATAAGCACCAGAGAAAGGAACTGTTATAGAAATAGATGCTGAACTAGTAGGCCCATATGGGATAACACCTACTTCTTCTCCTGGATCATTAAAATCTCCATCTATATTCCAATCAATATAAACTTTGCCTCCTGACGAGTAATTATTTGAGCAATCTCCTAAGTCAACATCAAGAGTGTAAGGCTGTCCCTCTGTAACGTCAGCATACAGGTTAGTATAATCTTCATATTGGTCACATATTCCTGTAGTATTATTATTTATACTGAAGATGTCTCCTGTTAATTGAACATTGTCAATTGTAGAAGCAGTACTTGATCCTGGTGTAGATGCACAATAATTTAAAGTAGAAACAGTTCCTGTATTAGGAGTGGAAGATCCTTGCAATTGTACGCTTGCAGTACCATTATTAGCTCCATTGCAGCTTACATTTGTTGTGTTGATGGAAGCTGTAAAAATACCAGGTTCATAAATAATTATACTATCTGTGAATGAACATCCGTTTGTATCTGTAACTATATACCCATATGTTCCTGCAGATAAAGATAAAGGATTAAATACTCCCCAATTAGTAGTGTAGTTAGGTGTTCCTCCAGAAATTGCAAGTGTTGCGCTACCGTCTGTAAGGCCATTACAAGAAACATTAGTGGGTACACATAAAACACTTGGAGAATCATAAACTGTTATATTATTTGTGAGAGAATTAGAACATCCATTGGAACTTGTATAGGAATATGTTATTGTATTGACTCCAACATCATTTATAGTAGGATTAAAAATAGTTGAAGAGATATTATTAACTAAATAATTTCCACCTATAGGTGTTGCGGAATTTAAATTTATCGGAGGTATCCCAAGGCAGAATTGTGATACAAATGGAAATATAATGCTAGAAGCAGAAGTATCTACATTAATTGTCAATGAATCAATATATGTACATCCATAAGAGTTTGTGATTTCTAACGTATATGTTGTAGTGGTATCTGGAGAGAAATAAGGAGAAGAAATTGTGTTATTAGATATATTATAATTGGGTAACCAAAGATATGTATATGCAGATGTGTTAATCTGTGGGTTAATCTGAATAGTGTCGTAGCTGCAAATTGTTATATCAGATAATTGTACTCCAAGTGCGTTTACTCGAAATTGCTGAACATTATTAGCTCCTCCTGTTGCAGCGGTAAAACCCCAATATACGTTTGGGTTATTACTAAAGATATTAGCCATAATATTATTACTATAGTTAACCAGTAACGTTCCATCAAAAATAACCTTAAAATTAAATGATAATGGATCCCAGGAAAAAACAACATTATGCCATAATCCATCTTCTATATTACTGTTTCCAGGGGGAAATCCGGTTGCTGGAAATAAATTGTTAATTCCTGCATGATTTAAATCACCATTCTTTTGAATTGCAATATGATCAAACCAAGGATCATTTCGATTACCATTTTGCCATGTGTCAAATTCAACACCAAAAGACGGATTTATACCCGCATAACCAATTCCACCACCACCAGTTCCTATTGATGTGCTGATAGGTTGTAATACAAAAGCTATTCCATCCGCCCCGCCATTATTATAACCAAAAAATAAGTCAACATCAAAACTAAATGGTTGTGTTAAATTTAATGTAACACTATTCCAAGCAGAACCTGATTGATTATTAATTGCCTGAGTTAAATTAAAAGTATTAGGTATTGGTTGTGTAGCATTACCATTCAATATGAAACTACCTGTTATTGCAGGTGTAGGATTAACTATCAAGGTTGTACTGTTTACTCCATCTGTATAAATACCGTTTTGTGTTTCCCAATTATTATATAAAAACACACTGTCTCCATTGCAAATAGTAACTGCACTTTGTCCCCACATTAAAATAGGAAGAAAAAGTATGACAGATATTACTTTTCTCATTTCACAAAGTTACATAAAAACTATTTACTTCAGTAATCGGATAATACCTGTGTACTTGAATAGTTTATTTTTGAAATCGGTCACAACAATAGAATAAGAGTAAGCGCCATGTTGAACATATTGACCACTTTTCTTACCATCCCATCCCTCATTTTCATCCTCAAATATTTTCTCACCCCATTTGTTGAAGATAGTCATAATATAATTGCGTTCACCCATTATATTTGGTTTAAATACATCATTTATATCATCATCATTTGGTGTAAATGAATTAGGAATAAAGCTTTGATATACAGGATTTATTCTTAAGCTATCAATTAAAGTATCTGTACAGTTAAATTGGTTATTTACTATATAAGTAATAATATATTTCCCAGTATCAATATAAGTGTGCCAGAGAGTTAAACTGTCATTTACTATAGTTCCATCTCCTAAATTCCATATAGAGCCAATAATTTCAGCACTAATATTTCTGAAATAAATATTTGGATTTTCCATGTCAGCTGGTTGAGGAGAAAATTTAAAAGAGGCAGTTGGCATAGGGTTAATGTTTATTATCTTTTCAATTGTATTAAAACATAAAGTTGTTAAGTCAGTATACTCATACCCTATACTATAAGCCCCACTCTTTAGATTTTCTACATCAAAAAATACTGTATTCACATTATCAATAAAATAATTACCACCTAATGGAGTGCCTTCATTTACAGAGTCAATTGGAAAATTGAATGATGGAGTACCTGAGCATATATCAGTTAGTTGTAGATTAAGATTTGGTAATTGATTAACTATTATAGGGATAGGATTTATTGTTGTATTTGAACAGCCATTTTCATCAGTTATTGAAATTAAAGTAATATTGCTATTATAATTAGGTGTTAATGCGATTGGAATATGTGCAGGTAACACAAGTCCTGAAGAATCAATCATATATGATTTCTGTATAGAATCTTCAATGATAATTGTAAATAGATTTGTGGATGCATTTATAATATCTATTATAATTTCAGAAGATTCATATCGGCAAATAGTATCATCTGTAAGTGATAATATTGCTTGAATTTCTGCAGGTTGCGTAATTGTCACACTACTATCTAATGAACAATTAAGAGAATCAAGTATTGTAAAGCTATATAAACCTGTATCAAGATTGTTAATATAACTGCTAGTCTCTCCACTACTCCAATTATATGAGTAAGGAGGAATGCCTCCATTAGGAAATAATTGAATGTTTCCATTATTAAGGTTAAAACAATTAACATGATTTACTGATATAGTAGTAGTAATATCTAAAGAACCAGCAATAATTGTTAGATTAAGCGTTACCATACTGTCACACCCAATACTATTTGGAAATATTTGGGTGTATGTTCCGCTTATCGGATATATTGCCGTATTCCAAGTATACTCATTGCATGCAGTTATAGAAAAATTGGAGCTAGAACTATTATTAATCGTTAAATTTAAAGTAGCCAAACTATCGCAGCCGTTACTATTGATAAACAAACTGTCATATATGCCTGTTAATGTTAATAATTGATTATTCCACAGGTATGAATCACATTCGGTTACATTGCTATAACTTCCAGAGTTATAATTAACAGCAAGAATCAGAGAATCAATATGAACACAACCCATTGCATTAGCACTCAAATCTATATAGGTTCCACTTGTATTATAAGTAGTTCCGTTTACTGACCATGTATAGTTGTTACATGCATTGATTGCTGCAAAAGAAGTTGTTGTGTCAGATACTGCTAAATTTAATGTAGCAACACTATCACAGCCAAATAGATTATATAATGTTTGAGTGTAAACCCCAGTTGTATAAATAACCTGACCATTCCAATCATATGAGTTACAGGAAGAAATAGTCTGTGATCCATAATTAGATGCATTAATTGTTAGGTCTAAAGTTACCACACTATCGCATCCTGATGCATTAGTGTAAGTCCAAGTTGCGTTATTATTAGATGCAGTATAAGTAATGCCATCTACCCATATATATGAATCACAATGTACTTGAGCGTCTAGACCTCCACTACTATTGTTAATAGTAAGATTAAGCATTGCTATACTATCACAACCATTACTATTTATTAGCGTGTCAGAAAAAATTCCTGATGTTGTATAGATATTCCCGTTCCATAGATGAGAGTCACAATTCGTGATACTATTCAAACTTGAGGTGTTTGGCATAATAATGAGGTCAAGAGTATCAATATTTGGACAGCCAGTATTTAGATTTAAAGAGGTATAGGTAAAGATTCCTGTATTAGTATATGTTAGACCTGTTGTTGGCCAGATAAATGAATCACATACTGAAGTATTAATTTTGAATCCTGTTGTGTCTGCAATTGTTAAGGATAGGTTTGCAATACTATCACACCCACTTGCATTAATCAGGGTATTACTATATACCCCTGATGTTGTGTAATTAACACCATTCCAAATATATGAATTACACGACATAATTGTATCATTACTAGAGTTCGAATAATTAACTAGTAGTATTAGAGAATCTACATGTGGGCAACCATTATTATTTGTACTATTCATAGTGTCTATACCTGAGTTAGTATAATTCTGATTATTTATGTTCCAAAGGTAATTGTCACAACTTGTAATAGAGTTTAGAGTGCTTGTACTATAATTAACAGTGATATCTAGTGACACAATACTATCACAACCAGCGGCATTAATAGTATTGTAGCTATAGTTCCCACTTGTTGTACATGTGATGCCATTCCAAAGATATGAATCACATTCAGTTCTAGTTTCCAGACTAGTACTGCTATTATTAATGGTAAGATTAACTGTTGCAATGCTATCACAACCATTATTTGCAGTTAATGTGTCTGTAATCAATCCGCTAGAGGTAAAATTAACAGTATTCCATAAATAATTATCGCAATCTGTTATGTTTGTTGTTGTTGCAATCTGAATTGGACTGCTTATTGTTACAGTATCATTCAATATGCAATTGTTTGAATCGACAACAGAATAATAATATATTCCTATTGCTAATAGAGGTGGGGTGGTAAAAGTGTTTAATCCTGCCAAAAGGGTCTGAGTATAATTTAACACATTTATTGTGTAATTAGGCATTCCTCCATTAATAGTTATTGTAGCAATACCATCATTAACTCCATAGCAACTTGTATTAGTAACTACTGTATTAGCCGTTATTGCTTGCGGCTGAGAGATAGATACTGAGTCAGTTATTGTACAGCCATTTCCATTAGTAATATCTACTGTGTAATTTCCAGCAGATAGTCCGCTAATACTATCTGTTGTTAATCCATTTGACCAAATATATGTTGCCGTTATATTAGCAGCTGATATTACAATTGAATAATCTTCAGTTGCACCAAACCAAGGTTGTATATATACTGGGTTGGCCATAACCCCAACATCACAAGGACCTATAGAGCTCACGGGAACATTATTAAGAAATTGAGAAACAATCCTCATTCTTGTTGCTCCATAAGCACCAGAGAAAGGAACTGTTATAGAAATAGATGCTGAACTAGTAGGCCCATATGGGATAACACCTACTTCTTCTCCTGGATCATTAAAATCTCCATCTATATTCCAATCAATATAAACTTTGCCTCCTGACGAGTAATTATTTGAGCAATCTCCTAAGTCAACATCAAGAGTGTAAGGCTGTCCCTCTGTAACGTCAGCATACAGGTTAGTATAATCTTCATATTGGTCACATATTCCTGTAGTATTATTATTTATACTGAAGATGTCTCCTGTTAATTGAACATTGTCAATTGTAGAAGCAGTACTTGATCCTGGTGTAGATGCACAATAATTTAAAGTAGAAACAGTTCCTGTATTAGGAGTGGAAGATCCTTGCAATTGTACGCTTGCAGTACCATTATTAGCTCCATTGCAGCTTACATTTGTTGTGTTGATGGAAGCTGTAAAAATACCAGGTTCATAAATAATTATACTATCTGTGAATGAACATCCGTTTGTATCTGTAACTATATACCCATATGTTCCTGCAGATAAAGATAAAGGATTAAATACTCCCCAATTCTCAATAAAAGGAGAGGTTCCTCCGCTTATAGTAAGAAGAGCTGTTCCATTTGTAAATCCATTACAAGTTGCATTTGTAGTTGTAGCGGATGCAAATGGAGCTGCGTTTACAGTAATATTTTGAGTAATGCTATTACTACATCCATTAGCATCTGTATAGTTGTAGGTAATTATATTGTTTCCTAAGATATTAATGTTAGGTGTAAATATATTTGTATTTACTCCTGTTCCTGAATAAGTTCCTCCTGCAGGAGTAGCTCCTGCTAAATTAATAGGGGCATTATCACTACAAACATCATTCAGTGTAGGAAAGTTAAGAATAGGTGTAGGGTTGATATTTACCGTTAAAAAAGAAGTGTCATCAGGGCAGGCAGCGGATGATCCCTGAACAACATAGGCATAAGTACCACTTACCCAAGTAGCAGGGTCCAAATTATTGTTTCCAGTAGCTGCCCAAGTATCATTATACCAAACCCCTCCAACATCAGGATTTCCTAAAAGTTGATTCCACATATTAAATGGGGAGTCAGTATCACAAACATTTAAGGTGTTATCATCTCCAGCATCACCTCCTAGAATACAGCAGTTTGTAGTTGCATTCCCGCTAGTTTGTGAAAAGGTGATATTACAAGCAGAATTGGAATAATTTGTAATAAGTAACACATAGTAATCTCCAGTTGAAGCCCCGTTAATATAACAAAATTCATTCCAAGTAAACGAATAACTGCAATCTTCTACATTTGCAGCTGTTAGTTGATTACACATAGTTGCTGGATTTGTAAATGGCCCCCAACAAATAAAATCAATATCATTTGTGTTCCCCGTAGCACCTCCTTGAATATTGATTGTCATATTTCCAGGATTATCTATTTCACAATAGTAAAAGGCTGGATTTGGTTGTGTCGATAAACAGTCGAAATAAGCACCTGTTGGTGCAGGCGTATTTGTAGAAGCAGGAAAAGTATAACTTGTTCCTGTGCAAAAAGGTTGTGCCGTTCCGCAAGTACTCTGCCCTTTTACAATAAAAGCGCTAATGACAACAATGAATGCTATTAGCAGTTTTTTTTTCACTATCTAATTAACGTAAGAGAGCCATTGAAGTTTCTTGTTTTGCCATTTATATCAATAAGCACAATACTGTAAACAAAATTTCCTGCTGGTACAAATTCATTATTAATTTTTCCATCCCAAGCAGCATTACATCCTTCTATACACTCATATATTGCTTCCTCTATTTTCTTTTTAGTACAACCTCTTGCACAATCCTGACTTATATAATCATTGGTCTCGAAAATTCTATTTCCTAATCTGTCATAGATATTCAATGTATATTCTTGTATACCGTTAACAACTGGCAAGAAATAATCATTATGCAAATCATTATCAGGAGTAAAAGCGTCAGGAACAAATATTGTAAAACTTGGGTCAATTATAATAAAGCTAGAATCACGAGCTGTACATCCACTATCAGAACTTACTTCAAGTAGTATATAATGAGTATCTGCAATAGCTTCAAACTCATGTATAAAAGTAGAATTTGTGTTTAATGTATCAGACCAGTAAGAGGTTACATTATTATTTGAATCTAATAAATTATAACCTGTCCAGATTGAGGAAATATGTCCGCTAGATTGATTTACAAAACTAATGAATGGACTATTTATATCTGTAGGCTGTGGGTATACCATAAACTCAGCTGTTGGAGTAGGGTTTACTACAATTGTAACTGTTTCGCCTTTTTCTATTGCTTCACAACCTTTACTGTCAACTACTCTGATAATTTTATAGTCTCCTGTTACATTTGTATCTATTGTATGCATATTTCCAATTGAATCAGGTATTTGCGTATTATCAAGATTCACCCTATAGAAAATTTTATAAGGTAATGCTCCTGAATTAACTTCAAAGGTTAGAGTAGCTTTACTATTCTCATTGTCACATATAAATCTATTGTCTACTGTTAATTCGGCAATTGGTATTGGATTGACTGCAATATCAAAATTATTAAATAAGTCAGTATAACAACTTTTATAATCTGTTACCCTAGTAAAATCATAATTAGTTGTAGATGTTAGTATTTGGTCAACTGTTGTTGTGTCACTCCAAGGACCAAGTGATACAGGAAAACCATTATTATTATAATTAATTGTCCAAGGAGAAGTACCTCTAGTAAAAATAAATGTTATGTATGATTTGTTACCAGCACATACCTCAGGGGTGTTAGATATTTCTACAAGTGGATTCTCATTGACAATTAATGTAGCAGTGCTGTCTGGTGAGACTGACCCACAAAGAGTTAAAGGATCATGAAAATTAGTTATTTTATAAGTAGTAGTTACTGAAGGAGAAACAATAATTGGACCTCCTATTCCACTTCCACCAACAATTACCCCATTCTGATCAATATCTTCTGAGGTAGGGCTAAATCCATTAGCTGTATATTCGACAGTATAAATAGGAGGTATGGCTAATATGGAAGTATTTACTGGAATTAGATTTAAGGCTATACTTTCTCCTTCACAAATTTCATTTGGGAATGGATTAATTCCTATTTCAGGAATAGGATGTACTGTAATGCCAACCGCATCAGTAGGGTTTATTCCTATACATCCTTTTGAATCTAGATAATTAGTCACTAAATAAGTATAAGGTCCAGGATAAGGAGGTATAGTAGCTATTAATGTTGGAGAAATAGTATGTTGAGCAGTCATAGTTGTTAATGGTAAGATACCACTTGCATTAATAGAAACATTAAAAGGAGGTGTCCCTACAGAGAAATCAAATTCTAATATAGCATCTTCTCCCTCACATATCTCATCTTCAGGTGTGGTAAAGGAAGATATTATAGGATTTGGATTAACAAGTACATTTATAGCTGCAGTAGTAGTAGGTAATAAGTTTGGAGGACAAGTATTTCCCATAGCATCAATTATACTTGTAATGACTATTGAATTGGGGCCTATTGAAAGTTGAGCGTCAATTGGAATAGAGAATAGAGGTGCAGAGAGGTTTCCGACTAATGCTGTTGGTTGAGCTGTTCCATTTATTGTATAGTATACGTTCAAAGGCACAGCACCCTGTATACCTTCTAGTAATAAATTGACAACATCTGTTTCGCAAGGAACACTACTACTAGCGCTAGCTGCAATAAGAGGCCATGGCTCAACAGTTACAGGTGTACTAATTGTAGGGTAAGTCCAACAACCATGACCATCCATTACTGAAGTGATCGATACAGATACAGGAATAGTATTAATATCATAATTTGGCGTAAATAGACCTGATCCAGACATTCCAAATAATATATTAAAAGTACCACTGCTTTGTCCAGGTCCTAATGGTGGTGGCGATTCATTCCCACTAAGAGAGACAGTAAATGGTGCTGTTCCTACTGACATATCTACAGTAATAGTTGTAGATGTACCTTGTGGCACAGAAATAGGATTTGGAGGGTTATTTATAAATGTCAATGGATCAACAACAGGTTCTGGGTATATTGTAAGTATTGATTGTGTAATATATGGAAGAGACCCATTATTAGTACAGACTGAAGGTGCAACAGGTGCAATTTCATAAGTGAAAGCATTTGCTCCTATGCTATAAGAGGGAAGGTTAGGGTCTATGGTTCCTGTAGGAATTAAAGCTCCTGCATAAAACCAGTCTCCACCAACGTCTTGAGTTCCATCTAATAAATTATTGAGATTATATAGTGGGTTAAGCCCTCCATAATCATTAACACAAATATCTTGATTAGTTGCATTTCCAGTATTAGGAGCCATCTCATCTACTATAGTGATATCTTCCCAATCGGGAGGGCATGTGCCAGTAGGATCTGAAACAGTATATTGATATGTCCCAAAAGGATCAATCGCTGAGTTAAGGACTGGATTCCATGCTTGAAAAGTTCCAAAAGGATATGGAGTTGGAGGAATTGTGCCTTCATATGCCCATGAGCCACCAACATCACCTCCTGTAAAAAATGGCAGACCATTTAAACTATACATTGTAAAGTCATCTGAACATACAGTTGTTGCCGTTGCATTACCAGCGTTTGGCTGCATAACAACCGTGACAACTACATTGGGTTGTGCGGTATTAGAACATACATTACCATCTTCAATATTTGTAATAGTATATAGGTTTGACCCTATAGTTGGAAATATTTGTATAGGTAAATTCGTAGAAGCATCATTGCCTGCCGCATTTAAGGTTACTGTTTGAGACCCACCAGTAATAGGATCAATATAATCAACTGTAAAGTTTGCTTGACCAGCTAAGTTAAATTGTAAATGAATAGTTTCTCCTTCACATATTGCATCATTAAGATCATCCGTGCTAATTAGGGCAGTTGGTTGAGCAAAAACTTCAATTATAATATCTTCAATATCTGCAGGACAATTACCTGTAATAGGAGCTGTATACCTCAGGGTATAAATATCAGGACTTGATGGCGTAAAGTTTGAGTTTGTTCCACCTCCAGGAGCACCATTTGTAATGTCTGTCCAATATAATGGAGAGAAAGGAGCTGGTATTGAGGTAAATAGGCTATTTAAATCAAAGGGGATATTTGACCCATTCATACAAAGATCAGGGCCATTGGCTGGTAAAACACCTGCATATGGGGCGCCTGTGATGTTAATACTAACTTGAGAAGGACTAGGGGTGGGGCAACCTGCAACGGTTGAAACTTGATATTGAAAGAGATTTAATCCAACAGGAAATATACTTGGATCTAATAAATAATTATAACCAATGAAAGGTAAGTTAGATCCACCAGGGGTTAATCCTAAATATGTCCATGTGCCATTTACGTCAGGGGCTGAAAGCCAACTGGTAGGCAAGGTGTCAGTAGGAAGTGTTGATGTGCAAAGTTCAATTGTAGATAAGGGTGGAGCTCCAACAACCGGAGGGTCATTAACAACTATAGTTATTGTTGGGTTGGTAATAGGAACATTACAGCCAGAAGCATCTTGAATGTTATTTACTGTAAAAGTATAAGGAGATGAGCTACTAGATAAAGGAGTTGGTAATACACCTGAAATAGGTAATGTAAAAGGCAATGTGGATGCATCAAAAGGTATACTTGACAGAAGTACAGTCCCAATCCCGTCTTCCAAATCAAAAGTAAACAAACCTATGGATATTGATAAAGAAGTGATTGTAGGGTTAATTACTGGTGTTGGATCATTACTGCAAATTGTAAAGGGGGTAGTTGGAGTAATGTCAAAAGTTCCAATACCTGGATTCCCAGGTACGGTAATTGTGCTACATGCAAAACACCCAGTAGGTAATTGATCAACTATACAAACTTGATAATCTTGAGGATTAGGCAGCACAGTTACCGCAGTTGATTGAGAAAGTGGTGTAGCAATACCAGCTGTTGTTCCTCCTGGAGATGTTGACCACGAATAATCATATTGATTTACAGTAGGACATACCGTGCTTACTGGTCCGAAACCATTAGGAGTTATACTAAATCCAGGAGAAGGAGGTACGCTCGCTGGAACAGGCCACCAAGGTGAGCTCGGAGAAGTTGTTAGTCCCATTGCTGAAATAGCATTATTTGGATATGCAAGTAAACTAGTCGGGTCAATTATTAGGTTTCCTAAGTTGTCTTCTATAAAATATGCACATTCTGCTGGATTTGGTCCTCCACTTAAGAATACAGTTTCAAATGTTCCCCCTGCTGTTACAGGGAAGGAGTAGATTACAGGTCCATATCCATTATTCATTGTAATTGTATTTGCCAAGATTCCGTCAATCCAAACCTGTATTCTATTATCAATAGAAGTAGAAGTTTGAGGCAGAGTTGTCCATCCATCCCCGCCATTATCGTATAAATAAATATTATAATTACATGAGTTGAAACTTGCATCAGCAGATAAATCCACTACATTGGGACATGGATTTAACGGATTTGGAACAATTACAGGATTCACTACAGGGGGGGCTACGTCTACAGCTACAGTAGTGCTACATGAAATTCCACTATTAGTATAGGTAAAAGTATAATTTGTTAATGATGTAGGATTTACAGTGATTGATTGTCCTGCTCCACCAGGATTCCATGTGTAATTAGCTCCGCCAGCAGATGAAGGCGAAATATTAACATTATCTAAGCCCCAAAAATCCCAATTCTGATTAGTTGGGCTTATCTGCCTCCATCTGAATTGAGTATTTAGACTAAAAGCTAAAGCTGGAATGGGAATTGAATATTGACTCCATGAAGTAAAACTTTGAAGTGCAGGATTTGTAGGGCAAAAATAAGCTTTATTAGTGTATGGCATTGGATTCAGATTAAATGGCCACATTGTTGCTGGCATATCTTGCCATATTCCTGCTCCAACTCGATACTGCAATATTGTCCCTTCTCCAATTAAGTCAGGACCATCACAAGATCCTCCTTGCCCCTCCATTTTAAATTCAAAAATAACATCTCCACCAGCGGGAACTGGTATAGGAATAGTAGTTGCTTGTCTTGGCACTGCTGATCCCTGTCCCCACCATAGAAAATCTCCAGCTGGCACAGCTCCAGCTCCAGCGCAATTTATTGTAGTTCCAGTAGATGCTCCAGTACAAGGTGAGGTTGTTGAGCCACCTGTACTAACCGAAGTCCATAACGCACCAATACCAATATTAAAATTATCTTCATAGATGGATGTTAAAAACCCATCCCCTGTTAATGTTGCTGTTTCTCCACATGTAATCAAGGGAGGAGCATCCACACATACAACACATTGTCCAAATGAAAAAGTAGTGTTTAAAAATAGTGTTGCTAGTGTTATATGTAAAATTAAAGATTGCTTATTCATGGCTAATAATGAGTTCTTTTAATTCAAATTTTGTTAATGATTCATATCGATTCTCTTTATCATCATTTGTGATAAAAGCAGAGAAAATTGTAAACCCTTTCCATTCAATGTTACAATTAGTAGTTATTGTTTCATTACTTGGAATCTGTATTGTATAACGAGATTCCTCAGATTCTTGTTCGCAATTTGTGCAAACATTATTGTGCCAAATATCAGCTTTATAGCTAAGTAAAATATTTTGAGAAATCAGATTAGTAAATTTAAAAATAATTACTTCTTGTTTTGCTGTAGAAGAAAAATCACAATTTTGGTAAGTATATTCAATCTTAACACTATCGTTTTCAAAATAGATTTCCCATATAGTTGGGTTTGAGCCCATTGCATTGAAAGTAAATAAGGAAAAAAAAGCTATCAATATAGCAGGTAAAGTTCTTTTCATATAATTGGGTTTTTGCAAAATTTTTGGTGCTACAAATATACGAAAAAAAGGATAGAAATCCTTTATTGCTTTATTGTAAAATTAGGCATTCAAAACAGGGGGGTTGCTAGTTATAATTCTTTAACCGAATTTTGTGGAATCCATCCGCTATTACCATTGGCAATTTTAATATGAATCCAATCGCCAATTCTGTCTGTAATCTCAAGCTTAGTTCCTGAATGCAGGGTGAATAGCTCTGTGCTATTTTCAGTAGGAGCGTTATTGATGACTACTGATGAGGAGAAGATAATTCCTTCTTTTTTATCTATTTTATTTTGGTAGGATGCGCTGCTAATCAGTAAAAAAAGTAAGGCGCTAGTGAGGAAGAAAATGTAATATTTTTTGGTATTTTTATTCAGCAATTTATTCATTGCTCCAAAAAATAAGGCTAAGAAAATACTTAAAATTGCTAAGTATTGCCAGTGTGTAATGCTTAAAAGCCCTTGTGTGCTTATCCACCATTTTTTGTAAAAAAGTTGAGGTAGAGCTTCAATTCGATCAATAATTTTTAATTTAGTAAGAGCTAAGTTTTCTTTTGCTTGTTCATTGTTAGTTAATTGCAGGCTTTTTTCATAATGCCAGATTGCATTTACCCAATCTTTGTTTTTGTAATAACAATTGCCAAGGTTATAGTATATTTCATTACTTTCTCTTCCGCTTGCTAAAATACTATCGTAAAGCGTAATGGCTTTAGTGATACTATCGCTAGCATAAGCGGTGTTGGCTTTTGAGAAAAGCGGCTGATCAGCTATTGCATTAAGGCTGACACATAAAAATAGGAGTAGTGTTATTCTTTTCATTTTAGGGCAGTCTCAACTTCAATAATTATATTCTTTGCTTTCTCAAGAAATGCATCCATTTGAGCATTTTTATTTCTTGCAGGTGAATACCGTGCAAATTCGCATTCATTCAAAAGGGCAATAAATTGGCCTTCAATCTTAGTGTTTATTGCTGATGAGTTAAAATGAATACTTATTGTTTCTTTAGATAGTTCCGCTATTTGAATTTTAAATTTATCAGCAAAATAACCCCAAAGTGATTTTTCAATTTCTTCAAAAAAAACTATCAAAATTATTGTTTTTTATGCAGTTTTGAGCCATTTTTAATCGTTTTAGTGCAATTTTGTTTGCTTTTTTGTTTTTCCAATCCTTGCTATTAGTATCTGTTTTCCCTGCTGTTTTGATATATACCCACAAAAGGATTAATAATACAATTGGCAAAAAGAAGAGCGCGTAAAATGCTTTCTTGCTCATTGCTCTTTCTCCAATTTCTTGAAAAGTAGTATTTGTAAAAATATAATTAATGTCTTGTTGAGTAGATTTTACAGTTTGCTGATTTGTTCTGTTTATTTCCTGTTCGTTATTTTTACTTCTTCCGATACTTAGTTTATGGCTATTTGATTTTTTGGTTTCGTACTTTTTGCTTTTCGGATTGTAAACAATCAAATTTGCACTTGAAATTGTATATTTTCCTTTGTATCTTGGAATAAGTAAATATTCAAATGTTTTAATACTTCTTTTCCGCCCTCCTTCAAATATTTTATCTGTAATCTTAGGGTCATATACTTCAAAATCTTCCGGAAATTGAATTGCTAAAGGTTTAATGAGTTCAATGTTTCCTCTTCCTGTAATAGTGAGTTTATAAGTAATCGCTTCATTAGCTGAAATATTCGTATTATCTACTTCCGATTTGATGCTCATATTTCCTACGGCTCCATTAAAATTAGCAGGAGGGTTTGGTAAATCAGCTACAGTTATTGTGATAGGTTTTGAACGAATTAATTCTTCCTGAAGCTGATAGTTTCCGCCAAAAATATTTGCAAAAGGATCACGATTATTTCTTTTGTTTTGAATACGGATACTGCATTTTAGTTCCATAGGGTCAATGCTTAATTTTCCTGATTTTTGAGCGGTAAGCACAGATTTTTTTATAGTAGCTACATTATAGGCTATTCCATCAACTATATCTCGTTTAAATTGGCTAGAAGTTTTAAGGTCCTTACCCCAAAATCCATTTAAAGCTGGCAGTGAAGATAGTTCCGTATTATGTAGATCAATTCGAGTAAATAATTTGTAACTCACTAAAATTTGCTCCCCAACCACTATGTTTCTTTTACTTGTTTCAACTTTTATGAATAGGTTTGCTGAAAGTGCTTTTTGTTCAGCTTTGTTCTTTTCACTTGCTTTTACTACTTTCAGCTGATAGGTTTTACTTGTTATGGTTTTGCCATTTACTGTAATAGCTGCTGGGCTTATGTTGTAAGTGCCTTCTTTTATTGCTTTAAGGTAATAAGAATAAGTAGTGCTAAATTTCCAGCCACCTTTTCCGTTTACAGAAGTATAACTCTTTTGTGTTGATGGATTAGGGCCATTCAATACTTGTAACCCATTAAAGTTTGGCGATTTAAAATTTTCTGCTTTTGCATTAATACTGTACTGAACCAAAATCTGTTCTCCAATTAATGCAGGATTTTTATCAGCAGACACTTTCAGTTGTTGAGCATGAACCAATGCACTGCAAAACAGCAATAATATGATGAATAACTTTTTCAATTTACCAGTCCTTTAGTACTTTCATTCGTTTTCCTTTAAATTTCTTTTTTTGTAATTCTTCTTGCAAGTCTTTTTCTTGTTGCTGTATGGCTTCTAACATTTTTTCAGCATCTTCCTTACTCATGTCTTCCTTTTTTTCTTCAGGCTGATTCTGTTTTTGATCTTCTTTATTTTTGTCTTCTTTATCCTTTTGTTCCTTGTTTTTCTCTCCTTCTTTGTCTTCTTCCTGCTTGTCTTTATTTTCTTCTTGTTCTTCTTGTTCTTCTTGTTCTTCTTGTTTCTGTTCCTGTTTTTGCCGTTTGCTAAGGGCTAAGTTATGTCTCGTTTCATTGTCATTAGGATTGATTCGCAAAGCACTTTTATAGGCAGCAATTGCGTCATCCAATTTTCCGTCCTTTACTAATGAATTCCCTAAGTTGTGATAGATCTTTGCTAAATCTTCATTAGTAGGAGTATCATCTTTAAGTGCATCAAAAAGAGCAGAAGCCTCTTTATACCTTTCTTGTTTGTACACAGCATCTGCTAAATTAAAAGAAGCCTTAAAATATTCTTGGTCTTCTTGTAAAGATTTTCGGTATTGCATTTCTGCTTCATTGTAAGAGCTGTCAGCATAGAATATATTTCCATCTCTTAAAAATGATTTCTTTTTCTGAGCAAATGAGGTGATGCTTATCAAAAGAGATAGTATGAGTAGGAGTTTTCTCATTATTCTTTGTAAAAATTAATACGGTTACTCCATTTATTTTTTCTGTTTAACAGGGTTAAGTCAGCTAATAATAATAAAAGAGCAAAGCCAATGAAGAGTTGGAATCTATCTTTGTATTGTGTAAATACCATAGTGCCAATTTCTTTTTTCTCCATTTTATTGATTTCTGCAAAAAGGGTAGAAAGTCCTGCTTTGGAATTGTTGGCACGCACATAAATTCCTGATCCTGCACTCGCAATTTCTTGCAATAAGTTTTCATTTAATTTACTTACTACTGTATTTCCTTCTCTGTCTTTTCGGTAGCCTGTTGGGTTGCCGTATTTGTTATATATAGGTATTGGCCCTCCCTTGATTAGTCCCATTCCTAAAGTATGCACGAAAATTCCTAATTCTTGAGCTTTCTGGGCACTTTCTATTGCTTTCTCATCATGACTTTCTCCATCTGTAATAATAATGATAGCTTTGTTTTGTACATTTTCCATATCAAAGGACTGCACGCTTAAATCAATAGCTTTTCCGATTTTAGTTCCTTGAGTGGGAACGATATTTGTATTTACGGTTGATAAAAACAATTTTGCAGCTGAATAATCAGTAGTAATCGGTAATTGCACATAGGCCTCTCCGGCAAAAACAATTAGTCCAATTCTATCGCCTTCCAATTTATCAATCAATCGGGAAATAGCTAGTTTTGCTTTTCCTAGTCGGTTGGGTTTTATATCTTCCGCTAGCATGGAGTTGGAAAGATCAATAGCTATCATCAAATCTACCCCCTCTCTTTTTACTTCTTCCATCTTAGTTCCTACTTGTGGGTTGGCTATTCCAATAATGAGTAAAGTGAAAATAAGAACAGTAAATACATTTTTAATCTGCGTTCTTCCTTTTGAATAGGAATGCATAAGTTCTTTCAATAATTTGCCATCACCAAATAGGGATAAAGATTTTTTCTTCCATCTATTGTAGAAGATAATTCCAAGTATTAAAACAGGAATTCCAAATAAGAAATTTAAATATTCGATATGTTCGTATCTTAACATTTAAGGAATTTGTTTTAAATAAGTGATTTGTAAAATAAAGCCTAATAATAGAAGCGCTAAAGTCCATAAAGCAAAAGGTAAAAACTCTTCCGAACGTTTGTGAAATTCAGTGACTTCAATTTTTGATTTTTCTAGCGCATCAATATCCTTATAGATTTCTTTTAAGGAATTGTTGTTTGTTGCTCTAAAGTATTTCCCATCAGTGAGTATTGCAATATCTTGTAAAGTTTTTTCGTCAATCTTCACTTCTACATCTTGGTATTGTATTCCAAAAGGTGTTTGGAAGGGATAGGGGGCGAAACCTTCAGTTCCTACGCCAATTGTGTAAACTCTTATGCCAAATTTTTCTGCAATTTCAGCAGCCGTAAGTGGTGGCACCATTCCACTATTGTTTACTCCATCTGTTAATAAAATAATTACCTTTGAAATGGCTTTAGAATCTTTAAGTCGGTTAACAGCTGTAGCTAAACCCATGCCAATTGCAGTTCCATCGTCAACCATACCGCTTTTCACATCTTTAAATAAGTTGATAAGTACATTGTGGTCAGTAGTCAGAGGGCATTGTGTAAAACTTTCTCCTGCGAAAATTACAAGTCCAACCCTATCGTTTATTCGCTTACTGATAAAGTCCATGGCTACATTTTTGGAAGCCTCTAGTCTATCTGGTTTTAAATCTTGCGCTAACATTGATCCTGAAATATCCATAGTCAGTACAATATCAATGCCTTCAGTAGTACTTTCCTCCCAGTTTGTTGATGATTGCGGGCGAGCTAATGCAATAATTAGTAGGGTGGTAGTAATTATTTTCAAGCCATAAGGTAAGTGTCGTAACCTTTGTTTAAGGGTTGGGTTTTTGCTAATAGAATCAGCAGCTGAAAATACTATAGTTGAAGATGTTGTTTTATGTTTGAAAGCGTACCATGCCAATATTACTAAAGGTAAAATTAGCAAGTAGAAAAACTCAGGATTTATAAAGGTGTAATTACTCATTTTTCTTTTTTGCTTTTGTGTTATTTACAAACTGTTTTGCCAAAGTCATACTTTCTTCATTCTCAGAATTATTTGGTTTGCTTTTTGCAAATTTGGCTAAATCCGCCCTTTGCAATAGCGTGCGGATATTTACTAATTGTTCTGCATTTAAACGAATCTTCAATGCTTTTAAAATTTCATCAGTTGCTAATTCAAGTGCAATAAAATTGAATCTATTTTCAGTATATCTTCTAATGATTTCAGAAAGTTCAGATTGATAGTCTTTAATTTTTCCGGACTGCCAAAGTTGTTGTTTGTCCAGTTCTGTAAGTTCTTTTAGGGCAGTAACATCAGCAGGAATTATAACTTTTGGTTTTACTCTTTTAATTTGCGGCTTTGTATTAAATACATATTTTGTAAGCAAATAAATAACAAGTGCAAGTAATACAATTCCTAAAATCCAAGGCCAAATATCACTCCAGCCAATTGGTTCTTCAATCGGTTCTTTGATGTCTTTTAATTCAGCACCCTCCTCTAATATTACTGTTTGAACATTGAGTAAAAGTCCTTCAGTTTTATTGTTTCCAGAAAACTCAATAGGAGGGATATAGTAGCTTCCACTATCCCAAACTGTAATGGTAAAAGTTTGACTTATAATATTCTCAGTAGTATCTAATTCGCTTGTCTGTATGATTTCCACCCCCTCTACTAAGAATTCTTCATAAGTTGGCCATATAGAAGTGTTGCTTAGCTCATTTGCAATAGTGAAATTTGTTTGCTCACCAATAAAGATTGAGTTAGTGTCTAATTGGGCAGTTTGTGAAAAAGCGAAATGGCTTAATAATAAAAGAGGTATTAATTTTTTCATCTTCTTCGTCCTCTAGTTTTAAAGAAATTAATAAGTGGTTTTACATAATCAGTTCCTGTGGTGATGTTAATTAAATCAACTCCACTAGCTGGGAATAATTTTTTTAGTGCTTTAGTTTTTGCTAATCTGGTTTTTGCAAAATCTTCCCGTATCTTCTTGCTTGAAGTATCTACAAAAATCATTTGCTCGCTTTCAGCATCCTGCATAGGTACTAAACCGACATTGGGTAAAATATCTTCCCTTTTATCGTGAATTTTAAGAGCTACTAAATCGTGCTTTTTACTAGCAATCTTTAAAGGCTTGTCAAACGGCTTACTTATAAAATCAGAGAGGATAAAGCAGATGCTTCTTTTTTTAATTACAGAATTGAAATATTCCAAAACTCCTGCAATATCTGTTTCTTTTCCTTTGGGCTGAAACGCTAATACTTCACGGATAATTCGCAAAATATGACTTTTTCCTTTTTTTGGTGGGATGAATTGTTCAATCACATCTGTAAAGAAAATTACTCCAACCTTATCATTATTCTTAATGGCTGAAAAAGCCAAGATAGCAGAAAGTTCAGTTGCCAATTCTCTTTTGAATTGCTCCTTAGTTCCAAAGTTTCCGGATGCTGAAACATCAATCAGTAGCATAACGGTCATTTCTCTTTCCTCCTCAAATACCTTTATAAATGGAGCGTTGTAACGAGCAGTTACATTCCAGTCAATTGAACGTATCTCATCACCAGGTTGGTATTTTCTGACTTCTGAAAAGGCCATACCTCTACCTTTAAAGGCCGTATGGTATTCTCCAGCAAAAATATGATTGGAGAGTCCTTTGGTTTTTATTTCAATCTTACGAACTTTTTTAAGAAGTGCAGAGGTACTCATTTAAGGAATTTCTACTGTGTTTAAAATTTCAGTAATGATATCTTCTGATGTGATGTTTTCAGCTTCAGCTTCATAAGTCAGTCCAATTCTGTGACGCAATACATCATGGCAAAGAGCACGAACATCTTCAGGAATTACATACCCTCTTCTTTTGATAAAAGCATATGCCTTACAAGCAGCAGCCAGATTGATGCTTGCTCTTGGTGAGCCACCAAAAGAGATCATGTCCTTGAATTTTTCTAATCCATATTGTTCAGGATATCTTGTAGCAAAAACAATATCAATAATGTACTGTTCAATTTTTTCATCCATGTAAACTTCTTTTACTAAATCGCGAGCGCGAATGATTGCATCTGTTTTTAGCACTGCATTTACAGTGGGGAATGTTTTAGCTAAGTTGTGGCGAATAATTATTCTTTCCTCTTCCTTTTTAGGATAATCAATTACAACTTTTAGCATGAATCTATCCACTTGAGCTTCAGGTAAGGGATAGGTTCCTTCTTGTTCAATAGGGTTTTGAGTGGCCATTACCAAAAATGGTATGTCCAATGGAAAAGACTCCCCGCCAATCGTTACTTGGCGCTCCTGCATAGCCTCTAGTAAAGCAGATTGAACCTTAGCGGGAGCACGATTAATCTCATCAGCTAAAATAAAGTTAGCAAAAATAGGTCCTTTTTTTACAGAGAATTTTTCATTTTTAGGGCTGTATATTTGTGTTCCAATAATATCAGCAGGCAATAAATCAGGCGTAAATTGCAAACGGCTGAATTTGGCATCTATCGTTTTAGCAAGTGTGC
>CAJQRK010000024.1 GCA_905612305.1 uncultured Flavobacteriales bacterium | reverse complement strand
GGTCTTATAATAAAGATAGGAGATACCTTAACTATTGGTAATGCAGTAATTGAAAGAGAGAGATACATGTTTAATGATGTTTTTACACATATAGTAATAGGGAAAACAAAAGGGGCCACTAATAAAGAATTCACACCTTTACCTCATAATTATTCGGGAAGTACAGTAATTGTAAATTCACTTTTTGTTGCACATGAAAAAGTTGCTGGGTATAAATTATGGCCTGACAGAAAGAAGACGCCATTATATGTAAGTGTTTTTGTTAAAAACCCAAAGGTGAAAGTACAGTCTGTAAAAGGACTTTCTAAAATGTTATCGCATTCCAGAAAAACAATTGTAGATATTGAAAAAGCTTTATCTTCAGGAGAAATAATAAATTTTAATGCTCCATTAACTAAACAAGAGGCGATTAAGAAATTAAAAGAAAGCAAAGATTTAATGGAATTAGACTTGTTAAGTAAGCACGAGTACAAAAAAATCAAAGAAAAACTTACTCCAATTATCATGTATAAATAAAATAAAAAGACCCCAGATAAGGGGTCTTTTACTTTGTAGCGGGGACAGGACTCGAACCTGCGACCTTTGGGTTATGAGCCCAACGAGCTACCAACTGCTCCACCCCGCGATATAAGTGCAAAGATAAGCCTATAAATTACTTCTCCAATCATTCTTTTAAAATTATTTTAAGAATTTAAAAATGTTATTTTCGCGCCATGGTATCAGTAAATAATTTATCCCTTTATTTCGGAGGTCAGGACATCTTTAAAGACATCTCTTTTATGGTAAATAAAGGAGATAGGATTGGGCTTACAGGAAAAAATGGAGCTGGAAAATCAACTTTATTAAAAGTTTTGGCAAAAGAGTTAACACCAAATAATGGAAATATATCTGTTCCTAACGGAATAATAGTTGGTTTTTTAAGGCAAGATTTGGAGTTTGAAGATGGCAGAACTGTACTTGAAGAAGCTCAAACAGCATTTGAATTCTTGAATGATGTAGAATTAAGAATGAATGAAGCTAACAAGCAGCTTACTGAACGTACAGATTATGAGAGTGATGAATATCTAGAAGTTATTAATGAGTTTAATGAGTTGGAGGAAAGATTCAGAATGGCAGGAGGAAATGATACGGCTGCTGAAATTAGTCAGGTATTAAATGGGTTAGGTTTTACTCAATACGATTTTGAAAGACAAACTACTGAGTTTAGTGGAGGTTGGCGTATGCGAATTGAATTAGCTAAAATTCTTTTAATGAAGCCTGATTTATTATTACTAGATGAGCCAACCAATCACTTGGATATTGAATCTATTATGTGGCTGGAAAAATGGTTGAAAAATTACAGTGGTGCCGTAGTTTTAGTTTCGCATGACAGGTTCTTTTTAGATGCTTCAACAAACAGAACTATTGAGGTTGCATTCTCAAAGATTAACGATTATAAAGCTTCTTATACTAAGTATTTAACTTTACGAGAGGATAGGGTAGTAAAACAAATTCAAGCAAAAAAGAATCAGGATAAATTTATTGAAGAAACAAAAGTATTGATTAATAAATTTAGAGCGAAAAAGAATAAAGCTTCTTTTGCTCAGTCTTTAATCAAAAAGTTAGAAAAACTTGAAATTATAAATGTGGAACAGGAAGATACTGCTCGTATGAAATTTCGTTTTCCGCCAGCACCTCATTCGGGAAAAATGAGCTTAGAAGTTAAAAATTCTTGCAAAAGTTATGGTGATTTACAAGTACTTGATGATGTTAATTTGGAGGTGGTGCGAGGTGATAAAATTGCTTTTGTGGGCAAGAATGGTGAAGGGAAGTCTACTCTTGCCAAAATGATTGTGAAAGAAATTGATTTTACCGGAGAGATTACATTAGGACATCAAGTAAAAATGGGGTATTATGCTCAGAATCAAGCTGAGTTCTTGGATGAAAATTTAACGGTTCTTGAAACTATTGAACAAGCAGCCACTGAAGATACTGCTGGAAAAGTTCGTTCAATTCTAGGGTCTTTCTTATTTTCGAATGATGAAGTTGAGAAAAAAGTAAAAGTTCTTTCCGGTGGTGAAAGAGCTAGAGTAGCCTTGTGTAAATTATTGCTAGAGCCTTATAATTTACTCATTATGGATGAGCCAACAAATCACTTGGATATTACATCAAAGGGATTACTGAAAAAGGCATTAGAAAATTATGATGGCAGTTTGATTCTGGTATCGCATGATAGAGAGTTTTTACAAGAACTTACTCAGAAAGTATATGAGTTTAAAAACCAGAATATTAAAGAATATATTGGTGATATTGATACTTTTCTTTCTGAAAAAGATTTAGAAAATTTTAAGCAATTAGAGAGTTCGCAAAAGGATCAGAAAAATACAAAAGAGGATAAAACAAAAGAGCAATTAACCTATGCTGATAAAAAGAATCAGCAGAAAAAGATAAAGAAGTTGCAAAACCGAATTAGTAAATTGGAAAAAGAAATTGCAACTCTTGAGCAGTCCCAAAAAGCGATAGATACTGATTTGGCTAATCCTAAAAAATTTAAGGAATTATCTCAAAAAGATGGTTTCTTTGATGAATACGAAAAAAACAGGCAGAAATTGCAAGATTTGGAAGGAGAATGGGAATTGGCAGCTGAAGCCTTAGAGCGCATCAAATAATCTTTTATATCTAGTAAATTATAAGAAGCTATGCTAGGCATAGTATTTAAATTTTGATACTTTATTTTTGTTTCAGAATTAATTATTAAAATAAAAAGTTATGAAAAAGATAGTATTAATATTAGCATTAGCATTAGCAATACTAACAGCTAATGCGCAGATTCAAAAACTAGGAGGACCAAGAATTGGGTTTACAATCTTAACGCATGGTAGCTCTTCAGACTTCATTAATGATAGAGAAGAGGATTCTGATGGCGTTTATATAGAAAATCAGAAAATGGCATTTATATCTCAATATGGATGGCAATGGGAAAGTAGATTTTTAGATGATGGTGACATTGCAGGACTAGTAGAATGGGTTGTGCTTGTAGGCGGTATGGAACAAGGAATGTTCTTGCCAGCAGTCTCGTCTCTAGTAGGTGTTAGAATGGGATCAGGATTTGAAGTGGCAGGAGGGCCAAACCTTTCTCTTTCTGGTATAGGAATGGTATTTACAGTAGGAAAGAATTTTCAATCAGGAAACTTAAACCTTCCTCTAAACATAGCATTTGTGCCAGGTAAATCATCTGCATGGGGAGGTGACGATAATGGACCAACAGGAGCTAGAATATCATTAATACTTGGCTTTAATATGAATAAGTAAACTATATTGATTAAAAAACAACAAATGAAAAAATCACTATTTACAATTGTATTAGGGTTAGGGCTGCTAACAGCTAACGCACAAATTCAATCTTTAACAGGGCCAAGATTAGGGTTAGTATATATATCGGCCAGTCCAGGGTCTACATTCTTAAATGGTGATCTAGAATTAGATGATATTTTTGAAGGGCGTTCGGACTATGATGAAGTTGCTAAAGGGACATTAACCTCTTTATATGGTTGGCAATGGGAAAGCCGTTTTGCTGATGGGGGTAATGTTACAGGTATTGTAGAATGGATAGCTTTAGTTGGTGGATTAGAAAAAGGTAAATTTTTACCATCCGTATCTTCAATGGTTGGAGCCAGAACAGCTTCAGGTATTGAATTTGCGATTGGGCCTAATTTGTCATTAGGAGGAATTGCTATGGTATTTGGGATGGGTTATAACTTTAAATCAGGAAATTTAAATATACCTGTAAATATTGCTTTTGTTCCTGGAAGAAAAGGAACCTACGAAGCGCGATATGAGGATTCTCCAGGTCCTGATGGAGACTGGGGTACGCCAGATGATGTGGAGGATGAAACAGTTGCTCCTCCAATTGATTATCATTCAGGCAACAGATTTTCAATTACTGTTGGCTTTAATCTAAGCAAGTAATATTACATTTAAAATTTATAAAATGAAAAGAGTTGTATTATTTTTCTTGTTTGGATGTCTTAGTGTTATAGCATTTGCCTCTTTTCCGGTAGAAACACAGATCATGCTAACTGAAGCAGATCCTAAAGGGTTTAAGTTAGATACTTGGGGTTTTATTATAGGGATATTAACAGTTATACTTTTCCCTTATTCTTTATTACTTTTGTTTATTCGAAAGAAGAATTTTAGAGGCTCATTGGCTTGGGGTTGGTTAGCTGGCTTAGTTTTAATAATTTTGATTGCCGTTCTTTCATTATCCGTGGATGAATTTAATTTTTTGTACTAATAAAATGAAAAAAATAATTACAATAATTTTATTGAGTTTTTCTATCTTAAGTGCAGAAGCACAAATAGAAAAATTAGCAGGACCAAAAGTTGGTATTACTATGGTTTCCTCAGGATCATTAGCATCTATTTTAAGGAAAGATGTTGGTATGTTTTCTGATGAAGTTAGAGAAGAATGGACTGGATCAACAGGAAAATATGGGGCAGTCATGTCGCAATATGGATGGCAATGGGAATCTAGATTTTCTGATGGGGGTAATATTACAGGTATTGTGGAATGGATTGCTTTAATTGGCGGAATGGAAAAAGGAATGTTTTTGCCTTCAGTATCCTCTATGGTTGGTTTGCGTACTGATAAAGGTATTGAATTTGCAGCAGGACCAGAGTTGTCATTAGGCGGGATAGCCATGTTAATAGGAGCAGGATATAACTTTAAATTTGGTAAATTAAATGTGCCTGTAAATATCACCTATGTACCTAGTCAGAATAGAACATATCATCATGATGCTGAATATGATTATACTCATATGTGGGATGAAGAGGGAAATCCACTTGAACCTGTATTAAAGAAACCAGCCTACTCCGTAACTCACCCAACTGGAGCTAGAATTTCAGTAATGGTAGGCTTCAATTTAGGGAAATAAAAACACTGAAATTATAATGAAGGGCTAGCCAATAGGTTAGCCCTTTTTTCTTTTCTTTGCAAAATGGAACACAAAGCAGGATATGTAAATATTATAGGCAACCCTAATGTAGGGAAGTCGACTTTGATGAATGCTTTAATTGGACAGAAACTCTCAATTATTACGCATAAAGCACAGACTACTCGCCATAGGATCTTAGGAATTCTAAACGAGAAAGAGTATCAAATTGTATTTTCTGATACACCAGGAGTGATTGAGCCTGCATATAAGTTACAAGAAAATATGATGAATTTTGTGTATTCAGCTTTTCAGGATGCTGATGTACTTATTTATATGATTGAAGTTGGGGAGAGAGGCCTCAAAGATCAGAAACTTTTTGAAAGATTGAAAAAAACAGATGTTCCTGTTTTGATGTTGTTGAATAAAATTGATTTAGCGGATCAAGATTCTGTAGCTCAGGAAATGGAAAGGTGGGGAGCTGAATTGCCAAATGCTGAGCTCTTACCAATTTCTGCTTTAAATAATTTTAATCTTGATGTAATCAAGAAAAAATTGGTAGAAATGCTGCCTGTTTCTCCTCCTTATTATGATAAAGATGCTATTACGGATAAGTCCGAACGCTTTTTTATTGAAGAGATTATTCGTGAAAAGATATTAAAACATTATAAAAAAGAGATTCCTTATTCTGTACAGATAGAAGTAGAGGAGTTTTTTGAAGAAGAAGAAATTATTAAAATTAGAGCGATAATTTATGTGATGCGTGAGAGTCAAAAAGGAATTATTATTGGGCATCAAGGATTAGGATTAAAGCGCATTGGCTCTGAAGCAAGACGAGATATAGAAAAAATGCTAGATAAAAAAGTATTTTTAGTAACTCCAGTGAAGGTAAAAAAGAATTGGCGAAATGATAACCAGCAGTTAAAAAAATTCGGATACGAATAATGAGTAATATAGTAGCAATAGTAGGAAGGCCAAATGTTGGTAAATCCACAATTTTCAATCGTTTTACTGAAAGTAGACAAGCCATTACTGATCAAGAAAGTGGAGTGACGCGTGATAGGCATTATGGAAAAACAGAATGGAATGGGCGCGAGTTTTCAGTAATTGATACTGGGGGTTATGTACATGGAAGTGATGATATTTTTGAATCTGAAATTAGAAAACAAGTTGAATTGGCTATTGATGAAGCAAATGTAATTTTGTTTTTAGTTGATGCAAAAGCAGGAATTACTGATTTAGATCAGGCAGTGGTTGAATTGCTCAGAAAATCCAATAAAAAAGTTGTACTTGGGGTAAATAAAGTAGATAATACCAGTTTGCTTGAACAAGCAGTTGAGTTTTTTAATTTAGGTATTGGCGAATACATTCCATTTTCTTCTATTAGCGGTAGTGGAACAGGAGAGTTGTTGGATGAATTATTAAAACACTTTGATGATGATGTAGAACCAGACAATGATGAAACTCCAAAATTTGCAGTTATTGGAAGGCCAAATGTTGGCAAATCATCTTTTATTAATGCTTTAATTGGAAAGGAACAAAATATTGTAACTGATATTCCCGGTACTACTCGTGATTCTTTAAATACTAAGTTTAATAAATTCGGTTTTGATTTTACTTTAGTAGACACAGCTGGGGTTAGGAAAAAGAAAAATGTACATGAGAATATAGAATTTTATTCAGTTATGCGTTCAGTTAGGGCTATTGAGCACTCTGATGTTTGTATTCATGTAATTGACGCAACAAGAGGATTTGAAGCCCAAGATCAGAGTATATTTCATATTGCAGATAAAAACAAAAAAGGAATTGTTATTTTAGTGAATAAGTGGGATTTACAAGATAAAGCAACTGAAACGGCTAAAAAAGTAGAAGAAGAAATAAAACAAAAAATAGCGCCTTTTACGGATGTGCCTATTGTATTTGTTTCTGCTTTGCATAAGCAAAGATTATTGAAAGGCTTAGAGGCGTCTATTCAAGTGCATAAAAATAGATCACAAAAAATTGCTACTTCTGTATTCAATGAAGTGATGTTACCTTTAATTGAGCAGCATCCGCCACCGGCAACTAAAGGAAAATATATTAGGATTAAGTACTGCATGCAATTGCCAACTGAAACGCCAACTTTTGTATTCTTTGCTAATTTGCCGCAATATATTAAGGACCCGTATAAGCGTTATATTGAAAATCAATTGCGTCAACATTTTGATTTTTCAGGCGTTCCAATTCAAATTTATTTCCGTCAAAAATAATTTATTTGTCTATTGATTAGCTAAATGTATTAAATAGTTAAATAAAAAAAAGCCGAGCAGAATGCGCGGCTTTTTTTATGTCTATTTTGTAGGCAATTAGTTAATTTCTAAAAGTTCTACTTCAAATACTAAAGTTGCATTTGGACCAATCATTCCTCCCGCTCCTTTATCTCCATATGCTAAATTAGAAGGGATAGTAAGTTTCCATTTGTCACCAACACTCATTAATTGCAAAGCTTCAGTCCACCCTTTTATTACTTGAGTTACGCCAAATTTTGCAGGCTCACCTCTATCTACAGAGCTGTCAAATACAGTTCCATCAGTTAGCATGCCATGGTAGTGTACGGTTACTTGGTCAGCAGTAGTTGGTTTTGCTCCAGCTCCTGTAGTTAAGACCTCATACTGCAATCCACTTTTAGTTGTTATTACTCCTTCTTTTGCAGCATTTTCAGCTAGGTACTCTGATCCTGCCTCTCCTGCTTGAGTACTTTTTTCAGCAGCTAATTTTCCGAAATAATCTTGCAATACTTGCATGCTTTCTTCTTCCGAAATATCTAAATCATTTCCTTCAAATACATCTTTAAATGCTTTTGCTACTGCATTTGCATCAATAGTGTCTAGTCCTTGTGCTTTAACTCCTGTTGCCACATTTACGCCTAAACTGTAACTTACTTTTTCCATTTCTGTTTCTGGTGTTTTGTCAGTTGCATCATTAGAGCATGAGCTCAAAACAATCGCAAAACCAACGATTAATAATTGTAATGTTTTATTCATAATAGTTATTTTTAAAAG
>CAJQRK010000023.1 GCA_905612305.1 uncultured Flavobacteriales bacterium | reverse complement strand
AGAAAGGGAATGAAAAAGTTAATGATATTTACTTTATTAGTTTCATCATTTTTTGCAAATGCTCAAGATAATTTGCTAAATATGTTAGCGAGTGATGATGATCCAATATATGTTTCTTTTTTGTTTAAAGGAACAAAAGTAGTGAACGGACAGTCGGTAGAATTGCCAGCAAAAGGTGTATTGCAATTTAATATTCAGCATAGGTTTGGTACGCTTAACTCTGGTTTATATAATTTGTATGGACTAGATTTTTCTCAAGTAAGATTAAGTTTTGATTATGGATTAAAAAATTGGCTGGCAGTTGGTATTGGCAGAAGTTCTAGCCTTAAAACTATTGATGCTCATTCCAAAATAAAATTGAGAAGACAAGTAAAAAGCGGGTTCCCTTTTACAATAGCTGCAAATTCTTCAATTTATCTTAAACAATGGCAATATTCTGAAGCGCAGAAAGAAGGTTTTTTGTTAGCTAATCACCTTTCCTATGCAAATCAAATCTTGCTTGCAAGAAAGATAAGTCGTGGTTTGACTTTGCAACTATCTCCAACTATGGTGCATTATAATTTGGTTGAAACTAAGGATGAATTCAACGATAAATATGCAATTGGTTTTGGAGGAAGGCAAAAGCTTACAAAACGTATCTCTGTAAATGCTGAATATTTTTATCAATTAAATGACAAAAGAAATAATAATGTTTTGTCATTAGGTTTTGATATTGAAACTGGAGGGCACGTTTTTCAGTTGCATTTGAGTAATTCTCCCGCTATGATTGATCCTGAATTTATTACTAAAACTACTGGAGAATGGCTAAATGGTGATGTTTATTTTGGGTTTAATATATCTAGAGTATTTACACTTAATAAATAGACTTTCTTTATTTTTGGTTGATGAAAAAAACAGAATTTGATATAGCAATTGTTGGTGGTGGTATAGTTGGATTGGCAACTGCATATAAATTGCAATTGAATTTTCCTAACTTAAATTTAGTGGTTTTTGAGAAAGAAAAGGAATTAGCCTTTCATCAAACTGGCAGAAATTCTGGAGTGATTCATTCAGGACTATATTATAAAAACGGATCATTAAAAGCAAAGAATTGTGTGGAAGGAAGGAAGGATCTTATTCAATTTGCAGAGCAGAATAATGTGGAGTATGATATTTGCGGGAAGATTGTTGTGGCTATTAATAAGGAGGAAGAAGAAAGGTTGGAGCAGTTAAGAACTAATGGAGAGAAGAATGGATTGAAGGGGTTATCGATTTTAGGCCCAGAGGAATTTAAAAAGATTGAACCGAATGTTGAAGGCTTAAAAGCACTTTGGGTTCCAGAATCTGGAATTATTGATTACAAAGAAGTTGTCAATAAACTTGCTGAAAAAGTAAAATTAATCAATAATAGCAGTGAAGTTATCACTAATTGTGAGGTAAAGAATTACAATAATTCTGAGATTAAAACGTCAAAAGGAACTTTTAAGGCAATTCATATTATTTTCTGTGGTGGCTTATTTGCAGATAGATTAGCAGCAAAAGATAAAATAAAGTTGAATATGCAAATTGTTGGATTTAGAGGGGATTATTATGAATTGACTGAGCAAGCAAAAAGTAAAGTAAACAATTTAATTTATCCAGTCCCTAATGCTGAATTTCCATTTTTGGGAGTTCATTTTACACGTATGATAGGTGGTAAAATCGAATGTGGGCCAAATGCTGTTTTTACTTTTAAAAGAGAGGGATATAGTAAAACAGATTTCAATTTAAAAGATACCCTTCGGGCTTTGAGTTTTTCAGGAACTTGGCGATTGTTCATAAATCATTGGAAATTTGGACTCAATGAATACAAAAGAGCCTTCTCAAAATCATTATTTTTGAAGGAATTACAAAAGATGATGCCATTATTAAAAATGGACAATATTGTTGTTGGAAGAAGTGGTGTGAGAGCCATGGCTTTAGGTGACAATGGAGAGGTGATAGATGATTTTAAAATAATTAAAAACAAAAAGAATATACATGTACTGAATGCACCTTCACCAGCAGCAACCGCTTGCTTGGCAATTGGAGAGCAAATTATGTTAGAAGCAAAAATACATTTTAATCTAAAATAAAATATGATCAAATTTTTAGGATTATTGTCAAAAAAGAAAAAGGTAAAAGCAAATATTGCAGCTGCAATTTATGTGACCCTTCTCAATAATGTAATTAAGGAAGGTTTTGTTGAAATTAAGGATTTTATCAATAACAATAATAATTTGGAAGAAAATCCTAATTTGACTGATGTTGATATAGATTGGTTCAGAAATATAATTTATTTGGGTAACTTAGAACACCTAAATAGTTTTTTTGAAGAACATGATGCAACTGTTTTAAGAGGGTTAATACTAGATGAAAAATACAAGGATTTGCCTGAAAATGAACAGCATTTGTCAATAGAACGTTTTTTAGATCATGAAAATTATTTTAAAGAGTTATTGCTGCAAAATGAGCATACAATTAGTGCTATGGCTTATGGGATTTTTGAGCAATATAACATTAATGAA
>CAJQRK010000022.1 GCA_905612305.1 uncultured Flavobacteriales bacterium | reverse complement strand
TGTGTTTTTTTTTGTAAACACTCTCCAAATTTTATCATTATAGCTGTATAACCCAGTGTTGGTTCCAATCCATTTTTTATTGTTTTGATCAATATCTAATGATATAAAGTCGTCATTCTTAATCCCTGTTTTTTTGCTGCTTAAAACGCTTTCAAACTCTTTCTTGTATTTTACAAGTCCTTTTGAGGTTGCTAACCAAGCGGTACTACTATTATCAATTTTAATTTTTCTTATTTTATTAGATGGGAGGTTGCTGTTTTTTGTATTATATATTTCCCAATTATTATTATTGATAATCAACAACCCATTAGTTGTGCCAATATACTTCTTTTCTTTTTCTATTTCAATACATAAAACTTTATTTGATGGAAGTTTACTGTTTTTTTTTGTTAATTTAATCCATTTTTTGCCATTAAAACAAAACAATCCCTCTAGGGTTCCTATCCAACTTAATCCCGATTGATCTGTTTTTACACACGTAATGGTTTGTTCTTTTAAAGGAGAGTTGTTTTTATTAAATATTGCTTTAACCTCTGTTTGGGAAAATAATAAAATAGGAACTAAAAATAATATTAGAAAAAATTGTTTCATAGTCGTTTTGCGTGTAACCTATAAACGAGTATGAATTTGTTCTTGTTTCGTTTTGTGTGTGTTTAGTTTTTCTTTTTAAGTAGTTTTATTTCCCTTTTTTTGAGTTTCCTCCTACTTTTTTTCCATCTTTATACAGCACTAACCTCCATTTAGATTTTTTTTTCTCTTTTAATACTGATGAAGACCCATCATAATCAGCACACTTTAATGTTGATGTTCCGTTAAATGTTTTTTTTGTTCTACAGGAGCTTAGCGTTAAAGCGCTTAACATTAAGATAATGATATGTTTGCTTTTAAATTGTTTCACTTGGTAAAATTAAACATATTTTTGTCCGTATAGATTATGAAAAAGAAGAAAAAGAAGAAAAACCATAAAAAAGATTTTTCAAAGTCAACATTATTTGACTTAGTGCTAATTGTTTTTAGAGAAAACCCTAACAAAAAGTTAAATTATAAAGAGTTAAGTAGAAAATTAGCCATTACGGAAATGGGGGTAAAAATTCAGATAATTGATGTGATGAAAGAAATGGCATTATCTGGAGTTTTAAATGAAGAGCCTGTTGGTTCTTTTAGGTTGATAAAAAAAACATCCTCCTTTATTTCTGTTATTAAAAACACAAACAGTAGGGGGGTGTATGTTGAATTAGATAAAGAGAATGAGGTGTTTATTCCAAAAGAACATAGTTTATTTTCTCTTGCTGGGGATGAAGTTGAAATATTGCTTTTTCCTAAAAAGAAAAACAAACAAGAAGGAGAGGTTGTAAGGGTGATTAGTCGTAAAAAAACTAATTTTGTTGGGGTTATTGATTCTTTTTCATCCCACTACTTTTTAATTACAGATGATAAAAGAGTTTCTTTTGATGTATTTATTCCTCCTAAAACAATAAAAAAAGAATACTTGAATAAAAAAGTGGTGGTAAGGGTTGAGGGTTGGGATGAAAAGTATAAAAATCCAATTGGAAGGGTTGTTGATGTTATTGGAGATGTTAATGATCATAACACAGAAATTAACTCTATTTTGTATGATTATGGGTTTGCTCCACAATTTCCTGAAAAAGTAGAAAAAGTAGCCAATAAAATCATAGAAAGAGTTTCAGAAGGTGAAATTAAAAAGCGACTTGATTTAAGAAAGACTTGCACTTTTACTATTGACCCTAAAGACGCAAAAGATTTTGATGATGCGTTATCGGTTAAACGATTAAAGAATGGAAATTGGGAAATTGGGGTGCATATTGCTGATGTTTCTTTTTATGTAGAACAGGGTGGGGTAATTGATGCGGAGGCTATTGAAAGGGCTACTTCTGTCTATTTGGTAGATAGGGTGATCCCTATGCTTCCCGAGGTGCTTTCTAATAATATTTGTTCTTTAAAACCAAATGTTGATCGTTTGGCTTATTCTGTGCTTTTTGAGATGGATGAAGAAGCAAATTTGATTGATTATTCGGTTCGTAAAACTGTTATTCATTCTGACGTGAGGTTTACCTATCAAACCGCTCAAGATGTAATAGATAATAAAAGGGGTGTGCTAGATATTGAGCTTTTACTGTTGGATAAATTGTCTAAAATTTTAAAAAAGAAAAGACAGGAAAATGGATCAATCAATTTTGAAAGCTCTGAGGTTAATTTTGTTTTGGATAATAACAATAACCCGATTGATGTTTATTTTAAAGAAAGTTTATCTACCAACCATTTGATAGAAGAATTTATGTTGTTGGCGAATAAAACAGTCGCTAAACATATTGGTTTTCCCAAAAAAGAGGCTAAAAATTTCGTGTATAGAGTGCATGACACCCCTGATAGTGATAGAATAGCTACATTAAATAATATTGTAAAAAAGTTTGGGTATTCTATTAATAATGATTCTACGGGTAAGTTATCCCAATCCCTTAATGGTTTACTTAAAAATGTGAAGGGTAAAAACGAACAGAGAATGGTGGAAACACTAACCATTAGATCAATGGCTAAAGCGGTTTATACAGCCGATAATATTGGTCATTATGGATTGGCATTTGATTACTATTCTCACTTTACCTCTCCTATTAGGCGCTATCCTGATTTAATTGTTCATAGATTGTTGTCACATTATATTGATGGTGGAAGATCAACGGATAAAGAAGCTTTAGAAAAAATCTGTAAACATTGCTCTGAAATGGAAAAAGTTGCCTCATCAGCTGAGCGAGACTCTATAAAATACATGCAGGTAAAATTCCTAAAAAACAAAATAGGGGAAGTTTTTGATGGGGTAATTTCTGGTGTAACAGAATGGGGATTATATATTGAAATTACAAAAAATAAATGTGAGGGGTTGGTAAAGGTAAGTAGTATCAAAAATGATCATTATGTTTTTGACGAAAAAAAATATGCCCTAATTGGATACCGAACAAAAGTTAGCTACCAACTAGGGCAAAAAGTTAAAATTAAAATCCAAAAAGCTGACCTAGAAAGAAAGCAAATGGATTTTGTTTTAGTTTAATTACTCTTTAATTAGTTTTCTTGTTTCACTCCAGTCTTTACCTTTAAATTTAATTTGATACATTCCTTTTGTAAGTGTTGAAATATTTATATATTCTTTGTTTGAAACATTCGCCTCTAAAACTAATTTACCGTTTACATCATAAACCTTTAATGTAGTGGCTTCTGTTAAGTTTGAAATGTAAATATTATCAGTTGCTGGGTTAGGATAAATATTTATTCTATCCGGACCGTTTAATTCAGTGGCAGTTGAAGATGGTCCTAAGCAATCAGTATATCCCACGACAATAGAGTTATCAATGCTTTCTGAAGATGCGTTATCAATTATATTGCTATTATCTAACAACATTCCTACAATATGAATTTGAGATTGATCCCAAGAAGGATCTAATGTAAACTCATAACAAATAGTTTCTTCATCCCCCACACTATAAGATGTTTCGTTTAAAGGTTCTCCCGTAAAAGAAGGTGCAATACTTCTACCTACATGACGATAAATCATTAATGATGGTGGAACGTTTGATGACATATTAGCCCAATCAGCTCCATCCACATCTACGAGTGGTCCTGCTCCACCCCCACTATAGGCATTTGCTTGATACCAGTCAGTTATTGGTCCTGGTGCTCCTGGTGCATATGTAACGCTGTCTTCTACTATAACACAGGCTAATTTGTAATTTCCGCTTACCGCTGTTTGAAAATTAACCGTTAAAGAAACTTTTAATATATTTCCATTTAATTCAGCTCCATTTGTAATAATTCCTTTTGGTTCAATCACTATTCTTTGTAAAAAATCTTGTTTAAACGCTGAAGGGTCTATATCTGATCCTCTATCAACTAATCCGCTTGGATAGCCTCCAATAAAAGGCGCCATTCCGTTATCATAATCAGGATCTGCCATAGGATCTCCATTGTGTACTGCAATTCCCTGCCAATATCCTTCATAGTCATGGTCCATCCAGTTAAGCGCAACCGCACCTCTTGGGCACCATTGACACCATGTACCTGTTGCTTCTTCTCCTATTACAAGCTTACCTGCAGCTGGAGTAATGGCGGTTATTTGTGTTGTCATTATATCATCTGATGGATCATCATCGATTAATACTCCATTAACATTTGAAATTGTTACTGTTGCTGTATTTGTGCCTGCAATTAATATTAGTGGATTAAGGAAATCAACTTGCATGGAATTTAGAGATAGAAGCCCAAAACCAGTACCAATATTAGTTAGGTTTTCTGTCATTTGTATTCCATTATAATCAAAAGTAACATCACATGAATAAATTGGGTCTATTCCAAAATTTCTTATTTCTACCGAAGGATATCTTGCTTGACCTACAAGGCCTGCAATGGTTGATATATTTGAAACCTGTCCATTATTAAGAGGAAGTGTTGCTGGAGTATAACTATAACAAACATCATCTATATAAAACTCATCATTTATTCTTGGGTATAAATCCAAAGAAGCAATCTTATTTATAGAATTTGCAAATGATCCATATGAAACTCCATCAATTAATACTTCCCAATTATTATTAGATAGGTCTATGTCAAATTTTAATTCAAACCAAGTATCAACAGGATATTCTGCAGTAAAAGACGTATTACTAGTATTACTCATTATAATATCACCTGTTTGAGTTCCATTATCAGTAAAATTAACCTCCAACGCCCAACTTGTTCCTGGAATATTTTCAGCTTGGAAATTTAAGTATGCGCCAGCGCCAGCCCTAACATACATCATTTGGGTAAAAACAAAATCTCCAGCAACATAAGGTGTTGATAAAGAAGAAAGGTTGGATTGAGTAATGTTTAATGTAGGATCAAACATCAACACAACATCTTCTGGTCCAGCTGCTGCAGTAGGACGAAAATATAAAGAATTAAAACCGTTAGCTGCTTGATTAGAATTTATAGCTGCATCATCAACAAAAGGAGCTACGGTTCCCGTCATAAGTTCTCCCCAAGTATTCCAAGAAGGAGAAGTTTCTGCAATTTTATTTCCTACAGTTAAAGATTCAAAATCTTCACAAAAAGTAATTTGTGCACTCATACTTACCACTGATAATAAAGC